>NC_014762.1:1287412-1931118 GCF_000183725.1 Sulfuricurvum kujiense DSM 16994 | reverse complement strand
GCGATGATAGCCTCATTGGTCGAATTGGTACGTTCCAATGCACTAGTCGCCTATTTTTCGATCGGATATTCCAAAGCCCGAATTTTGGCCCCTTTTCTGACCATGACGACGCTGTTGATCAGTATCTATATCGGATTGCACGCAACCAATTTCGCCCGTGCCAACGAATTTGCCGATAACCTTCGCGATTCCTCCGAATTTATCCGTCCTACGAGCAATCTCTTTTTTACCCATGAGGGAAACTATATTTATTTCGGCAATCTTTATCCGCTCAGTAAACGAGCTGAGGATATTCGGATTTTTACGTTTGAAAAGGGGCAGTTAAAAGAGGCTCTTAGTGCCAGCGAAGCGGTGTATCGTAATGGATTTTGGAATATTGAAAAGGCCCATATGCTGCGTCCGCCGGAAGATTTTGATCTCAAAGGGTTGGGGATCGTAACGGAAGACAAAGAGAATTTAAAAGTACTCCGTGATTTTAAGCCGAAAATTTTAGATCAGGTGTATGAGGGAAAAGTCAATTTTACGATTACGGACGGATTGGAAGCGCTGACCCTCTTAAAAAATCAAAATGTTGATGTGGCCAAAATCATGAGCGGTATGTACCGGATGTTTATCACTCCGTGGTTTGCCCCCTTGCTGATGGTCATCTTTTTTACCTATACACCGGTCAGCAGCCGCTTTTTAAATCTTTCCCTGTTTAGCTTCGGTGCCATTTTGGCAACATTGATGGTTTGGGGGCTTTTATTTATGTTCGGCGAACTCTCTAATAATAAAACGATTTCCCCCGAAATCGGCATTATTCTTCCGATCGGATTGCTCTTTATCGTGATGGTATGGCGACTTGGAAATCCCCTAAGGAGAGTTAGGGTAAAATCGCGACAAAACTAATCAATAGAGGATTAAGGTGATCGATTTTAAAGCTTTAGCACAAACATACGGGACCCCTTTGTATGTGTATGATTTTGATAAGATGAAAACGCAGTTCGAATCGTTAAAAGAGGCGTTTCGGGGACGTAAATCGATTTTAGCCTATGCCGTCAAAGCCAATTCCAATTTAAGTGTCGTCAAACATTTTGCACAGCTCGGTTCAGGTGCAGACTGTGTCTCTATCGGAGAAGTGCGCCGTGCTTTGATGGCGGGTGTGCCGAAATACCGTATTATTTTCAGCGGGGTCGGCAAGCGTGACGATGAGATTCGAGAAGCGATTGAAAGTGATATTCTCTATATCAATGTAGAGAGCGAAGCGGAACTCGGGCGGGTTGAAATGATCGCACGCGAATTGGGTGCAAAAGCGCGTATCAGTATCCGTGTGAACCCGAATATCGATCCGAAAACCCATCCGTACATTTCGACCGGATTGCACGATAATAAATTCGGTGTTGAGATCGTTGCGGCCAAACGGATGTATATCCAAGCGAAAAACTCCGATCATCTTGATCCGGTAGGAATCCATTTTCATATCGGAAGCCAGCTGACCGAACTCGAGCCGATCTATGAAGCGGCGGTCATTGTCGCCGATTTGCTTCGATCCCTTCAGGCAATCGATATTGAGCTAAAATTCTTCGATATCGGAGGCGGTTTAGGGGTACGATACGATAATGAAACGACGATTGAACCGTACGATTATGCGCAGGCTATCCTCTCGGCCCTTAAAGGGATCGATGTAACGATCATCTGTGAACCGGGGCGTTTTTTGACGGCAAATGCGGGCTATTTTCTGACCAAAGTACTGTATGAGAAAAATAACGGGGCAAAGCGTTTTGTCATGGTGGACGGTGCGATGAACGATCTGATCCGTCCGAGTCTGTACAAAGCGTACCACCGTATTGAAGCATTGGACAAAAGCGGCGAAGAGAGTATCGCCGATGTCGTGGGACCGGTATGCGAAAGCGGCGACTTTTTGGCTAAAAACTATCCTCTACCTCCGATGGAACACAACGATTTACTCGTTATCCACAGTGCCGGTGCCTACGGTTTCGGAATGGGGAGCAACTATAACACGCGCGGACGTTCAGCCGAAATAGCGGTCGAAGGAGCGAATGTGCGACTGATCCGCCGACGTGAGAATTTCGAAGACGTGATCGCATTAGAACGCGAATATCTGTAGGATTGATGATGTATTTTATTGATGTGCAGGGGACGTTGATCGAAGACAATACCAAACTCCCTACCCGTGGTGCGGTCGCTTTTATCGATTACCTGAATACGCATCATATCCCCTACATGGTGATTACCAACAGCACTAAAAACCCGAGCGACGAGTTTTTGGGATATTTGAATTCTATCGGATTGAATATCCCCCGTGAGCATTATCTCGATCCGTTGATGATGCTTGAAGGGCATATCGACAAAAGCAAAAAAATAGCCGCCTACGGCTCGGAACCGTTTTTGGATGTCGTCCGTTCAATGGGGTATTATCTTGATTATACCTCTCCGGATACGGTTTTAGTAGCGATCAAAGAGAACTTTTTAGCGGATGAATACGCACAGATGATAGAGTTTCTCCTCTCCGGCGCCGAATTGGTAGGGATGCATGAAACGACGCTGTACGTTAAAAATCATAAGCGTTATCCCGGGGTAGGGGCGATTTTGAAAATGCTTGAGTTTGCGACATCAACACCGTATACGGTTGTCGGAAAACCGAGTATCCCTTTTTTCGAAGAAGCGCTTTTGCGTCTCGCAAAACAAAAAGAGGATGCCCGTTTCGGTGACGTCACAATCATCAGCGATGATCTAAAAGGCGATCTTATCGGTGCCCAAAAGCTTGGGATGAGAGGGGTATTTGTTTTGAGCGGAAAAATCAGAAATGCCGATGAAATTATCCCATCTTTGAGAGAAGATGAGCACCCTGCGGCAATCTACCCTGATATGCAAGGGATATTGGAGAGTTTATGAAAAGTCTAGAAGAGTGCAGAGCACGGATTGATGAAATTGACAACGAGGTCGTAGACCTTTTAAATCGTCGGATGGAAGTGGTACGGCGTGTCGGTGAAATCAAACACGAGAGCAATTCGGCTATTTATCGTCCGGAACGGGAAAAAGCGATCATAGACCGTTTAACGAAGATTAGCGAATCATCCGGAGGATTGCTTAACTCCCAGGCGATCGAAGCGGTCTTTTTGGAAATTTTTGCCGTTGCCCGCAATCTCGAACTCCCGGAACGCATAGCCTATCTCGGACCGGAGGGGAGCTTTACCCATCAGGCGGCGGAATCGCGTTTCGGAGCGATGAGCGATTACCTCTCACTCGGTTCTATCGAAGCGGTATTTAAAACGCTCGAGGCCAGCCGTGCCAAATTCGGGGTGGTTCCGATCGAAAACAGCCGTGACGGCGTAGTCGGTGAAACTTTGGATCTGCTGGGCAAGAGCAGCGTTAAAATCGTTGCCGAGCTCTATATGCCGATTCATATGGCGTTTGCGACCAAAGCGGAAAAAATACACCATATCAAACGGATTTATTCTAAAGACAAAGGGTTCGGGCAGTGCCGCGAATTTTTAACGGAACACGGTTTGGATGTGGTTGAACATATACCGGTAGAATCGACAGCCAAAGCGGCTATTCTGGCGGCAAAAGATCCTGAAGCGGCAGCTATATGTTCGCATATCGCAGCCAAACTGTACGGTGTACCGACCTTGTTTGAAAATATCGAAGACACCCATAACAATGCCACCCGGTTTTTCATCCTCAGCGATTTTAAAAACGGTATCAGCGGCGAAGATAAAACATCGATTCTGGTCCGTTTGAAAGATGCCCAAAAAGCGGGGGCGTTGGTCCACTTTCTCGAAGATTTCAACAATGCGGACATCAACCTCAGTAAAATCGAAAGCCGTCCGTCCCGAGACAATGACGGTTTCGGATATTGGTTTTTTATCGATTTCTTCGGCCATATCGATGAGCCGAAAATTCAATCATTAATCCAGAAACATGCCGATGAAGTGACATGGCTGGGAAGCTACGTTAAGGGAGAATTATGAAATTTAATACTGCATTAGAGAGCATTAAAACGTACGAAGCGGGTAAACCGATCGAGCTTGTAGTCCGTGAATACGGTATCGATAAAGACCAAATCGTCAAATTGGCGAGTAATGAAAATCCGTTCGGGTGTTCGCCGAAAGTGAAAGACGCGGTGCGCGCTATAATCGATAATATGGCACTCTATCCCGATGATTCAATGGTTAAACTCAAATCCGCTTTGTCGAATAAATACGGTATTCAAAGCAACGAACTGATTATCGGTGCGGGGAGCGATCAGGTTATCGAATTTGCGATTCATGCCAAAGCTCATAGCGGCAGCAAAGTACTGATGAACAGCGTTACGTTTGCGATGTACGAGATTTACGCCAAACAAGTAGGGGCGCAAATCATCCGCACCGCGTCACGCGAACATAAGATGGATGAATTTTATGCACTTTACCAAGAACACAAACCGTCCATTATTTTTCTTTGCACCCCTAATAACCCTACGGGTGACGGGCTTCTTGCTAGTGAACTGGTTTCATTCATCGAAAAAATCGATAATGATACTCTCGTAATTGTCGATGGTGCGTATATGGAGTATGCCCGTTTCAAAGACCCTTCGTACGCGGTTGAACCTGGCGATTTGGTTAAGCGCTTTAATAATGTCCTCTTTTTGGGGACGTTTTCAAAAGCGTACGGATTAGGGGGGATGCGCGTAGGATACGGTATCGCGTGTGCACCTATCATCGAAGCGTTGTATAAAGTCCGTCCTCCGTTTAATATTACGACCCTTTCGCTAGAAGCGGCATCGGTCGCACTGGAAGACGAACTGTTTGTTCAAGAGTGTATCGCGGACAACTTTAGCCAAATGGAGCGTTACAAAGAATTTGCACACGCAAAGGGGATCACTGTGATTGAAAGTTATACCAATTTCGTCACTTTATTGCTTCCTGAAGAAAAAAATTCATCGAAAATTGCGCAAGAACTCTTAAAAAAGGGTATGATTGTACGTGATTTAAGCAGTTACGGATTGAACGCCATTCGTGTTACAATCGGAACGCGGGTGCAAAACGATCGATTTTTTGAGCTCACTGATTCTTTAGTATAAAAATAGGTAACAATGGATTTTAAGACCCTCTTTTCGCAACTCGTTGTTTTTTACGGAAAGCTTACCCAAGCACAAAAGATTATTATCGGTACAGCGGTTGCGGGAATTATTGCCTTTTTGGTCTTTTTGGTTGTGTATACTTCCGAAGGAAAGAAGGGGGATAATGACGGGTATCAAGTCTTATTTGAACAATTAAGCGGCGAAGACGCCTCAAAAGTGATTGAGCAGCTTGAAAAAGACAAAATCCCTTACCGTATTCCTCGCGAAAATGTAATCGAAGTCCCTAAAGAGGTCGTGTATAAAGAGCGTATTGCGATCGCTTCGCTGGGAATTCCGAAAGAGGGGCACGTCGGATTTGAACTTTTTGACAAGCAGGAATTCGGTGCGACCAATTTCGATCAAGAGGTTAAATTCCGACGTGCGCTAGAGGGTGAATTGGCCCGTTCAATCGATTCTCTTTCCCCGGTCGAAAAATCGAGCGTTTCCCTGGCCCTTCCCAAAGAGACCCTGTTTGTCGAAGAGGCGGTTCCTCCATCCGCTTCAGTTATGGTTCAGCTTTATCCCGATCGGAAACTGACTCCTAAACAAATCCGCGGTATTAAAAAGCTTGTAGCTGCCGCGGTTCCGAAACTTACCCCCGAGAATGTAGCACTGATCAACGCAGAGGGCGAAACGTTGGGCGATAATGACGATGCCAGCGCTATGGGCGAACTCTCTAGCATACAGCAGCAGTATAAAACCAAAGAAGAGAAAAAGCAGGAAGAGAAAATTATTAATGTTCTTGCCCCGTTTATCGGAGGGAAAGATCGCGTCGTTGCCAAAGTGACGATAGAGTACGATTTTTCAGAGCAAAGTTCGACATCCGAAAAATTCGATCCGGAAAACGTGGTACGCAGCGAACAGTCATCTGAAGAGAAACGCGAAGGTGCGGCGCCTCAGCAAGTCGGCGGCGTTCCGGGAGCCGTGAGTAATATCGGGCCGGTAGAAGGGCTTGCAGGCGGCGGCGGTGAAAAATTTGAAAAAACCACCGGAACGACAAATTACGAGGTATCCAAAACCGTTTCAACAACGAAGATGGAGTTTGCCCGTATCAAGCGGATGACGGCTGCAGTTGTCGTAGACGGAAAATATGAACCGAAAAAAGATGCTTCCGGGCAGCCGACGGATGAAATTGAGTACATTGCATTGGATGAAACGCAGATTCAGGCTATCGATGCATTGGTTAAACAATCGATCGGTGCCGATGAACAGCGCGGCGATCAGGTAACGGTCCGAAACTTTGAATTCCAAATGTCCAAAGACGGGATGAGACCGAAAGATGCCGTATCCAAAACATCGCTTTTCATTTCGACGTATATCGCTCCGTTCACTCCGGTTTTCAAATACATCTTAGTTGCAATTATTTTATTTATAGCGTATAAGAAAATTATTATCCCTTTTGCCGAACGTATGCTAGAATTTAGTCGAGAAGAAGAAGAATTTGAAAAGCCGAATTTGGAAATTGCCGATGATGAGGATGAGGATTTGGCAGAAAAAGTACAGTTGATGCGCAAAAAAGTGGAAAATCAGCTCGGATTGGGTGAAAACTTCAATGAGGATGAGCTTAAATACGATGTTCTATTGGAAAAAGTGCGTGAAATTGCGGAAGATCACCCGGAAGAGATTGCTTCATTGATTCAAGCTTTGATCGATGAAGAATCGATACCTGCCGATAGTCCGCATAAGCGATAGGAGGGCTAAATGACGTTAACACAGTCACAGCAAGTTAATTTTGATGAAATGAGTATGTCACAAAAAGTAGCTATCTTGCTCGTGCAGCTGGGTGAAGACGTCACCGCCACCATTTTTTCGCGTATGAATGTCGACTCGATTACCGAAATCTCCAAATACATTGCATCCAACCGTTCTATCGAGAAAAATATCGGTGCCGCGGTTTTGGAAGAGTTTTATGCCATTATCCAGTCAAACCAATACCTCAATACCGGAGGTTTGGATTACGCGCGTGAAATCCTTTACAAAGCGCTAGGGCCGGAGGAAGCCCGAAAAGTTCTGGAACGTCTGAGCAAGACGATGCAGGGGACTCAGAACTTTGCCTATCTCTCTAAAATCAAACCGCAGCAGCTTGCCGACTTTATTATGAACGAACATCCGCAGACGATTGCGTTGATTTTGGCCCACATGGACCCTTCTGCCGCTGCGGAGACCCTTTATATCTTCCCGGATGATTTACGGGCCGAAGTGGCGATGCGTATGGCAAAACTCGGGGATATCTCTCCTTCTATCATCAAGCGGGTCAGTGCCGTCCTGGAATCGAAACTCGAATCACTTGCAAGCTACAAAGTCGAAGTGGGCGGACCTCGCGCCGTGGCGGATGTCTTCAACCGTTTGGGGGCGAAAGCGTCCAAAGCGACCCTCACACAAATCGAACAACTCGATCAGGAACTGGCCGCATCGATCAAAGAGATGATGTTTACGTTCGAAGATATGGTTGATTTGGATAATAACAGCATCCGAGAGATTCTTAAAGCGGTGGATAAAAACGATCTTATGCTGGCCCTTAAAAATGCCGCCGAAGAGCTCAAAGAGAAGTTTTACGCCAATATGTCCCAACGTGCGAAAGACGCTTTTATCGAGGAACTTCAGTTCCTGGGTGCCGTTAAGATGAAAGAGGTCGAAGCCGCGCAGCGTAAAATCGTCGATGCCGTTCAGTCACTGGCCGATCAGGGTGTTATACAAATCGGCGAATCTGAAGAGATGGTAGAGTAACCGATATGGATGTGGTAATTCAGCAGAATGCTGCAGGGGCTCACTCCATTAGCAAATATCAGTTCAAAATTCTTTCATCGCTTTCAGGGATGAGTGTCGGAGAAGCGGCGCATGAAATGAACAGTATTCCGATCAACGAGCCGGCTACGGAAGCCCGCAAGGAGGAATCGAAATCTTCCAAAGATGAATTGATCGAATCGTTGCTGAAAAAAGCGGACGAAATGAGTTCCAATGTCATCAAAATGCAGATGAGGCTTGAATCACTCCAGGAAGAACATGTAAGCGCACTTGAAGAGGCTAAAAAGATTGCCTATCAAGAGGGTTTGGAAGCCGGTATTGCTCAGGAAAAGGCACAAAAAGAGGGACAAAGCGCCCAATCGCATGATCAGCTGGCACAATCGGTAAAAACATTGGAGAATGCCGCAGCAGAGTTTACGATAGCGCTTTCATCGATTCAAAAAGAGCTGACCCATACGGCGCTGGATATCGCCAAAGAGGTGATAGGGATTGAAACTGCAGAACACAGTGGTAAAATAGCGGCAAAACTCTCCAATGATCTGATTGAAGAGTTGAAAGATGCCTCCAAAATAACGCTTCGGGTTAATCCGGCCGATCACGGATTTATCTCGGAAAAAGTGGGCTCGCTAGCCCATGTAGAGGTGCTGTCCGACCGTGCAATCAGTCCGGGAGGGGTTGTCGCAATCAGCGACGCCGGGAATATCGACTCAGAGATTAAAAAGCGTTACGAGAGACTGAAGCGTTCCTTGTTGCTAGAATCGTAAAGCATTTACAAATATTCACTTATATACTATTAAGTATTTGAACAGATAACTATTTTTAGGACAGTGCATCACAATGGATATAAAAAATTTCACATTGCCTCAGTTGGAAGAACTCTCTCAAAAAATTCGTAACCGTATTTTAGAAGTAGTGAGTACCAACGGCGGCCATTTAAGCTCTACACTCGGGGCTACCGAGATTATAGTAGCTATGCATAAAGTTTTTAATGCGGCTCAGGATCCCTTTATTTTTGACGTATCCCATCAATCGTATGCCCATAAACTTCTGAGTGACCGCTGGGAAGAATTTTCTACGCTGCGTCAGTTCAACGGGCTTAGCGGCTATACGAAACCCTCCGAATCGCCGATGGATTATTTCGTGGCGGGGCACAGTTCGACTTCTATATCTTTGGGTGTCGGTGCGGCTAAAGCCATTGCTCTCAATAATGAACAATCAAGCCGGATCCCCGTCGTCGTTATCGGCGACGGTGCGATGTCGGCGGGGATGGCGTACGAAGCATTGAATGAGCTCGGGGATCGAAAATATCCGATGGTGATTATTCTCAACGACAATGAGATGAGTATTTCAAAACCGATCGGTGCGATCAGCCGGATGCTCAGTTCAGCAATGGCAAGCCCGTTTTACCAACGGTTTAAACGAAAAACAGAACAGTTCGTCGATAATTTCGGGGAGGGGGCACATTACCTTGCCAAGCGGTTTGAAGAGTCGTTCAAACTCATCACGCCGGGAATTATGTTTGAAGAGATGGGGATCGAATACATCGGCCCTATCGACGGACATGACCTGAAATCGTTGATCGATACGTTTGAGATCGCCAAAGGGATGGGAAAACCGGTACTGGTACATGTACAGACGATCAAAGGCAAGGGGTATGAGATCGCCGAGGGAAAACATGAAAAATGGCACGGAGTATCCCCGTTTGACCTCAAAAGCGGTACGGCTAACGCTAAAAGTTCAGCCAAAAGCGCTACTCAGATTTATGCTGATGCCCTAATGTCCCAAGCACTCAAAAATGATAAAATCGTAGGGGTTACCGCCGCAATGCCGAGCGGAACGGGTATGAGCGAGTTGATGGAAAAATTTCCGGAGCGTTTTTGGGACGTGGCGATTGCCGAACAGCATGCCGTAACTTCTATGGGGGCATTGGCAAAAGAGGGATTTAAGCCGTTTTGTACCATCTATTCGACCTTTTTGCAGCGGGGATTCGATCAGGTGATCCACGATGTGTGTCTGATGGATCTGCCGGTCGTTTTTGCTCTGGATAGAGCCGGAATCGTCGGCGAAGACGGAGAGACCCATCAAGGGGCATTTGATATCAGTTTTTTACGCCTGATTCCCAATATGACGCTGTGTGCTCCGCGGGATGAAAAATCGTTTCATCAAATCGTTGCGTATGCCGCAGGGTATGACCATCCGTGTTCGATCCGCTATCCGAGAGGGGCGTTTTTGGAAGCCGATCTCCCCGAATCGGTTCCGTTTGAGACGGGTAAATCGCACCTTTTGATCTCCAATAACTCCGATATCCTCTTTATCGGATACGGAAACGGCGTCGGACGTGCGGCCCAAACAATCGAGATGATGGAGTCGAAGCCTTCGCTTCTGGATCTTCGTTTTGTAAAGCCTTTGGACGAGGAGATGTTAGAGCTGATGGCGCACCGTCACAAGCGTTGGTACGTCTTTAGTGATTCGGCACGTCTCGGCGGCGTGGCAAGCGCTTTGTTAGAGTGGCTCAGTGAAGCGAAGATCAGCGATGTACAGGTTATCAGCTTCGAATATGATGATAAATTTATCAAACACGGAAATACCAAGCTTGTGGAGGAATTTTTGGGTCTTCTCCCTGAGCAACTCGCGCAAAAGGTCAGCGAAGAAGTATAACTCCGGCAATGCGCCCTGTATGCTGCCGATCGGCGCGATACGAAAAATAAGTGTCATGGCGGCAGGCTGTACACTCATTGATAACCTCGATGTTGTTAAGCGGTACGTCCAGCGCGGTTAACTGCTGCCGTAAAACGGTATTGACATCCAAAAAAAGTTTTTCCCCTTCTCTCCTAAGTGCTTCATAATATCCTTTTTCTTCTACTTCAGCCGCGATATTCGGATTGATTTCGTAGCAGCATCCGTGAATAGAAGGGCCCATGCTGATCCGCACATCGTCGATTGTTGTTCCGTATATTTGCGCCATTCGCTCAAGCGTTTTGGGCAAGATGGCATTGAGCGCTCCGGCACGTCCCGCATGAACCGCACCGATTGCACGATTGAGCGGATCGTAGATGAGAATCGGGGTGCAGTCGGCGCTCATCACCATAAGCGGGGTGTTTTGAATGTTTGTGATAAGGGCATCGCATTCGGGCGGAGTATCGAATGTGCAGGTTTCATCCGCTACAACGATCCGATCGGAATGGATTTGGCGCATATGGATGAGCCGACTCCGTTCATAGCCGAGTGATCGGGCCAAAAGATCATGATTCTGCATGACATCATTTGGATTGTCTCCGACATGAAAGGCAAGATTGGCGCTGGTATAGGGAACTTTCGACACACCGCCGTGCCGCGTCGTAAATACGGCGGTAACGTTTGTAAACGGAGATAAAAGAGACGGCGTGAATGTTTTCATACAGTGAGTATACCCTGCGGGCGTTTTAGTTGGAATTAAAGAGCTATTTATTATTCTTCTATTCTTCTTTTTTTGTCGGGGCGTAGCGCAGTTTGGCTAGCGCACTACCTTGGGGTGGTAGAGGTCGCCTGTTCGAGTCAGGTCGCTCCGACCAGTAAACTTTCTAGTATATTCATTATTAAATAACCGAAAAATAACCTTATAAAGTTAATATTTTTGTTTATAATTAAGCATAAAAATTTATGTATTAGAAAGTTTTAGTGAAATGAATTTATGTAAAAACAATCACATAGCCAATGACCGAACTGTCGGTTCGGTACTTATCATAGAAGATTCCGCATTTTTTAACAATGCCCTTGGTAATGGAATAAAGGCTTTAGGATATACCGTTTCCAGCGCCTTTACACTTTCAGATGCTTTGAGCGCATTAGAATCCGATAGTTTTGATTTAGTGGTTTTGGATTTGCATTTGCCCGACGGTGAGGGTGAAGAATTGCTTGAACGATTGAGTACGAAGCAAAAACTAAAAATTGTCGTTTATACGTCTGATCCGGATAAAGAACGACGTAATGAGTGGTTTCGCTACGGTGTGCTCGGGTATTTATCTAAAAACGACCCTTTTCATTTTGTGATTCAAGAGATTGATACGACACTCAAAGCGATTGCTGAAAATACTAATTACAATATATTGATCGTGGATGATTCTACCGTTGTGAGAGGGCATGTTTCCATGTTATTACAACCGCGCAATTATCGTATCCATACGGCTGTTGACGGGGAGAGTGCTATCAAAAGTATTAATACGCAGCGCTTCGATCTTATTTTACTCGATCTTGAACTTCCCGACATGAACGGAGAAGAGGTGTTGAAGTATCTGAAAAAAAACAGCATGACTTTTGAGACCCCCGTATTTATCCTAACGGGGAGATACGATGCTTCAACGGTTGCCAAATTAATCAAACAGGGGGCGACGGAGTTTTTCCTCAAACCTTTTGTCCCGGAAGAGCTTCTGCTGAAAATCGATTTTTGGATCGATTCCAAACGCAAATCCAGAGAGATCGAGTGCGAGCGGCAGCTGCTCCAAGAATATAAAGATACGGTGGATAGAAGTTCTATCGTCTCTAAAACCGATAAGCGGGGGATTATCACATTTGTCAATGATAAGTTTTGTGAAATTTCCGGATACAGCTATGCTGAACTGATCGGAATGCTCCACAATATCGTGCGCCATCCCGATATGCCGAAAGAAGTATTCAAAGAGATGTGGGAAACGATATTAGCAGGCAATGTGTGGGAAGGGATCGTTAAAAACAGGAAAAAAGACGGATCAGCGTATTGGGTTGAAAGCATTATCAACCCAATACGTGATATAAACGGCAATATCATCGAATACATTGCCATCCGCCGGGATGTTACGTCAAGCGAAGAGTATAAAGAACGTATGGCAAATGATCTAAAACTGACATCCGATAATATTGAAGATATCAAACTGCTTGCGCATCAGTACGAAGATGCGATGGGCAGTACGCTCGCAATGCTTCGGACAGATACCGATAACATTATCACATTTGTCAATAAAACATTTTGCGAGATCAGCGGATACGAAGAATCGGATGTCATCGGCATCGAATGTTCAACACTTAGAACACACAAACATCACGAGAATAAAGATTGTGAACGGATTCAAGGAGAGTTGGCAAAAAAGCAAATTGTAAAGTGCATGTTTGAAAATATCGGTAAAAACGGTAAACACTTTTTTACTGATACAACTATCTATCCTATCGCGGATAAAGAGGGAACTATCATTGAGCATCTTCATTTGATGTGTGATGTCACAGAGGAGATCCATCTCCATCAAGAAATTGAGTCAACCCAAAGCGAGATTATTTACAAGATGGGAGAGATCGGAGAGAGCCGAAATAAAGAGACCGGAAACCATGTCCGCCGGGTTGCGGAATATGCAAAATTATTGGCATATAAAGCCGGATTAAATGATGAAGAATCCGAACTTATCGCAATGGCTTCACCGATGCATGACATAGGAAAAGTTGCGATTCCCGACGCAGTCTTGCTCAAACCGGGGAAGTTAGATGAAGATGAATGGAACATCATGCGTTCACACGCCATTATCGGAGCAAATGTACTCGCAGGATCAGAACGGAGTATTCTGAAAGCGGCATCAATCATTGCCAAAGAACACCATGAAAAATATGACGGAAGCGGATATCCTTACGGATTGGCGGGAGAAGAGATCCATATGTACGGCCGTATTGTAGCAGTAGCCGACGTTTTTGATGCGCTTGGGAGTAAACGTCCTTATAAAAAAGAGTGGACCTTGGAGGAAATTATCGATTTGTTTCACGAACAAAAAGGAAAACATTTTGATCCCGTACTCGTTGACTTGCTTTTGAATAATCTTGATGAATTTTTAGAAATCCGAAACTGTTATCATGATTAATTGGAACTAGGCTTTTCCCATCATTTTAATGAGAGAGTCAACCAGTTTAATATTAAGCTGTTCTTTCATCTCCTCTTTCATTATTTTAAGTGCGTTGAAGAAACTTTCCGCCTCTTTATAGGAACGGTTGGAGGTAAGCGCATCGAAAATATCGGCAATGGTCACAATCTGTGCCGCAAATGAAATCTCTTTTTCTCTCAGGGCTCTTGCGTAACCGCTTCCGTCAAGCTTTTCGTGGTGATTTAAGACAATCTCCAGTGTCTCAGGACAGGTTTCTCCATTGCTGATAAGGGTTTCGTAGCTGTACTGAGGATGCTCTTTCATTGCTTCAAATTCATCTAAACTCAGCTTGCCCTGTTTATTGATAATGCACTGATCAATTTTGCATTTTCCCAAATCATGTAAAATTGCTCCGGATGCGATCTTGTGTATCATTGCTTCATCCAAACCGTGTTCATGGGCCATTCCGATCGAGTAGAGGGCGACATTTACACAATGCGAATAGGTTTGATAGTCGTGTGTACTGAGCTGCAAAATTGAAGCGGCTGTCACGTTATTGGAAATGATTTGTTTGACCGTTTCGGTCATGATATCTTTGGCAATCATAATTTTAGATTGGGAAATATCGCTTTCAAACATATCTTGCATGATATGAATCGCCGAAGAATAGATAATTTTGGATTTTTGCTTCTTGTTGAGATACGGAGAACTGAGTACCGTCCCGAGATGGTTGGTAAGATATGTGTCAAACGCTTTGGAATGGTGTGAAGAAAGATAAAAATGATCGACCCCGTTTTGGAGAAGTTTTTCTTTTTTATCAAAGGATAATGTATCCCCTGATTTTATAAATTTAACCAAACGGCTTGAATTATTGATATAAAGATCAAACGCCAGCGGCTCGTTAAGGATAATGGTTTCAATCGTAAAAGCTTTGTAACTGTTGTATTTTTTATAAGAGTCCAATTGTTTGCCCGGTGATTAGATGCAGAGTTCAATTCCCTACCGTAATGATTATAACATAAAAGATAACGGTGAGAATTCCATCTCCTTTTACGGCAGTTTTCTGTCCAAAGACGGGTTTTACATATTTATGTGAGTCGCGGGCACGGCTTAAAGGTTTAAAATGTCTAAAGTCAGTAAAATAAGAGATATTTTACGAAGAATTAACGGAAAAGGTTATCGTGAACACTTCTTTACGACATGTTTGGATCGGGGTATTTCTTTCGGTGCTTGTACTCTTAGTCGGTGCATGGGCGATTTATAACGATACCCGTTCCCGAATACTCGCATTGATAATGCAGCAGCATGCGATTACACATTTTCATATTGAAGATTTTGAAAAGAAGGAGAAATCTCTAATTAAGATGCTCTCAGAGCATCCGAACGTCCAATACTATGAACCGACCGATCGAATGGATACGGAATCTCTTTTTTACGATGTCCTGAAAGGACATTATGAAATTATGCAGGTACGTCTGATTGATACTTTCGGCAATGAATTGGTACGGGTTGATCGGCTTCGAGACGGAACAATCAAACGTATTGTGAAGGATGAACTTCAGAATAAAGCAAATCGTTACTATTTTCAGGAGTTTATGCAGCTTTCCGAAGGTTCCATAGGATTTTCGGACTTTGATCTGAATATCGAACACGGCAAACTCGATGTTCCTTTTAATCCGACGCTGAGGATCGGAATGCCGGTTTATAACAATGGAATGAAAACCGGGATTGTTGTGATTAATTTCTATATGCAAGATTGGATTGAAAACTTGCTGCATTACACAAACAATGAGCTGATGCTCATCGATCGCGACGGATACTTTTTAATCCATCCTGATAAGAAATGGGAGTGGTCACGCTATCAACGCCCATCCAGAAAAGCGGCTGAATATTTCGGTTTATCTCCTTTTGAGCTTGAATCATTTGGGAATACACACTATCACTGGATCAACAACGATACGGTAGCGGTTCCTCTCAACATGTTCGGGCAGAAACTCTGGGCATTATATCACCCGCATGAGCCGGTTCTCAAATTGTTTTTTCAAAAAAATCTGCAGTTCGTATTGATCGTTTTGACATCATTGGCTTTGATCGTGATTCCGCTTATCCGGATGATACGACTCTATATCCGTCGGATAGATGAAGAAAAAACAAAAATTAAAGAGGGGAAAATATATCTGTCGACACTCTTGAACAGTGTATTCGATGCGGTGATTGTTATTGACCAATGGGGGACCATACAACGGATTAATAATCAGGTATGCAGTCTATTCGGATATAAAGATGATGAGTTGATCGGAAAAAATGTCAATATAATTATTCCGGAGCCGTACCACTCTTTGCATGACGGGTTTATACGCAATGATACATCCAAGAAAAAGGGAATGGAGCATGAAGAACGGAATTTTGATGCCCTAAAGTCTGATGGAACCCTTATTCCTATCTCATTGATCGTAACGCATATGCGGATTAATGATAAAATATTTTTTATCGGAAGTATTCGAGACCTTACCCATATTCGAGAGCTAGAACGAAGAGAGAAGTCGAATGAAACGATGTTGATTCACCAATCCAAACTTGCCGCAATGGGTGAGATGCTGGGTACGGTCGCTCATCAGTGGCGGCAGCCTCTCAATTCCATCGGTCTGATTATTCAGGATCTCGTTTTGGCATTTGAGAATGATGATCTTGAAAAGAGTTATTTTAAGAAGTCTCAAAATGAGATCATGGGGCAGCTTCTTCATATGTCAAAAACGATAGATGAATTTCGAAGTTTTTTTATTCAAGAAGAGGTGGCTGTTGAATGCAATGCAATTAAACTGGTGAGCGAAATTGAAGAGTTATACCGACCACAGCTGGAAGCCTATAATGTAAGATTGCAAGTGCGCTATGGAGACGGTTTCGGGGGGGTAGAGTCAGGTGAAGATCAAGATGCCTTTAGGTTTAAAACCTATCCTTCCGAAGTCAAACAGATTCTTCTCAATCTGATATCCAATTCGAAAGAGGCGATTGAAGCACTCCGTCCGGAAGATAAAAGGCTCCGCAATACGATCACTATAACCCTTAACGCCTCAGAGACGTCGATTCGAATTGAGGTTTCCGATCGGGCGGGAGGAATAGGTGCAGAGATTGCGGGTCGTATTTTTGAACCGTATTACACGACTAAAGAAAAAGGGGTCGGTTTGGGGCTTTACATTTGTAAAATCCTGTGTGAACGCCACCTGAATGCAAAATTGATGTTTGAAACGGATACGTTTAACGGGATTACGAAATTTATTCTGATCTTGCCGCGTACACTTCAAGATCAATGATACGTTAGAAAGGGGATATATTTTGGAAACAAGCAAGCCACTTTACGAAGAGTTAAAAAACTATTCAATTCTGATCGTTGAAGATGAAAAGGCGGCATTGGCTTCTCTCGTCAATGTTTTAAAACGCTATTTTAAAAATGTTATAACGGCTACAAACGGGTACGAAGCATCGGATTGTATTTTGTCCAAAAAAATAGATATTATCCTGACCGATATGCGTATGCCATATCAAGACGGGGTCGATTTCGTCAAACAAATACGAGAACTGGACTTTAATACGCCGGTAATTTTTATGTCGGCACACTCGGATTCCGAAACACTGCTGAGAGTCATTCCGTTAAATATCACCGAATACTTAATCAAACCGATCCAAATTGAGAAAGTTTTAGAACTTTGTCAAAAAATGTTCAGAGAAAAAAGTGAAAATCTCAATAAACAGCGCGCTGAAAGAAACATACATTATCTTCCAAACGGTATTCATGTCGATTTGGGGGATAAAACAGTGTACCAAAACGATATGATGATTTTATTAACGAAAAAAGAGTTTGAACTGCTCACCCTATTATTAAAAAACAAACATTCTGTTTTGAGCAAGACCCAAATTGAATATTCGCTATGGAACGGTGAACTGATTTCTGAGAGAAGTGTCAAAACACTTATGAAAAAACTCCGTGAAAAAATTGGTGAAGACTCTATCGTAACCGTAAAAAATCTAGGCTACAAAATTTCTACAGACTAAACATTTCCTGTTAACTTCACATAAAATAACCGAAAAATAACTTTCCATTGATACCATGTCAAAATACTCATGTGCGGCAGGTCGCCGAAAATTTAAGACAATTGAGGCATTATGCGTTATTATTGTTAAATAAGGCACAAAAATTTAGCGGGTTCCAGGCGCACGCTTTTCAATACATCGGCTAAGAATATCCGATGCGGCTGTCTGCATGTATGAAAGTGGATGGGCACTTGAAAAATTATCGAAAGAGGGTCGTTTCAAAGAGCGGTGTCTGATCCGTATACTGCCATTGATGCGAAAATATAATCAAGAGAAGAAGGATGCAGATTGAAATTATTGGTCGTAGATGATAGTTCGACTATGCGCCGGATTATTAAAAACACACTCTCTCGGCTCGGCTATGAAGATGTTTTGGAAGGTGAGGACGGAGTACAAGGGTGGTCGGTTCTCAATGAGAATCCGGACATGGGGATGCTGATTACCGACTGGAATATGCCGGAGATGAACGGATTGGAATTGGTCAAGAAAGTACGTGCGGATGCGCGTTTTGCCGACTTGCCGATTATCATGGTTACGACAGAGGGCGGTAAAGCGGAAGTAATCACCGCACTAAAAGCAGGAGTAAACAACTATATCGTTAAGCCGTTTACACCTCAGGTTTTAAAAGAGAAACTTTCGGCTGTATTGGGAACAGCATAAATATCAAAAAGGGATAAAGATGGAGCAAATACTAAAAGATACCGATTTTTTGGTATCACAAACGGATGCAAAAGGGAAAATACTTTTTGCCAATGAGGATTTTTGCAGCATTGCGGGATACACTCTCGAAGAGCTGATCGGCAAACCGCATAACATCGTCCGACATCCCGATATGCCTAAAGCGGCGTTCCAAGATCTTTGGGATACCGTTAAAAGCGGAAAGGTATGGAAAGGGTACGTAAAAAATAAAACCAAAAACGGCGGGTTTTACTGGGTATTTGCGACGGTTTATCCCAACATCGCGTGCGGAGAGGGTGAGGGGGGCTATATGTCATGCCGCCGCAAAGCTTCCACGGCAGAGATACAAAAAGCCGAAGCGCTTTACAAAACCATGCGTTAATTAAGGGATACTATACATATGAAAAACAGCACAAAAATAATTATTTTATCTATTTTAGGCATCTTTGGAGTCGTATTAGCCGTGACGGTTAACTCTGCATGGGTTTCTGCAATAGCTATGGTAATACTTATGGGAACAGCTATAGGGTTAAATACCGCCTCCGTTTCGTCTGGGAACGAAGCAATCAAACAGTTAGCCGAACTCGAAGAACTGATGCAGTTCAAACGCAATCAAATGGAGCCTCATCCGGCACAACCCGGCAGTATGGAAGAGAAACTCAGTCATCTGGCTAAAACCCACGAATTGATTTTGGAACAGGATACCAAGGTCGCGGGTGAAATGGTACTGCTTGCCGATAAGGTCCGCAGAGGCCATTTTATGTGCCGTGTCGCCAGCGATACCAAAACGCCGCATGTCCATTTGCTCCGTAAAACGATGAATGCAATGCTTGATGCGACCGAAAAAAATCTCGATCAGGCGATTAATGTTTTAGGGGCACTAAGCGAAGGGAAATTCTCTACACGCGCGTCGGTCGGTGTCGAAGGCAAAATGGCCGAAATGCTGGAGAAAATCAATGCATTGGGTACAGCATTACAATCGATGGAGACGCAAAACAACGAAGCCAAAGAGGTGCTGAACAACAATACGAAACAGCTGAAAGATACGCTGGAATCTCTCCGTGCAAAAGAGTTTGTGGAGCTCAACGGCATGATTAATACGACTGTAGAACGGATACAAAGAGTTGCCAACAAAGAGCATGAACTCTCCGATAACCTCCAAACCTTGGCGGGTAATGCCCAAGAGACGAAACAGATATTGACCACTATCGGCGATATAGCCGATCAGACCAATTTATTGGCACTGAATGCGGCGATCGAAGCGGCACGTGCGGGAGAACACGGACGCGGGTTTGCCGTTGTTGCCGATGAAGTCCGTAAACTTGCCGAACGTACCCAGAAAAGTTTGGCTGAGACCTCTGCTACTATCAATATCCTTATTCAAGCCATTAATGACAACAGTGATTCACTGAATAAAAACATGGATGAGATGATGAATTTGACTCAGTATGTCGGAACGGTTGATGATAAAATGAGTGAGGTGCTGAACTCGATGGATCGTTTGCAATAATCACTACAAAGATAAAAATAAGAGCAGTTGATACAAATGACTGCTCTTAGGATTAAAAACTCTTAGGCTTCCGATAACATAGTATCCATCAGAACAAACAACTCATGCGATGCTTTTTCCATCTCCTCAAAATTTGCGATGATTTTCGGTGCGTGATCGATCGATTTTTCTTTGTATAAATGGACAAAATTTAGATTTTCATTGGCTTTTTCGTGTACGAGCGTATGCGGTATTCTTAATTGGGAGTAGCTGCGCGTATTGCCGAAACGGCGTTTCCCCTCATCGTCATACCATTGTCCCATTTGACATTGATGCGTATCCATCGTCTCCAGTGCCTGCTCACTTGTCATAATGCTGTTATAGGCACGTGATTTGTAGAGAATGTGCTCAATTTTCGCCAATACGATGAAGACACTGTTTTCCATTTTGAATGAAGAGCCGACAATACGGGACGAACTCTCATTGAGACGGATGAGCGTGTGCTCGAAATTATTGATTTTCTCGCTGGAACTCTCTACGACACTGTTCATCTCTTCGGCGCTGGATTGAATATCACTCATGTCCTGCTGCAACGAATTGATCGATACCGATATTTCTCCTGTTGCTTTATGGGTACGTTCGGCAAGTTTACGGACTTCATCGGCAACAACGGCAAACCCGCGTCCGTGTTCTCCCGCACGTGCCGCTTCGATCGCCGCATTCAGTGCCAATAGATTGGTCTGATCGGCTATATCGGTGATAAACTCGATAATCGAAGTGATTTCGGCAGCCCGGCCGGAGATATGTGAAATCGCTTCGTTGTTATTGGCTACTTTTTCGGTCAATTTCCCCAGTTCGGAAATAATCTCGCTGATAGTTTGACGGCTTCCGTCGGCTAAGGTCGCCGCATCTTCGGTTGCCGAGGTGACTTGTTTGAGATTTTGAATATTGTTATGCAAATCATGCTGAATGACGCTGAGGCTTTCAGTGACTTGGATATTAAGATGACTGAGCTGTGCATTCATCGCATCGCGCCGTTTTTTCAGCTCCTGATCTTTCATGATATCGATGCTCTCTTTGACATGGCCTATCGCATCGACAAATGCTCCGTGCATCCCCTCATCGCTGATCGGATGGGAAAAATCGCCGACGGTGGCATTGGTGATAGAGATATTGATTTGAGAGATAAAGTTCTCAATTTGCATAAGGAGCTGTTGGAGCGCATCCGCCATGATTCCAAGTTCCGTTCCGGGACTTGCATTGATATGGGTATCGGAAAAATTACCTTCGGACACTTGTTTGATGACACGGGTAAAACTTTCCAACGCTGATATTATAGAGGCCTGAATGAGGGTGGCAAAAGCAAAAATGACAATAGCTACGGCGATCCCTGAAACGAGTACGAAGAGCTTATAAAAGCTGATCTCGTTGTGCAAATCGGCCGAAGCACTTTCCAATGCATCCTGCTTTATTTTAAGAACCTCTTCAAAGTCATCACGCGACGCCTCGGCGATAGGGGTAAACTCTTTTTTGTATTTGGCATATATTTCGGCACTGTTGGCGGTGATGGAACCCGGATCCAGCGATTTCATCATAGCAAAGGAGTTGTCCAGAAACTGGATTGTACTTTTCTTGGCTTCTTCTATCAACGTTTTGGATTTTTCATCGGTTGATGTTTGTTCCAGTTTAGTGAATGCCGTATGGACATTTTCGATCCGTTCTCCGAGTTTGACGATGTTTTTATCGTAGCTTCCCCCCAGCATAATATCTCGGCTGGTACGGCTGACGTAGTTGATGTCTTTTTCGATTTCAAGGGCCAATAAAGCCCCTTGGGTAGAGTTTTTCTGTAAATCGTCGTATTTGGACTCAATGCTGCTAAGGGCAAAATAGACAAAAACGGCGGCTCCGATGACCGATAAGGTTGCTGTGATGACCAGATAATGCATCCGCTGCCGGATGCTGAGATGATGAAGGGCATTATTGAACATAAAAATCCTTTATATTTTTAACCATTGTTTTATATCCAATCCTCATAAAAAGAATGTAAAGAAAGTTTGATATTCGTGTTTCATTGTTCCAGATTAGTGTTGCAAATATGTTGCAAAATAGTTGGAGTTAAAAAAAACGGATTTAAAGAGTCTACGTTCATTCGGATGTGATGATAATGTGATGTATTATAATATTTTTTTCTAATTCTGTATTAGAATCCTGAGTAAAGCACTCAGGTCTGATACAGAAGAATAATGTGTTACTCGATCGAAATAGGATAAAATACAATTAAAACGGAAAAGGATTGATGAGTGTTGCATAGACAGATGAAATCACCGCGAGTGGACGGGGATGATATTTCTGCCAAACGTGAAGAGCTGAGAGCTTATTTTCATCAAAGCTACGATTTGTTTGAGTCGCTATTCGAGCTGTTGATTTCCGATGAGGTTTTTTACCGCCAATCCGAACCGACACGCCATCCGATGATTTTTTATTTCGGACACACGGCAATTTTTTACGTTAACAAATTGGTTGCATCCGGGGCGCTGCGTGAGCGGATCAATCCCCATTTTGAGCAGCTGTTTGCCGTCGGTGTCGATGAGATGACGTGGGATGCCGCCAGCGATACGCTCAAATGGCCGAGTATCGATGACGTACGAGAATATCGCAAACACGTCAGGACTATGGTGGATGAACTGATCACCTCAATGCCGATGAGTTTACCTATCACCCAAAAAGATCCGTTTTGGGCGATTTGGATGGGGATAGAGCATGAACGTATCCATATCGAAACTTCCAGCGTACTCCATCGGCAGATGCCGCTTCAGTTTGTCCGATCCCATAAGGATTTCCCGATTTGTCCGATACAAGATGTTTCTCCGCAAAACAGATTGGTCGGATTTGAGGCTTGTGACATACAGCTGGGGAAAGGGTCTGGTGATCACGGATTGTACGGCTGGGATAACGAATACGGAGAACACAAAGCGCAGGTTAAAGCGTTTCAGGCTTCACAATATCTCGTCAGCAACGGCGAATATATGGAATTCGTTTTGGCTGGGGGGTACACAACACCGCGTTGGTGGGATGAAGAGGGGCTGAAATATCTACAGATCCGTCAAGCGCTCTGTCCGCCGTTTTGGGTTTTGCAGGAGGACGGAAGCTATAAATTCCGTACACTGAGTGCCGAAATCGATATGCCCCTCAACTGGCCGGTCGAGGTGAATGCCCTCGAAGCGGAAGCGTTTTGCCGATGGAAAAGTGCTCAGGATGGGGAAGTTTACCGCCTCCCGACCGAAGATGAATGGGCCGTGATGGCGCAAGAGGGTGGAGTTGGAGAAGAGTTTTTCGATGATACGCGCTCCAATATCAATCTTGCCCACGCAGCCTCATCGGTACCCGTCGATACGTTTGCCCACGGCAGACTCTACGATGTTGCGGGCAATGTGTGGCAGTGGACCCAAACGCAGATGGACGCGTTTAAGGGATTTTTCACCCACCCGTGGTATGACGATTTCTCCGAGCCGACGTTTGACGGAAAACACAATCTGATCAAAGGGGGCTCATGGATCTCGACGGGGAACGAAATACTCCGATCGTCGCGCTATGCGTTCCGACGCCATTTTATCCAGCATGCGGGATTTCGTTACGTCGTCGGTGATGGGGAAACTGAATCCGAAAAATATGCTCGTATCGAGCAGATGTATGAACGGTGGAAAAAACGGTATGGATGAGTTTCGTTTCATCGATCGAAGCAATTCCAATGCTGAAAAATACACCCTGAGAAAAAAGCTCTTTCATACCGAAGAGGTGATGCCGATGTGGGTTGCCGATATGGATATAGCGACCCCTGAGTGTGTCTTGGAAGCGCTCAAAGAGCGTTTAAACCATCCGATATTCGGATATGAGATTATGCCGGATTCCGCCTATGCGGCTCAAATAGCGTGGATGAGAGAACACCACTCGTTTGAAATCAAACGCGAATGGCTCAGTTATTCCCCATCGGTGGTGGCATCGATCGGATGCGCGATCCGGGCTTTGAGCGAAGAGGGTGATGAGGTGATCGTTATGGATCCCGTCTATCCGCCGTTTTACAGTATGGTCAAAGAGAATAACCGCCATCTTATCCTCCATCCGCTCAAACCGGATGTGGAAGGGAAATATCACTTTGACTTGGAACAGCTGCGTACCCAAATCACTT
Source organism: Sulfuricurvum kujiense DSM 16994 (assembly GCF_000183725.1). NCBI lineage: Bacteria > Pseudomonadati > Campylobacterota > Epsilonproteobacteria > Campylobacterales > Sulfurimonadaceae > Sulfuricurvum > Sulfuricurvum kujiense. Next base: position 1,906,972 of record NC_014762.1, on the reverse strand, counting down.
CGAAAACCAAACTGTTATTGTTCTGCTCCCCCCATAACCCGATCGGACGGGTATGGAGTCGTGAAGAGCTCACCCTCTTAGGTAGATTTTGTCTTGAACACGGTATCCGCATTATCAGCGATGAAATCCATTGCGATATAGTCTATAAACCGCATACGCATATTCCGATGGCATCACTCTCTTTGGAGCTTTCAGAGAATACCGTTACATTGATAGGACCGGGGAAAACGTTTAATATGGCGGGATTTTCGATTTCGACCGTATGCATCGCATCCGACACCCTCCAAAGAGCGTACGAAGAGGAACGTCAGCGCGTCCACTTCGGAGACGGCGCGGCACTTTCTCACGTTGCGTTTGAAGCGGCCTATACGTACGGCGGGCCATGGCATCGTAACGTGATGGATCACTTGAGCCGAAATGTTCGTTTAATCGAAGAGTGGTGCCGTAAAAATCCCGTTATACGGTTCCGCCCCCCCGAAGCGACCTATCTGGCATGGCTCGATTGCAGGGAGCTTGGGCTGGGTGATCGGGAGTTAAGAGAGTTTTTTGTCCACAAAGCGGGACTGGGGCTAAGCCCCGGTCTTAGTTTCGGCAAAGAGGGATCGGGCTTTATGCGGCTAAATTTTGCCGTTCCTACCGTGGTGTTAGAAGATGCGCTGGAAAAACTAAGCGGAGCGCTGCGTGGATAAAAAAATAGACTCTTTTATCAAAAAACATCATCTTCTCTCCCTTGCGACGGCGGGAGAGAGGCTATGGTGCTGTTCGATGTTTTATGCATACGATGAAGCAAATCAGGGATTTATCGTTGCATCGGATGAGATGACGGAGCATATGGGCAATGTGCTAAAAAATGCTCATGTCGCCGGAACGGTGGCGTTGGAGACGAAAACACTCGGAAAGATTCAGGGAATACAGTTTGCCGGAGTGATACAAAAGGCTGAAAAACAAAGTGCCGAGTTATATTTTGAGGCGTTTCCGTATGCGAGAATCATGAACCCGACATTATGGACAATACGTCTCGATGAGGTGAAAATGACTGATAATACTTTGGGATTCGGTAAAAAAATCAGTTGGAAGCGCTCTTTTTCGGAGTAAAGTAAGAACAAGGTGCACCGCTGGAACTGAGGACGACCTGGGAGGGGAGAAATTTTGCTTTAAAGCCGTACGCCTTGCATCCGTGAGGCTGATGCGCTTCCCATGTGACAAAATAGTAGATACATTTATGACAGTTGATCTTTTGCATGGATGAAATATTACCGTATAATTAGAAACTTTTTAAAGGATAAATATGAATAAATTACTTTGTATGTTAGAACTCCAACAAAAATTGAACGATGCGACCAACGGAACAGGCTGGGAGAAAGGGGTTACGAAAAACGGCAAAAAGATCAACTGGCGCCGCTGTATTTACATGGAGTCGGCGGAGATGATCGATTCGTTCGGATGGAAACACTGGAAAAGTATCGCCCAAGAGACCGATTATGAAAATCTTCAAATCGAGATCGTCGATGTATGGCATTTCGTGATGAGTCTGGTGTTGGAATTTGCCTATATCAGCAAAGCGGAGAGCGTCGAAGAGTTGGCGAAGCGTATCACCCAAACACCGGAATATCAAAAACTCAGTACCGATGCAGCGTTGACATTCGGCACCGATGATATCCTGATGACAAAGATCGAGAATGTTATGCGACTTTCATTGATTCCGATCACTCCGGAGATGATCGGAGCATTGATCGAAGAGTTTTTTGATCTTGCTTATCTCGGTGCTTTGAACGCAACACAGCTATACCGCTTGTATGTCGGTAAAAATATTCTCAATCAGTTCCGTCAGGATCACGGATACAAAGAGGGAAGCTATATTAAAATCTGGAACGGTTTGGAAGATAACGCCGTAATGAAAGGTGCGTGGGAAGCCAATCCCGATATGACGCCGGATGATTTATATAAAGCGCTTCAGGCGGCTTATCCGGCGTAAATTTCGTTATATTCATTCTTCCAGCGCTTGTGGCACCAAAACCAATGTTTCGGGGAGCGTCGGATAATGTGTTCCAAAGTGGCGACTTGCCGTTGAGTCGCTTCGGTGATAGAACTTTTGTCATCGCTTTGCACTTCGATCGGTTCTTCAAAACGGATAACAAAATTTTCTTCATCTTCGCTGCTGATATAGAGGGCAACGATCGGAGCATTGTATTTGTAGGATAAAACGGCAGGCGTAGAGGAGTGATAGGTCGGATGTCCGAAGAAATCGACGGCGACTCCGTCTCGCGGATTACTCGACTGATCAATCATCAAAGAGATTGATTGACCGTTTTTTAGAGCTCTGGCCATATGTTTGAGTGCTCCGCTTTTTTCGGCAAGATTCATTCTGTGACGGGTACGTGACTCCAGAAGATAGGGGTCAAATTCGGCCCGCTTAAATCCCTTATAGATTGCTGTCGTGGGTGTTACCAGCAAAGAAAGGGCCGTTGCTCCTATTTCCCAGTTCCCGAAATGGGCAGAGATAAAAATCATACTTCTCCCTTCCGCCAAAAGGGCATCTACTTTTTCACGATTTTCGAATCGGATGCGTTTGGAAAAATACTCAGAGGTAGCGTGCCGGTTTTCCATGACCTGTAAAAGGTTCAATCCCAGATTGCGGTAGCAATAGCGTTCGATTTCTGCTCTTTCATGAGAGGTGAGGGTCTCTTGGAATGCAAAATCCAAATTTTGCCGAATTATGAGGTTACGTTTTCCCGCCAAACGATGGACGAGTGCCGCCAATGAGGTAAAAAGCCTTTTGCGCCATGAAGAGGGCAATTTCATCAATACCGCGTCTAAAAGTAAAAAGAGACGAAATAGGATCATGATAAAAGTTCCTTGGCTTTTTGAAGCACCGTCTGCGGGTCAATTTCTTGAATCGAAAAATCGTTGCGGTTGATTTTAAGAATATTGACCGAAGAGGGGGATTTGATCCCGATATTGATCTCTGTCGGAAAGATCATCCGCTCATTGGTAGGACCGAAGAGGGTAATGGAGGCTTTGTTCATCGCCCATGCCATGTGGGTAGGGCCTGTATCATTGCCGATCGTGAGATCGCAATGTCCGATAAAACTGACCAGTTCACCCAGCGACATTTTCGGGGCGACTTTGGCATTGGAAGTCTGTTCGCATATCCATTGCGCATCGAGTTTCTCGGCTTCGCTTCCCCAGATCAGATGACAGGGATAAGGCAATTGCGAACAAAGTGCGGCAAAATGCTCTTTGGGATAGCATTTACTCGGCCACGAAGCCCCGATCACGCAGGCGATATTTTTTGTTTCACTCAAAGTTTTCGGTTTGTCACGGAGAGGAAAAAGAGGTTCTTTATTGAGAATATCGTTTTCATTGTACGGGATGTTTAACGCTTCGGTAATGACGAGAACATTCCTTTTAATGATATTGAGTTCATAAGGGATGGACGATACGGTATCATAAAATCGTGCGGCAAGTTTTTCGCGCGCGCTGAAACGGTCAAATCCGTGCACTTTCCCTTGTAAAAAATAGGTCACGAGTGCCGATTTAAGCAAACCCTGCGCATCGATAATCTGATCGTAAGGGGGATGGGATTTTAGGCTGCGGACCGTCTCTTTGAGAAGGTGTAAACTTTTTGTTTTTTTGATCCGTTTCAGGGGAACGGAGATCACCTTGCTGATCAGAGGATGGTCGTTGAGTATAGGTGCGAAAGCTTCTTCGACGTACCAGTCGATCGTCGCTTCAGGATAATGCTTACGGATGATTTGCAAGACTACGGCAGTATTGACAATGTCGCCTAATGCACTTAACCGTACGATAGCTATTCGGAAATTTCGAGTATTCATAAGCATAACTATAGCGCAACTAAGCTACACTTCACATTTATTTTTATAAACGCCAAAAGGAATAAAATCCCTTTGGCTACGCTTGCCGCTAAGGCACTGAAGCGTGTCTCTTATGAGACGATTTTAGCTTAAGAGGGAGAGATTATGGTTGTTCAAGATATCCAGCAGTATTCGGAAATCCGCCCGAAAGCACGCGCTTATTTTTGCTATCTGTTTCATAAAAATCTTCCCAATCATCTCCCTTCGGTATCGATAGAATCGCTAACCGCCCGTTTATTGAAGATACGCGGCGATCTTCAGGGACTTGAAGCGGCTTATTTGCTTGATGCTGCGGGAAATCAAGTAACCCCCACCTATCTTAAAAACGGGAAGAAAGAGGAAGATATAGGGGTAAGCCGCTCAACACGGGCGTACTATTACCGTGCTATGCATGAACGGCGCTGCACCATTACCGATCCGTATCCTTCGCTTCTCAACGATGAATTGACGGTTACCGCTTCGGAGCCTATCTTTGATGAAAACGGCGATATCGTCTATGTCGCCTGTATCGATATGCCATTGGCCGAGGTTTTGAAAATTGCCCATCCGATGGCGCTTGAATCGACTGCCGGACGATTTTTTAGAGCTGCTTATGCCGCGTTTACCGTTGTTTTGGCATTGGTGTCGCTGCTCCTTTTTGTCAAAGGGATTGAAGGGTTCTTAGCCTACGGAGCGGGCCATTACGACAAGATAGAGATCAAAGATATTTTTGAAGCGACGATTTTGCTGACCCTCTCTCTGGCGATACTCGATTTGGTAAAAACCCTCTTTGAAGAAGAAGTTTTGGGGCGTCCGAAACACGATCCCGATTCCAGTATCCATAAAACGATGGTCCGCTTTTTAGGCTCGATTATTATCGCCCTCTCCATTGAAGCGTTGATGCTCGTGTTTAAATTTGCAATGACCGAACCGCATATGCTGGTGAATGCAATTTATATTATCGGAGGGGTGGCTCTGCTTTTGGTCGGTCTTGCCGTATATATCCGTTTTACAAATTTAGGAGAGCGCCGTTGATAGCAATTGTTGATTACAACATGGGCAATTTGGCCAGTGTTAAAAATGCTTTTGATCTGTTGGGAGAAAAAGTAGTCGTTGAATCCGATCCGGAAAAATTACGTTCGTATGATCGTATCATCTTACCCGGTGTCGGGGCATTCGGTGATGCGATGGAACATTTGCGAGATCGCGGTATGGATGAAGCGGTTCGTGAATATGCCGCCAGCGGAAAATATCTGTTGGGGATTTGTCTGGGGATGCAGCTGTTGTTTGAATCGAGCGAAGAATTCGGTGTTTCTGAGGGGCTTGGATTGATCCAAGGGCGGGTGGTCGCTTTTGATACGAGCCGTTTTTCGACTCCGCTCAAAGTTCCGCATATGGGGTGGAACCGTATGTTTACCAAAGATCATCCTTTGTTTGAGGGGCTTGATGAAGCCCACTATCTCTATTTCGTCCACTCGTATCATGCTCTTTGTACCCATGAGCGCGACAGTATCGGTGAATCGGTTTACGGATACCGCTTTACGAGTGCCGTCGCACACGAGAATGTGATGGGGATACAGCCCCATCCCGAAAAAAGCCACAAAAACGGGCTGAATATTCTTAAAAATTTTATCAATCTCTAATAGGACAACTCAATGACAATCTTTCCGGCAATCGATCTTAAAGACGGCAAGGCGGTACGCCTGACCAAAGGGCTGATGGAGAGTGCAAAAATCTACTCCGATACGCCGTGGGAACTCGTAAAAACATTTGAAGAGATGGGTGCTAAATGGGTTCATCTTGTTGATTTGAACGGTGCGTTTGCGGGTGAGCCGAAAAATCTGGAGCAGATCCGTGCCATCAGAGAAAACTGTAACGTTAAATTACAGCTCGGCGGAGGAATCCGGGATGAAGCGACGATTCAACGCTATCTGGAACTGGGGATCGATCGCCTTATTTTAGGTTCTATCGCTCTGCGAGATCCCGAATTTGTCAAATCTATGGCGGCAAAATACCCTATCGTCGTCGGCATCGATGCGATTGACGGCTATGTCGCCGTCGAAGGGTGGGGTGAAGTGAGTTCGATGAGGGCGACCGATTTGGCCCGTGCGTTTGCCGATGCGGGTGTTGAAGCGATTATTTGCACCGATGTGGGGCGTGACGGTACACTTTCCGGCGTAAATGTCGATTTTACCCTTGAGATTGCCCGAGCATCCGGTATCCCGACCATCGCCAGCGGCGGTGTAAAAGATGACAGTGATATCGTAGCACTCCAAAAAAGCGGTGAAGTTTCCGGTGTTATCATCGGGAAGGCATTTTATGAGGGGAGAATTAACCTCAATAACTTTTTTTAAACTTACCGCAAAGTTGGTTAGGTTATCATTGGGTATTTATTCTCTAAAAATGTATCAATTAAAGGACGTACTTTGAAATTATTGGTTGTAGATGATAGTTCGACTATGCGCCGGATTATTAAAAACACACTCTCTCGGCTCGGCTATGAAGATGTTTTGGAAGGTGAGGACGGAGTACAAGGGTGGTCGGTTCTAAATGAGAATCCGGACATGGGGATGCTGATTACCGACTGGAATATGCCGGAGATGAACGGATTGGAATTGGTCAAGAAAGTACGTGCGGATGCGCGTTTTGCCGACTTGCCGATTATCATGGTAACGACAGAGGGCGGTAAAGCGGAAGTAATCACCGCACTAAAAGCAGGCGTAAACAACTATATCGTTAAGCCGTTTACACCTCAGGTTTTAAAAGAGAAACTCTCCGCCGTACTAGGTACTGAGGGTTAATGCAAGATTACTATTACATGTTGGTGGTTAAGCCATCATCGCATTTAGAGCTTTTTAGTGACTTTCTTGTTGATGTATTGCCGGTCGGCTTCGAAGAGATTGATGATGGATTTATTATTCGCAGTGAAGAGGATCTTGAGACCGTGCAGTGGGGGATCGAGCAGTTTTCCGAAGCATTGCAGCGTGCTTTGGGCGAAGTAATCGATGTCGACATGACCCTTACCAAAGAGAAAAACGACGATTGGATTGCGCAGTACCAACAGGGGATTAGTCCTGTTGAAATAGCACCGTTTTATATTCACCCGACATGGGAAGAACCGAAAGAGGGGATGCTCAATATAGCGATCGATCCCGCATTGGCGTTCGGTACGGGGCATCACCCTACAACCGCTTCATGCCTTCGCGGTATTGCGAAATATGTCAAAGAGGGCGATGTCGTCATGGACGTAGGCTGCGGAAGCGGCATATTGGCAATTGCGGCTATCAAAAAAGGGGCTGTCGTCGATGCGTGCGATACCGATCCTCTTTCCGTTGAAAATGCATCGGTCAATGCAGAACAAAACCATATTTCCTATCGCCGTTTATGGGAAGGTCCGATCAATGAGACGGATGAAAAATACGACGTTATTATTGCCAATATTGTTGCCGATGTCTTGGTTTTCATCGCAAGCGACCTTAGAAAACGGTTGCGGGAGGGCGGAGTCTTGATTCTCTCAGGAATTATGGATAAATATGAAGATAAAGTTCTTCGCGCTTATAAAAATTTTGAATTGACAGAACGCCTTGTCGAAAACGAATGGGTAACTCTGGTAGTGACTCAAAAAGGAAATGCATAAAATGGCAAATAATGAACCGAACCAAAATCCGACACCGGATAAAAACGGAAACTTTTTTAACAAAAATCCCCTTGTAACTTTTATCCTTTTTTCGATTATAGTCATTGTCCTTTTTAAAGCGGTAATCGGCGATGAAAGTGATTTGGCAAGTAAAATTAACGGGCAGAATGTTACCCGTACACAAGAGATTACCTATGCCGATCTCAAACGTCTGATCCAAAATAAAGAGGTCGAAAAAGTCTCCATCGGACAAACCTATATCCGTGCGATCGGAAATGACGGAAACGGAAAAGTAGCCTATACGACCCGTATCGTCGGGCCTGATTCGACACTTATCCCGCTGTTGGATCAAAACAAAATCAATTACAACGGTTTCAGCGAGACCAACTGGTTTACCGAGATGTTCGGATGGCTTTTCCCGTTTTTGATTATCATCGCTATTTGGATGTTTTTTGCGGGACGAATGCAAAAAAGTATGGGCAGCGGTATTTTGGGGATGGGCAACTCCAAAAAACTCATTAATTCGGAAAAACCGAAAACCAAATTTGAAGACGTAGCCGGTGCCCAAGAGGCAAAAGAAGAGGTTCATGAAATCGTCGACTTCTTGAAATTTCCCGACCGCTATGTCGAACTGGGTGCCAAGATCCCTAAAGGGGTACTGCTCGTCGGTAGTCCGGGAACGGGGAAAACGTTGCTGGCAAAAGCGGTAGCCGGCGAGGCGGAAGTTCCATTTTTCTCGGTATCGGGTTCAAGTTTTATCGAGATGTTTGTCGGTGTGGGTGCCGCCCGTGTACGCGATTTGTTTGAACAGGCGAAAAAAGACGCTCCTTCTATCATCTTTATCGACGAAATCGATGCGATCGGTAAAAGCCGTGCCGCAGGCGGCATGATGGGAGGGAACGATGAACGTGAACAAACGCTTAATCAGCTTCTCGCCGAGATGGACGGATTCGGAACCGACACGCCGATTATTATTTTAGCGGCAACCAACCGTCCGGAAATTCTCGATCCCGCATTGCTTCGCCCGGGCCGTTTTGATCGGCAGGTATTGGTTGACAAACCCGATTATCAGGGGCGTATAGATATCCTAAAAGTCCATGTAAAAGGGGTTAAACAAGATTCAGATGTTGATCTTGAAGAGATTGCACGTCTGACCGCAGGTCTTGCAGGGGCCGATTTGGCTAATATCGTCAATGAAGCGGCCTTGCTCGCCGGACGTAAAAGCCAAAAAACCGTTCGTCAGGCCGATATGCGCGAAGCGGTTGAGCGTGCGATTGCCGGATTGTCTAAAAAGAGCCGCCGTATCGATGAAAAAGAGAAACGGATCGTCGCGTACCACGAAAGCGGTCATGCATTGCTGGCGGAAACGACGAAGGGGGCGAAAAAAGTTTCCAAAGTCTCTATCGTTCCTCGCGGATTGGCAGCACTGGGGTACACGCTTAATACCCCTGAAGAGAATAAATATTTGATGCAGCGTCATGAATTGTGGGCGGAAGTGGATGTTCTCCTCGGCGGCCGTGCGGCCGAAGAGGTCTTTATCGGTGAAATCTCGACCGGTGCGGCAAACGACTTGGAACGCTCTACCGACATCATCAAAGCGATGGTGCAAATGTACGGTATGAGTGATGTCGCCGGATTGATGGTACTTGAAAAACAGCGCAGTACTTTCCTTGGCGGCGGAATGACACAGGGACGTGAGTACAGCGATAAGATGGCAGAAGATATGGATACTTTTATCAAACAATCGCTGCAAGAGCGATATGAAGCGGTAAAAGGGCGATTAGAAGAATATCGTGATGCGATTGAGAAAATTGTTGAGCTTCTGTATGCCAAAGAGAATATCAGCGGCGACCAGGTTCGTGAAATCATTGAAGCGTATGAAACCGAACATAATATAGAAACAAAATTAGAACCCCGTAAAGAGATCCCTTCGAGCAAAACTGTCGTCATCGACGAGTAAAAGGAGAATGTGATGAGTACCCAAAATGATACCTTTATCCTCTCATCCCGAGGATGGCTTTTGTCGGGAGTGATCGCCTCTCTCTTTTTATTTTTTACGATGACGGGGCTGACCCTTTTTCAATTTATCAGCGGTGCATTCCTTCTGAGTGTATTGGTGATTTTCCGTAATCCGGAGCGTAATACGGCAGAAACACATTCGGATGCCGTTATCAGCAGTGTTGACGGGGTTGTCCTCTCAATTGAGGAGACGGTAGTGGATGATCAAAAAATGTCCAAAGTGACGATCATGAATTCATTGTGGGATGTCTCGATGCTTAGAGCTCCGTTTGACGGTGTAGTTGAAGGGTTTAAAATCCGTCACGGCGCCTCATTGCCACTGTATCATCCTATGGCGGATACGTTGAATGAGAAAGCGGTACTATCGTTTCGTTCTGCCAAAGGGGATGAAGTCTATATTGAGCATCTGAGTGAACAAAGCTGTTTTCCTATCGGAATCGAGGTGGAAAAAAGCCAAAAGTTCAAAGAGGGAGCACGATACGGATTTTTAGCCAAAGGACGAAGTATTATTTATTTGCCTGAACATGCGCGAATATCGGTGAATGCCGGATCGAGCGTACGTGCGGGCGAAAGCATTATCGGATATCTAAGCGCTGCTTGAGCGAAGGGATCCCCTTTGTTTAATGTTTGAAAGGAAGTTACCCCTATGCGACAAGCACCTCCTCCTATCGCGTATCTTCTCCCCAATCTTTTTACCGCAGCTCCCATTTTTACCGGCTTTTATGCGATTTCATTGGCGTTGCAAAACTCATTTGATATTGCGGCATGGTTTATTTTTCTGGCTCTTGTTTTTGACGGACTTGACGGACGTGTAGCGCGCATGACCAATACGGCAAGCCATTTCGGGGTTGAATTCGATTCTTTAGCGGACATCGTCGCATTCGGAGTCGCTCCGGCATTTTTGCTTTATTTATACGTCGGTGAAACGTACGGACGGATCGGCATTGTCGTCAGTGCGCTGTTTATCATTTTCGGCGCCGTGAGGCTGGCACGGTTTAATGTAACGACATCGCGCATCGAGCCGAGTGTGTTTATCGGATTGCCGATTCCGACAGCAGCCATTATGATATCAATTGCAGTATTATTGATGGAACGGTATAAAGAGTTTTATGAACTCAAAGTGGCATTATTGCCTCTTGGGATTATTTTAGCGATTTTGATGGTGAGCAATATCCGATATCCGAGCTTCAAAAAAATGAATTTTAAAGCGTTTCACTTTATCCGTTTTCTCATCGCTTTGATTGTTGTTGCCATGGGAATTTTTGTCTACCCGATCGAAGCCTTGGCTCTATTGGCAGCCGGATATTTGCTTTACGGGCCGATTCGTGCCTCGTTTTATCTTTTAAGACGCCTTATTCACAGAGGGTGAAAATTTTGAGGCTCCGTTAAGAGCTTATTTGTGTCAATCGCAAAGTCGAAGTACCGCGATTGAAATCCCGTATTGCCCATTTTGCCGAATAGGTTAGTAGCCGCTTGATTATTGAACGTTTGCATGTATAAAAGACCCAAAGCATAGCGTGTTTCTGAATAAGACGGATTCTTCATTCTTGACAGTTCCAACAATGCAATCGCATTTTCGTAATGTTCCGCTCCGATAGAGGCACATGCCCCTAAAAAGAGGGTCTGTTCATCACGGATTTTGTACGTATCGATAAGCTGATTGTAGAGGACATACGATTTTTCAAAATCCTGATTGTAAAAATGCCCCTCCGCCAACGCTGATATGATATCGGCGGTATTGTCCGTCGTTGTCGGCAATATGGTTTCGAGGCGTTTTATAAACGGGGTCAGCTGGCCGGTCATCGCTGCCATTTGTACCGCTTTGTCACGAGTCAGCTGAGGACCGTAATAGAGATCGTCATAATGAAATGTCTGTTTTTTAAGATAATTAAGTGCCGAAGAGGCAAAAGCCTTCGGTTTCATATCACTAAAATTTGTCTCGATGACCATAAAATTCGGAAGCATGTCATGCGGTTGAAGAGCGCTCAAGCGTTTTGCACTCGTGCGGGCGACATCGTATTGTTCCATTTCGGTTGCGATTAAAACATTAAGTGCAAGATATAAAGGGCGTTCTTTGTAAGTGTTATCCAGCCATTTAGAGGCACTCGGGAAATTGTTTTGGGTAATATCCAGAAGGGTTCGGTATAGCTCGAATTCCTCTTTTTCCGGTTCTTGTGAAAGGTTGTCTTTCAGAATAGAGGTCAGTTTCGGATTATTATTTCCGATCATATCGGAGCACATAACGGCAAAAATACCGGACATGTAATTATTGGCATCAAGATAATAGGAGCGTAAAAAATGCTCATGCGCTTTCGACATATCTCCCATTTGAGCGTAGGTCAAAGCCAGATCGTAGTGGAGAATCGAGTGTTGTGGATTACGTTTAAGCAATGCCGATAGTTGTGCATTCGCATCTCTTAGGCGAAATTTTAGAGCTTTTTGGATCGCGAGGACAATACCGTAGTCGACACTTGATGCCCGTGTACTCGTTTTAAGATACTCTTTTGCACTCTCAATGTCATCAATATAAATATTGGCATTCCCTTTTCGGATATAGTTAATGGTTTGTTCCGCATTAAAAATTTTATACGGTGCAAAGTACAAAATGCTTCGATAGACTTGCTGGCGGTTATCCCCGCTGCTTTTGCGATAGAGGCGTTGGATATCATCGGGATTGTATAGGGACGGCTTCAAAAAGACATGGAGAGGATAGGGGGCATAGACATCATTGCGATAGGTATCGGTACTGTCTTTAATCAGCTTTGCGGCTTCTTCGTGCAGCCCCATTTTAAGATCGACAAGGGCTAAAGCAAGTTGCTCTTCTACCGGCTCGTCATTTTGCTTGATGGCATCGGTCAAATATTTTTTTGCCGACTTTAAATCTCCGAGGTTGGCATACAAAAGTCCACGAGAGAAAGAGTCCTCTTCCTGTTTCGGATTCTCAAGTGTATTGATGGCATCGGTGAAATTTCCGTACATCGCGCTGATTTTGGCACGCAGCTTGTTTTGTATCGTTTGATACTCATCCGTTGTCGGATGCTTTAGCGCACTGAGAGCTTCGAGGTAATTGCCTTTGTAGTAATTGACCAGGGAATAATAATAAGAATACATTGGCGAGCTGCTCTCTTGCGGGAGATAGGAATCAGCCATCTTGATGTAATAATTGAACTCTTTTTCACGTTTTAGATTGAGACAGCAGACAGCGGCATTGATAGCACTGACACATCGGTTTTCACCATTGGCGATAGAGTGTTTGAAATTCTCCAAAGCTTCTTTGTACTCCCCCTCTTTGAGTTGGACGACACCCAAATTATACTGGGAGATCGCTTCGGAATAGAGGGCTATTTTTTCATACAGTTTTAATGCCTCGGTCGGATTTCCGTTGGCGTAAAGATAATTGGCACGTTCGATCATGTTTTCCAGTGCGCTGGGGGCGATGATATTTTCTTGGGAAGGTTTTACCGCATCGGCGATAGGCTGCTCCGTAGGCTTGGCCTCTTGTGAAGAATGAGAGGAGAAAAATGCCACACCTCCACCTACGAGGAGGAGCAGACCTACAGCACCGGCAATAATGAGAATAAGACGTTTATTTTTGAGTAGGCTCGGTTTTTCACCGGTAGGCTCAGAAGCACCTGCCGCCGTTTTTTCGACGCCGGCAGCATCGGCTTCCTCGATAATAATTATCTCTTCTTGCTCTTCAGCCATGGGCTCTCTTTAACCTTTTAGAGGTATTTTTGCAATACGGCAGGGATAAGTATCGTGCCGTCTTCTTGCTGGAAATTTTCCATAATAGCTATCATCGTCCGTCCGACCGCTAAACTTGAACCGTTTAGGGTATGGGCGAGGATATTTTTCCCCTCTTCTTTGTAGCGGATCTTCGCTCGGCGGGCTTGGAAGTCCCGTGTATTGGAGACGGAACTGATTTCACGGTAGCTGTTTTGTCCCGGTAGCCATACTTCCAGATCGACGGTGCGTGCCGCACCGAATCCCAAATCGCCCGTACAGAGGGTGACGAGACGGTGCGGAAGTCCTAGTGCAGCCAAGAGGTCAGATGCACAGGCCACCATATCCTCAAAGACCGCATCACTTTGGTCGGCACGGGTGATGGCAACGAGTTCCACTTTGTGAAACTGGTGTTGGCGGATCATACCGCGAACGTCGCGTCCGCCCGAACCTGCTTCTTTGCGGAAACATGAGGTATATCCCGTCATTTTGATCGGCAAATCGGTGCCGTTTAGGATTTCATCTTGAAAAAGATTGGTGAGGGGAACTTCGGCGGTCGGGATGAGATAGAGTTCTTCTTCTTCGACTTTAAACAGATCGTCTTCGAATTTCGGAAGCTGACCTGTCCCCTCTAATGCACGGCGGTTGACGAGCATCGGAACACTATACTCTTCAAATCCCCGCTCACGGTTGAAATCGAGCATGAAGTTGATGAGGGCACGCTCTAAACGCGCACCCATGCCGCTTACGACGCTGAAACGGCTTTTGGCGAGTTTGACACCGCGCTCGAAATCGATCCATCCGTTTTGCTCAGCCAGTTCCCAGTGCTCTTTCGGGGTAAAAGAAAATGTAGGCGGGGTGAGGACTTTGCGGATTTCGATATTGTCGTTTTCATCTTCGCCGTCGGGTACATCCGCATCGGGGATGTTCGGGATACGCATGATGATCGCATCGAGGGCCTCTTCGGCTGCACGCTGCGCATCAAGGAGATCGTTAAGCGTTGCTTTGTTGGCATCGACTTCGATTTTTAGCTCATCGGTGCTTTTTCCCTCTTTTTTGTATTGACCGAAAAGGCGGCTGAGTTCGTTTTGTTTGGCTTGCAGCGTTTCATACGCCGTTTTGGCGCTTTTGAGGTTTTCGTTAGCGGTTCTTAGTTCATTGATAACGGATGGGTCTACTTTTTTGCGCATAAGTGCAGTAGTCGTTTCGTCAAAATTTTTCTGGAGAAGTTTTACATCGATCATAAAGGGTCATTCCTGCAATTTAATAATGATCGATTATAGCCAAAAGAGGCTGAAATTAGGTGAAAATCGTTCCGTAGCTTCCTCCGTTCGCCCTGAGCTTGTCGAAGGGTAAGTTCATGGTTCGACAGGCTCACCACGAACGAAATACACCTATACAATAATGAATGAATTTGCTGTAAACTATCTACTCCAAAAATACAATCGAACGAGATGTAAAATGAAAGAAAAACAAGTTGTTTGGAAAGATGATTTACTGAACCGACAGAGTGAAGGCAAGTATCTTTCCGAATATCTCTTAAAGCGTTATGCAAACACCCCAAATAAGCCTTTTGTATTAAATATCAATGCCGAATGGGGATTTGGCAAAACCTACTTTTTAAAAAATCTTTCTGAAGAACTTGCATCACAAAAACATCCTGTCATCTATTTTGATGCGTGGCAAAACGATTATTCGGATCAGCCACTGTTAGCTTTTATCTCAGAAATGAATACTTCGTTAAGTCCTTTTCTTACTAAAAGCGTAAAAGGTCAACAACTATTTACGACAGTATGTAAGACATCAAAAAAACTGCTAATGCCAATAGTTATTAAAAAGATTACAGGATTAACATATGATCAGTTAAAAGAAGAATTTGGTGATAGTACTGAAAATATAAAAAATGAGAATGAGACAGAAGATGATTCACTTAAAAATGAAGTCGAATCGGTACTTTCAAAATTAGCCGAGTTTGCATTGTCAGAGCATGAAACCGTTCGACAAAGTATCAGTACATTCAAAGAAAATATGGGGAAACTATTAAAATTTATCGATAAAAACATTCAATCCAAAAATTTACCGATGTTTGTTTTTATCGATGAGTTGGATCGATGTCGACCAAATTATGCGATTGAATTGCTCGAAAATATCAAACATATTTTTGATATTCCCGGAATTGTGTTTGTGATTGCAACCGATTCGAAACAACTTTCACATTCCATCAATGCTGTTTATGGTCAAAATTTTGCATCTGAGCGCTATCTAAAACGTTTTTTCGATCAAGAATATAATCTCAAAATACCTGATAATTATGCCTTTGCTTATTATCTTTTTGAACTTCACGGTATTACCAAAGATGAAAAACTATTTTCCCCTTTGGAACAAGAGGTTTACAAAGACAAAGACCTTAATGTCGAGCTTTTTACCCTCTATGCTAACTTTTTTAAATTGGGTTTAAGAGATCAGGAACAAGTAGCGACGGTTTTATCAGCTATTGTCTTGACTTGGCAAATGACTGACTCAATACACTTAGGCTATTTATTATTTTTGATTATGTTAAAACAATCTTCTAACAATGAATTTGATATTTATATTGAAACACCGAATAATAAAAAAGGGACATTTTTTAAAGACAAGGTAGATCAACTAAAACTTGATTTATCACGTCAATTTCAATCAAACGTGATAACTAATCAAAATGGTTTTTATAATGGAACACGAGAGATTAAACATCATTCATTGGATGGATTAATCAATACATATTCTTCATTATTAGAGGTAAGTTTAGAAAAATTATATGAAAAGAGAAATAATAACAATTTAGTATATTCCAAAATCATTGATAAAATGATTTCAGATACTCAAAAAAATAATCAATCAGTACCTAATTTAAACTCATATCCTAATCTCGTTTTACAAGCGGGTCAGTTTTCGTAAAGAGATAAAATTGATTAGCTCAAAATCGCCTTGGCTAACTCAAACTGATTGGCGGTCATGATGTGGATTTTCGGATGGAGCGCTTTGAGTTCTTCGAAAAGGGTTTTACTCAGCTCAAACCCCACGCGGTACTCTTCCTCGGGGCTGATGAGTGATGCGGCTTCGAGCGCTTCGACCCATGCGTGCGGGACGTAAATCCCCGGAACGTTTTCATCCAAAAAGCGGGCGGTACGGAGTTTGGTAATCGGAAAAAAACCGAGAACGAGGATACTTTTTTCGGCATGAGGCGATTGTTCGTTCGCACTCTCCATCATAGAGAGCAGCTGTTTTGCATTCTCAATATCGTACACGGGCTGGGAGATGATCGCGATGGCGCCGTGGGCTACTTTTTTTATCATCTTTTTTTGCAAGGTTGCGGCACTTTTGGCATACGAGTCGATAACGGCAAACGGGTAAATCTCCTGAACGGGAGCGAGAAGTTTTTGTTCCGCAATATCGGTACCGCGGTTAAGGGTCGTGATGATGTCGAGAAGCAGTTTGCTGTTCCCCTCAAAGACCCCTTTGGCATGAGGCTGATCGGAGTAGTGGGCGCTGTCGCCGGTGAGGGCAAGAATCGCCCGTACGTTCGCTTCGTTGGCTCCGAGAAGATCGGATTGCAAAGCGATGCGGTTGCGGTCACGCATGCTCATCGTCGCCAAAGTCGGGAGGCCGAATCGGTCTTGGAGTTTCATGGCGGCAAAAAGGGCATTGTATTTGAGTTTTGCCAGAGGATTGTCGGTCGTACTGAACCCGTCTACCAGTTTATCCAGCCCTAAAGCGGCGATTTTTTCGATTGTGGGGGCAAACTGGGCAGAGCGCGACGGCGTCGTTTCCAGAGTAATATAGGTGTCGTGACGAAGTTTATGGATAAAGGTTTCGAACAAAAGGGCCCTTTTGGATATAATTGCGTCATTATAACAAATAGGAAAGATGATTTGATAAAGTTAGCGGTATTTGATTTTGATTCTACTCTGATGGACGGGGAGACGATCGATTTTTTCGCCGAGGCGCTCGGAATCGGTGCACAGGTATCCGCCATAACCGAGAGGGCGATGAACGGAGAACTCGATTTTTTTGAGAGTTTGCGTGAGCGTGTCGGTCTTCTAAAAGGGTTGGAATTTTCAAAGGTCGAGAAGATTTGTCATAATCTCCCCTATATGCCCGGAGCCGTCGAAACGATTGCCGATCTAAAAAGCCGGGGAATGAAGGTCGTTTGTTTCAGCGGCGGATTCCGTTCGGCTACATCGTATGCCAAACATATCCTAGGATACGATGCCGATTTTTCCAATGTCTTGCATGAAAAACACGGACACCTGACCGGCCTTGTCGGCGGAGACATGATGTTCGATTTCTCCAAAGGGGACATGCTGCAGCGTTTGCAGGGACTTTTCGGGATTTCCGAAGAAGAGACGATGGTCGTTGGGGATGGGGCGAATGATCGTTCCATGTTTGCGCACGCCGGAACACGAGTCGCCTTTTGCGCCAAAGAGATTCTCAAAAAAGAGGCGAATATTATCGTAGATACGAAAGACCTCACACAGATTATTACAAAGGTATTTTAATGTTAGAAAATTCTTTATGGCTTCGCTACAACCCGAATAAAACCATCCGAGAAGTATTGGCACGGCTCTACGAATGCAGCGCCGTAGAGATCGGAGATGATGAGCGGGCGTTGTATGCATCGCTGAAACGTCATCTAACGAAGAAAGAGTTTCGTATGGTGATGATGAACGAGGGGGGGCTTTCTGCTGAAGAGATCGGTGAAGAAGTGGGATTGAGCGGTGATGAGTTGAAAAAGGCCCAATACAAAGCATACCGAAAAATCCGCCAGGATAAAATCCGTTTAGAAGTTCGTGCAAGCCAAGGAAAAGAGGAATTTGAACCGGAAGTAGATGCCGAGTAACAATGTGATAATTTGATACATTTTTGATAAAATAAATCAAAAGAATATTAAATTCAGATTCTGTTAAACCTCTATTTATCCTTTATCCGATATCATACTCATGTAGCAAGACACCTTCATTTTTTTATTGAAAACGGTGAAGGTGTCTTATAAACAATAATTTCCTAGGAGAATGATATATGAAAAAGTCAACATCACTTTTTCTTGCGGCAGTAGTTGCTGTAGGAATGATCAGTACAACTGTATCCGCTGATGACAAAAAAGGTCAAAAAGTATATTTGAAAACCTGTAAAAATTGTCACGGTAACGGTACAAAAGGTGCAGCAATGCATACACAAGACGAGTGGGATGACCTATTCGCAAACGGTGGCGAAAAAATTAAAGCTGCTCATGCAAAAGACAAATCTGCTGCATATTTCAACGGTGAAGCATTCAAAAACCAAGCACAAGATCTACGCGATTTCTTGTTCATGTACGGTTCAGACTCAGGAAACGTTCCTTCTTGCGGCTGATGCCACATTCCCCTCTCGGGGAATTTTAAAAATCTTCCAACGTCTTAATTCCTATCACTCCATAAGCCGGTTCTTCATACGGATGATTCTCTTTTAACGCTTTTAAAACACCCTTGATCTGTTCATCTTCACAAATCATTTCAATTTTTACCTCTTCCACTTTTTCCAGCGTATTTTGAGCTCCGATGAAGGGATTTGAACCTGTTAAAGGGCGAAATTGACCGATTCCCCGTACTTCCCAGCAGCATTGATCGTAATGTTCGTATTTTCCTGCTCCGGCATTAAAAAGGGCCTGTTTGAGCTTTTCGGCGTCTTGGACGGGAACATAGACAAATAAATGGAAGAACATGGCCGAGACTCCATTAGAATTGGATTAAAGAGTGAATTCAATTATATCTTTAATCATACCATGCACCCTTTAAGCTACAATAGAACAAGCAGGAAAAGGAAGCATATGAAGATAGTAATTTGCGGTGTAAGCGGATTTGTGGGAAGCGGAATGAAGGTTTTCTTTGAAAGCAGGGGAGATGAGGTTGTCGCACTGAGTATACGCAGCGGGATGTCAGCTGAAACAGTCGCTAAAAAGCTGGAGGGTTCGGATGTCCTGATAAATTTGGCCGGAGCCAATATTTTGGGGCGGTGGACGAAAAGCTATAAAGAAATTTTACGCAACAGCCGGTTAGAGACGACGGAAACTTTGGTCGAAGCCCTCTCTTTGTGCGAGTCTCCTCCCCATACTCTTTTAAATGCTTCTGCCGTCGGAATTTATGATTCTTACCATCAACATGATGAATTTTCTTCCCATTTCGGAGATGATTTTTTAGCCTCATTGGCACAGGATTGGGAATATGCCGCATTTAAGGCTCAATCGGATGTTACCCGTGTCTGTGCAATGCGTTTCGGCGTCGTTTACGGCAGGAGAGGCGGTGCGATGGCGAAAATGCTTACCCCTTTCAAGATCGGACTCGGTGGGAAAATGGGAGACGGATTTCAGATGATCTCGTGGATCCATTTGGACGATTTGATACGTGCGGCGGCATTTTTAATTGATCATAAAGAGATAAAGGGGGGCGTCAACTTTACTTCGCCCGAACCGATCAGCAATATGGCACAGACCAAAACTATGGGGCAGATTTTGCATCGACCTACGTTTTTTGATCTCCCCGAGTGGGTAGTGAAACTCGTATTCGGAGAGGGTTCCAGTGTTATGCTGGATTCCAAAGAAGTTTATCCGCGGGTTTTGCAAGATGCAGGGTTTGCGTTTCGCTACCCTACATTTGACAGCGCGTTGGAAGAAATTGTTCGCGTGCCAGATTAAGGAGTTCTTCATCTAGGCGGTAAGGGTGCAATGCGACTTCGTCAATTGTTTTAAAATTGAAATGGCTTTTGTTGTAGCAGATAATGGAATGGTTTTTCCCTTCCAATAGTGCATCGATCGCGTAGGTAACGAATTTAAAGGCCATTAGCCGGTCATATACGCTCGGGTTTCCGCCGCGCTGAATATGTCCCAGTACCGAAACACGCGATTCAAATCCCAACTCTTTTTCGAACCACTCCGCCACTTTTTTGCTATCAAGCGCTTCGGATACGACAGCAATGAAATAGTCGCGTCCTTTGGCGATCTGGGATTGAAAACACCCTTTGAAGTCATCGATATCGACCGGAAGTTCGGGGATCAGACATAGCTCCGCTCCTGAAGTAATGGCGGAAATCAAAGTAAGATAGCCGCAGTCGCGCCCCATCGTCTCGATGACGAATGCCCGGTGAAACGAGGATGCGGTGTCACGGATCTGGTCAATCGCATCTTTGATGACTCCCAACGCCGTATCGACCCCCAGACAATAATCGGTACCGTTGATATCATTGTCAATGGTTGAGGGAATTCCGCAAAATGCTATCCCGGTCTCGTGATAGAAGCGTTCCATTCCGCGAAAGCTCCCGTCTCCTCCTAGTACGATCAGTCTGTCAATGCCGTGAGACCTGAGATTTTCTGCGGCAACCGCACGATAGGAAGCCTCTTTAAACCGTAATGAGCGGGCCGAACCGATCTTAGTCCCTCCTCGGGTAATGATTCCGGCGACATCATGATAGTCTGCGGGGACAATATGATTGTCGATAAGCCCCTCGTAGCCGTTTCGGACAAAATAGGGTTGGAGATTACGGGCATAGGCGTATTCGACAAAACGTTTCAATGCGGGATTCATCCCCGAAACATCTCCGCCGGAGCAGAGAATAGCTATTTTTTGATTCATTTTTTCTCCTTTAAAAGTTTGGTTAGCCAATCGATGCATTGGCGGTTAAGCTCCCCGGTCGCAATTTTCAGTGCTTCTACGCCCCCTTTTGCATCCATGCTCGCAGCGGGCGAGAAGACAGTAAAACGTTTGGATGCCAGCAGCTGCTTGGTACGGGTATCGACGAGCCGATAGGTGATGTCGATGTACCCTTCGCTTTTATCGTCATAAAATCGATGATAAAAAGCATCCAAATTCGATTCCAGCATCCAATCGGTCTGTGCCAGGGAAGTCGCGGATGAAAGCGAAGCGAATAGAGCTTTTTCATTGAGGGATGCGAGGAGTGAGCGTTGTATCAATGCGGCGGGGGTGTCACTCCAGCGGCTGTATAAATAAGGGCCGGTTTGGCCGTTTTCATAGAG
Source organism: Sulfuricurvum kujiense DSM 16994 (assembly GCF_000183725.1). NCBI lineage: Bacteria > Pseudomonadati > Campylobacterota > Epsilonproteobacteria > Campylobacterales > Sulfurimonadaceae > Sulfuricurvum > Sulfuricurvum kujiense. Next base: position 1,885,695 of record NC_014762.1, on the reverse strand, counting down.
GTAGATAATATTTTTGCCCAAAAGTGATCCGATCGATTTACTTAAAGTGACGGAGAGGGTTTTGGAGGAGATGGGGGGACTTTTGGGTTGGCTGATTTGGGAAGAGAAGAGGGTGTATTCATTGATTGTCGGTGTCGAAGCCGAACATCCGAACAGAATAAAGATAAAAAAGAAATAGAGAGGGTATCGGCGCATAGTTATTCTCCCGGGCCCGGTTTAGGGGTGGATTTTTTAAACAACAAATCAGAGGGGTTTTCACGCAAAGAGCGCAGAGTCGTCTCCATCTCATTGCTGAGCGTACGGGTCTGTTCCAAAAGGGTAGTGAGTTCGCCGCTTGCGGGAGCGGCAATGGCGCGCATATCGTAGTCACCGTGATCGAGGGAGGCTTCGAGTTTTTGGATCAGTTTATGACTCTCTTTAGAGGTTGCATCAAGCGACTCCAGGGTACTCGCCATTTTGGTCTGGATCAGGGTATTGAAGTTGCCCGAAGCGGTTTTGACGCTTCCGGCTGCTTCACCCATAGCGACAAAGGATTTGGATGCATTGTGCTCTAGAGCGATACTTTGTGCCAGCAGGGACTTGATTTGAATTTGATAGCCGTCGATCTGAGCGGTTAAAGAGCGTAAATTTTCCAATGATTGGGCGACATTATCAATATTTTTATCGCTGAAAATTTTATTGGCACGATCGAGGGTAAGGGAGAGTTTGGCAGCAACGTTGCTAAGAGATTCATCCAGACGTGTGATTAAAGAGGGGCTGGAAGGTATGGTGAGGACGGTATCTTTCCCGTCGGAAAGGAGGGGAGCGTGTCGCGAACCGCCGGCAATTTCGATAAATGCCAACCCTGTGATGCCGTAAAATTTGAGCATGGCATTCGAATCGGTTTTTATCGGAGTCTCTTTTTTGATTTTCAGGGTTAATTCGACCTCTTCGCTGTTATGGGGATTGATTTGAATTGATTCGACTTTACCGACATCGACCCCTTGAAATTTGACAGCCGCTTCCGGGGAAAGCCCCGAGACCGATTCGGTCATATAGACTTTATAGCGGCGGTATAGGCGCTCGTCTTGGCTGTATTTGCCCAGCCAAAAACCAAAAGCGACCACCGCTACGGTAAAGAGGATGACAAAGACGCCGATGGCGGTGTAATTAACGCGCGATTCCATGCTGACCCTTTTGAAAAAAATAATCGACAATCGGATGATCAACGGCAAGAACCTCTTCGAGACTCCCCTCCGCAATCGCTTTTTTGTCACCCAGTAACGTGAAACGATCCACAATATGATGAATTGTATCCAAATCATGGGTTACCATGACGATGGTAAGCCCTAAAAGTTCCCGCAATTGTAAAATGAGCTCATCAAATTGGCGTGAACTGAGCGGATCGAGACCCGATGTCGGTTCATCCAAAAAGAGGAGTTTCGGATCAAGGGCAACCGCTCGGGCAAGGGCCGCGCGTTTAACCATACCGCCGCTGAGCTGTGAGGGGTAAAGGTGTTTTGCATGGGGAGGGAGACCGACGAGATTGATTTTTAAATGAATCAGCTCCTCTATCAGCTTCGGGGTGAGATCGGTATATTCATTATAGAGCAGGGCAATATTTTCCCCTACGGTGAGCGAAGAATACAACGCACCCGATTGGAACAGCACTCCCCATGAGCGGCGCAGCTGCATCGCTTCAAGCGGTGATAGGGTTGAGAGGTCATGTCCCAGGAGGCGTATGGTACCGCTTTTCGGATGTTCCAGCAGAATCATTTCCCTCATCAGCGTCGATTTTCCCGAGCCGCTTCCCCCCAAAAGGGCGTAAATTTCATTCTGACGTACGATACAGCTGACATGGTCATGGATCAGGTTCCCGCCCAGTACGGTGACGACATCACGGACTTCTATTATCGGAGTGTTCATAGTCTAAGCTCCGTCAGCAAAACCGAAAAGATCGCATCGCAGGCAATAACGAGAAAGATGGCATTGACGACACTTTTGGTGGTGTACTGACCGATACTTTCGGTATTCATGGATACCTGAAATCCGCGATAGGTACTCACAAAAGCGATCAAAAATGCAAAAAACGGTCCCTTGATCAGTCCGATAAGGTAGTGTTTGAGTGCAAGCGCCCCCTGAAGCCGGTGAATAAACTCGGAGAAACTTAGATGGGAGTGGACCTGCGCAATCACCATCCCCCCGAAAATCCCTACCATATCGGCGAAGAAAATCAGCAACGGCATAATGATCATCAGCGCGATGACCCTCGGCCACACTAGAAACGTAAACGGATCAAATCCCATGGTTCTCATCGCATCGATCTCTTGGGTCATCTTCATTGTTCCGATTTGGGCGGTGAATGCCGAGCCGCTCCGTCCGGCGACGACGATAGCGGTAATGAGGGGGGCAAGCTCACGGGTAAGCGAGATACCGATCATATCGACGATAAAGATATCGGCTCCGAATTTTTGAAGCTGAACGACGCTTTGATAGGCTACAACGACCCCGATCAAAAACGCGCTTAGGGCGATAATAGGCAGAGCGCGTGCCCCGGTCTCCAAAATGTGAACGCCGATGGAGCGGTACCGGATAAGACGGGGATGGCGCAGCGTATAAAAAAACAAAATAAACGCCTCTCCTAAAAAGGCTAAGAAGGTACCGATGCCCCGAAATATTTCATACGTCTCTTTTCCCAATCGGTAGAGGCTTGAAGGGACGGCTGGGATGGGAACATCACGAAAAGGTTTGGAATAAAGGAGGCGAAAAAGACGGGAAAGATCTTCTCTCTCATTGACGGTCTCGCACGTATGCCCCCGCTCTTCAAAAGTTCGGTTAGTAAGCTGCCATAGTGCTATACCGGAAGAATCGATTTCGGTGATCCCGCTCATATCCCATGTGACAAGAGAGAGGGGAATAAGGGCTTCAAGCTCACGAGCCGCATCGGAGAGATGTTCAATCGTCCATGAACCGCTGCACAGTATTTGCATATGTGCATCTTTTTGGGTAACGGTAAGAGATGCGGGTGTTATACTTTGCATCATTTATTATAACAAATTCAGATCTTTTTTAGGCGACAATGTGATTATTGCAACAAGAGTAGCAAGAGCACCTGTAAAGACAATCGTATATCCCGTGGGGAGGTCGGTGTAAAAAGCTAAAAAAAGGGAAAAAATCGAAAAGCTCCATCCGAAAAATAAAGCAAACGGATAAGAATCGAATCGCTGCTGTATTGAAGCGGCAAGAACCGGAGCAATGAGGAGGACAAAAACGACCAATACTCCTGCAAGCTGAACCGATGAGGTGACCGTGAGGGCGAGAAAAGTAAAGAAAAGAACCTCACGGGCGAATCCGTCGGTATACGGGTAGAGAAATCGGATCACCAAAGCAATAGCTCCATACAGCAGCAGCGATTGGTAAAGCTGTGTTTCGGTAGTAAAAAGAATATCGTTGGCTAGGAGCGATTTGAAATGCTCCATCCCTTCGGCACTGTGGGAGAGAACCATTAATATCCCGCTGGCGCCCAGTACATAGATAAGTCCGATAAATGCTTCCAACTGCAGACGCCGTGTTGTTGCCCACGCGATAAGAAGCCCTGTTCCCAGTGCAAACGACAAAGTGAGGAGTGTTTGGTACTCTCCATGAGCGTATCCCAAACTCACCGCTGATCCCAGTGCCGCCATTTGGGCGATAGAGAGATCAGTAAAGATAATCCCCCTCTCTAAAATCCCTTTTCCAAACCATGCATGAATTGCCACAAGGGCGATAATGAGTGTTATCGGTATCCAAAAGAGATCAATCATCTCATAGCCTGTATCAAGGTGTCAAACAAACTCACCAGATTATCGGCACGTGAAGTTGCCCCTACATCGTGGGGAAGGAGAACGAGTTTTACTCCGCTTTTATCGGCGATAAACTCTCCGGTTTTGGTCGGATGATATACATCGTGCATAATCATATACGGTTTTTTCTCTTTCATTAATGTGATAAGTTTCATCGTATGTGCCGATGATGGGGGGATACCTGCGAGCGGTTCGATAGTTCCGATGGTTTTCAGACCGTAGGTACGGAGAAAATAATTGAATACAGGATGGTATTGTATGATCTCCTCTCCGCGAAGTGCTGCCATTTGGTTCTCCCAGCGTTTGAGATGGATGCTCCATTGTTGTTTAAAAAGAGTCAGATTTTGGCGATATTGAGTTGCATGAGATGGATCTTTTTGGCTTAAAAAAATGGTAACCGCATCGGCAAGGAGGGGAATATTGCGCGGATCGAGATGAAAATGTGGGTTCCCCTCACTATGGACATCTCCTCCGGCACGGCTGATATCGGAAGGAACGTCAATGAGGGTCACTTTTTTTGAGAGTTCAAGGAGGTTTGATTTTTGGTTCAGCCGTTCATTTGCCGCGCGATTCAGGAGCGGAGGGAGCCACCCGATTTCCAAATCGGCGCCGTTGGTAATGAGTAGATCGGCATCGCGTACTTTTGTAATCAAAGAGGGTCTCGGGATGACAAAGTGGGGATCCCAGTTTCCCTGCGCAAGTGTCTCCACCCGAACATTATCCCCTCCGATACTCTGGGTTAAGGAGGCGATATAGGGGTAACTTACCGCAACGGTAAGTTTGGCGTTGACATTCACTAAGAGTGCCAAAAATAGAAAGATTATACGCATTGTATTTCCTTAGAACGCATGGGCTGCGTGGGTACCGAGGGCGATATTGACTGAGAAAATCAGCGAGTCGAGGTTTTGACGTAAGCCATCTTCATTGAATAGGGCATTTGAATGGGTATACTGAAGACGGTAGCGGGCAAATTCGCTGGTACTGTATTCGATCATAGCCGAATACTGATCCATATTTTCCGGTTGCTTTTGGTTAATACCGTTTTTGATCACATCGTTTTGGTATATAGAGTCATAGCGCGTCCCCACTTTCCAGTTTTGATCGGGGGCATAAACGAACTGAGTATAGTATCCTGCTTGTTTTTTATGCATACGCGGAGTTAGCATATCATCGGTAGTTAAATCACCGTCAGGGTCGGAAAACTGTGTCCCTTCCATATCACGATACAGCCATTCGCTTTGCCAAGTGAGTGAACTATAGCTGTCAAAATAGTGTTTGAGAGTCAGATCGATTCCATAAAGGGTGCTATCTCCCGCAAAGGCGTGAGGTTCTTCATCGCTGAAATGATTGATTCGGCTTTTTCCATCGGCAATGCTCGCACCTGCAAGAATGGTAGTATCGCCGATATCGGCAGAAGTTTTGACATAGGCGACGAGAAGAGAGGGCTGATGGGTCGAACCGCTTAGGAGTTCTTCAGCATCATAAGGATTAGTAATTGCGGTTTGTCCGAACATCCCCTCATTTTTCCCTTGCAGTGCTTCGATTCCGAACATTAGATAGTTGCTTGTCGGCGCAACCCATTGCAGCTGTGCACCGATTTCGTTGATACCGTGATTTCCTAAAAACGCTTCATACACGAGGGGCATATCCGAAAAGCTCCATGTATGGTGATGCTGGTTGTTTAGACGACCGAATTCGCTCAAAAACTTACCGCCGCGTGCACGTATGTTGTAGGGTAGATTACGGCTGGTGAAGTAAGCCTCTTCAATTTCTACGTTATTTTCAGAGAAGTGAAACACAGCGTCGGCATCGAGGTAGGGATCAACAGTGCTATGGATTGCCATTTCGGCATAGTTGAGATTAAATCCGTTGGCTGCGTTGTAGGTAGCATGCTCATGTCCGTCATGGGAGTGGGAACCGATAATGCCGTGGGCAACGCTGGGGAGTTCAAAATGCTGTGTAACTTCATCTTTTTTTGATCGGCTTACAAAAGAGGCATCAAGGATTAGTGAGAGATCAAGATTGGAAGCAGCTTTTTGAGCGCTTTTTGCTAAAGAGGCCGAAGTGCTGGATTCCGTTGAAGTAGTAACCGTTGATGGCTTTGCATTCTCAAGAATATTGATTTTTTCCTGCATTGCTTTCATCATTAGCGTCATTTGTTCCATTTGAGTTTTCAAGTTCTGAAGTTCAGCATCGTTTCCTAAAAGAGATGCGGCAGTTATTGTTGATAATAATAATTTTTGCATAGAGATATCCTAATCGGTAAATAAAATAGTTGTATGGTTTGTGATTGCGATTAGGCGTGTGGAGGGGAGCGGCTTTTAGTATGTATTATTGAAGAAGCAATTTCTACGCTGAGAGGAAGGATAATAGGTTCATAGGATACTGAAATGCTTTGCAACCCAATATTGTCTACCAATACGACAGACGTATGTGTGAGAAGGTAGATAGGACACGACTCTTCGACATCGTTTCCTATCTCATGATGATGATCGTGGATGATTTCATGAAGGGCACCGATCAAAGTTGCTACGACAAATAAGGCGGTAAAAAAACGTCTGAATTGTCGCACCTATCCCCCTTTTTTAACCGAATTTTATCATAGGTGGCATACTCTTTGCTTCAGAATACTATTATTACAAACATATTTTAAGGGTATACATATGATAAAACGATTTAGCGCACTTTTATTAGGACTTTCGGTTAGCCTTTCGGCACAGATTGATAAAGCGGAATTGAATAAATTTAAAGTCGAAGCGCTTCTTGTCAAAGATATGACGTCCAAGCAAATGCTCTATTCCAAAGAGCCGTTTAAAGAGCTTCATCCTGCGAGTTTGACAAAAGTGATGACCGCGCTGCTTGCTATTGAACACGGCAAGTTGAATCAGCCGGTAACGATCACGCGGGAGATGACCAAAGTCGAGCCGACGATCGCGGGATATAGACGGGGAGATGTCATTATTCTGGAGGATTTGATCAAAGCGGCGATGATCAAATCGGACAACGATGCGGCAAAAGCGATTGCAATCAGTATCGGAGGGAGTGAAGAGCATTTTGTCGAGATGATGAACGCCAAAGCGAAAAAGATCGGGATGAACCACACCCATTTTATGAATCCGTGCGGATACGATGACAAAAAACATTATTCGACTCCGCAAGATCTTCTTAAAATGACGGAATACGCGATTAAGAACAAAAAATTCAACGATATCAGCCGATTGAACGAACATACCTATTACTCGCTTAATAAACATCGGAAGTTTTACGCCTACACCCATAACCGTCTTCTCAACCGTTATCAGTATGCGGTCGGGGTAAAAACGGGATACACCGCCAAAGCGGGGCCGTGTCTGATCGCCCGTGCGAAAAAAGATGGCAAAGATTGCGTTATCGTGATGATGAATGCCAAAGGGGATCGCTGGAAGACGGCTAAAAATATCTTCGAGCAAGTGCTAAACAGCTAGATAACCGTCCAAAAAAATTTTATAGATATTTAGCTTTTCTTCTCGCTTCATCGCGGCATGGGCAGGTGATGTGGAGGGGAGCAAGATCTTCTCAACTTCCAACTCTTTAAAATACTTCTGAAACAAATCATAGCTTTTCTTTCCTGTAAAACCGAGTGCCCGGATATTAGGATACTCATGCAGGAGTTGTTTGAAATCGTTGGGGGTACAGTTTTTGAGATTAGTATCACTCGAATTGCTCCGCTCGCAGGAGGCGATGACGTCCCACAATCCGATCCCCTTTTCCAAACAAAACGTTTTTTTTGCTCCGTTGTTTTCAAGTTTCACATCAAAAATCTCTTCGATGATCGGCCAAAACGCGTTGCGCGGATGGGCGTAGTAAAAGGCTTGTTCGAATGAAGCGATACTGGGAAAACTTCCGAGGAATAGAATACGGGTATTAGCGTTGATGATGGGGTCAAAGGGGTGGATGAATCTGTTTTCCATGAGGTTAGAGTTAAAAAAGTTTTTTTAGTTTGTAGTTGACACTTTGGTGCAATACTCTACCGATAAAAACGCTCTGAGAAGATTCATCGATTTTATAAAAAATGAGATAATCGTCGATGATGAGGACACGGCATTCTCTGCGGATATGTTTGCGTTTACATAAAACGCCCATTTTTGGAAAATCGGCTAATTTGGAAATAGTGGTTTTTAAAAATTCGAGGTATTGGGATGCACGCGAGGGAGAATCTTCAGCGATATGATCTAAGATGTTTTCGAGATCGCTAAAAGAGAGTTTGAGATAGTAGATTTTATAAGGCATATTTTGTGCCAAGTTTGGCAAATACCTCTTCGTGAGTCCCTACGATAGGTGAATTAAATCCCTCATCGATCATCGATTCGAGTTGTTCATCGTATTCTTCTTTTGAAAAAGAGATGCTGTTCTCAGGCAGTGATTGTAAAAATGCGATGATTTTTTCGGTGACCGATTCATCACGAATATCCAAATGGTAGGCTGTCATAACATTCCTCCTGTAGTGATAAGAAAATTATAACATTTCTTTGTGTCAAGAGGATATAATCAAGCAAAATACAGAATGGAACAAATGGATGGAAAAATACGTTTTAGTTAAAGATAAAAATGCTTTTCAAGTCAAGGAAAGTAAAAGAACTGGACATTATGTCATCAAAGACAAAGACATTACAATATCGATATTAAAAGAGATTTTAATAGAAGATAAATTAAGGTCTTTTTGGGATATTTTACCGTCTATGACGGATACAGAAATACAATTAAATTGGATCAAAAAAGAGTATATACATGATCGTGAATTTGTAAACAAGTATTATCCAGAGTTTTTAATATAGACAAAAACGCTATCTTAACTTTACCTTACCTTAAAACATATTCAGCTAAAATTCCGCCACTAATTTTGCCAAAGGACTGCCATGAAGCGCGCATTGCTAAGCGTCAGCGACAAAAGCAACATCGTTGAATTCGCCAAATCTCTGATCGGATTGGAGTATCAAATCATCTCTACGGGCGGAACCTATAAAATGCTCAAAGAAGCTGGAGTTACCGCGATCGAGATCGATGAGGTGACCAAATTCCCGGAGTGTTTCGAAGGGCGTGTAAAAACATTGAATCCGTACATCCACGGCGGAATCTTGCACCGACGTGACAAACAATCTCACCTTGACCAGGCCAAAGAGCTGGGTGTCGAGGCGATCGATTTGGTGTGTGTTAACCTCTATCCGTTCAAAGCGACGATCGAAAAAACCGACGATTTCGAAGAGATCATCGAAAATATCGACATCGGCGGTCCGGCGATGGTGCGCTCTGCGGCGAAAAACTTCGACAGCGTTATCATCCTGACCGACCCGTCAGATTATTCGCTCGTTTTAAATGCGATTGCAAACGGTGACAATACGGTTGAATTCCGCCGTGATTTGATGATCAAAGCGTATGAGCACACTGCGGCATACGATTCTATGATTGCCAACTACATGAACAAACGCTTCAACAACGGGATGGGGAACAAGCAATTCATCGTCGGAAACAAAGTGATGGATACCCGTTACGGTGAAAACCCGCACCAAAAAGGCGGGCTATACGAGTTTGACGCGTTCTTCTCTAAAAACTTTAAAACCCTCAAAGGGGAAGCGAGTTTCAACAACCTTACCGATATCAGCGGTGCGGTTAAAATCGCGGCGGCATTCGGGGATGAAAATGCGATCTGTATCGTCAAACACGGCAACCCGTGCGGTTTTGCGATCCGTGATAATCTTCTCGATGCGTATAACGAAGCGCTTAAATGCGATCCTATCTCGGCATTCGGCGGTGTCGTAGCGGTAAACGGTGTCGTGACGAAAGCATTGGCGGAAAAAATGAATGAGATGTTCCTCGAAGTGATCATCGCCGGACGCATCGATGAGGAAGCGCTTGCGGTATTCGAGCCGAAAAAACGTCTCAAACTCTTCGAATACGGCAGTGAGCGTATTACATTGAGCAATGATGCGATCGATTTCAAACACATCGACGGCGGATTTGTATTCCAAGATGCCGACCGTGTAACTGCAGAGGAAGTTAAAAACGCTAAATTGGTAACCAAACACGTTGCCGATGAAGCGGCGATGAAAGACGCGGAGATTGCCTATAAAGTAGCATCGTTGACTAAATCGAACTGTGTCGTTTACGTCAAAGACTCGGCGATGGTCGCGGTCGGTATGGGGATGACTTCCCGTGTCGATGCGGCGCGCTGTGCGCTTAAAAAAGCCGAAGAGATGGGTCTGGATGTCAGCGGTTCGGCATTGGCTTCCGAAGCGTTCTTCCCGTTCCGTGATTCGATCGACGCGGCGGCGGGTGCGGGTGTTAAAACCGTTATCCAGCCGGGCGGTTCGGTGCGCGATGAGGAGGTCATTGCGGCAGCGGATGAGCACGGTATGGCCCTTTACTTTACCGGCGTTCGCCACTTTCTTCATTAAATTTGAACGTCAAAGGAATAAAATCCCTTTGACTACGCTAGCCGCTAAGGCACTGAAGCTTGCCTCTATCGAGGCAGATATACTAAGAACAGTTGCGCCTAATCGGCGCAATGATAAAATCCCTCTTTAGCCCTATCTTACGAACTCCTCTTTTTAACCTTGATTGACATTGACTCAAACTTAGTGCTATAATTTTTGCTAAATAATTTACAATGATTTTAATAGGATACAACTATGTCTAAAAGTTTATACACTACACTTGAAATCGCTCCCGGTGCCAGCGAAGCCGAGATCAAAAAAGCGTACCGAAAGCTCGCCCGCCAGTATCACCCCGATGTGAACAAAGATCCCAAGGCGGAAGAGAAATTCAAAGAGATCAATGCGGCGTACGAAGTCCTCAGCGATAAAGAGAAACGGGCGAAATACGACCAGTTCGGAGATTCGATGTTCGGCGGTCAGAATTTCCATGATTTCGCCCGAGGTCAGGGGGGAAATGTCGATCTGGACGATATTCTCCGTAATATCTTCGGCCAGGGGGGCGGCGGCTTCGGAGGGGGCGGCTTCGGTGGCGGTTTCGGAGGATTCGGAGGGGGCGGCTTCGGCGGCATGAACCTCGATATCGATGCCAATGTAACCGTTCCGTTTGCCGTTGCGGTATTGGGGGGAAAACACTCGATCAGTCTTTCAGGCGAGAGTTTCGACATTAAAATTCCTGCAGGAATTAAAAGCGGAGAGAAACTCCGTGTCCGCGGAAAAGGGAAACGTTCGGGAGGACAAGCGGGTGACCTCTATCTGCGTATCGATGTCGCCGCCAATCCCGAGTACGAACGGGAAGGGGACAACCTCGTTAAAACCTTTAATGTCCCGCTCTATGCGGCACTTTTCGGCGGAAAAGTGAGTGTTCAGACTCTGGATAAAGAGGTGACGCTGAAAGTCCCCGAAAACACGAAAAACGGTCAGCGGTTCCGTCTCAAAGAGATGGGGGTGATGAACCGTCAGACCAACATTCGCGGGGATCTATTTTTGAAAGCGAACATTATACTGCCACCGGTCGATAAGATCGATCCGGCCTTGGTTGAACAAATGAAACAATCTCTACCGCAGGAGTAAACGATGCACCATTTTGACGAACCGGTTTATATGATCAGTATTGTTGCCAAGATTTTGGATATTCATCCTCAGACCCTTCGTCAATATGAACGGGAAAATCTGATCGCCCCTTCGCGTTCGGACGGGCGTATCCGCCTTTATTCCCAGCGCGATATCGAAAAGATCAAAACGATTCTTCGTCTTACCCGCGAACTCGGGGTTAATCTTGCCGGAGTGGATGTCGTTATGCGCCTCAAAGATAAAATGGAGATGATGGAAAACGAGCTCTCCGAATTGCGAAGCGAAGTGGCGCGGATGCGAAGCAGCTCCAGTGTCCCTCCCGAAAAATCGCTTGTCACCAAACGCAGCGTGTATGAGATGGTTATCTTCGAAGACGATATTTTAAAGTAAACGCGTGAGTATCAATCCGATCATTCATGAGAGCTGGAAAGAGGCGCTTCGTACCGAATTCACCCACCCGTATATGGAAGAGCTCAAAGCGTTTTTGATCGAAGAGAAAAAAAACTATACGATTTTCCCGCAGGGGAGCAATATCTTCAATGCGTTCAATTCGACCCCCTTTGAAAACGTCAAAGTCGTTATTCTAGGCCAAGACCCCTATCACGGGCCGGGTCAGGCGCACGGGTTATCGTTTTCGGTACAGCACGGCGTTCCTCTTCCCCCATCCCTTCAAAATATTTTTAAAGAGTTGGTGAGCGATGTCGGATGCGAGTTCCCTAAAAGCGGTGATTTGAGCCATTGGGCTCGTGAGGGGGTATTGCTGCTCAACACTCTGCTCACCGTCCGTTCCGGCGAGCCGTTCTCACACAAAGAGCGGGGATGGGAACGGTTTACCGATCAGGTGATCCGAACGCTCAGCCTTCAGCGCGAACATATTGTTTTTATCCTATGGGGTGCGCCGGCGGGAAAAAAAGCGTCACTCATCGACGCGGGCAAACATTTAATTCTCAAAGCGCCTCATCCCTCACCTCTTTCATCGTATCGGGGCTTTTTCGGCTCAAAACCGTTCAGTCGGACAAACGACTATCTCAAATCTCAGGGGATCGATCCGATAGAGTGGTGTCTTTGAGTTTTTTGAGGGCTTTGGTCTGTTTTTGCAGAAGCTCTTTTAATTCGGATGTCGGATTGCTAAGATAGAGCTTTTCGAGCCACTCGACTTGATTCAGTGCGTCTTGAACGGCTCCGAGGCTGGTTTGCATCTGTTTGCAGTGTTGAATGATCTTTTGGCTTTTGTGAATGCCGGAGACATCCAGGAACTCAAATCCGTAGCGGGCATCTTTGAACTTGATTCGAAGACGGTGAAGCGTTTTGGGTTTGGCATCTTTTTCGAGCGATTTATAGATACTTAGACAGTGCTGATAGTGGGTTAGAACTTTTTGAATCAATATCTCGGAAATGAGTTGCAAATCGGTTTGATCAATCAGGTTATAGTACTCATCCAGCAAATAAGAGGTTTCTTTTACGAATTCCGGAGTCAAAAGGTTCTTGAGTGTATTTTTACGAATTTTGGAAAGTTGTTTAAGGAGCTTTTTGTACTCGGAAGAGGAGAGAGAATCGATAAGGACGTCAAGCTCCCGGATCGGATTGGTGGCTTTGACCGTCGCTTTTAAAGGCTCCGGAAATTGTATGGTATCGGCTAAAAAGAGCTCGCTTAAAGAACGTATCTGACGCAATGCGATCCGAAATTCATGGAGATATTCCCCTTTTTTGCTCCGTTCAAAAGAGTGCAGCATTAAGCGGGCATGATAGAGCTGATAGAGCAGATAGCGCGTTAATAGATTAGCTTCCATGGAGCCATTATAACCACTTTGTATTACAATTTAAACCGAGCATAGATCGGAAGATGATCGGAATACCCTTCCCCCAAATGGTGTTTAGGATAGCGGCGGCTTTGCTGCCATCGGTAGACTTTCCCTTTTGCAAAAAGATAATCAGGGGTATAACGATCAAAACTCCCCTCTATATAGTCAATTCCGATGCCGTCGGCTAATGCCTGAGAAATGATGATATTGTCCAGCCCTTCGCCGTGTCCTCTAAACTGATGACTCCACCGCTTCTCTTTGTCCAGTTCATACCAAAGATTGTACCGGACTCCCTGCGTATTTTTTAAAGCTGTATAGGTGATCGGATTGCCTTCTTTATTGACGGTACCCAGAATATGGTTGATTCCGGTTATTCCGTCGGTATTATTATGTTTACGGCTTTTGAGAAACGTCTTATGCTCTTCGTAGTGGGAATTAAAATCGCCGACGAGGACATAAGGTTCATCTTCGGGAAGCTCATTCAAACGTTGAAGGAGTCGTTTAGCACAGACGATGCGCTCGCTTTCGGGTCCCCCTTTAGATTTCCAGTGATTGACGAAGACCCGCAGCGGTTTCTCCTCGATTAGGATTTTGGCTTCGAGGATATCTCTATACTTTCCGCTGTAATTGACAGGGTGTTTGAGGGCACTTTGGATCGGATAGCGGCTGAGAAGCGCGACATTGACGGCGGAGTTTCGTGTTTTGGCAAAAGCGTAGTAGGGGTAATAGAGTCCTTGGCGATTGATTTCGGCTTTGAGATCTTTGAGGGCACTTTCCGATTCAATTTCTTGCAAACCGATGATATCGGCACCGATCCCTCTGATTACAGTGGCGGTATTGATCAGTTTCGCACGGTACATTTCGTTCGTCCATCCCCAGTCGCCGTTAGGGATATACTCTTCATATTCCGTTCCGTCATAATGCATATCGAAGAGATTTTCGACGTTATAGGTCGCAATTTTCACTTCAACTCCTCCCAAAAATGATAGTATTAACGCTAACAGGAAGAGAATACGCATCTATTCAATCCCGTTCAACCGAAGGAGATTTTTAGACTCGCACTCTCTCCCCATCATCTCGACAAACAGCTCCTGCATACTCTGGCTTCCCCCACGGGCCAGGACGACCTCTTTGTATTTGCGGGCCAGCTCGCTTCCGAATACCCCCTCATCGACGATGGCGTAATAGGCGTCGGCACTGAGCACCTCCGCCCATTTATAGCTGTAGTATCCCGCGCTGTATCCCCCGCTGAAAATGTGGCTGAAGCCGTTTTGGAATTTGTTATACTCAGGCGGTTTGATCAAGGATGTTCGCGCACGGACGCTGTCGAGAAGATTTTGGATCTCTTCGCCTTGGTGGAGTTTGGAGTGAAGCTCGAAATCGAACAATGAGAACTCAAGCTGGCGGAGCATAAACATGGCACTTTGGAAATTTTTCGCACGGATCAGTTTGGCAATCAGCTCATCACTGAGTATCTCTCCGCTTTGGTGATGTTTGGCAAAGAGTTTAAGAACTTTGGGTTCATACGCGAAATTTTCCAAAAACTGTGAGGGAAATTCAACCGCATCCCACTCGACCCCGTTGACTCCGCTGACACCGTGCTCTTTGACACGGCTGAGGAGATGATGGAGGGTGTGTCCCATCTCATGAAAAAGGGTGACGACGTCATCATGTCTCAGAAGGGATGGCGACGTCTCAGAAGAAGGGGGAAAGTTGCAGACGACAAAGGCGCTGGAGAGATGGGCGCACCCTTGCGTATCTTCGCAATGGGTCTGAAAATTGTGCATCCACGCACCGCCCCGTTTATCTTTGCGGGCTTCGAGATCGAAATAGACCCGTGCGGTAAGGTTTTCACCGTCATAGATATCGTACGCGAGGGCTTTTTCATCCCACAGTTCGATGTTTTGGCGGACAAAATGGAGACCGAATAGCTCGTTTAAAAAAGTGAACATCCCCTCCATAACACTATGCTGCTCGAAGTAGGGACGGTACTCTTCTTCATCGATATCGTACTGGGCCTTTTTGAGGATCTCGCCGTAGTAGGCGCTGTCGTAACTTTGCAGGTCGATCCCTTTTGCGACGGCACGGAGCTCTTCGAGTTCCCGCATCCCCTGAACACGGGATGCGTCGATGAGCTCGTTCAAAAATTTCAAAACGCTCTCCGTACTCGGTGCCATTTTGGAGGCGAGAGAGTATTCGGCATAGTTTGCAAAGCCTAATAATTCGGCACTCTCTTGACGAAGCGCCATCAGCTCATCGATGATGGCACCGTTTTGGGGCGCACGGGTCGTGTAGGCACGGTAAAGTTCTTCACGGATAGCTCGGTTGGGACCGTAGGTCATATAGGCGATGTAGGAGGGCATTTGGAGGGTAAAACGGTATTTGCTTACCCCCTCTTCTTCAAAGCGGGCATTCTCCAGATCACTTTCGGGTATCCCCGCCACATCGGCTTCATTTGTGATGATTTTTTCATACGCGTTGGTGGCATCAAGAACGTTTTGGGAAAAATCGTTGGTGAGGGTACTTTTACGTTGGTTTATTTCGGCTAAGCGCGCTTTGGACACATCGTCTAGATGGGCGCCGGCGAGCTCGAAATGGAGAATATTGAGGTCGAGTATGCGGCGCTGCTCGATGTTAAGGGAATCGTACTCGTTGGCTTTGATCGTTTTAAATGCTTCGTAAATATCGAGATTTTGACCGACGAATGTCGAATACTCGGTGAGGATCGGAAGTGCCTCGGCATATACTTTTTGGCTCGCTTCGGAATTTTTTACGGCATTGATATGCGAAAGGGGAGTAAAAAATAGCTCTAAATCTTCTTCCATAAAATCAAAAGGGCGGATGAAATTGGCATAGGTCTTATTCGGTACGGCAAGTAAATCGGCAATGGTTTTATGGTTGATTTCAATAATGGTATTGAGTTCAGAAATGAATGTCTCTAAATTGAGTTTAAAATCGGCAAAAGGGTGCATAGTTTCTCCTGTAGTTGCGATATTGTAGTAAAGTGTTTCAAAAATTATTCTATAAATTATCGATTATCTAAAAAATATGGCATTTCCAGTAATGATGAGGCGTTCTGAAAAACGGCAGTATAAACTAACCGTCTATGTTTCTTTTTTGGGATAAATGTTGTAACCTTTTCGGTATATAATGGTATCACGTATAAACCGATCTTATGTAAATGGAGTTTTATTATGAGTAAATCGACCACCATCACTGTGGACGGAAACGAAGCTGTTGCCCTAGTTGCCCATAAAATCAACGAAGTCATTGCCATTTATCCCATTACCCCATCCTCGCCGATGGGCGAATTCAGCGATCTGTATAGTTCCAAAGGGCAAAAGAATATTTTCGGTACGGTTCCCGAAGTGTATGAGATGCAAAGTGAAGGGGGTGCCAGCGGCGCGGTACACGGTGCTCTTCAGGCCGGATCGCTGACGACGACTTTTACGGCATCGCAGGGGCTGTTGTTGATGATTCCGAATATGTATAAGATCGCAGGTGAGCTTACGCCGACGGTCTTTCATGTGGCGGCGCGTTCTTTGGCTGCTCAGGGGCTCTCTATTTTCGGGGATCATCAGGATGTGATGGGGGTCCGCCAGAGCGGGTTTGCTCTAATGGCTTCGAACTCCGTTCAGGAAGCGCACGATTTTGCCCTGATTTCGCAAGCTGCGAGTCTGCGATCTCGTATCCCTTTTCTCCATTTTTTCGACGGTTTTCGAACCTCCCATGAAGTGAGCCGGATCGAAAAACTCGATGATGACGTTTTGAAAGCGATGATTGATCCGGATTTGGTCGCCGAGCATCGCCGCCGCGGATTGAATCCAAACCACCCCGTACTTCGGGGGACGGCGCAAAATCCCGATGTCTATTTCCAAGGACGTGAGAGCGTTAACCGCTATTATCAAGCACTCCCCCAAATTCTCCAGAATGAGATGGACAAATTTGCCTCGTTGAGCGGTCGGTCTTATCATCTGTTCGATTATGTCGGTGCAGCGGATGCGGAGCGGGTGATCGTTCTGATGGGTTCGGGTGCCGAAGCGGTCGAAGAGAGTGTAAATCATCTTGTATCTATCGGAGAAAAAGTAGGGATGATCAAGGTCCGACTTGCGTTGCCGTTTGCTTCGGAGGCGTTTATCGCCGCACTTCCCCCATCGGTTCGCTCAATTGCGGTACTGGATCGTACAAAAGAGCCGGGAAGTCTCGGCGAACCGCTCTATCACGACGTTCTGACCGCTCTCTTTGAACACAGGGACAATCTGCCCTCTGCAATGCCGCGCATCATCGGCGGGCGATACGGCCTCTCTTCCAAAGAGTTTACCCCGTCCATGATCTTCTCTATTTATGCGGAGTTGAGCAAACCGCTGATGAAAAACCATTTTACGATCGGGATTGATGATGACGTCACGTTCACCTCGCTTGAGTTTGACCATGATTTCATCCTTCAAAATCCCGATCAGTTTCAAGCGGTGTTTTACGGATTGGGATCGGACGGAACGGTAGGGGCGAACAAAAATACGATCAAAATTATCGGAACCGAAACGGAGCATTACGCGCAGGGCTATTTCGTCTATGACTCGAAAAAATCGGGTTCGATGACGACGTCGCATCTGCGCTTCGGTACCAAGCCGATCAAATCCAGCTATCTGATCCAAAAAGCCGATTTTGTGGCGGTCCATCAGGCTGTCTTTTTAGAAAAACTCGATCTTTTGGAGATTGCCAAAGAGGGGGGGATATTTTTGCTCAACTCCCCTTATCCCAAAGAAGAGGTGTGGGATCGGCTCCCGAGGGTAACGCAGGAGAGAATCATTGAGAAAAAGCTCAAATTCTATGCGATCGATGCGTATAAAGTGGCTCAGGCCTCCAATATGGGACGGCGAATCAATACGGTAATGCAGACGTGCTTTTTCGCCATCAGCGGGATTCTGAGCAAAGAAGAGGCGATGGCAAAGATCAAAGGCTCTATCCAAAAGACCTACGGTTCCAAAGGGGATGTCATCGTTGCGATGAACTACGCCGCGGTGGATACGACGTTGGAAAATCTCTACGAGATTGACGTCCCCTCAACCGCCGATTCGTCGCTTGAACTTCACCGCCCGCTCAAAGGGGATATGTCCGCCTTTGCCCGCGAGGTGATCGGAAAAATCACCGCCTTTAAGGGGGATGAGCTTCGGGTATCCCAAATACCCGATGACGGTACCTGGCCGACGGGGACAACCCAGTATGAAAAACGCAACATCGCCCAGGAAGTTCCCGTGTGGGACGCCGATACCTGTATTCAGTGCAACAAATGTGTCCTTGCCTGTCCCCACTCGGTGATCCGCTCATCCGTGTTCGACGCATCCTATCTGCAAGGGGCTCCCGAGGGATTCAGCGCCAAAGGGGCCAAAGGGAAAAATTTCGGCGACAATGATGTCTTCGCGATTTCGGTTGCGGTTGAAGACTGTACCGGATGTGCCCTCTGTGTCGAAGTGTGTCCTGCCAAAAACAAGTCCCAGACCAATCTTAAAGCAATCAATATGATGCCGCAGCTTCCGCTCCGTGAGAGTGGCATCGCGCAATGGGATTTTTTCCTTTCCCTGCCTAAAATGGATCGCGCATCGCTTGATCATGCCAATCTCAAAGAGTCGCAGTTTCTAGAACCGCTCTTTGAGTTTAGCGGTGCATGTCCTGGGTGCGGCGAGACGCCGTACGTCAAACTCGCTTCCCAGCTGTTCGGAGATCGGATGGTGATTGCCAATGCGACGGGGTGCAGTTCGATCTACGGCGGCAATCTTCCGACTACGCCGTGGAAAAAGAACGATGAGGGACGAGGACCGGCATGGTCGAATTCACTTTTTGAAGACAACGCCGAATTTGGGCTGGGATTTCGCCTCTCTATCGATTCGCACACCGACCGTGCCCGGGGATTGCTGGAAGCGCTTAAAGAGCAGTTGGATATTTCATTGGTCGAAGAGATCCTGAGTGCCGAGCAGCATGAAGAGTCGCAGATCAATCTTCAGCGAGAGAGGGTGAAAAAACTCAAACACGCGTTGGAAACGTTAGATTGTGATGACGCCAAAAACCTGTCGGAACTTGCCGATTATCTGGTCAAAAAATCGGTCTGGATCATGGGAGGAGACGGCTGGGCATACGATATCGGCTACGGCGGATTGGACCATGTCCTCGCCAGCGGCAAAAACGTCAATATCCTTGTCCTTGATACGCAGGTCTATTCGAATACGGGGGGACAGCAGTCCAAAGCGACCATGACGGGCGCAGTGGCGAAATTCGCCGCAGGGGGGAAAGCGGGATTGCCGAAAGACCTCGCTGCGATGGCCATTGCCTATGAAAACGTCTATGTTGCCAAAGTTGCGATGGGTGCCAATGATACGGCAACCATCAAGGCATTCGTTGAAGCGGAGCGTTTTGACGGACCTTCCATTATCATCGCCTATTCGCACTGTGTGGCTCACGGATACGATCTCAAATACGGATTCGATCAGCAAAAACGTGCCGTTGACAGCGGTTTATGGCCGATTTTCCGTTTTAACCCCGATAAGAAAAAAGTCGGAGAGAATCCGATGAGTCTGGATTACAAAGGGCCTAAAATCGATGTCAAAGATTTTATGTACCGTGAAACCCGCTTTAAAATGGTTGAGAAGATGAATGCACTCTCGGCAGGACACTATCTCGAAACGGCGGCGCATACCGCTGAATCACTTTATGCGCGCTACAAAAATCTGCAGGCGTATTATGAGCCGTCATCTGAGGAGGCGTAACATGGATTTCACAACTTCAATTTTGGGACTGGAACTCAAAAATCCCCTTATCGCCAGTGCATCCCCGATGAGTGCGTCGTTGGAGGGTGTTAAAAAATTGGAAGACAGCGGTATCGCCGCCGTCATCATGCATTCGTTGTTTGAAGAGGAGATCAATCATGAGATCCATCAGATCGACCATTTTCTCCATGTCAACAGCGATTCATATGCCGAGGCGATCACCTATCTGCCCGACGAAGTTACGTTTGACAATCTGCAAGCCGATCAATATCTCGAAGAGATCCGTTTGAGCAAAGAGAATGTTTCAATCCCTATCATTGCCAGTTTAAACGGTGTCTCGGCGGGAGGATGGGTCAAGTATGCGAAGAAACTCCAAGAAGCCGGTGCCGACGCTCTGGAGCTGAATATCACCTATATCCCAACCTCCATGGAGTTGGAAGGGTATAGGGTTGAACAGATGTATATCGATACGGTCGCGACGGTAGCCGAACAAATCAATATTCCTCTGAACGTCAAAATGAACTCTTTTTTCTCGAATCCTGCCAATATGGCCAAGCGGTTTGTCGAAGCGGGAGCGAACGGACTGACCCTTTTTGACAATCCGACTCTCGTGGATGTCGATCTCGAACTCCTCACTCCGCTTCAGAAAGCCAATATTACCTCTTCGCCCCGGCTCAGTGAGACACTGCGGTGGTGTGCGATCCTCTACAATAAACTCTCCTGTTCGCTCTGCGCCAATACGGGAGTTCACAGCGGCGAGGATGTCCTCAAAGCGATTATGAGCGGAGCCGATGCGGCGGCTCTTGCTTCGGTGCTCCTTATCAGAGGGGAGGATGAGATCAAACGGATACTGGGCGATATGCGTGAGTGGATGGAGAAACACGAATACGAATCGATTGCACAGATGAAAGGGTCGATTTCTTTGTCCCATACCGATAACCCCTCCGTGTATGAACGAAACTCTTACATGTACGCGTTGCAGCACTACCGCCGATAGCAGTCCTATGCGGTATAATTCGTCATATCAAAAAGGGTGTGATGAATGAGTACGAAAATCAGGTTTTTGCTTCGCTATATTTTTGTCGGGGCACTTTCGCTGTTTCCTTTGATCTTGGTGATCGTTGTCGTCAATTATCTGAAAAATCTGGGAATCAGCGCCTATCTTTCTTTGCACGATTATACCGATTCATTTGAATTGACATTGGCGTTGATGATCGGTGTTATCGGTGTTTTTGCCGTGCTCGGGTTTTCGATCGAGAAGTACGGACGCTCTATCTTCGTCTCGATGATCGATAGTACGTTCGAGAAAATCCCCGCTATCCGCTCGGTCTATTCGGTTTCGAAAAAACTGGCCGCCATGCTCTCCGGCGGTGAAGACGGGACAAAGAAAGAGGTGGTATTGGTCGAGTATCCCAAAGAGGGATTATGGGTTCCGGCATATCTGCTGAACCGCCATGAAAATATCTGTGTCCTTTTCATCCCGACCTCCCCGAATCCTACCAGCGGATATACGGTTCTCGTCGATGAAGCGTTGATCAAAAAAACGACACTTTCCCTTCAGGAAGCCTCATCGTTCATCATCAGTATGGGTGCCGATTTCTCCCAAAAAGAAGATGTGTCAGCCCTTATTCAAACTCATCGAACTTCGGCTCAGGAGCTTTAAACCGCTCTTTGAGGAGCTGTTGATAGTGCGGAGCGCTCTCGAAGAGTTTGTGCAATGCCATGGTTCCGTGCGCTTCGCTGAGCGATGAGTCGACGATAATATAGGAGAGATAGACGGTGTTTTCGTTAATCGAAAACTGCAATTTCTCCAACACGCTGTTTTCCCCCAAAAGATAATCATACAACGCTTCGATATTTTCCTGCGGTATGCGGCAGAGTGCCGAATCGGCAATTATAATACCGTTGTCGTAGTAGTTGATATCGATACGGGCGCTTCCCATCTCAAAGCGCCAGCTTCGCTGACTTCGGCGTGCTAGGGTGACATTCACTTTCAGTGTTCCCAAAATCTTCTCGATCAGCGCTACGATACCGGAGGGTTTATACCCTTCGCGTCTGCGTTTGGCGACTTCGAGTTTGGAGCCGCATTTAGGACAGTAATCGTTTTGGATCGTAGCTTCCACAATCAGATTTTTGCATGATCCGCATCGGATGACATCTTCGGTTTTAAGTGCATGGAACTGTTCAAGTGCCTCTTTTAGAGTGTAGGCGGGGAGGGCGAATCCGAGGTTATTGGAGTTTTGGATGATAAAGGTATTGACCCCGATCACCTCCGCCGATTCGTTTAAAAGCGGCCCTCCGCTGTTTCCGGGATTGATGGCGGCATCAAACTGGATGTATTCGACTTCCCCCTGCAATCGTGAAGCTTTGGAAACTATCCCCTCCGTCGTGGAATAATTCAGACCGTAGGGATGGCCGATAGCGATAACTCCGTCTCCGTCCTGGACCGGGATTTCGGAGAGAAGCAGCGGATTTTTGCACTCGATCGGGATGGGGGAACGGATAAACGCCAAATCAAAGGCGGGATCGTCATAAATGACCGAAGCGAGTGTTTTGGAGAGGGTTTTGGTACTGATAAGTACCTCTTTGAGTCCGCTCACGACGTGCGAATTGGTGATGATAAGATTATTGATCACAAAACCGCTTCCGCTGCCGTAGGGGTTGGTAATTTGGACGATACTTTCAATCGTTTGTTCGACCATTTTTTGGGTAGCTGTATTCACACTTACACTTCCGTATAATCGAGATTTTTGACTTGGAGATAAAAACTTTGGCTGAAATGATCCAAGTCGCTGTAATTAAGGTGCTCGGAAAAATTACTCAGCCCTTTGTAACGGCTCATATAGGGCTCTATCGATTCACGGATCCGCTGTGCGATAAGATTCTCTTTAAACGTTTTCGTATGTGGGTCGTACAGCGGCGTCTCACCGGCAGCCTTGAAAAATTCGGATGCGTAGATTTCAACATGCAGATGCAGCAATGCCCGCAATGAGGGGTGAAGACCGTAGTTGTAGAGGATATACAGGGAGATATAGCGGTAAATAACAGGGATAACGTAGGTCGAACGGTTGTTTTTATACCACCGTACTTTGCCTAACGATTCGTCGATAAAGGCGGCGATCTCATCGTGCATCGCCTGCTCGAACGGGGAAAAGGTATAGGCGGCATCGTAAAACTGTGTTGAAAACGATTCAATATCCATCGCGCCGAGTTCGCTGAGATATTGTTCCAAATCGGCATTTTTGTCTTCGGTCAACTTCTCGTCGTCCATAAAATATCCGTTGATTTTTTCGCTGATATTTTTGGCCATTTTTTTATGGGGGAGGAGGAGATAATCGATTTGAAGCAGCAGGGCAAGATAGCTAAAAGAGGTCATGCCCGTGTTATCGTTGGATAACAGCCCGATGAGGCTTTGCCGTGTCTCATTGATCCATTGGTGCATAAACGCGTAATTAGAGTCGATTTTTTCCCGCTCAATCGGGAGGAGATGCGCCGTATCCAAAAGGACCGATTCGTCAAACTCTCCGGCGATAAACTCTTTTTCAAAATCGGCATTGAGTGCGATTTCACGGAGCGGATAAAATATTTTCTGGGGAGTGATAGTCGCGTTATCAAGACGGATCGAGAGTTTTATAGTCCCCTCCGCATCGCTGAAACGGCAGTAGGTCAATTGAAAATCCCGCTCCAAGAAGCGGCGTTTGGTCGCAACATGAAGTTTTTTGCTCACGGCAATATCGGCATGTGCTTCCAATGATGTTTCGGTTACAAAACCTTTGATAAGGGCATACCCCTGATAAAGGGTAAACGTAAGCGAATCATGAGAACGTACGATACTCAAATGCGGTGTCGAAATGCCGTTTCCCTGATGGACGATCGAGGACAAAAAACATTCGTACCCGCTGAGTATATCGCCGCTGACAAAAGCTTCGGAAGCACGGTCAAACAGCTCTTTTTCATCGGGATTGGGCAGCGCATGAATCCCTCTTCCGTATAGCGGTGCACGGTGCATCGGCTGAGGTACAAACCAGTCTTTAATCGTATCGAACAGTTTCACCCCTGTTTTTTCCTTCTCTTATGATTTGCTTAGTGTAATCAAAGCAACCTTAAAGCGACAATAAAGTATAATACGCGTAATTTAAAAGGGCACATCGAAGATGCTTTGTAGGGAGTTGTATGGGCTATAAGCGTGTTTTGGTAAAATTCTCCGGTGAGGCTTTGGCTGGTGAAAACGGTCACGGCATCGATACGAAAATCCTAAAATTTATTGCCGGTGAGATTAAAACACTCGTTGATGCAGGGATTGAGGTAGGGATCGTTATCGGCGGCGGAAACATTATCCGCGGCGTAACTGCGGCGGCTGACGGAATTATCCGACGTACGTCGGGTGATTACATGGGGATGCTGGCGACAGTGATTAATGCGATCGCAATGCAAGAAGCTTGTGAACATGAGGGGATGCTGGTTCGCGTACAAAGTGCGATTAAAATGGAACAAATCGCCGAAGCGTTTATCGTTCGACGTGCTACCCGTCATTTGGAACGGGGCCGTGTGGTCATTTTTGCCGCAGGGACCGGAAATCCGTTTTTTACCACCGATACCGCAGCAACGCTTCGTGCGATCGAAATTGGTGCGGAAGTTATTATCAAAGCGACCAAAGTTGACGGCGTTTATGATAAAGACCCGAAAAAATTCGCTGATGCAATCAAACTTCCAAGCCTCGGATACGAGCAAGCGCTGCAAGATCATATCAAAGTAATGGACGACACCTCTATCGCTTTGGCTAAAGAGAACAAACTGCCGATTATCGTGTGTGATATGTTCACGCCGGGAAATCTTCTGGAAATCATTCAGGGTAACTTTGACCGTTGCTCTATTGTTAAGTAAATCCAAAATTAAGGGAAAAAAATGAGACTTGAACAACTCACCGCAAAAGCACTTGAAACTGCCAATATCGATCGCTATCAATTGGCTATCGCTGTCGCAAAACGCTCTGAAGAGCTTCTAAACGGAGCAACAACGAAACTGAACGTTGATGTAAAAAAAGCTAAAACGGCTGATATCGCTTTGATGGAGATTGCCGAAGGGCATATCACGGTCAAAGGGTTTGTAAACCGAGACTAATCGTCAATACAAAGCTGCATCATTGAATACCATCGATATAGAAAAAGTAGCCGGAATCAATGATGTTGAGGGTGCCATAGAGCACCTTTACAAACAGATTCCCCTTTCTGCCGCCACACAAACTGCCCTCAATTTTTCTCAGCAAGCACATCAAAACCAATTTCGAAAAAGCGGCGAACCGTATGTCGTTCATCCTATTTTAGTCGCATCGATTGTTGCAACTATTACCGGTGATGAGGCAATGGTCATCGCCGCGCTTCTTCACGATGTAGTAGAAGATACCCACACGACAATAGAAGAGATTGCCCGTGAGTACGGGGATGACGTTGCCCATTTAGTTGAGGGGCTGACGAAGATTGATACGATCCGCGATGCGCAGCTGATCCCTTCGAATTCGGATGAAAAACTGGTCGTTTCGGCACTTTCGTTTCGAAAAATGCTGATCGCTTCGATCGAAGATGTGCGGGTATTGGTCGTCAAACTGTGCGACCGTCTCCATAACATGCTCACTCTCGGGGCATTGGCTCCCGCAAAACAGCACCGTATCGCTGAAGAGACGCTCGTCGTATATGCCCCGATTGCTAGCCGTTTGGGGATCTCGTTTTTGAAAAATCTTTTGGAAGATTTGAGTTTTCAATACCTCTTTACCGAAGAGAAGCAAGCCATCGATATGTATATGGAAGAGAACTTTCGCTCCATCAATGCACGGCTGAGCGATTTTTGCGAGAAATTGACCAAAATGATGCTTGAAAACGGGTTTAATGAGGAAGATTTCGAAATTCTCAGCCGTGTTAAGCACCACTACTCCATTTATCTCAAAATGCAGCGCAAAGGGATCAGTATCGATGAGATTCTGGATCTCTTGGCGGTACGCATACTGGTCAAAAAACCGATTGACTGCTATCGTGTTTTAGGGCTGGTACATCTGAATTTTCAGCCCCTTTCATCCCGGTTTAAAGACTATATCTCGATTCCCAAAGAGAACGGATATCAGACCCTTCACACGTCGGTTTTTGATTCAACGGCTATTTTTGAAGTACAGATCCGTACCTATGAGATGCACAAAACAGCCGAACTCGGTGTCGCGGCACACTGGAAATACAAAAGCGGCGGCAACAATCCGATCAGCCTCGATTGGCTCCATAATCTTCAGTATCAAAACGAATCGGTCGAGGCGTTTTACGAATTGATCAAAAATGATCTTTTCAGCGAAGATATCAGCGTCTTTTCTCCGAAAGGAAAACCCTTCACCCTTCCTCGAGGAGCGGTGGCTCTTGATTTTGCCTACGCGGTCCATACCGAAATCGGCGACAGTGCCGAAGGGTGTCTGATAAACAAAGAAAAAGCGTCGCTTCTAAGCGAACTGCACAACGGCGATATCGTTAAAATTACGACGGGACCGAAAAAAATCAACCGATGCAGCTGGATCGATGCAGTAAAAACCTCCCGCGCTAAAGCAAGTATGCGGGCAAACTGCAATCAACGGATCAAAGCGATCGATACCGAAACAGGTATCAGCATTTTGAGCACAATTTTTAATTTCGATCCGGCCCGTGTCGATCAATTATTCGCTCAGACCCATCTTGAAGAACAGCGTCACCGTATTCCGAGCGAACTTGATCTGCTCAAAGAGACGGTTAACCGGTTTACTCTGGAGCTGGGAGAAAGTAAACGTTTCAGCGTGTTTCTTTCCCGAAACCGTTTTCGGCTCAAACCGTATGTATTCGCATCGCTGGAAATTTATGCCAACAACAGTGTCGGCGACGCCGTATTTGATTACTGCTGCCATCCTAAAACCGGGGATGAAATCGTAGCCTTTTTACAAAACGGGAAAGCCCACGTTCACCATAAAATGTGTAAAAACGCCGCAGGACTGATTGACCGCAGAGAGCCGATGGTATTTGTCCGCTGGAGAGCGCAGCACTATTTTAGATACCATCTCATTATCAGTATGCAAAGTGCGCAGGGCTCACTCGCCGATCTGCTCACCTATATGGCAAAAATGGGTGCCGACATTAACAGTATCGAACTCGGTAAAGAGAAAAGCGAACATACACAGTATTGTGAAATGGAATTTCAAACTCTTGAAGCCGATATCAATCGTCTTCGCTCCAAACTGGAGAAAAAAGGGAAAATCATACAATTTTTTCGGACGGATGATGCGTACCGAAGCCAAGGATAAACAATGATACAAAATGCATTACGTGAAATTAAACGGGGAACCGCCGAAATTATCGATGAAGCACGCATTGAAACGCTGCTCAAAAACTATTTTGAAAAAGGGGAAAACTATACGGTTAAAGCCGGATTTGACCCGACCGCTCCCGATCTGCATTTGGGACACACCGTATTGCTTCAAAAACTCTCGGTTTTCCAAAAATTTGGAGCGCATATTCAGTTTTTGATCGGTGACTTTACCGCACAGATCGGTGATCCGACCGGCAAAAGCGAAACCCGTAAAAAATTGCTTCCCGCTCAGGTGCTGGAGAATGCCCAAAGTTATAAAGATCAGGTTTTCAAGATCCTCGATCCGGAAAAAACAACCGTCGTTTTTAACTCCGAGTGGATCAATCCTCTCGGTGCCGCAGGGATGCTTGAGCTGACCACGACGTATAACGTAGCCCGGATGTTGGAACGTGACGATTTCGACAAACGCTATAAAGGGGGAATCTCGATCTCCATCAGCGAATTTTTGTACCCGCTTCTTCAAGGGTACGACAGCGTCCATCTCAAAAGCGATATCGAGATCGGCGGAACTGACCAGAAGTTTAATCTTTTGATGGGACGCCATTTGCAGCGGGTCTACGAGATCGGCAAAGAGCAGGCGGTACTGATGATGCCGATCCTCGAAGGTCTTGACGGCGTACAGAAAATGTCCAAATCGCTCGGTAACTACATCGGTGTCGTAGAAGCACCAAACGATATGTACGGGAAAGTCCTCAGTATCAGCGATACGTTGATGTGGCGTTATTATGAACTTCTTAGTGCCAAATCTCTCGATGAGATCGATGTATTGAAAACAGGTGTCGAAAACGGAACACTCCATCCGAAGAAGGTAAAAGAGGCTTTAGCTATCGAGATTACGGCACGCTTTCACTCCGCCGAAGCGGCAGAAGGGGCACATGCTGAATTTGAGAGAGTTCATGCTCAGAGTGAAATTCCGAGCGAAATGGACGAGTTTAGCTTAGAAGGTCCGATATGGATTGCCAAAGCATTGGTAGACTGTTCTCTAAGTCCGTCAACTTCTCAAGCCCGTCGCGAGATTAAGCAAGGCTCTGTTAAAATCGATCAAAATAAACTAAGCGATGAACAATATCAGCTTGAAGCGGGTGAATACATCCTTCAAGTGGGAAAACGAAAATTTGCGCGATTAAAGGTAACCCAATGAGCTTAAAACCAATTCAAATCGGCAAGCACACCATTAAAATTCCTATCGTTCAAGGGGGAATGGGGGTCGGAATCAGCTGGGATAAACTGGCGGGAAATGTCTCCTTGGAAGGTGGACTTGGTGTCATCAGTTCCGTCGGGACAGGGTATTACGAAAATAAAATTTATGCGGATAAACTCATTGCCAACCGCCCGTTGGATGCCGAAAACTTTTACTCGAAAAAAGGGCTGGATGCGATTGTCAAGAATGCCCGAAAAATTTGCGGTGATGCTCCGCTTGCATGTAATATTTTGTACGCAATCAACGATTACGGACGTGTCGTAACCGACGCGTGCGAAGCGGGAATTGATATTATCATCACAGGAGCGGGGCTTCCGACCAATATGCCCGAATTTACCGCCGATTATCCCGATGTCGCACTGGTACCGATCGTATCATCGCCGAAAGCACTTTCGATTATCTGTAAACGGTGGCAGAAACGGTACAACCGTCTTCCCGATGCGGTCGTATTAGAAGGGCCTCTTAGCGGAGGTCATCAGGGCTTTACGTATGAGCAGTGTACTATGGAAGAGTTTCAGCTTGAAAATCTCGTCCGTCCGGTTGTGGAAGAAGCGGCGTTATGGGGAAATATCCCCGTTATTGCGGCAGGGGGAATCTGGGATAAAAACGATATCGATGCGATGATGGCATTGGGTGCAAGCGGTGTACAAATGGGGACACGATTTATCGGAACCCATGAATGCGACGCGCATGAAAATTTCAAACAGGTTCTTATTGATGCCAAAGAAGAAGATATCACATTGATGAAATCTCCGGTCGGATATCCGGCACGCGGAGTCCGAACCAAACTACGCGATTTGATCGATACCCGAACGGGTCCTTCGATCAAATGTATCTCAAACTGTGTCGCTCCGTGTAACCGCGGCGTGGAAGCCAAAGAGGTCGGCTTTTGTATCGCCGACCGTCTCAGCGATGCCTATCTTGGGGATAAAGAACTTGGTTTATTCTTTTCAGGAAGCAACGGATACCGTATCGATAAAATTATCTCCGTCAAAGAGTTGATGGAAAAATTAACGCAAGGGGAGTAGCATCAGCGTGCTGATTCGTATCCTCTTTACCTCTATTTTGCTTTTCTCTACCCTTATGGGCGCAAATTTGTCTGAACGTTTGGATTCAGCCAAAAAAGCATTGGATAGCAGTGACGAAATCGAACAGTTCCGCGGCTATAACGAGTATAAAACACTCTATCTGCGGGCTATGCTGGATAAAAATAAAACTTTGGCCGCAGATGCTCTGGAAGGGATCGTTCTCGGAGGTGAAAAACTTGGGATCGATGTCAAAAAATATCAAGCCGATTTAGCAAAATCCAAAGGGATCGCCAAAAAAACAGAATCGGCGGCAAAAACGGCTTTAACTTCTTCCGATGCGGCCGTGCCATCAGTTATCTATGACAAGACATTTAAACCGGCATTGGTCGCCAACAAACTAAATATTCCCGATAAATTTAATACCCCCGACCCCGAAAAAATGGTTAAAACGGAACCGGTAAAGCGTTTTGATGAAATATCGCTGAGTATGCGCCATCGGCTTATGAATGCTCAGTGGAAAGAGAAAGGGCTGGAACTTCTTTTTGATACACCGATTCAGCCCTCTGAAATTCGAATGTCAAAAATTATCGAAGCCGATAAAAAGCGGTTTCGCTACATTATCGATATCGATTCCTCAACCCTCTCTAAAAGCCAGACGTTAGAGCATCAAAACATTAACCGTATCCAAATTGCTCAATACAATGCCAAAACACTCCGCCTCGTCTTTGAACACGATCGTGCTATTGCGATCAAAACGACACCGAAAGATTCTTCCCTCTATATCGATCTCTCATTGGAACCGCCGAAAACGACCGCTCCGCTGCCATCGGCGCCGACTATACAAGAACCTCCGCTGGTTGCGGCGCTTCCTCCTTTGATTACCGTAACTCCGCGAGACCGAAGCAAAAAAATTATTGTTATCGATCCGGGACACGGAGGGAAAGACAGCGGTGCGGTCGGCAACGGCTATATGGAGAAAGACATCGTATTGCAGATCGGGACTCAGCTTGCCGATAAACTTCGTTCACAAGGCTATACCGTCTATATGACACGAAGCAACGATACGTTTATCGAGTTAAAAGACCGCACCAAATATGCCAACGACAAAGAGGCGGATCTTTTTATCTCAGTTCACGCTAATTCTATCCCGAAAACTTCCGACCCGTTAGGAGCACAGGGATTAGAGACCTATTTTCTCTCTCCGACACGGAGTGAGCGCTCTATGCGCATTGCCGCATTGGAGAATTCCGAAGATATGGGTGAGATGGGACAATACGGTAAACTCAGCTTTTTGAGCTTTTTGAATAAAGAGAAGATCATCGCTTCCAATAAACTGGGGATCGACTTGCAAAAAGGGATGTTGGGGAATTTGCGTAAACAGTTTCCGAATGTTCATGATAACGGTGTTCGCGAAGCTCCGTTCTGGGTTCTTGTCGGGGCTCAAATGCCGGCGGTTTTATTAGAAGTGGGATATATCAGTCATCCGGAAGAATCGGCTCGTATCGCCGATGAGAAATATCAACGCTGGATGGTTGATGGCTTAGTTGACGGGGTCAGCCACTATTTTATCAATAATCTATAAATTGATATTTTATTGTTCGGTGCTTTTTTCGTAGAAATAGTTGGTGGCTTCGACGAACCCTTCGACGCTTCCGCAGTCAAATCGTTTTCCTTTGAACTTATAAGCTAAGACCATCCCTTTTTGAGCCTGTGTCATCAGCGCATCGGTAATTTGTATCTCTCCCCCTTTACCGGCAGGGGTATTTTCGATAATCCCGAAAATATCGGGTGTGAGGATATAGCGCCCGATGATGGCGAGATTACTCGGTGCATTGGCCGGATCAGGCTTCTCAACCATATTTGAAATCATGTAGACACCGTCTTCGATCTCTTTTCCTTCGATAATGCCGTAGCGGTTTGTATGGCTCGGATCAATCTCTTCTATGGCGACGATCGAGCATTTGTATTTGTTAAATAGTTCGACCATTTGGGAAAGAACCCCTCCGTCACTGTTTCCGTCGCACAAATCATCGGCCAAAATAACGGCAAAAGGTTCATTTCCGATTAATGTCTCTCCGGTCAATATCGCATGACCAAGCCCTTTCATTTCGTTTTGGCGCGTGTACGAAAACGTACATTGATCGATAAGGGAACGGATTTCGGTGAGATAATGCTCTTTGTCGGAACCTTTGATCTGATGTTCAAGTTCGTAACTGACATCAAAATGATCTTCCAATGCTCTTTTCCCCCGTCCCGTAACGATGGCCATCGTGTGCATTCCCGCTTCTACAGCCTCTTCAACGCCGTATTGGATTAAAGGCTTGGTGAGGACCGGGAGCATCTCTTTAGGCATCGCTTTGGTTGCCGGTAAAAAGCGGGTACCGTACCCGGCAGCAGGGAAAAGACACTTTTTGATCATTGAGACTCCTTGATAATGAACGATATTTTATCACAATTGTTTGTCGGGATGCTTCCATCCAATGTTCGAAGAAAGAATATGACGGAGTTAGCATGGAATCTTTCCTCAAATGAGGAAAAGATTCGGTTAGAAAGGGATTTAGCACAGATTATCGCAATAGGTGTCCGACAAATTTGGACATATTCCCCAGAATCTTGCCACCGCGTCTAAATCCTAAGCCGCAGGCTTCGTAGGCGAAGAAAACACCCGCCTGATAGCTGTTGCCGTGTGTGTCTTTCGGAAATTCGACGTATTCTTGATAAATAGGTTTGAAGTTGCCGTACGGGCCGTCATTAGCTTCGACAGTATTGCCTGAAGCATCAAGAATACGGACATTGGCACCTTCGCGTCCGAACATCCGTTTCTCGACCTGCTGGATCCCTTGGAGTGGTTCATACGAGGTTTTTAGCAGATACGGTGAATCCGGGAAAAGGTCGCAGAGGATTTTCATCATCCCCTTGGATTGAAAGAGGAGGGTATAGGCGGGATTGAGTATAATCGCACGCTGATTTTCCATAATACTCGTCAGCATGGTAGAGAGTTCAGGCTCTTCGATGGCGATATCTTCCCACGGAAAGAGTTTGAACCAATACTCATACGGTGTGTCCTTGGAGTCATAAATCCCCTCTTCATCGAACTTAACCCCTCCGAGCGGTTCAAATCCCGTTTCAAATCCCGCATCGATCGCCATTTGCTGAAGAAGTCTTACCGTTTGTTCCTCTTCGATGTTTCCGCTGATTGAACTGAACAGTATTTTCCACCCCTCATAGAGCGATTCGAATTTCTCCGTATCGTCAAAGAGGGTAATGAGACGGCGAAAGTTTTCGCTGATCGCTTCATAAACCGTGTTGAATTGGCGCTCTTCGTCCATACCGTTATGTTTTAATAATGCCCATTGCAAAATAGCGGTTTCGAAAAGAGCCGTCGGGGTATCGGCATTAAATTCGATCAGTTTGATCGGAGCACCGCCGATTCCGCCTGCGAGATCAAACCGTCCGTAAAGGTGCCAGTGAACGTCGTTTTCCCAGCTTTTTTTGATCGGTTCTATAAGATTAAACGGAATGCCGAGATCGAAAAAAAGATTGTTATCGATGACATGCTGTGCTGCCGTTGCGTACATATCGTAGAGTTCATTGACCGCTTCGTAGTAAGCTTCGGCTTCAGCGTCACTGACGATGACCAATTCGTCGGCGATGTACTTGCTTTGATCGTTGTCGGTATGCCAGGCAAAACCGAATTGCTCCAGCGTTTTGTCATCGATAGGTTTGATAGGTTGAAGCGATACCATATTCATCCTCCGTAACTGCTGCTAGAACTTGTACTTTTAGAGGCGGAATTTCCGAAGAAACTTTTCTTTTGGCTATTTGAAGTCGCCGAGTTGCTTCCCCCTGAAGCCGAACGATGATAGGCTGAGCGATTAGAGGTATCTTGGTGTCTTTGAACATTTTTGTTGTTCATTAACGCATTTCCGATCATATTGCCTAGCAATGCTCCCCCAGCTGCAGCGAGGATCGTACCGGCCAATCCCATCCCCTCACCTTGAGGTTCGGCGTTGAGTTCAGATTTTCCTTCTTCCATTTTTTTATACTCTTGGTCGGCGAGTGCTTTCATCTCCGCTTCGCTCATTACCCGCTCAGTTACCGTACCGTTTTCATCTGTCTCTTTGATAATCGCACGGCTTGGCCCAGATGTTGGCATCTCTTCAACAATAACGTATTTTCCGTTGCTGAGCTGTTCAACGACCAGAAATTTATTTTGCCCTTCGGCTTGTTCTGCCGGTTTTTCTTCGGGGGCACTTTGGCATCCGCTGAGGGCGCTCAGTACCGCAAGACCCATTGTTCCTACCATAATTTGTTTTGCTGAGATAAAATGTTTCATAGATTGGCTCCTATCGTAATTGTTTTATTTTTGAGGGTGTTAAGCGAAATATTTTTGAGGCGCTTTTTTCGCTCAATCCTCGGTAATCTTCAATAATCAGATCGCTGAATGCTTGGCAAAAGGTTTCATCGTAGTTTTTTCCGCTCTCATTGGCAGAGGTAGAATAAAGCCAACCGTACTTTTTGATCAATCGTGAGTGATTCGGCTCATCCACATAACGGAATGCCTGATCTTTGACGATAAAGGTCGTTTTTCGGGCGTAGCGTACACGACGTTTGTGAATCGGCGGGATACGGATGTCCTTGCGAAGCATTTTGAAATCGGCATAGACTTTTAAGAAAGGTTTAGCGGTGTCCCGCATTTTGATCTGCTGTAGCCGCTGCGGACTCTGCGAGAGAAAACCGACGGTAGTGTCGGTTTGTGCGAGGATGACTTGTTCCATCCGCTTAGGAAATCAGGTAGTCTTGAAGAGCGTGAGGTTCCATCCAACTGTCATCGTGCATATGCCCCATCGCTTCGATTGCCGCGCGAGCCGCACTGAGCGTAGTGAAATACGGAGTTCCCATACGCAATACGATTTGGCGGATCTGTTCGGCGTCTTTTTTCGATGTTTTGTTATCGGAGGTATTGATCGCCAACGATATCTCGCCGTTTTTCATGACGTCTTCGATGTTTGGACGACCCTCTGAAATTTTGAGTACCGCTTCACACGGGATTCCTGCATCTTCGATCACTTTTTGGGTGCCGCGCGTCGCAACGAGTTTAAATCCGTGATTATGCAATCCGCGTGCGATTTCCGGAGCATGAACTTTGTCCATCTCGATGAACGAGAGGAAGCAGGTTCCCGATGTCGGGATTTTATTCCCCGCAGCCAACTGGCTTTTAGCGAAGCTGACACCGAAGTTTTGGCTGATACCCATAACTTCACCGGTCGATTTCATCTCAGGAGAGAGAACCAAATCGGCACCGTAGAGTTTATTGAACGGGAATACCGCCTCTTTGATCGCAACGTGCCCTTTGAGACGCGGTTTCAATAGTCCGTCTGCTTCCATAACGATATTGTAGTTATCATAGAAGGCAAGTGCGCTTCGCAGGCTGTCTCCGAGCATAACGCGGGTAGCGACTTTGGCCAGCGGCATACCGGTTGCTTTAGAAACAAACGGTACGGTACGGGATGCGCGAGGGTTGACTTCGATCAAATAAACTTCGTTTTGGTAGATTGCGTATTGGATATTCAAGAGCCCGATAACACCGAGACCCAAAGCGATTTTTTTCGTTTGCTGCTCTACTTGGGCTTGAATCTCGGCACTGAGACTTACCGGAGGGAGCGAACACGCACTGTCACCCGAGTGGATTCCCGCCTCTTCGATATGCTGCATAACCGAACCGATGTAAACCTCTTTGCCGTCCGATATCGCATCGACATCGAGCTCAACCGCTTGATCGAGGAATTTGTCGACAAGAACCGGAGAGTCGTTGCTCACCGATACGGCAACGTCCATATAGGTGCGAAGTTCGTCTTCGTTATAAACGATACGCATTGCACGTCCGCCCAAAACGTATGACGGGCGGACTAGTACGGGATAACCGAGCTTTTCTGCGATCTCGAATGCACCCTCTTTGGTCATTGAAAGACCGTTTTCAGGCTGTTTCAACCCTTGTTCTATGACGAAAGCCGAGAATTTTTCACGGTTTTCGGCCAAGTCGATCACTTCTGCCGAGGTTCCTGCGATTTTAGCACCGATGGCATGAAGGCCGTTTGCCAGTTTAAGAGGGGTTTGTCCCCCGAAGTGTACGATGATCCCATCAGGCTGTTCCGCTTCGACGATGGAGCGGACGTGTTCGAAATCGATCGGTTCGAAATAAAGGACGTCAGAGGTATCGTAGTCGGTAGAGACCGTTTCCGGGTTACAGTTGACCATGATCGTCTCGATTCCCATCTCTTTGAGTGCGAATGAAGCGTGAACACAGCAGTAGTCAAACTCGATCCCCTGACCGATACGGTTTGGTCCGCCGCCGAGAATCATCACTTTTTTCTTATCGCTAAGGCGCGGTGCTTGAAGTCCGAGGCGGCTGATATTGGTTGTTGAGTAAAGATACGGAGTAAGAGAACCGAACTCTGCCGCACAGGTATCGACTTCGTTGTACTCGAATGCGATTCCGAGAGCTTTTCGGGCATTATAGACATCGTTTTCTTTTGTGTTGCCGCCGATCAGACGGGCGATATTTTTATCGGAGAACCCTTCGGTTTTAAGGCGGCGAAGCTGTGCTTCGTCACTGAGTGTCGCGAGAGTGATCGTTTTTTCCTGAGCGATAATCTCTTCGATTTGGGTCAGGAACCACGGATCGATTTTAGAGAGTTCGAAAATCTCCTCTTTCGAAAGACCCATACGGAAACCTTGTCCGACGTAGAGGATGCGTTCCGCATTCGGACGGCGAATTTCATGTTTGACGAATTCGAGATCGCCGTCGATCGGGTCAAAACCGCTGAGTCCTGTTTCGAGTGAACAGAGCGCTTTTTGAACGGACTCTTTGAACGTTCTTCCGATCGCCATCGCTTCACCGACCGATTTCATGCTGGTGGTGAGGGTTGATTCCGCTTCCGGGAATTTTTCAAACGTAAAGCGCGGCACTTTGGTCACGATGTAGTCGATAACCGGTTCAAACGCCGCAGGAGTTCCGGTAATGTCGTTGGTGATTTCATCGAGGGTAAAACCTACCGCAAGCAACGTTGCCACTTTGGCGATCGGGTAGCCGGTCGCTTTGGAAGCCAATGCCGATGAACGCGATACTCGCGGGTTCATCTCGATAACGATCATACGTCCTGTTTTCGGATTGACGGAAAACTGTACGTTTGATCCTCCGGTATCGACGCCGATTTCTCGCAAGATTGCAAACGATGCGTCACGCATACGTTGATACTCTTTGTCTGTGAGGGTGAGGGCAGGGGCAACGGTGATAGAATCTCCCGTATGGACACCCATAGGATCGAAGTTTTCGATGGAGCAGACGATGATACAGTTATCGTTTCTATCACGGATGACCTCCATCTCGTACTCTTTCCATCCCAGAAGCGACTCTTCGATCAGGATTTCGGTAATCGGAGATTCGTCAAGCCCGCGTTGAGCGAGAAGTTTGAACTCATCGATATTGTAAGCGACACCGCTTCCTCCTCCGGCAAGGGTATACGATGCACGGATGATGATCGGGAATCCGATCGCTTCGGCCGCTGCCATCGCTTCATCCATATTATAAGCGTAACGGGAGATCGGAAGGTCCATTCCGATTTTAACCATACACTCTTTGAAAGCCTGACGGTCTTCCCCTTTTTTAATGGCACTCGGATTGGCACCGAGAAATTCAATCCCCTCGAGCATTCCGAGTTCATGCATTTTCATCGCGGCGTTAAGGGCGGTTTGTCCCCCCATAGTAGGCAAGATGGCGTCTACTTTCTCTTTTTTGATGATTTCGGCGATGATTTCGGGCTTGATCGGTTCGATGTAGGTTCGATCGGCAAATTCGGGGTCGGTCATAATCGTTGCCGGATTCGAGTTAATCAAAACTACACGGTAGCCAAGCTCTTTGAGCGTTTTAACCGCTTGTGTTCCTGAGTAGTCAAATTCACAGGCTTGACC
Organism: Sulfuricurvum kujiense DSM 16994; assembly: GCF_000183725.1. NCBI lineage: Bacteria > Pseudomonadati > Campylobacterota > Epsilonproteobacteria > Campylobacterales > Sulfurimonadaceae > Sulfuricurvum > Sulfuricurvum kujiense. The sequence goes on along the minus strand of NC_014762.1, from coordinate 1,848,202 downwards.
GATGACGATCGGGCCTGATCCGATGAGTAATATCGTTTTGATGTCGTCGCGTTTTGGCATTGAGACCCCTCGTCATAAAAATTTTATTATTATAGACGAGAAGCACTTAAAATCCGATTACAACGTTTATCTCACCTTCGTTATAACATGAAAATAGGCGGGGTTTTTGCCGTAAAAATAAGGTTCGATGACGGCACTTTGATAGCCGCTGGCTTTTGTGAACGAAACGACTTTTCCGACTTTAAGACCCGACATAAAGATACGGTCAAGTCCGGATGTCTGTACTTCATCTCCCACGGCAATCGGAATCCATGTCGGAATAAACTCAACGATCAATTGGCGTCCGTTATTTCCCCGAACGATTCCCGGTGCCATAGAGGCTCCGATATTGACGGCGTATGAGCTTTTGACGTCTCCGTTTAGAAGCGCTAAAGGATGGTTGTTTTTAGAGACGACAATGCCTGCCGCATAACCTCGGTACAAAAGTCCGTATACCTTTTTAGGGTCAAAATTCTCCATTTCGATCCACACACGATGGGGGTCGCCGAAACGGACGTAAGAGAGGGTACGGACCAGAGCAGTATCCGGCATCGTTTTAAACGTGCTGTTGTACTCGAGCAGAAGTTTTTGATATTCATCGGCAACCTGATGAAGATTTAACAACTCTTTTTCGTAATAGCGGTTTTTGTCGCGCAGATCGATGATCATAGCCTGTTGGTAGAAGTGTTCATCAATGGCATGCTGAATGTGTTCGACGCTGTTAAGATACGATGATTTTATCGAATGGGTAAGCCATATGATAGGTGATTGCAAGAAGTTGGTAAAATAGAGTGCTCCGCCTACCAAAAGGGTAAGCAGTGCAGCAACGGTTAAAGATTGTTTATTCATTATCGAAGAGTTCGTGGAGTTGATCGATCTCTTCTAGTGCACGGCCGGTTCCGCGTGCAACACACAATAGCGGCTCATCGGCGACGTAAACCGGAATTTTGATGATTTCAGAGAGGTATTTGTCAAGTTGACGGATGAGTGCTCCCCCTCCGGTAAGGATTACACCGTTATTGACGATGTCCCCTGCCAAATCCGGCGGCATGTTTTCAAGGACGTCACGGAGCGCTTCGAGAATCTCTTTTAGCGGTTCGCGCATCGCTTCGCGGGCATCTTCGCTGGTGAGTTCGATAGACGTGAGAAGACCTTCGACCTGGTCACGCCCGTTAATGATCATTTTCAGCTCTTGCGCCAACGGCATTGCCGTACCGATATTGATTTTGATATCTTCGGCGATGCGCTCACCGATCAAAAGGTTGTATTTGCGTTTGATGTAATCCATGATGGCACGGTCGATTTTATCTCCCGCAACACGGATGGAGCGGCAAAGAACGAGTCCTCCGAGTGAAATAACACCGATTTCGGTGGTACCCCCTCCGATATCGACAATGATATTTCCTTTCGGTTCGCGGATATCGATTCCCGCTCCGATTGCCGCCGCCATCGGCTCATCGATCAGATACACTTCGCGTGCTCCGGCACTCATAGCCGATTCACGGACCGCTTTACGCTCAACCTGTGTCAATCCGTACGGGATACAGATAATGATACGAGGGCTGATAAGTGACGTACGGCCGTGCGCTTTTTCAATAAATTTTCGGATCATTTTTTCGGTCATATCGAAATCGGCGATAACTCCGTCTCTCATCGGGCGGATCGCTTTAATATTGCCCGGTGTTTTTCCGACCATCTCTTTAGCTTCGCGGCCTACGGCAAGAACGCGCTGCTGACCGTATTTTTCTGTTTTAACGGCAACTACGGAAGGCTCATTAATGATGATCCCTTTCCCTTTTGAAATGACAAGGGTATTAGCTGTCCCTAAATCGATAGAGAGATCGTTTGAGAACATTCCGATAAGTTTATTAAATAGCATTGACTCTCCTATGCGCTTTTCTTAGTTGATTTTTTAATATAGACGGGCGGAACGTTGTCCTCGACTACCTCTTTGGTAATGAGTACTTCATAGCCGCTGTATTCCGGCAGCTCATACATCGTATCTCCCATGGTCTCTTCCATGATGGCGCGAAGTCCGCGTGCTCCCGTTTTACGTGCCAGCGCTTTGGCGGCAATCGCATTCAGTGCCTCTTTGTCAAATGTGAGCTCGACGTCATCGATGGCAAAAAGTTTCGTATACTGTTTAACGAGAGAATTTTTCGGCTCGGTAAGGATACGGACCATCTCCTCTTCGCTGATTTTATTCAACGATGCGATGATCGGCAAACGTCCGATCAGCTCAGGTATTAAACCGTAGCTGACCAAATCGTCCGGTTCGACGTTTTCAAAGCTGTCATCGATATCGCTGCTGCTTCGTTTATCATGCCCGAAGCCCATGACGTTGGAACCTTTTTTACGCTCTAAAATCTGTCCGAGACCGTCAAACGCACCGCCGCAGATAAAGAGGATACCGGAGGTATCGATTTGGATGAAGTCTTGGTTAGGGTGCTTGCGCCCCCCTTTTGGAGGGATATTGACGACAGCCCCTTCGATGATTTTAAGCAATGCCTGCTGTACCCCTTCACCCGATACGTCACGGGTGATAGAGCGGTTTTCGCTCATACGGGAGATTTTATCGATTTCATCGATAAAAACGATCCCCTGCTGCGCCCGCTCGACATCTCCGTCCGCCGCTTGGAGGAGTTTTGTCAGGATGTTTTCGACATCTTCGCCGACGTATCCCGCTTCGGTGAGGCTGGTCGCATCGGCGATCGCGATAGGGACGTTCAATACCCGGGCAATGGTTTGAGCCATAAGCGTTTTACCGCTTCCGGTCGGTCCGATAAGGAGCACGTTTGATTTGGCGATTTCGGTTTCATCTTCGACGACGGTGTGTTTAAAAATACGTTTGTAGTGATTATAAACCGCAACGGAGAGGAGTTTGCGAGCCCGGTCTTGTCCGATAATGTATTGTCCCAAAAAGGTGTTCAGCTCTTTAGGGGTTAAAAGTTCGGCATTTTTGTGTTCAACGGCAGCCGTCCCTTCCCCTTCCGAATCGCCGAACATGATTTTGTAGGCGGAGAAGACACAGTTTTTACAAATATAGACATTTGTGCCGGCAATAAGCGGATTGTGATCGCTTTCCTGAGCGTCGCAGAAGCTGCAATGACGATGAATCATGATTGATTCCTTTCATACGGGATACCCCGTTTGGTATTGACAATAAAGGTGCAAAGATTTTTAACAAAATCGCTCGTTGTCTCTTCAAGCAAAGCGCTCGCCTGCTCTTGGAGAGGCTTGCCCGATTCGAAAAGATCGCGGTAGGCCGAACGGAGCGCATCGATATCGCTTCGATCCAGATGACGGCGCAATCCGTTGAGATTGAGTCCGCGAAGTACCGCACGGTTCCCCTCCGCCAAACAATACGGCGGAACATCCTGAGAGAGTGCCGAAGCCCCTGCGATCATAGCGAAATCGCCGATTTTGACGAACTGATGTACCGGAGTCATGCCGCCGATAACGGCATGGTTCCCCATCTCGACATGTCCCGCCAATGTCGCTGCGTTGGCAAGGATACAGTTGTTTCCGATAATAACGTCGTGTCCGAGATGAACGTATCCCATGAAAAGATTGTCGTTCCCGACGACGGTTTTACCGCCGCCGCCGGCCGTTCCCGGATTAAAAAGGGTGAATTCCCGGATTTTATTACGGTCTCCGATGATCAGTTCGACCTCTTCACCGGCGTATTTCAGATCCTGCGGCACCGAACCGAGTACGGCATGCGAAAAAATATCATTGTATTCGCCGATCGTCGTATTGCCGTAAATACACGTGCCCTGCGCGATTTTTGTCCCTTTTCCGATTTTCGCCTTACCTGAGATAAAGCAAAACGCTCCGATTTCGACGTCGGGACCGATGATGGCACCTTCTTCGATGATAGCGTGTGGTGAAATCAAGCTCATACGACCTACTTGTCCACGATCATGGCTTTAAGTTCGGCTTCACTGACAAGGACATCATCAACATACGCTTTTCCCTCTAGCACCCAAATCGACCCTTTGTGTTTGACCACATTCATTCGGTATTCAAGGCGATCCCCGGGGCGGACGGGAGCGCGGAATTTGGCCCCGTCGATACTCATAAAATAAACGACTTTATGAGCCGCTTCTTCTTCGGTCATGTCCATACTCTGAAATGCCAAGATACCGCCGGCTTGCGCCATTCCCTCTAAGATCATTACACCCGGATAGATCGGATGGCCCGGGAAATGGCCCTCAAAAATCTGTTCGCCGATGGTAACGTTTTTGAATCCGACAAGTGATTCGTTCGGAGTGAGGGAAGTGACACGGTCAACGAGTAAAAACGGGAATCTGTGAGGTAAAATTTTTTGAATTTGAACGACATCAATCATACTGTTTAGCACCTTGGGTAAAAAATCGCCCAATTTTACCGCAAAAATTGTTAATTATTGATAATGAGTTTTTTTACGGTGTTAAATACTAGGTTTTGAGTGCATGTTTTACCAGCAGATTGGCGACTTCGAAACTGGCATCGACAAACTCCAGTTCCGGCAAATCCCTCATATTTTTTCGCTCTTCGACACTGTCGATTTTGACAATGATGTTGGCGTTGTGGTCATAGTTGAGTACCGCCTCGCTGATGAGGCGTCGGTTTTGTTCGCTGCTCATCGTAATGACGATCGCTTTGGCCTCTTTGACCATCAAGGACTCTAAAACGGGGAGTTTGTTTAAGTGGCCGAAGTAGGCCATATAGCCGAGTTTTCTGGCGTGCAAAACGTGTTTTAGGTTATCGGAGATGATAATGAAGTTTGCCCCCTGCGACTGCAATGAAGCGGCGACGATTTTGCCGAGCATCGCAAACCCCGCGACAATAATATGGTCTTTTCGCTCGATAGGGGTAATGACGTCTGATTCATAAAACTCTTTTTCAAAATAAGAGGAGAGTTTATAGATGTTTCCGATGATAAAGGGGGTAAGAATCATCGAAATGACGCTGACGAGAATCAAAAAGCTTGCCATCTCTTCGCTGATCAGTTTCTGCGCCCCCGCCAAAGCAAAAACGGCAAACGAGAACTCTCCGATCTGTGCAAGGGAGAGGGCCGTTTTCGCCGAGGTGTTTTTATCGGAATTGCGTCGGATGATCGCATAGATGACCACCGCTTTGAAAAGCATCGCAAAGATAAATACAAAGGTGATAATATGGATATTCTGGGCAAAAAATAGCATATCGATTTTTGTCCCTACCCCGAAGAAAAAGGTCCCCAGCAAAAGGTCTTTATAGGACGAAATATCAGATTCGACTTTGACGTTGTAGCGGGTGTCGGCGATGATCATCCCCGCGATAAACGCCCCCAAAGAGTAGGTAAAACCCATCGAGTGGGCAAGGAGCGAAGCACCGATCAAAATGGAAAAGACCGAGCCTAAAAAGAGCTCTTCAAGTTCCGTTTTTGCCGAAAACTGCAATAGGGCATTGACGATTTTTTCCCCGATGGTAAACATAAACACGACGACAAAAATAGCGGAAAGAAAGGTTTTTAAAAGGATTTCGCCGATCGAAGCGCTGTCGTTGGATAAAAAGGTGATTAAGAGGAGAATCGGGATGACGGCAAGGTCTTGAAAGATCAAAATCCCCATCGATTTTTGCCCGTACGGGGTATGGATGTCTTTGGAATCTTTGAGATAGGTGAGGACGATCGCCGTCGATGAGAGGGAAAACGCCAGCGAGATAATCAACGAGGTGTTAAAGTCAAGAGCGAAAAGATAATAGGATAGGATAAAGATCACCACGACGCTGAAGAGAACCTGCAAAGCTCCGTTGGTGAGGAGAATCTCTTTCATCTTTTTGATTTTCTCCAGACTCAGTTCTAGCCCGATGGTGAACATCAAAAATACGATACCGAATTCGCCGATAAGGTTGAGCGAGTCGATCCCCGCTCCGTTAAACCCGAAAAGGTAGCTGATGATGGTTCCGGTCGCAATGTAACCCAATATATGCGAGACGCCGAACCGCTTTAGGATGATGTTGAGTACCGTGGCGATGGCAACGGTCAAAAAGATTGATAATAATAAGTTTTCCATACTAGACATTATAGTGCAAGGTCTGTGCCAAGGGTGGTTAAAAAGTAGGCGGTAAGAGAGTTATTCTGAAATTATGAGCTGTTCTTTGGTATCGTCGTAGGTTTTGGTTTCTAACAGAAGGGTAATTTTTGCGGTCGGTATTTCATCTACGACGATAATCGCCGACGTGTTAAACGCTGATCCCGTGAAACGGGCACGCAGCGATATCTCGGAGCCGACGGAAATAGGATTAAACATCAGCTCTTTTACATTTTTATACGATGATGAGGTGAGGGTATTAAATGTATCCAGTGTGATAAAGCGTACCTCGTCACGGTTGAGAAAATGTTGCTCTCCGATGCAAAATTCGATAGACCCCTGTGTCTGCGTACGATTGGTCGTCGAGTAGAAAAGGGGATAAGAGGGGATGATAGTATCGCCGGCTTTGAGCAATGAGCGCATTAAACGGTAGTTTAAAAAACGCTCTTTGACAATACGGTAGGGCGTATTTGATTCTTCCAGCGTATTGCGCAGATGGTAGAGTTCTAAACGCTCTTCGATGGAAGCGGGGAGAATTTGGCGGGAGAGGGGGGAGAACATCTCATCCATCAATCGGTGTTGCTGGTCACGCTGCATGGAGAGGCCGTAAATACAGCCGCAGTAGTCCTGACGGTAGAGCTGCTGTTCTTTGCTCACACGGGCCTGATCGGCGGTTCCGCCGTTTTTACGGTAATCAAACGCGATAAATTCGACGCCGTGGGAGGCGTGAAACGCATCGCCGCTTTTTTTGAGCTGCTCTTGCGATTTGAGAGGGCTGACGAGTAATGTCGTTGTCATCGATTTCTCGCCCAGTTCGAGTGCTTTATGCGCACTCACTTCGAAACGTTTGTCGAAACACACCTCGCAGCGCGACCCTTTTTCCGGCTCCTTCTCTAATCCGCGGACGGCATCCATCCAGTTTTCGAAATCATAAGGCCCTTCTATCAGCTCAATGCCCAGTTTTTTGCAGCTGCGTTCCACGTCTAAAAGGCGCAATCGGTATTCGCTGTAAGGGTGGATATTGGGATCATAGAAGAACCCGACGAGTTTTTCGTCGGGGAATTCCTGCTGCAGTTTCTCCATAAAGAAATGGGAATCGACGCTGCAGCAGATGTGTACCAACATGGTAAAAGCCTTTGATTTAGGTATTTTAGAAGTGCGGTTCACTGCACGTGGGCTCTCCGCCGAGGAGAACACAGTGTTAACGCAGGCTAATGGGCTTTGCTCATTTGCCGTGTTTTATTAATCTCTTGAAGCTAAGATTTCAACAGATTCGATAGTGTCGCGCATAGCGATAGAATCAAGAACCGCCATTGACTCAGCATCATCCGCTTCGATACCGCCGAATACAGTATGAACGCCGTCAAGGTGAGGACAGCTTACGAAACAGATAAAGAATTGGCTTCCACCTGTGTTAGGGCCGGCATGCGCCATAGAGAGAGCTCCTTTAACGTGACGGTGGGTATTGAGTGCCGTTTCACACGGAATCGCCCAACCCGGTCCGCCGGTACCTGTACCGTGAGGACACCCGCCCTGAGCCATGAATCCCGGAATAACGCGGTGGAAGTTAAGGCCGTTGTAGTATCCGTCGTTTACGAGTGCAGCGAAGTTGGCTACGGTATTTGGGGTTTCATCGTTATACAGTTTAATCCACATAACCCCTTTAGCGGTTGTCATTTTCGCCCATTGGTAGCTTGCCATCTCTTCGGCAGTAGGGGTGTAGGTTTTAAGTTCTTTTCGTCCGAACATGTTTGTGAATCCTTGAGGGAATTTTTTGAAATTATAGTGGATTTATCTTAAGAGGCTTGGATGAACTTGTTATAATGCACGCAATTAATTTATGTAAAGCGGGAAGAGCATGGGAGATTGGTTTAGTCGCAGATGGTCACAAATCAGTCTGAATCAAGTCAATTTTTATACGATTGTTTTTATTTTGCTTTTTACGGTCGTTTTTGCCTCTTTGCTGATATTTGACGAGTATAAGGGATTTGAGAAAACGGTTCATCTTGAAATATTGGTGAATGACGATATCAATGTAAGCAAGCCGGCGGCGTTGAGCCATGATGCGATGAAGGGACGATTGATTAAAATCGTCTTGGAAATTTCGACATTGGCGTTGATATTATTCGGATTTATCGTCGGAATCTCTAAGATTGTCAACAGTATGATCGCTCAGGATATCGAGAGGTTTCTGAAATTTTTTGAATCGCTGCATGATAAGACAAAACCGATTGAGATGGATGAACTCTATTTCGGTGAATTTCGGCGGATGGCCGGATATGCCAATGAGATGGCGCTAACGCTCGAAGAGCAAAAAGAGTCGCTGCAGCAGCTCAATGCAAGTCTTGAAGAGAGGGTGCGCTACAAAACACAGGCGCTTCAAATCAAAAATGACGCTCTGGAAAAAGAGCAGAAATTTTCACAGGAGCTTCTCGAATCACATAAACAGTTTATCCGCTATGCCATTCATGAGACCCATACGCCCCTCTCGGTGATTATGGCCAATATCGAACTTTTTTCGATGAATGAGGGGCGTAACCGCTATCTTGCCAAGATCGAAGCGGCGGTCAAAAATATTTTCAGTATATATGATGATTTGAGCTATCTGGTCAAAAAAGATCAGATCGAGTATCCGCAGCGCCCTATCGATATGGGAGAATATGTCGAAAAGCGGCTTGAATTTTTTGATGAGGTAGCCCAGTTTTCGAATCTCAGTTTCGACTTTGCCAAACCGGAGTTTCCTGCATGGATCATGTTTAACGAGACGAAGCTGCAGCGTGTGATCGATAATAACATCACGAATGCGATCAAATATACCAAAAGCGGCGAAGTGATCCATGTCGGAGTGGAATGCGATACACAAAAGTGCCTTTTTTGGGTCGAGAGCAGGTCGCAAAAAATTCATGACGAGCAAAAGATTTTTGAGGCATACTATCGGGAACGGAAAAAAACAGACGGTTTCGGGTTGGGGCTGAGTCTGGTGAAATCGATTTGCGATGAAGACGGAGTGGAAATCAAAATCAGTTCGGACAATTTGTCGACACGTTTTGAATATCATTTTATAAAGGGGAACGGTGAAAATACTTCTGCTTGAAGACGAACAGATGCTCAGCGAAGCGATACATGAATATCTGTTGTCGCTGGGTCATCGTGTCGAGCTGTTTTTTGACGGTGCAGAAGCATTGGATGCGCTGAAAAAAGAGACGTTCGATCTGCTGATACTTGATATTAACGTTCCTGGTATCGACGGATTGGATTTACTTGAACAGCTGCATGCACTAAAAATACGTCCTCCAGCCATCTATATCAGTGCATTGGTCGATATCGAAGGGATCAGTCGAGCGTATGACCTAGGGTGCTACGATTATCTTAAAAAACCGTTTCATCTTAAAGAGCTCGCACTCCGTATCGATAAAGTGATGCAAAGCTGTGCTATTCCCCAAAATCATCTCCGTCTTTCAAAAAGTTACGGTTACGACGCATCGACATCGACCTTGATGTGTGATAACGTAACACAAACCCTTACTAAGCGGCAGCTTCAGATTATTGATCTTTTAGCGCGCAATCGAGGCAGAGTGGTCGATTTCGACCAGTTTCGTGCCTATGTATGGGACGAAGAATACGTAGATAACGCGACTATACGGGCTGAAGTGAGCCGATTTAAAAAATCTCTCAAAGAAGATTTCATCCAAAATATCCGCGCATTAGGTTACATGATCGATATTCCACGTACTCAGTAAGTTACTTTTTTACACATCTCTCTCTTTTCTTTTCACTTTCTGACGATAATTTTTTCTAATTTAACAATTGCTACGTTCATGCTACGTTTCGTTTTCATAATGACAGTGACGAAAAATTAGTTCAAGGAGTCAGCATGAGAGGTACAGTATCTCTATCGCTTTTAGCGTCGGCTTTGGTAGTCAACGCTTTTGGAGCGGATGATGTAATCGGAATGTTTAATGAGGGAAAAGTAAGCGGACAATTCCGTGAATTTTCAATCAGCAGAGAAGTAGACGATACCCGTCCGGCTGCAAACAACGATTATACGCGTAAAGCAAATACGATCGGCGGTTATCTTAAATACGAAACCGGCGCATGGAATGGCTTGAGCCTCGGTGCTGCCGTATACGGAACAATCGGTGTCCATTTGGGGAACCGCAGCAATGTAAACGACGTTGACCCGACGTTGCTAAGCAAAGACAACCAAAACGATTTTTACTTAGGCGAAGCGTATCTCCAATACAAAAACGGGAATACTACCTTTAAAGCGGGACGCCAAAAACTTGATACTCCGATGGTGGGCAGCGATGATGCACGTATGCTTCCGAACCTTTTTGAAGCGTATGTATTGACCAATACGGATGTCAAAGATACGACATTGGTTGCGGCTCATGTAACTAAATTTGCGCAAGGTACGTTCGGACGTGCTTACACAAGCGGAATTCTCAGTGCGACTTCCGGATACTCTTTGGTTGATGCTCGCGGACAAACCGGTGATTTTACCAATATGGGTGAATACGCTATCGGCGAAAAAACAGACGGTGTAAGTGTTGCCGCAGCGATCTACAGCGGTATCCCGGGGCTTAAACTCCAACTTTGGGACTATTACGCGCACGATATCTTGAACGCTGTATATGCCGAAGCAAATTACGGTTTTTCTATGGGTAACGGTGTAGCACCGTACGTAGCGGCACAATGGATCAACGAAAGAGATGTCGGTTCCAATAACGTAGCGGCACTTAATAAAGTTGAAAGTGATTTCGTTGCGGGAAAAATAGGGGTAAAAGTAGCAAACTTCGATGTTTACGCTGCTGTCTCACATAACAGTAAAGACTCTGCTTCTGATAACGGGACACACGGCGGAACTATTTCTCCATGGGGCGGAATGCCGGCATATACTCAAGGAATGGTAACGCGTCATCAGTTTATGGCGGGAACCGATGCTTGGAAAGCGGCAGCGAGCTATGACTGGAAAAATTTCGGAGTTAAATTGAATACAAGTGTTTACTACGCTGAATTTGATATGGACAAATTAAACGGTTATGCGGCAAACCATGCATGGACGGCGAAAGAAAAAGGGTTTGATGTCATTTTCAATCCGGAAACCATTAAAAATCTTCAGCTTCGCCTCCGTGCAAACTATACAGACGATTTTTATGATGTTACAACCGGTTCAGTTAGCTGGGACGAATATCGTTTCATCCTCAACTACAACTTTTAAAGGAGGTTTATTATGAAACAAGAGATGGTTGATCGTATTAAGAACGATCCTGATTTTATTCATCTTGTCAAAACACGCAGTAAATTTGCATGGACATTAACGATCGTTATGTTGGTTATTTACTTCGGATTCGTTTTGACAATCGCATTTGACCCGTCGATCTTGGGGACTCCGTTGTCTGCCGGATCGGTTACTACCGTCGGAATTCCGGTCGGTGTCGGCGTTATCGTCATCGCATTCGTATTGACGGGGATTTATGTCCGTCGCGCAAACGGTGAATTCGATGAATTGACCGCAAGAATCAAAAATAAAGCAAAGGGAGAGTGATGAAAGCGTTATTCTTAGCTCTTTTCTCCGTCGCTGCGTTTGCCGGTGAGGCACTCAGCGGTGCGGTAGAGAAACAACCGCTTAATATGTCGGCTATTATCATGTTCTTGATCTTCGTTGGGGCAACTCTCGGGATCACCTATTGGGCGGCAAAACGCACCAAAACGGCAAAAGATTTCTATACAGCCGGCGGCGGAATCACAGGATTCCAAAACGGTATGGCGATCGCGGGTGACTATATGTCAGCAGCATCATTCCTCGGGATTTCTGCTCTTGTTTATGCAAAAGGGTATGACGGTTTGATCTACTCTATCGGATTCTTGGTCGGTTGGCCGATTATCTTGTTTATGGTAGCTGAACAGCTTCGTAACCTCGGTAAATATACGTTTGCGGACGTTGCGTCGTATCGTTTGCGTCAAACGCCTATCCGCACATTGGCGGCATTCGGGTCTATTTTGACGGTTGTTTTGTATTTGATCGCTCAAATGGTAGGGGCTGGAAAATTGATTCAGCTTCTTTTCGGTTTGGATTATGAGATCGCGGTTATTTTGGTCGGTGTATTGATGATTCTCTACGTAACATTCGGTGGGATGCTTGCGACAACGTGGGTTCAAATCATCAAAGCATTCTTGTTGCTCTCGGGTGCGACATTTATGGCGGTTGCGGTTATGGCACACTATAACTTTAACTTCGAATCGTTGTTTGCAACGGCTGTAAGTATGAAAGATCAGTCCATTATGGCTCCGGGTAAATTGGTCAGCGATCCGATCTCGGCAATTTCACTCGGTATTGCATTGATGTTCGGTACGGCGGGTCTTCCGCATATTCTTATGCGCTTTTTCACCGTCAGCGATGCGAAAGAGGCACGCAAATCGGTTTTCTATGCGACAGGATTTATCGGGTACTTCTATATCTTGACGTTCATTATCGGTTTCGGTGCGATCGTTATGGTTTTCCAAAACCCGCAATATCTTGACCTTGCGAAACAAGCGGTAGACGGCGGTGCTCCGATTCTCGGCGGCGACAATATGGCGGCAATTCACTTGAGCCATGCGGTGGGTGGAGACTTCTTCCTCGGATTTATGTCTGCGGTAGCGTTTGCAACCATCCTTGCGGTTGTATCGGGTCTTACCTTGGCGGGTGCTTCGGCTATTTCACATGACTTGTATGCGAGTGTTCTTCGTGCAGGACGTGCGGACGGGATGATGGAGATGAAAGTTTCTAAAATCTCTACGGTTGTTTTGGGTATCGTTGCGATCTATCTCGGTATTGCATTTGAAGATCAAAACATCGCGTTCATGGTCGGATTGGCGTTTGCAATCGCTGCGAGTGCGAACTTCCCGATCTTGTTCCTTTCAATGTTCTGGTCAAAACTCACGACTCGCGGTGCATTGCTCGGCGGATCATTGGGTCTTTTGACAGCCGGAGTACTGGTAGTTCTCGGACCGACCGTATGGGTAGACGTATTGAAAAACGCGGAAGCGATTTTCCCTTACAAATATCCGGCTCTTTTCTCTGTGAGTGCGGCATTTATCGGAATCTGGTTCTTCTCGATTACCGATAAGAGTGAAAACTCTGAAAAAGAGAAAGAGGCGTATGAAGCGCAATACATCCGAAGCCAAACCGGTATCGGTGCTGAAGGTGCTGTTGAGCATTGATAAGTTGCCGTGTCTGAAGATATCAGCCTCGAATGAGGCAAGCTTCAGTGCCACAGCGGCTAGCGTAGTCAAAGGGGGTTTGCTCCTTTGGCGTTTTAAATAGGAGTAGACTTGAGTCTTTTTGACCAAAAAGCACTATTGATGTCGATCCATCCCTTTGACTTGCTAGGGGAGAGGATGATCGAAAAACTGATGACCCAGATGGATATCGCCTATTACCCTAAAGAGACGGTCTTGATCGCTCCGAGGGTACGGGCGGAATCACTGTACATCATCATCAAAGGCGTTGTCAACGAAACCATCGAGGGTGAACTCCAAAACGTATACGGGGAGCGCGACAGCTTTGACGCGAACTCCCTGATATACGGAAATACCCAAAGCACCTTTATCGTTGCCGAAGATCTGATCTGCTACGAACTCCCCAAAGAAACTTTTCTCAACCTTCTTCAAGATGTCGAACCGTTCCAAAACTACTTTATGCAAGATTTCATTACCAAACACCAAAATCTTAAAGAGCGTCAGCACCAAAACGAGCTTACCCCTTTTATGGTTTCCCGTGTCGATGAAATCTATCTGCATACTCCCTGTTTCGTAGATGCGTCGTTGAGCATCAATGCTTCATTGCGAAAAATGAGCGAGCAGGGGGCAAAGGTTATTTTGGTCCGTCGGGGGGAAGAGGATGGAATCGTCACCGATACCAATCTTCGCGAACGTGTTCTTTTGGCAGGAAAAAGTACCGCAGAGCCGATCGGAGATATTGCGACTTACGGTCTTTTGACGATTGAGCGGAGCGATTTTCTCTTTAACGCATTGCTTCTTTTCACCAAATACGGTATCAAGCGGCTTGTGGTAACGGAAGGGGATGCAATTGTCGGTATTTTGGAGCAGATTGACCTATTAAGCCATTTTGCCAACCATACCCATCTGATTGCCGCATCGATTGAACGTGCAAACAGCATTGACGAGCTTCACAGTGCTCAGCGTTCGTTGACGCACTTGGTTCGCTCACTAACGAACAAAGGGGTGCGTGTACGATATGTTTCTAAACTGGTCAGTGAGCTGAATGCAAAGCTGTATCACAAAGTTTTTGAGATGGTCGTACCGGCATCGATGCAAAATAAATGTGCGCTGATCGTCATGGGAAGCGAGGGGCGCGGAGAACAGGTTCTTCGTACCGATCAGGACAACGGTCTCATTTTCCGTGACGGAGAAGATGAAGAACAGTTTGCCCCGTATATGATGGAGTTAAACCGTCAACTGCTGCAACTCGGATTTCCCGAATGCAGCGGAAACGTTATGGTTTCCAACCCGTATTGGCGCCGCAGCGTAGCGGATTATAAAAAATTGATCTCAGAATGGATCGAGACGTTCAATGAAGAGAGCCTGATGGGCTTGTCGATTTTCCTGGATGCGCAATGCGTCGCAGGAGATAAATCGCTGCTGGATGAGTGCCGTGAATATCTGTATGAGCACTTTGAAGGGAGAAGCGACATTATGGCCCATTTGGCAAAAGTGACGCTGGCATTTGAAACGCCGCTAAGCCTTATCGGAGGTTTCGTCTTCGGAAGAGCGGAACACGGCAGTGAACTTGACATCAAAAAGGGGGGGATTTTTGCGATCGTACACGGTATCCGTGTGTTGGCGCTGGAACATAAAATCAGCTCAACCAATACTACCGAACGGATCAAAGAGCTTAACAACATCGGTTTGTTTGATAAACGGTTTGCGAGCGAGCTGATAGAAGCGTATGATACACTGCTTAGTATCCGTTTGCGGGTGCTGCTCTCGCAAAAACAGATCACCGATATTCAAAATTACGTCAACCCGAAACTTCTTGCCAAGGCTGATCGCGATTTGCTCAAAGATGCGTTTAAAATCGTCAATACGTTCAAAAAATTTCTGACCTATCATTTCCATTTGGGGATGGTGGTCTGATGTTTGAGAACTTCAAACGTTCATGGTGTCGGCGTTCACTCAAAGATGAGTCGTATGCATGGCTTTTTGAGCCCTATGAAGGAGACGAAGCGGTCGTATTTGATACCGAAACGACGGGATTGAATACCAAAAAAGACGAAGTCCTCAGCATCGGTGCCGTCAAGATAAAAGGGGATAAAATCCTTACGTCGGAGAGTTTTGAACTCTTCTTGAAACCTTCACGCGAAATCAGTGTCGAAAGTATCAAGATTCACCATATCCGTCCGTGTGATCTTGAGAACGCGATCGAACCCGTCGAAGGGGCGAAAAAGTTTCTCGAATTTGTGGGAAATCGCCCGTTGATAGGGTATTATTTGGAGTTTGATATGGCGATGATGAATCGCCTCATAAAACCCTGGATCGGGGTCAATTTGCCGAATCGTCAAATCGAAGTCTCAGGACTCTATTTTGATAAGAAAATTGAGCTTATCCCGCAAGGAAATATTGATCTACGTTTTGATACAATTTTACGTGATTTAAACATCCCTCGGATGGGACAGCACAACGCGTTGAATGACGCGATCATGACCGCAATGGTCTATATAAAATTACAACACATTACTAAACTACATTAAGGAGCCTTACTTATGAGCGATATCGTCAAACCGACTTTTCATCCAAACCGAGAGTTTGCTAAAAATGCACGCATTAAAAACATGTGCGAATACCACGATTTACAAGCGTGGGCAGAGGAAGATTATGAAGGATTCTGGGCCCATTTTGCCAATGAAAAAATTGACTGGTTTAAACCGTATACTCAAGTTCTCGATGAGAGTAACGCACCGTTTTACAAATGGTTCGTGAACGGAAAACTTAACGTTGCTCACCAATGTATCGACCGTCACCTCACTTCACGCAAAAACAAAGCGGCGATCATTTTCGAAGGCGACCGCGGTGACAAACAAATTATTACCTATCTTGAACTTTATTACAACGTCAATAAGTTCGCAAACCTCCTTAAAAACGAGTTCCATGTCAAAAAAGGCGACCGTGTTGTAATCTATATGCCGATGATCCCGGAAGCGGCGTATGCGATGCTTGCGTGTGCCCGTATCGGAGCGATCCACTCGATCGTTTTCGGCGGATTCTCATCCGAAGCGCTGAAAGACCGTATCGAAGATGCGCAGGCTAAATTGGTAATCACTGCAGACGGTGCATACCGCAAAGACAAACCGTACATGCTCAAACCGGTCGTTGACCAAGCGATCGATGCCAATTCTCCGGTGGAAAAAGTTCTCGTGGTCGAGCGTAACAACGAAGACGTTACCTGGGTAGCGGGACGCGATTACTCGTACAACGAATTGATCAAATCTCAATCAAGCATTTGTGAAGCCGAAGAGATGGATGCGGAAGATCCGTTGTTCCTCCTCTATACGTCAGGTTCTACCGGAAAACCGAAAGGGGTACAACACAACTCTGCGGGGTATATCCTTTGGGCTCAAATGACGATGGAATGGGTATTCGACGTCAAAGAAAACGACACTTACTGGTGTACTGCCGACGTCGGCTGGATTACCGGACACACCTACATCGTTTACGGACCGCTTGCAATGGGTGCGACGACGGTCATGTTCGAAGGAGTTCCGACCTATCCGGATGCGGGACGTCCGTGGAAAATGGTCGAAGAGTACAAAATCAACCAATTCTACACTGCTCCGACGGCAATCCGCGTATTGCACAAAACGGGTGAAGATGAGCCCTCTAAATACGATCTCAGCAGCCTGAAAGTCCTCGGAACCGTCGGTGAGCCGATCGACCCTCCGGCATGGAAATGGTACTATGAAGCGGTCGGCGGAAGCAAATGTGCGATCGTCGATACCTACTGGCAAACCGAGACGGGGGGACACATCGTTTCTCCGCTTCCGGGGGCAACTCCGATCAAACCTGCGTGTGCGACATTCCCGCTTCCGGGGATCATCGCTGAGATCCTTGATCCGCAAACCGGTGTCAAAGTACCGGCGGGCGAGGGCGGTTATATGTGTGTAACCCGTCCTTGGCCGTCAATGATCCGCGGCATCTGGGGCGATCCTGAGCGTTTCGTGAAATCGTACTTCGGCGATGTTAAAAAAGACGGTCAGCCGGTCTACTTCACCGGTGACGGCGCAATCTACGACGAAGAGGGCTACATCACGATTACAGGACGTACCGATGACGTTATCAACGTATCCGGTCACCGTATGGGAACTGCCGAAGTTGAAGCGGCATGTAAAAAACACCCTAACGTTGCTGAAGTAGCCGTTGTCGGTAAACCGCACGATATCAAAGGTGAGGGGATCTTCGCCTACATCGTTCTCAAAAGCGAAGATACCGTCGGTGAAGAGATGGAGATGGTCAAAGAGATCAACAAAGTGATCATGAAAGAGATCGGTAACATCGCTATCTGTGATGACATCGTTTTCGTTCCGGGCTTGCCGAAAACACGTTCAGGAAAAATCATGCGCCGTATCCTCCGCTCAATTGCGAAAGGCGATGCGATTACTCAGGATATCTCGACTCTCGAAGATCCGTCGATCGTTGCTACTATCGAAGCGAAAGTCAAAGGCTAATAGCTTCTTTCTCCCTCCCGCTTCGGCGGGAATCCACTCCCATTATTTTTCTTAAAAACTATTTTCTTCTGACATGCTATAATTCTCTATCGATAGAGGAGTCATAGAATGCAATCATTAACGATTAATTTTCAAAACCCGCAAATATTTGACAAATTTTTATGGCTGTTAGAGCACTTTAAAAAAGACGGTGTAGAAGTCGTTTCCAAAGACGATATCGAAGATTTAAAAGCATTGTCAAAAACACGTGAGGAAGAGAGTATCCCGTTTGAGGAATATTTAAAAGATGCGCATTGAGATTCGCAAAAGTGCGATCAAAGACCTCCAAAAAATAAACGAACCTTTCAAAAGTAAACTCCACGAAAAAATCATCTCTCTCAAAAATTTCCCTGATGTTTCCAATATTAAAAAACTGACCAATTTCGAACCTGCGTATCGTATGCGAGTAGGGGATTATCGGGTTTTGTTCGATGTAGTTGAGGATACGATTTTTATCGGTCGTGTGTTGCATCGGCAAGAGAGTTATGAATAAAGTTTAAGGTACGATTGTGAAATGGAAATATAAATATTTTTTTGCAGCGCTTCCTCCATTTTTACTCTTCGGTGGTTGGAAATTATCTGACTGGGCATATCACTATTTTGGTTGTCAAGGGGGATTGAAAAATCTTCAACATTGTTATGTTGGAACGGTTGATATTATGCCTTATTTAGGATTTGGACTTTTTTGGTGCCAGCTTTTATGGATACCAGCGATTGTTTTTTCTGCTTGGTTGTTATTACGAATAAAGCATAAAGAAGAAGAATTTAACAAAGAAAGGTTCTAAGCCCCCTTATGCCATAATTCGACATTTACAAGGGAGTTCTTATGGCCGCAGGTTCCACGATCTACAAAGCACAGCTCAGTATTTCCGATATGGATCGCAACTACTACGAAACCCATGAGATTACGATAGCCCAGCACCCCTCGGAAACCGATCAGCGTCTTATGATCCGTCTCGCTGCTTTTGCCCTGAACGCCAGTGATCGCCTGATTATTACCAAAGGGATCGGGGGAGACGACGAACCCGAACTGTGGGAGAAAAACTACGGCGGAGAGATCGAGCTGTGGATCGATCTGGGACAGGTGGACGAGAAACGGCTGCGCAAGGCGTGCGGACGCAGTGAACAGGTAATCGTCTACACCTACAACTATAAAAGTGCCGTTGCATGGTGGAAACAGTACGGCTCCACGTTTGCACGGTTTAAAAACCTTCGCGTTATCCATCTGCATGCCGAGGGGATAGAGACACTGTGCGAGCGCTCCATGCGGCTTCAGTGCAACATCAGCGACGGTGAACTCAGTTTTCACGGCGACTCGGGAGATGTTACGATAATGCAAGAAGAGTGGCAATAATACGTCACTATTCTTCACACAGGTTAGAGCTTTATCTCTAAATCTGTTACCTTTGGCTATACTATCTCACTATTATCTCCCTTAACGGATAAACCTATGAAACGAAAAATCGGAAAATTTAAAAGCTCTATCGCTACCCTCGAACTTCAAGACCGTGTATTACGCGAAAATACCCTTATTCTGGCAGAGCCGGGTTCAGGAAAGACCCATTTGGCCAATAAAATCCGCGAATTTGTCATCGCAGCCGGTATTCCGACCCTGTATCTTGATTTCTCAAATCCTACCCCGGACGAGGTAGAGGAAAAATTCAAAAAAGGGAGCGATTTTCACTACATGTGTTTTGAGGAGAGTGAAGCGTTCAACACCGCTTTGGATGAAGCGATCGCACAGCGCCAGAACATTTACATGGCGGTCAGCCCTTCGTTTTTTGCCAGCAAACGGGAGATTAAAAGTAATCTCTCAAAAATGATGCAAAAGCGCGAACTCTTGGAAAATTACTATTACATCATGCAGGAAATCGCGAGTTTGGAAGGGTTCTATACCAAATTCGAAGACTTTATGTTCTACATCTTCGACCTTGTCAATCTCAAAAAATTCGGCCTTACCTTTTTGGCGCAGCCGCATGAGATGTTTGAAAATCCGCGTATCAAACTGCTCTTTTCATTCCTCTTTATCGGGCGCTGTTCGAACGCCTATTATTACAATACGACTGTTTTGCGTTCTATGGAGCCGAATACGTTCTTATATCAGCACCGGGTAGATAACCGCTCGCTCCTCTTTAACAACATCCAAAGCGATATCGTTTTTATCGACGATTAAACCTCTGCCTTGATTCCCCTCCCTTTTTTAATGATCCTTGCGATGATGCTCTGGGGAGGGGGATGGCCCGCCCTTAAAATCCTCACCGAAAGCGTATCGTGGGAAGTGGCGACATTTTGGCGCTTTGCGCTGATGAGTATTGCATTTCTCCCCGTACTGTGGTGGCACAAAAAACCTCTTCGCGTCTCTTTACATGCTTTAGGATGGGTCACTCTCAGCGGACTTTTAAATGCCGTTTTCATGGCCCTCTCTTTTTGGGGAGTAGCGGCTGGGACTGCCGGAGCGGGAGGGGTGATTATCACGACGCTCAGTCCGGTCATCACGGTAGGAATCGCCGTGGCATTTTTGGGCTTTAAACCCTCACAGCGCCATGTTACGGGCTTAATGATCGGATTGGTCGGCGGGGCGGTTATGCTTCAAATCACTAACAGCGATCTGCTTTTTCACGGGGGGAACCTTATTTTTCTTTTGAGTGCGTTGGTATGGGCCGTTTTGACCCTCTCCGCTCAGCGTTCCCATCTGCATCTCGATCCGATCCACTATACCTTTTTTCTGGGGCTTATCGCTACCGTTTTTATGTTTTTTATAGCCTATCCTCTAGGAATCGGAAGCGTCTTTAACCAAGACCTCCGATTCTGGGGCGCATTGCTGTATCTGGCGGTATTGGGCCAAACGGTCGCTTCGAGTATCTATTTTATCGCTTCGGGGGCAATGGGATCATCGAAAGCGAGTTCGTATATGTTCTTAGTACCGGTCAGTGCTCTGGGGACGAGTTATCTGTTATTGGGCGAAATACCCTCATTGACGTTGATTTTAGGAGGGCTTATCAGTATTGCTGCTGTTTATCTCATCAACAATCCGCTCAAAAGGGATTTGTCTTAATCCCCTAAAACAGGTATAATTCGCTAATTTTTTTGAGTTAAGGCAGAGGAGCATACCGTATGGGAAGAGCGTTTGAATATCGTAAAGCGGCAAAAATGAAGCGCTGGGGAAATATGTCGAGAGTATTTCCTAAACTGGGTAAAATCATCACAATGGCGGCAAAAGAGGGCGGATCAGATCCCGATATGAACCCGAAACTCCGTACGGCGATTTTGACCGCTAAAGCGCAGAATATGCCCAAAGACAATATCGACGCGGCAATCAAACGGGCGACCGGAAAAGATGCGATTACCCTCACCGAAGTCAATATCGAAGGGAAAGCTCCTCACGGTGCATTGATCTTCGTTGAATGCGCGACTGATAATAATACCCGTACCGTTGCGAATATCCGCAGTTATTTCGGAAAAGCCAAAGGTGAGATGCTCAACAACGGCTCTTTGGAATTTATGTTCAGCCGCAAAGCGGTATTCAGTTTCCCGACACCGGAAATGGATCTCGAAGAGCTTGAATTCGCATTGATCGACGCAGGGCTGGAGACACTCGAAGAAGAAGAGGGGGAAGTGACGGTATACGGTGATTACACCGCATTCGGTACCCTCTCGACTGCCCTCGAAGAGTTAGGGATCGTCCCGGGCAAAGCGGCGCTGGAGCGTATTCCGAATACGACGGTAGAGTTTACCGACGAACAGATGGTCGATATCGAAAAACTGATCGATCGTATCGAAGAGGACGATGACGTCCAAGCCGTTTATACCAACATCGGTTAAAACTCCTCTTTTCTCCCCTCGGGGATCCCCCTTAAATGTCACATCATTATCACAAATTGTAATATCTTTTGCTATACTTATTATGTAATAGTTATTGAAGAGGAGAAAGAATGAGATTTTTACCGTCCGCTAAAGCGGCCCTTTTGGCATGTGCGCTGATCGGTTCTGCCGCAAGTGCAAAAGAGTTTAAAATGCTTCCGATTTTGGATAAAAACTTTTGTCCGAATATTCAAGTCGGGGTATCAATGGGGTATATGAACCTGAAAAATATCAGTGCGGCAGGTATGACGGAAGGGATTGAAATTTCACTGGATTGTCCCGTTTTTACCCTTCCGTGGGATAATCTTAGACAGCAAATCATGTTAAATCATTTTAACAGCGACGGCGTAGAGATGACGAATCTCGAGTTTAACCCTTATTATCTTATTACATTGGACAACAATGTGGAGTGGGGATTCGGTCCCGGGTTCGGAGTTATTTTTTCGGATGCGCGGAAAGACGATACGGTATTTACCCTGCAAGCCGGAACCGGTTTAAAATACAACATCAGCAAGAGCGTGTATACGGGTGCGGATGTCCGGTATCAATGGACGCAAAAAGCGGATCTGTCTACCGGTTACAAAGAAGACCTGGATAACTATCGTGCACAAGTTAAAATCGGATACCGATTCTAAAGACTTCCTAATACTCTCCCTTTCCGTGGGAGAGAATCACTCAGCCGCTTTTTCGTTTCCTGCGGGTTTTGCATAATGGATTTTAGCGTCCAGCAGCAGCGTTTTGGCAAAATGGGCTTTTGTCCCTGACGGGAAATGGGGATCTTTGAGGAGTACCGATATTTTCTTGCTTCCGTTTCGCTGAATAAGGCGGCGCAGTGTCCCTTCTCCCATCGCATAGGCAAAATCTGCCAAATACCAGCTTCCGAATTGTTGTTTCAAACTTTTGATATACCGTATCGCCGCATCGGTTGAACGGTCGGCATCGAGCCTCTCATCATTGTTTTTGGTTACACACAGCCCGAAATTTCGGGCACTTTGTTTACTGAACTGCCATAAGCCGGCTGTGCCGTAGCCGCGGGAAGATGGATTAAATTTGGATTCGGAATAAGGAATCAGGGCAAAGAACCGGGGAATTCCCTCTTTTTCAAATTTGGCTTCGATGCGTTGATACTCTTCGGTCGTCGCCAGATAGCGTTTATACAAAGGGGATATGGTTCCGCGATAGTTATCGAGCGTATTGTCCAATACGGACGTATCCAGAAGGGTCTCCTCGCTTTGGAGCGATAGGAGAGAGAGATTGATGGCTTCGACATCGCTGCGCCCGTATAGGATGAGTGAACAAAACAGAATGGAAATTAAGAAAGAAAATTTCATCAGACTAAAGACGGTTAAAAAGGGATCCGGGTATACAAACCGACAAAATTCCCGTTCATCCCATTTTGGCTTATGACAGGCGTCAGCAAGTATTTATCCGTAATGACAGCGCCAAGTGCCGATCCGGCGGTATGCGCGGCAACATCTAGTAGGTTGCCCCATAAATTTCCGTGTTTAGCCGTCACGACTATCTCTTCGATGGCAAATCCGACACTGCTTACCCCGAAACCGAACATTGCACGATTTTCGGGATAGTAGCGATCTCCCACCGCTGTCAACGCACCGGCAATAACAACACCTCCGCCGAAATGGCTTATTTCACTGTTGAAACTCTCATTGGCCGTAAGCATTGTTGCGAACATTAGCGGGATAAGGATAAGTTTCTTCATTATTTTTCCTTTTGGAACTTTATAAATTATTATAGTATATTGATTATTGTATTTTAGTCGCGGTTAAAAACAGGTACTCTTTTCCGGTTACCGTGACCCGAAATTTCTTTTGCTGCAAATATTTTTTGCAGTAGTAGATATCTTTGATGAGAATTGACATCTCCGAGTAGGGATAGTTGGGTGCTTTGGCTCCGTAGATCATCTCTCCGTCCATCCAGCGGCAGTTTGGAAATCCTAAAATGAGCGATCCCTCTTTGGTCAGGTATTCTTGGACTAAAGACATAAAAAGAGGTTTGAATTCCAGAGTGCTGCTCTGGAGCGTTCCGATCGTGATGATGAGGTCGAAACGGCCTAATGAGAGCGATACGAGATCGTTAATGTCATGGACGTAAAAGGTTGCATTTCCTTCCTTAAACTGTTCGCGGGCAACGCTGATGGCGCTGTGCGAATGATCGATGCCGACAAGGGAGAGGTTCATATACTGATCATGCGGAAGGATACGGCGGATCAGGTCGAACTCTTCCCCCGTATTGATCCCCAGATTGAGAATCCGTAAACGCTCGCCGACACGGACACTTTTCAGTGCGCGCAGATAAGCACTTAAAAATGCGGGTTCTTCGTTTTTATGTACTCGTGCAAAGGACGAATCGGTACCGTATTTTTCTTCGCTCAAAACAGCATGATGAAATGAGTCGCTGAGGTCAAGTTTCTCATAAGTGATCGCAACGGTATGCTCGCTGAGAGGTTTTGGGGTCAACATTCGGCAAAACAGGAGTTCTCCGAGATCACTGAGGGCTTTATAGCTGCGGTAGAGGTAGGTGATGCCGTCGAGAGTAATCTTTTCTCCCGCGTACCACCCTTGCCGAATATCCGGATTGAGAACTTCGAAGGTGATCTTGTCGGAATGCTTGAGCGACTCCTGCGCCCAGGAGAAGATATCGACCATAGCGTCACTCGAAAAAAGTTTCATTATGCGGTGGCTGCAGTGTTGCTTGAAGCGATTTTATTCGGAAGCAGGGGGATATGCGAAAGCCAAAAGTCTCTGTTTTTTGGGGTCAAATGCGATTGGGAGAGATCGGGAACAACCTCTTTTTGTTTGGCTTTTTTGAGCAAATTGCGCAGTTCCGTGTCGATGCCGAACAGTTCGCAGTAGGTGATGATACCGGCACAGAAAGCTTCGCTATCCGTTTTGAGGAGTTTTTTGAGCTGCACGTGATAGGCCGTTCGCAAGATGTCTCCTATCCGTCCGTATCGATGCGGGAGATCAAAAAGATCGCCCAGCTCGTTTTTGATGTAGGAAATATCTCCCTTAATAGCGTATTGTTCGGCTAATGAGAGTTTTTCATTCCATTGTGTATTGAGCTCTTCGCCCCACGGGAGCATCAAAAGTTCGTGGTGGTTATCGATTAAGTGATAAGCGGAACGCAACTGCTCGTGGGTAAGGGCCCGATGCAGATTTTTGGCTAATGAATAGAGTTTTTTGAGCTGAAGATATTCGGATTCGTATTGGACGACATCTTTCAGTTCGTTCAACAACAGTTCCGCCTGTTCAAATGAGCGTTCATTGAGTGCCTTGATCGTGGCACCCACGATCTCTCCGGTCTCTTTGATGAAATTTTGGTAGGAGGGGAATTTTCGAAGCAGAGGAAAACTTACCGTCAGGTTGCGCAATTGGTAATAATTTTTGGTTTGAATCGCTTTGGAATAGATTTTAAGAACGGCGGAATTCTGAAGAAGCAGGAGAATAAACGGCCGTTTGGAACTGACCGTCGTAAACAGGTGAAGTTCCTCTTGAATCTCCCTCTCTTTATTAAGAAACATCAGTCTTTGGGCATTCATAAATTTTTCAGCCCACAGTTTTTCCGCTCGCTGATAAACCGGAGTCTCTTGCAAAAGAGGGTATTGTTCGGCATGGCCGTAAAAGGCCGCTAATTTGTTTTGCTCAAAAAGATTGGTAAATCGGTCCATAAACGAGTAGACTTGAAATACCTCGGCTATCTCTTTCGCCTTTGCGGTTTTGAACGGTTCCAAAACGAGTTTGGCGTCCGCGATCAATTTTTGGGTCAGATACTCTTTCGCTTTTTTTAAATGTTCGTCATAAATCGACTCGAGTTCTTTATACAGGTCGCTTTGCAGCAGCAGCGGCTCATTCGTGCAATAAAGATAAGCCTCGGCGTACTCATGATCTTGAATCAGTTTTTCAAGATGCTCAAACGGCTGAAGGTCGAATTTCAGGAGTTCATTGTTTTGGTTCGCGGCGATTAGAGTATTGTCGCGGTCGAGTACGCATAAAGCGCTCAACGGTCCGTCCAGCTCAAGATAACGTTCCTGAATAACTTTAAAAGTATCCCCGTTTATGAGGGTGACATAC
This sequence comes from Sulfuricurvum kujiense DSM 16994, assembly GCF_000183725.1. NCBI lineage: Bacteria > Pseudomonadati > Campylobacterota > Epsilonproteobacteria > Campylobacterales > Sulfurimonadaceae > Sulfuricurvum > Sulfuricurvum kujiense. The sequence goes on along the minus strand of NC_014762.1, from coordinate 1,822,390 downwards.
GGCAAATCGGAAGCGACGATCATATACGGTTCCGGCCCTATCCGTTTCAAAAATCGGATATTTTTATGGGATGTTCCGAGTCGTTGATTCGGAATACTCCCTTTTTGATCGATTTTGATTAACGTCCCTTCCTGATTTCCGGTGATGATGGTATTGGCGTTATAAATCAGCAGAGCCGTATTTTTTAAATAGCCCGGAGAGTAGCGCTTTAAAAACGTTTGGGTACGGTAATCGGTGACCACAATGCTTCCGCCGTATCCGGTCGTGGCCAACGTCATCCCATCAAACGTCAATGCCGAGACATAATTCGTTTTCGGTTTCGTATAGGCACTGGTGTATTCGGGAAAAGAGTGAAGTCTCGAAATCAGGGTATTAGAATCGCAGCGCCATAGCAGAACCCGCCCCTGATCGGTTCCGCAGACGAAATACTGGCCGTCGGGAGAAAAAGAGATAAAGGTCGGCGTCTGTTGGTCGAGATCATATTGGTTGATAACTTTTTTTTGATTCAAATCGATCAGATTGAGGGCTGAGGCTTTATCGCTCCCGAAAAGGAGACGATTGTTGTGCGAATCAAAAGCGCAGATAAGGGTAGTCCTCTCAGCGATGTTGAGGTGAAATACTTTGGTCGATTCTCCGCTTTCGAGATCGTAGGTATACACCGTATTGTTTTGCGTAACAAGACCGATTTTCGGATATTCTAACGGTTGGATCAAAACGATCGGCGAATCAAATTGGGTTAAAGAAATTTTTTGAGGCATTGAATCGAGCCTTATCTTCTACATTTTATGACAAAGTATAACATGTTTTAATCTAACAAAGTTACGCCTCAGAGATAAAGCCAGAGACTTATCGGTAAAAATCATCTCCCGTAATAGGAGACAATGGTCGCTTTTGCAATCGAATGGGCATTGATCATATACCCGACGAGGGCAGGGGAAGCCTTTTCATCCAGATCGATGTGAGCGACATTCAGCGCATGGACGGTAAACATATAGCGGTGAGGACGATCACCTTTGGGAGGGCATGCCCCTCCGAAACCGGCTTTGCCGTAATCGGTGATACTTTGGGTGGCTTGTATGAGGTGTTTTTGGGCGGTATCGCCGAAACCTGATGGAAGCGACACGGTAGAAGCGGGGATGTTAAAGACGATCCAGTGCCACCATCCGCTTCCCGTCGGAGCATCCGGATCGTAGACGCTGAGCGCAAAACTTTTGGTTCCTTTGGGTGCATCACTCCAATGCAGTTCGGGAGAGATGTTTTTTCCGTCGCATCCGAATCCCGAAAACTCCTGTGTTTTAGTGAGTTGACCGGAGAGGTCGTTGCTGTGCAGGGTGAATTCTCCGGCGTTAAGAGATAGTGCTCCTAAAATCATCAGAGGAGAAAGAAGAAGTGGTAAACGCATATCGGCTCCTTGAAATGAGTGAGATGATTGTATCATTTTTTAATCGCCTCTAAATAAAATATTATATAAGAGAACGATTTTTGCTTGTCTATAGCATTAAATTTACTGTAGGAGCTTAGTATGAATGTAGCCTCTGTTTCCTCACATACAGCGACAACGCCGTTTTCTGCGACGAAAGACGAGAGTGTCGATCAAAATTATGCGGCACTCATTGCCCAGTTTTATAATGTTGAAGAGTATAAAAGCCGGGATGAGATCAGTTCCGATGATACCGAACTTCAAAAGTTCAAAGACGATTTGATCACAAAAGGGGCGGCGATTTTCCTCAAAGATCTGAATGAGGAAAAAATTGACGCATTGGTCGAAGAGTATCGGCAAAAACTGCTCAAAGAAAAAGAGAGCAATCCCGATCAGCCGATGGATATTAACCAAATGGTGAGCGATTTTAGAAAGCAGCTCCTCAAAGAGATGATGGAAGCGCAAAAAGCCGAGCAGCAGGATAAAAATAATCAGGCTGCGACATTGACGAGCAGCGATATTCTCGAGAATATCAAAAATGTTAAAAGCGATGACAAAAAGTCGGCTCAGAATACGATAGGGTTTTTGGAGCAGATGTTAAATCCCAATCATTCTGATACCCGAAAAAGATCCGACATCATTAATTAGTATAAGTTTTTTTATGTTTATGATGTATTAAGAAATAGAATACTACTATGTAAGCCAAACTCGCTTTGTTGAGTAAAAAAGGTGGAGGGGCTTATGAATATTTATAAACAGTTAGTCGTATTGGTGAGTGTTGCGTTAATCGGGCTGATCGGCGTTTCAGTATTGGCGATCGTTAAACTCGATTCTGTCTTTGAAGAGACCAATTTCGGTAATGTTAATTCGATCCCCTCATTATCGGCATTAAACGAAGCGGTTGATCAAATTGCCGCAATGCGTGTAATTGCCTATAAATACCATGTTGAGACCAATCCCGAACAAAAAAAGAAAAACGAAGAGAGACTGTTCACCGCACAGGCTGATTTGGAAAAGGCGTTTAAAACCTATGAACCCTTAGTTGCGGGAGAAAAAGACAAAGCGATGCTGCAAGCCGACAGAGAAGCGGCAAAAGAGTATATGGCTTTGTTGACCGAGATTATGAATTTGAGCAAAAGCGGCCAAGAAGAAGAGGCCAAAGCTTTATTGCTAAAAAAACATAAAGAGACGGTAGCCACACTGAATGATGCTATAAAAAAGCATGTGGAATTTAATGCAGAGTTGGCAAAAAATGAAGCCAAACATGCGGAAGAAGATAAAAAGAGCGCCGATGCGACGATGATCGCTATCAGTCTGATTGTGATTGTCTTCACTTTATTTTTGAGTATTTCGATTGTGAAAAGTATTCTAAACGGTGTAAATACTATTCATGACGGTATAAAACTGTTTGTTCAGGATAAAGAGCTGACCTTTAGAATCAAGTACGACCAGAATAATGAGATCAAAGATATCGTAAACAGTTTCAATGAATTGGTCGAAACACTAAAAGCGATGATTGATGACGCAAAACAGTCTTCCAATGAAAATGCGTCCGTTTCACAGGAACTCAGCAGTACCAGTCTGCATATCGGGAAAAATGCGGAAGAGAGTGCCAAAATCGTCAATAAGACGATAGATGATATGAGTTCTATCAAAGCATTCGTACAGCAGACGGCGGAAATGTCCGAAGAGACGAAAAAAGAGATCGTATCTGCCGGAGAAAAGCTCGAACGCTCCAAGAATGAAATTATTACGCTCCGCGGAGAGGTAAATTCGGCTAGTGAAGCAGAATCGGCATTGGCGCATAAACTCGAAGAGATGAGCCGGGATGCCGAACAGGTTAAGCAGATTTTGACGGTTATCTCAGATATTGCCGATCAGACCAACCTGCTGGCGCTTAATGCGGCAATCGAAGCGGCACGTGCGGGTGAACACGGACGCGGATTTGCCGTTGTCGCCGATGAAGTACGAAAACTGGCGGAACGGACTCAAAAGTCTCTATTTGAAATCAATGCAACGATTAACATCATTGTGCAATCCATTATCGATTCGGCCGAACAAATGGGAAAAAATGCCGAAAATATTTTACGTTTGGTAGAGGTGTCTGCGAATGTGGAAGAGACAATACTCGATACCAGTATTATCATGAACTCAAGTGTTGAAGCGGTATCCGTGAGTGCCGTCAATGCACTAAAAATTTCCGATGATACCGAAAAAATTATGGAGATGGTCTCTAATATCAATGATTTGACCAATCAAAATGTCCGTAGTGTTGAAGAGATCGCTTCCGCGGCGGAGCATTTGTATCAGTTGACAGAGGGATTAAACGGTAAGCTTAACCAGTTTAAATCGTAGTTTAAACGGAAGCGAGATGTTTGCGCATAACGACGAGCGCCAATTTGTCTACTTGTTTCTCCCACAAATCGGATTCGGGAAACGGGATTATTTCCCCGGTTTTCCGGTAGCCTCTTCGTTCATAATACTCGATTAATTCCGTACGGTGGGTAATCACTTCCATAACGGCGGTATCGATTCCCCAGCGCTTATGGGCCTCAGTCTCTGCATAGGATAAAAGCACTTTTCCGATTCCGTTGCCTTGTTGTGTCGGCTCAACGGCGAACAGCCCGAAATGGACGCTATCAGCTTCACGATGGGCATGGAGTGTAGCTGTAATCGTTTCGTCGGATCGGGCGATCAAAATCAGAGAATCAGGGTCATTCAGCAGTTGAAGCAGCCCTGTCTCATCGATCCGCTTACCGCTGAGAAGATCGGCTTCGGTCGTCCATCCCGCGCGGGAACTCTCACCGCGGTAAGAACGGTTAAGAAGAGACGTAATAGCGGGTATATCTTCTATCTCTGCGTTTTCATAAATCATGATATTATTCTATCACAATTGATACGGCTGATTTTGCGTATCGGATAAGTGAGATTGAAACCGAACATGGATAATACGAAAAACACGACGAAATACATCCTATGGATGATCATCGCGATGCTCTTTTGGGGGTTTGCGTGGACGGCGGGCAAGGTTGCCGCGGAACACTCCAATGCGCACGTTGCCGCTTTTTGGCGCTATGCGATCTCTTTTATCAGCATCATTCCCGTTATTTGGTTCTTAAAGACGCCTCTTAAAACGGATCGGATCGGATTTTTGTATATGCTCGGGGCGGGTGCGTTAACCTCACTCTTTAATTATCTGTTTTTTGCCGGGCTTGCCCACGGCCAAGCGGGGTACGGCGGTACGATGGTTACCTCGCTCGCTCCGATCATCACCTATATACTCTCGATCTCATTTCTAGGAACCGCGGTATCGTCGCGTCAAATCGGAGCGCTTTTTATCGGAATTTTTGGAGCGTTGATTTTGCTGCGTGTTCCGTTTGAGGGATTCGGATTTTTAAATATCGACAGCTCCTATTTTCTCGGGTGTGCGTTCGTCTGGGCATTGGTTACCGTAATCGCTCAAAAGGCGGCCAAGCGGGCGCATCTGATGTTTTATACGCTGGTCGTATTCGGTATCACCGCGTTGATCAATATGCTGTTTGCTATGCCGTATCGCCCTTTTGATTTCAAAGCCTACGATGAGACATTCTGGATCACTATATTTTTGATCGGGGTGCTTCCGGGGACGTTTAGCACGGCGCTTTATTTTGTATCGGCGGGAAAAATCGGTGCGCATCGGACAGGGGTATTCATGTTTATCGTCCCCGTAGGGGCGATTGTATCGAGCTGGGTTGTGTACGGCGAGGCATTGGAGATGACGACGCTTATCGGATGTCTGATGGCGTTTGCGGCGGTGATCTTGTTTAATATGAAAAAAGCGAAAGGAGCTATGTGAGTATTTATGCTTTGCAATCGCCGGCAGGCGGATTTTTAGATGAAGATCTGAACCATTTTAATAAAGTTTTTGATGATTGGTGCGTACAGTTTGATAATTTTGAGGATGCTGCCACCATTGCGAGTACATTGGATAAGAAAAGGTATTCTGAGGTCGTCGAAATCACTCCTCTGAGCTATCCTAAGTATTTTTTTCATAATTTGCAGGGGATAATACACGCGACACGCGAAGTAGAGGGGAATATTGTCTGTATTGTGGAACCTTTTATGGGATCGAATTTTCGTATCGCGGTTTGTAATCTGGAGACAAAAGCGGTGAGATTAACGGCAACAAAGTATAAAAATACGATGAGTGTCGAAGGTGCATTTGCGAACTTTTCGATCAGAGATGAAAAAGATTTTTAAGGAAAGAGTATTACGTAAGTGAAAAATTTTGCAGCGTGTGGGAAATGTCGGAGGCAAAAAACCAGATCGTTTCAAAGAGGATAAATTGAATTGTTAGTATGGTCCAGAATGTATAACGGTATTTTGTTGATTTGTGACGAAAGATTTTTTGGGCGAAAACAGCTCCCACACTCCCCCCGCAAAGAGCGAGATTCAAAAGCGTTTTTTCACTCACCCGCCGACGGTTGGACCGTGCCAGATATTTGTCATACCCAAATACAAAAAACGTAAAGAGATTAAAAAGTAAAAAAAGAAGAACGAAAGCTTTCATTGCCGGGGATTATAGCATATAAGGATTGTCGATTGTAGGAATGTGATTTGCTTTGGATAATGAATACCAAGGAGAAAGAATGCGAGCCGTCTATAACTCTTACAATACTGCCAATACTGCTAATGTAGCAACCAATTCCTATCAACAAGATAAAGATCAATTGAATACCTATATGGACAAAATGAAAAAAGCGATTGAAAAAGGTGATTTTGACACCGCACAGTCGTTATTGGAAGAAGCTTCCAAATTGGTAGAATCGAACACTACCCGAAAAAGAAGCACCAAGATAAGTCAACAGCAAGAGGAACTCAAAAGCCAGATGGATACACTCTCCGATACCCTCAACAAACAAGACAAAAAATCGGCGTTAGAGAGCATCGCGAACATCAAAGATGAGCTCAAAAATAATAAAAATCTTGTCTTGAAAACGCATAACCCATCGGACATGATTGCCGAGATTCGATCGCAATATTTATTTTCGGCATACGCGTAGGATATGCACAGAGAAGATTTCGGAAATTTATGATGTGATGTTGGGTTTACAATTAAACAACATCAAATGAATACATAATCTATTTTTTTGTTCATAGTGTTGGATAGGACAGTTTCTCGTTGTGAGATTGAGCATCATCTTCCCAAAGTAGTCGAACAACATGTTTTCGTTTTGTTTGCAGATGCACTGTAGCTATGAGCTCGACAGACTGGTGCCTTTCCAAGCTTTCCATTGGGAATTTATCTGCCACTTCTGAATCAATTACCACATCGTTTCCGTCAGGAAACTCAATTCTTACGTTTCTAGCGGTCGATGCACCTTTGTTCCATATCTTTAGCCGATATTTAGTACTACCTATTTTTATAAAAGATGCTCCGAGATCAGCTCTTTTTTCTTTTAATGAATCCTCGTTTTCTTTTTCCATCAGAAGATAATTCAGCTTCTCTTGGCTTTCAATGAGTGACTTCTGCTTTTTATTAAAACTGACCGTTTGCCAAGTTGCATAGCCAGATAACAAAAATGCAAAACCAGCTATTATATCCCCAGCATCAATTATTGCTGGCATCATTTGATCCTAATATTTTTGCTACCAGAAAATGCCTTTATCAAAGACTTCCGAAGTTTATCAGCTATATCTTTTGTAACTTCTTCCTTCATTTCAGAAAGATGTTCATCAATATTTTCACTATTCTCGCGGATTAGTTCATCTTTATTGAACTCTCTTTCGCATGAGGAACAGGTCATTATCTGGATCGTTTCATCTACACCATCATAGTATGAAAAATCAGAACACCCACATGTGGGGCATAACATCTTTACACTTCTATTGTATTTCTCAGGGTTCATTGAGTCTTTCCTGTTTGTAATGATATGTAACTTTATATTTGTTTCAAAATATACCATTATCCTAGATAAATCAATCAGTATCTTACAAATTGACATATTTTTAAACATTTTACGTTGTTATTCTTAAAATTATCTCCGCAACCCCTTTAACACGAGCCAAAGCGAAAAAAGAGGACAATTTCCCCATTAGTTAGATACAGGAACCCCCAAAAAAATGAAAATGACAGCCGAAAACTTTAACCTCTCCGACTACCTCTCCCGCATCGGCTATGAGGGGGAAGTGCGTGCCGATCTCGCGACATTGACAAAGCTGATGCAGTGTCAGCTCCGAGCAATCGTATTCGAAAACACCGAGGTGCAGGCGGGGAGAATTCCCTCACTAGTACCTGAAGATATCGTGAAAAAAGTGATTATCAATCGTCGCGGCGGGTACTGCTACGAGATCAACGGCGTGTTTGCGATGGCGCTCACGGCTATCGGGTTCGAGTGGTATTTCGCGGGGGCGCGCTCGATGCTCTATCCGACCCGCCGTCCCAAAACGCACATGGTTTTGATCGTCCGTGTCGAGGGAAGAGACTACCTCTGCGACACCGGATTCGGCGGATACGCCCTGCGCGCACCGATGGTGATCGAAGAGGGCGAGGCCGTTCAGGACGGTGATCGTTTTCGGCTCGAAATACTCGATGGCGAGTACGTCCTCGGTGCGATGGTGCAGGGAGAGTGGCAGCGTCTGTACGGCTTTGCATTACAGCCGCAGGAATGGATCGAGTTTAGCCTCGCGAACTATTTCAACGCTACAAGCCCCGATACGGTTTTCACGCAGAAAAAGCTCGCTATCATGCAAACCCCGCAAGGGCGTAAAATCCTCGTGGATAATGAGCTAAAGCTGATCGAGAACGGCAAGCTCGAAAAACGCGAAGTTGAGTATGCAGACGCACTCAAAGTGTATTTTGGATTGGAAGTATTTAAAATATGACCCCCGCCATCAATATCGCCAAAAAAGCAAAAATCGCTTTTCAAATCCATTCGTATACGCACGATCCCTCAAACCAGTCGTACGGTCTGGAGGCTTCAGAGAAGTTGGGACTTGAGCCTGAGAGAGTGTTTAAAACACTCATCGTGACGGTTGATACCAGAGAGCTGGTTGTGGCTATTATCCCCGTATCATCTATGCTCTCGATGAAACAAATCGCCAAAGCCGCAGGGGGCAAAAAAGCGGAGATGGCTGCGGGAGCGGATGTTGAACGCTCCAGCGGATATATCCTCGGTGGGGTGAGTCCGTTGGGGCAGAAAAAGAGACTCAGGACATTTATCGATAGCTCGGCGGAAAATTTCCCGACGATTTATGTGAGTGCAGGGCGCAGAGGATTGGAAATAGAGTTATCGCCTGAGGATTTAAAAACGGTGTGTTCGGCAGAGTTTTACGATTTGAAGGCTTGAAAGAGAAAAGTTAAAAGTCTTTGCATTTCGTATTTAATAGTGTATTGGTCGGGGCGGATTCCGTTGCGATCACGTATACGTCGGTATTGGATAAAAAGGCGGTGGAGGTTTTCTTTTTCGATGGGAACGGTAAAGTGGTGAAAGCAGCGGCGCATTATTCATTCCCATTGTTAGATTGATTTTTAAGACAATCTAGGTCTATGGAATGAAAAAATTCTTAAGGATTTTATTTCACCAAAATCATCTTAAAAATAAACTATAATTTAAATAGACCAATAGTTTAAATAATAATTAAGGCTTATTTACTTAATATTAGACCACTAGTCTAAAAAGGTTTGGAATGCCAAAAATAGTTGATTTCGAAAAGAGAATTGAAGAAATATGCGATTTAGCATATTTCACATTTATAGAGGTAGGTGTTAAAAACTTTTCATTAAATAGTTTTATTTCGTCTCTCAAAATGTCCAAAGGACAATTTTACTATTACTTTAATACAAAAGAGGATTTGGTGTTTGAAGTAGTAAAACGCAAAAGTTACAAACTAATAGAGCATGCGAAAGATGAAATAGCAAAGCAAACTAGCTTTAGAGATAAACTATTTAAGTTTTTTACACGCCACATCGATGATGTGGGTCAGGCACATCAAATGTGTAACAAAATTATCAACGATGTATTGCATATGTATCTTAATACTACAAACCCTCAGATAAGAAAATTTAACGAAGAGATTTATGCCGTTATGTTTGAGATAATCGACAAAATTTTTGAAGATGAAATTATAAAAAAGGGGTTACCGCAAGAATACAAAAAACATGCCAGAATAGCCATGGCTGTATCAGATGGGATGTACTTACAGTCACTAATTCTAAGGGATTATGATGTTAAAAATGAGTTTGAAAACTATCTAAACTACATAGTAAAAATATTTGAAGGATAAGAGTTGAAGAAAATCGTTTTAGTATCACTTGCAGCAGTTGTTTGTGTTTTTGCACAAGATTACACAAAAGTAGGATTAGGTATTGCATATATGCAACAACCTTACAAGGAAACAAAAAGTAAAGTATTAGCGATTCCGTACCTTGAAGTGAAATATAATGGATTCTATTTAAGAGGAATAGAAGCTGGATATGAGCAAAAAATAGATGACTATTTTAGCGTAGGTGCATTTACAAAAGGCAGGCTAGATGGCTACAAAAGCTCAGATTCCGATTATCTAAATGGAATGCAAGAGAGAAAATATGCCGTTGATGTAGGTGCAAAAGTTACATTTGAGAAAGATAAAATAGGCAAAATATCGGCTTTTGTGCTGAATGATATTTCAGGTACTTATTATGGATATGAACTTGGTATAGAGTACTCAAGAAGGTACACCTATGAAAAATCGATATTGATCCCGTTTATATCGCTGAAAAAAGAGAGTAAAAAGCTAACCGACTACTACTACGGTATAAAAAAATCGGAAGAAACGCTACAACGCCCGGAATATTCGACTAATGGGGCTATAAACACAGAAATAGGCATCAGGCATATATACACTATATCAAAAGATATGGAGCTTATAAGTGTGGCATCATACACAAAATTAGATGAGTCGATATACAACAGTCCAATTGTAAAAGACAAAGAAATACTCAAAGCTTTTATTGCATGTAGTTATAAATTTTGAAACGTTGATTCAGATTTAACATATACAAAAAAAGTTATATAGAATGGAAATATCCTCGGCGGAGTCAGCCCTCTGGGACAAAAAAAGAGGCTCAAAACATTTATCGATAGCTCAGCGGAAAATTTCCCGACGATTTATGTGAGTGCAGGGCGCAGAGGATTGGAAATCGAGCTAAGGGCGAATGATCTCGCAAAGCTTATTGATGGGGAATTTGCATCGTTGTGTTGATAAAGATATATAGGATATTGAAACCATGTTAGAGAATATTTTAAACTATATGCAGGTTACGGAGAACATAGCATCATCGGGACAGCCTAATGCGTGAAAGTTTGGGTACATTGTGTAAAAAACTACAGAGCATCGGCTTTTTTGTATCATTATTTACGTAAATCACGAGGTCTTAACTCTACGGAAGCACAAAAAGCGATACTTCCGTCATGGAACCGAATGAAATATGGCAACGGTTTATGAATCTTGATCAGGAATAGAAAAATAAGAAGAAGAATACGATGAATCTGAAAAAACTCAAAGAGGCCGAAGCCAATTTTTTCGCCTTTTATCCCAAAGGGTTTGAAGATGAAGCACTGCTACCGATCATCAAACGGCACAATACCGAGGGGATAGGCAAAAGTGTGCGGGAACTTTTTGCACAGGAGAAGTTCCGAAATCCTGACGAGATATGCGAGAGTTTTGCGAAAATCGTTTCCAAATCGTCCCTCATTTCGCTGTTTGAAAAACCGAAAGTACGCGATATGATCAAGCAGATGAGGATGGATCAGCGCGATATGCTCTCTATCGCTCTGTATGAACTGCTGCACGGCAAACAAGAAAAGGGATTTGAGATGATCGTCGAAGTTCTCGCGATCTACACTCTGGCAAAATGGTCGATCGTGACGCTGATCCCGTACTATTACGACCGAGAAAAGAACTTTTTTATTAAACCGACTACCACAAAAGACATCATCAAATTTTTCGAGATCGACGGACTGACGTACAAACCCCGTCCGACGTACGAGTTTTATGATAGATATACACAGGTACTGGGAGAGATGAAATCGCATGTCAGTCCAATGATCGGCGAAGATAACGCGGGATTTACCGGATTTTTGATGATGGCGATGAAAAGAGAATGAGTATACTAGAAAGGTTACGAAATAAATTTGCAATCTATGAAAAAAAGAGAGACAATACTACTCAATACAACTGATTATTTTAGGAGTCAATATGTTTATTATCTCATTAAACTATATAAAATCGCTTGAGGAGGTGGATAGCCTGCTTGAAGATCACGTCGAATATCTCAAAGAACAGTATAGACTCGGAAATTTTCTCGCATCGGGGCGAAAAGTTCCCCGTGATGGAGGGATAATTTTAGCACGCGCCGTTTCCCGCGAAGAGATCGAGACGATTATCACCCTCGATCCGTTTTATCGCCATCAAATCGCCTCCTATGAAATCACCGAATTCAATCCGACGATGACCGCGGATGAATTGGCCTGTTTGAAAGAGTAAAAGTTTTTACGTTAAATTGATACTTCTTGTATACGATTTGACAGACTATAAAAGGAGTTCATATGTTTCAGCGTATCATGACATTCTCCGCGGCTTTTTTGTTTATCTCGACACTTTCTGCCGCATCGCTCCCGGATATCAAAATGGCCGATACGGGGTTGCCGTTTCAAAAAATCGAGGGGTATGAGGACTATCGAATCGTTGCAACCCACTGGCGCACGGATAAAAAAGAGCTTCGCTATGTTCTTGCCAATCCGATTGCCTATGATGCCATCAAAGCCAAGAAACTCCCTATGCCTGAGGGGAGCATCATGGTTAAGATCGGATGGAGCGTCAAGCCGATGGGTGCTTTTCCGCTCGCTCTTGAAGCGGATAAACTTCAGCGGATCGAATACATGGTCAAAGACTCCAAGCATTTTGATCAAAACGGCGATCACTGGGGATATGCACGATTTGTCAAAAAGGGCGACACTTATGTACCCTATGCGAACGGCTCCGCGGAATGTGTCGCCTGTCATTCTTCAGTCGCTTCGGATGATTACCTGTTCTCATCCTTTCAGCCGACGTTTTAAGATTGCTGTTTATGAAAGAATACCTAAGATTGGTAGCCTATAATATAGCCTTAAAATTTTTACGAAGCAAAGGACTTTAATGGCACATATAGCATTACCCGAATTTGAAGAGATGTCTCCCGCAATTGCGGAGAAAGCACGTCCTATTTTGGAAAAAACGGGGAAACTCGGTGAAATTTTCAAACTGTTGGCATTGGATGAAAATATCTATTTCGCAACGGACGGGATGGTTCAGGGGTTCTTGCTCAATCCAACACACCTCTCTTACGATATCAAAGAGGCGATTGCCCTTTTGATTTCAAAAGAGAACGGCTGCAAAATGTGCGTTGACGTCCACAAAGGAATCGCCAAAATGCTCGGGCTTACTGAACAGCGGATCGAAGAGATACTGCAAGGGGTTGATGCCATTAGCACAAGCGATGCGGAAAAAGCGCTTTTGAACTTTTGTATCAAAGCCTCTAAAAAAGATAACTACAAAATCCTCAAAGAGGAGATCGATGAACTCAAAGCGCTGGGATACACCGACGTTCAGATCGTCGAAGCGGTAGCAATTACCGGCTATTTCAACTACATCAATACCCTCTCCAACGTCTTCGCTCTGGGGCAATAGCCCTAGCGAGAGCTTTGGTCGCTCTCTAACCGCAATAAAAACTCTTTTTTCTCTATTCCCCCTCTGTAGCCGCCGAGCCCTCCGCCCGTAGCGATAACGCGGTGGCAGGGGATCAAAATAGCGATGGGATTGCGGCCGTTGGCATTGGCGACGGCGCGGATCGCTTTGGGATTTCCGAATTTTTGCGCTTCCTCGGCATAGGAGATCGTTTTTCCGTAGGGAATACTCAGGAGGGTTTTCCAAACTTCTTTTTGAAACTCAGTGCCCTCTGGATTAAGCGGGAGGGTAAAATGATCCCTCTCTCCTGCGAAATACTCTGCCAGCTCTTTTAAGAGCTGACGCAGCAGAGGATGCTCAATGGGCTCGATTGTAGGATCATCATCTACAAAATCCACAGAGGTGATCGCATTTCCGTCCGTAATGGCGAGCACAGTAGCAATCGGCGTTTTGATAAAGCATTTAGATGGTTTCATAATTTAATTATAGTGATTTTTTAAAGACGTTGATCCGATTCATGTCATAGTGTCATACAAATGATCGGTTGAATCTCTTATGCTATGATATTTATAAATAAAGGGGTGGAGATAATTATGTCTGTTTCACGATGCGGATGGGTCAAACTGAGTGATCCGGTGTATGTGGCATACCACGATGAAGAGTGGGGGAGAACGTTGCACGATGATCGTAAACTCTTCGAACTTTTTTCTTTGGAGACCCAATCGGCGGGGCTTAGCTGGCTGACGATCCTCAAAAAATGCGAAGGGTATCGCGAAGCGTTCGAGGGGTTTGATCTGTATAAAGTCGCCCATTACGGCGAGGCAGATATTGAGCGTATTCTCAACAGCGGACTGGTGGTCAAAAGCCGTCCGAAAATCGAGGCAATTATCGGTAATGCACAGGGGTTTTTAGAGATTCAAAAGGAATTCGGCTCGATAGACAACTATTTTTGGGGAAAAGTAGGCGCAAAAGCGATCGTCAATGATATACCTGATTACAAAAAGGCGGCATGTACCTCTGAAATTTCCGATACGATTACCAAAGGGCTCAAAAAGCGCGGATTTAAATTTATAGGATCAACAACGATTTACGCATTTATGCAGGCGTGCGGGATGGTAAACGATCATGAGAACGGATGTATATGCAAAAACCGATGAACCGAATAGTTTTTTTCGAAAATGTCGAACTTCGATATGAGACAAGTGCCGTATTAAAAAATATCTCACTGCAGATTGAAGCGGGTGAACATTGCGTCATTTTGGGGGCGAACGGTTCGGGGAAATCGACATTGATCAAGCTGATCAACTGCGAGCTCTACCCTTCCTACAAAGACGAGACGTTTAAACGGGAGATATTGGGCAATGAGCGGTGGGTCGTATCCGAACTGCGCAAACACCTCGGAGTCGTAACGAACGATCTGCATACGAGGTTTGCGTTGGACGGAGGATATCTCAGCGGTTTTGAGACGGTGCTGAGCGGTTTTAACGGGACGCTCGGATTGTTTGATCATTTAGAGGTGACTCAGGAACAGATCGAAGCGGCTGAGGGCGCTCTAAAACGGTTGGGGATTGAGCATTTGAGGGATAAGCGTTTGTGCGAGATGTCGACGGGAGAGCTGCGCAAATGTATCGTGGCGCGCGCACTCGTCCATCCGGTCAAAGCGATTTTGCTGGATGAACCGACGGTAGGACTGGATATCAAAGCGCAGCTTGATTTTATCGAGATGATGCGTTCCCTAGCACGCAGCGGAACGACGGTGATTCTGGTCACCCATCATATCGAAGAGGTCTTCGAGGAGATAAAAACGGCCGTGCTCATCAAAGAGGGGACGATCTATGCGGCGGGGGAAAAAGAGGCGGTGTTAAGCAGCGCCAATCTATCCGAAATCTTTAATACGCCGCTCGACGTCCAAAAGCTGCAAGGGCGTTATTCGATCCATCCTGTGAGATAAAGGAGAATAGATGAATCCCGCTAAAGTTATCCGAGAAAAAGTCGAAAAACTGACCGACCTCCCCAATATCGGCAAGACGGTGGCAAACGATTTTGCGCGTATCGGCATCACGTCACCCGATCAGCTCAAAAATCAAGACCCTTACGATCTGTACATACGGTTTTGCGAAGCGTTCGCAGAGTTGCAAGACCCGTGCATGCTGGATGTGCTGATGTCGGTGACCGACTTTATGGACGGGGGAGAAGCGCGTGTCTGGTGGGACTACACGCCTGAGCGCAAACGGCGCTACGGAAGCGGAAGAGTAGAAAAATAAATTACTTTGCTATCGGTGCGTCTACCGCTTTTAAAAATGCGATCAGTTGATCGAGTTGTTGCGGTGTAACGGATGAACGGCTTTGGTATTTGACCATGATCTGCACCGCTTCTTTCAGTGTCGCGACGTTGCCGTTATGAAAATACGGAGCGGTTCGGACAACGTTTCGCAGCAGCGGGACGCGAAAATAACGGCTCGGCTTCTCTTTCCCCAAAAATCCCCCTTTGTTTTCAAAGGCAAATGCCGTCCGCTTTAAGATGGCATTTTCGACTTTGAACGTTTTATCCAGATGGCACTCGAAGCACCCATTGGCGCTCATGATACGGCTGCTCTCTTTTTGATTGTAATGTTCGAAATACCCTAGACGAAGCAGCTCCGTATCGTCATTCCCCATGGTTTGGATCAAGGCGTCATAACGGTTGAGTGCGCCGGATGGCGGAGCGGATAAAAAGGCGAGATATTTTTCGCGGAGCGCATTGATTTTTTTCTGCTTTGCCATACTCCAGATCGGATGGTGCAGCAGAGGAAATTTACGAATCTCCTGACCGCCTAACCCGATTCCGTTATGACAGCCGATACACCCTTTTTGAATGAATAGATTGAGACCCGCTTGTTCATTTTCATTCAACGCACTCAGATTTCCTTCTAAAAAACGGTCATAGCGTCCGTGGGTCACCAGTGTATCTTCGTAGGCGCTGATCGCTTCGACGGTTCGATCAAATGTGATAGAAGAATCGCCGAACACTTTTTTAAATTCATGAGCATATGCGGGTATCTTGGAGAGCCTTTTTTCGATAAGTTTTGGGTTGGATGCCATTTCAAACGGGGCTTGAAGCGGCCCTTTTGCCTGATCGGCGAGACTCGCACTTCGTCCGTCCCAAAAATAGTGTTTTGAAAATGTCGTGTTTAATACCGTAGGGGTATTGAGATGATGGGGATTGCTTTGCCCTTTATCTCCGATGGCGGTAGGGCGTCCGTCCGCACCGCCGTGTTTGGTACTGTGGCAGCTTGCACAGCTGATATCACCATTCAGCGATAACCGTTTGTCAAAAAAAAGCTTTTTGCCCAACTCGGCTCTCTTATTTTGCTCTGCTGCGACGGTGTAGCTGTAGGGTATCGGTTTGAGACCGTGTTTTAGCGCCGTCTGATGCAGGGCTTCGTTTGCATGAAGCAGCGTTAGTGAAAAAAGTCCTGTAAGTATCACAATAGCTTTCATAATTGTTTCTCCTTATGAACGATGCATACGGCAATTCCCGATGCGATAAAGACGATGTTTTTGATGATGTATTGTCCGACAATCGTAAGTGTAAACGGCGGTTCGGTAAAACAGATGTCGGGAAATAAAAACAAAGGGGTAAAGGTCAGTACCATGTGCAGCATAAATATCCGCACGAAAAACGGGATAAAACGGCCGCTTAAAAAACCGATTCCGATCAGTACTTCCCATATCGCAAGCAGTTTGACGGATAATGGCGGAAGAATAAGTCCCAGAGTCAATTTTTGTATGGTCAATGCCGCCAAAGTTTCAGCGGGACTGACCCCTGGGAAAAATTTCAACATCCCGAACCAAAAGAAATTGACCCCTAAAAAAATACGGATCAAATTCACGGATTTTTCTATTTTCATGTTGTCTCCTTTTTAGAGACTATTGTAGAAAAACAGGATGATCGGGGTATGTGACCAAAGTCACATAAAAGCTAGATCGGTTCGATAATTTTGATCGAACCGCGTCCGAGGGAAATAATTCCCTCTTTTTCGAGATTTTTAAGGATACGGCTGATCACTTCGCGGGAAGTGCCGAGGATTTGGGCGATTTGTTCATGGGTGGTGAGAATGGTATCGCGTCCTTGGACAAAAAGCCAGTTTAGGAGGCGCTGATCCATCCGTTTGAAACGAAGCTCTTCGACGAGATGCATGATTTGCGATAATCTTTCCGCACAAAATGAAATTTTGAAATTGCGGTATGCGGGAGAGTTGTCGATGAGCCAACGGATCGTTTCGGCGGGAACAAGCCATCCTTCGATACTTTCATCGACGATAGCGGTAGCGGTAGCCGGAGTTTGGGAAACGGTACTGAGGGTGTTGACAAGACACTGCTCGCCCGGAGTGATATAGTAAAGGGTGATCTCCCCTTTGCCGATATCTTCGGCATGTAGGAAGACTTTCACACACCCTTTGGTCAGAAAAAGAATGCCTTGATTGACGTCCCCTTGATAATATAGAAAGGTTCCGACGCCAAGAGAGACTTTTTTGGCTTCTGAACGTACTTTCTCAAGCGATTCAGGTTCCAATGATTGAAAAAACCGGTAGTGATCCAATTCCATGAAAACTCCCTTTTCTTTTGAAAAAGTATAGCTGAGTGCGATTAAAATGTCATTGATTGCGCATTCGGTGCGTATAAAGCACCTGCAAGATCGGCCGGAGCCGCGATCTCGATCCCCTCAATGATGTCGGATTGTTTGATGTTGCCTAGTTTGACGAATCCTTCGCAGATTTTGACGTGTCCCCCTTTACGGATCAGTCCGCCCATCAACTCTTTGGGGGTTGATCCGGCAAATTTCGGCTGATCTCCTTTATTGAGTGCGAAATTAACAGCGTCGGCTGCGATGAAAACGGTGCTTTGCACTCCCGCATCTTGCATTGCATTGGCCACTGCAAGAGCGAATCCGGCTTTGACGATGGAACCTTCCGTAATCGTGATTACGATGCTTTTGGATGCTTCGGTATTGCACTCGCCTGCTTCGGCGCTTGAAATCGCCAACATCATTCCCAACATTCCCGCCACTAACGTTTTGAGGTTCATAATACCCCTCCTGATTTAAATTAGCATTTTTAATGCAGTTGAATTGTAGAGTAGAGGGGCAAGCAAATTCTGTGACGAAAGTCACAGAGACGGAGAGATTTAGAGGTACGTTTTGTAAAGGGTTCGGAGAGAAGATAAAAATTTAATTAAGCATTTTGGAGTATCTCTGCGATGGTTGCAGCGGAGTAGTCTTCGCCCATTCCCCACAATAGTGCTAATCCATGCGCATTCTCGGCAATGTCGCCGATACGCTCACGAGAAATATTTGCCGCTGAGAGGGTCACCGGTGCGCCGATAGAGTCAAACCAGTGTTCCAATGCAGCGATTCCCTCATCTGCGGTCTTCAGGCCGAAAACCTCTTGGGCAAAGCGTTCAAACTGAGCCGGATTTTGCCCTTTATACCATTTCATCCATGCCGGAATGACGATAGCCAAACCTGCGCCGTGGGCAATATTAAAGAGTGCGGAGAGGGCGTGCTCGATCATGTGGTTAGGAAAACTTCCGCCGCCCGTTCCGGAGTTCGTCAACCCGTTGAGCGCTTGGGTGGATGCCCATGCAAACTCGGCGCGTGCGTCGTAATTGAGCGGATCTTTCAGGAGAATTTCGGTCGTTTCGATAACAGTTTTGATGATAGATTCGACGAGACGGGATTGAAAACGGGGATGCTCGGTGGCGGTAAAATAGACTTCGATCGTATGGGCGATGATATCGGTTGCCGAATAGGCGAGGTATTCGGGGGTTACGCTCATCATCAGTTCGGGATTGATGATGGATATTTTCGGATTGACCAGTACGGAACTGATAGAGTATTTTTGCTTAGTGGCGTCGTTCATGACCACGGAGTTTCCGTTCATCTCGCTGGCGGTTGCCGCGAGCGTCATAACGGCATAGACGGGAAGAGCAGCTGTAATAGAGGCTTTTTGGATGAAAAAATCCCATACGTCTCCTTCGTACAGAGCTCCTGCCGCGATCGCTTTTGCCGAATCGACGACTGAGCCTCCGCCGACTCCGAGAACGGCCTGGAGATCATGCGATTTTACCATTTTGATGCCGTCATGGACACGGGAGAGGAGGGGATTGCTTACGACGCCGCCCAGCTCTTCAAAAGCGATTCCCGCTGTTGTGAGACTTTGAATGACTCTGTCGTACAAGCCGTTTTTTTTGATCGAACCGGTTCCGTAAACGAGAAGAAGACGTTTTATTCCCAGTTCGGCGATCATTTCTCCGATATTGTTTTCTTTGCCGCGTCCAAATTCGATACGGGTCGGATTATAGTAGGTAAATGTATTCATAATATTCCTTGTTTATAGATAGGTAATAAGCTCGGAAAGTTCACTGCGATGGCGGCTTTGCTGCTCTTTGACGCGGTATCCGAACGGGATCAGCAAAGGGATACCGTAGGTATCGGTATCTATCCCCATGATTTTTTCCACCGCGTCCCGGTCAAATCCTTCGATCGGACACGAATCGATACCGATGGATGCGGCGGCGCTCATCATGTTGGCAGCCGCGATGTAGACCTGTCTGGATGACCAGCACTCAAGCGCTTCATCACTTCGCGGGTCCATAAAGCTGGCGTAAAGCTGACGGAGAGGTTCGGGAAAGTGAAATTGGTTGAATTGGCTTTGGATATAGCCATCAGTGCTTCGGACCTTTTTTTTGTATCCGATCGCGATCAGTTCGGACGCGGTCGTAATCTGAGGCTGATTCCATGCGACGGTTCGGATTTCTTCTTTCATTTCGGTATCGCGGATTACGAAAAATTGCCATTGCTCCATTCCGAACGAACTGGGGCTGAGGCGTCCCGCTTCGAGGATAAATGTTAAATCTTCGTTACTCATCGGTTTGGTTGCATCGAACAGTTTGCACGCGTGGCGGAAGTGCATCGCTTTTTCAAAATCGTTTCGCATAGGGTTCTCCTTAGAGGGTGTTTTTTAAATGGTCTTGCAATCCGTTTAGGGCACCGTTGATGTCAAAATCGGATTTATAGATATCGTGTACCGCATAGCTCGGGTACGGTGTTACGCCGCAGAACTGGAAGGTTTTATGGAGGGCGATATTGGCTTCATCGACACTCATTCCCTCGAAAAATCCTTGGGGATTGTTAAACTCGCTCTCGGGACAGTTGTAGGTGAAGCTCAGCATATAGTGCTTTCCTCCCATCAGCCCGCCGCTTCCGTAAGTTTTTGACGGATCGTTTCGGCTCCGTCCGTCGCTGGTGTAGGTAACCGTATTGGCTCCGCCGGAGAAAATATCGTCGATGTATTTTTTGCCCAGCCACGGCAATCCCATCCAATAGACCGGAGATTGGACGAAAAAGAGATCGGCCCATTGGAATTTTTCCAACTCTTCGGCGACATCGTATCCCTCTTCGATAGTTGTCTCCCGGACTTCATATCCGTGATTGAGAAAAAATGTTTTCGCCTCTTTGAGAAGATCTCTCGTCAAATTCCCATTGGCGAATCCTTCGTATTTTTGGTGCAGGTTCAATAGTAATACATGTTTCAAAACAGTTCCTTCAAGGTTGTATCAGGTGAGATTTTATAGAATACAGTATATTTAGTCAAGAACGCACTAAAAAGTACTGTACATACTAAAAGGTAACTATAGATGATCAACTCCCCTTTTAATTGCCACTTTGAACTTACCCTCGAACTGATCGGCGGAAAATGGAAAGGGCTTATATTATGGCATCTGCACGATAAAAAAGTGTTGCGAAACGGAGAGATGCTTCGTCTCATGCCCCGCATCACTCAAAAGATGCTGACACAGCAGCTGCGCGAGATGGAGGAAAACGGTCTGATCCGACGTGTCGTCTACGAGCAGGTTCCGCCGAAAGTGGAATACTCTCTGACCCCGCACGGAGAGGCGATTCGTCCTATTTTGGAGATGATGATCGATTGGGGCGTAGAGTATGCGCGGGATAAAAATATACTCATCGCCTGTACACAGCAAAAAGGCTAAAGCCGCTTTTGCCCGTAAACAGGCAATGAAGATCGCATTCAAAATGTGACATCGTTGTTTTAAGAGGCGGGAAGATCCTGATAGGTATCGATTATGAGTAAAAACTGATCTACGTTAGCCAAAAGCAATTCTACTAACTTCGGTTCAAACTGCTTTCCGCTTTGTTGACGGAAATACTCTAAAATTTCATCGATTTCCCATCCCCGTTTGTAAACTCTTTTGGTTCCCAATGCATCGAATACGTCGGCGATTGCCGTAATTCGTCCGAATATATGGATATTTTCTCCGCTGAGTCCTCGGGGGTATCCCAGACCGTCCCAACGTTCATGATGTTCGTGGGCAACGATGGCTGCCGCCTGAAGCAAAGGACGGGAAGAGTTTTTGAAAAACGAATAGCCGGTTTCGGCATGCGTTTTCATAATCTCAAACTCTTCATCGGTCAATTTGCCGGGTTTGTTCAAGATATGGTCAGGGATTCCTACTTTGCCGATGTCGTGCATCGTTGCGGTAGACCATAGGGTTTCGCATTCGGAGGGGCTTAATCCATAGGCGGCGGCAAGAATTTTCGCGTATTCGGCGACACGTCGGACATGTGCCGCCGTCTCCTTGGAACGGTTTTCTCCTACATTACCCAACATCAAAATCAACTCTTTTTGGGTTGCTTCGATCTCCTCTTTTAGTTCAACAAGCGGAGTGATGTCTTTACGAAGGCTGATATATTCGACGATTTCGTCTTTGCTGTTTAGAATAGGGCTGACAACGGCATCGACAATATAGACTTTTCCCTCTTTGGTAAGATTTTTGACGATTCCTTGCCATGGGCGTTTTTCACGAATCGTATCCCACATCTCTTTGTAAAAAGATGATGGAACTTCGGGATGCCGAACGATGCTATGGGATTTTCCGAGAAGCTCGCCATGCGAATAGCCGCTGATAGTGCAAAAATTATCGTTCGCATAGGTAATGCGGCCGCTTGGATCGCTTTTGGTGACGATTGAGCTTATGTCGACGATCTCTTTATACTGTTTGAGCAGTTCTTTGTTTTCGGAGAGTTCAAAAGAGAGCGTTTTTTGTGCCGATCGGAGATTGAGATGGGTAGTGACACGGGCAATAAGTTCACGCCGCAAAAACGGTTTTGAAATGTAATCTACCGCTCCCGCTTCAAATCCTTTTATAAGGCTCTCTTCATCGTTTTTTGCAGTGAGAAATACGATAGGTATGGAGCTGTAGCGTGAATCGGCTTTTAGACGTTTACAGGTTTCAAGCCCGTCTAGAAGCGGCATCATCATATCAAGCAAGATAAGATCGATCTCGTTTTTTTCGACCCGCTGTAATGCCTGCTCACCGTTGACTGCATAGATTATATGGCATTCATTTATCTCTTTTAGGACGTTAGATACGACTTGAATATTACGCGGTTCGTCATCGACGACTAAGATGGTCGGTACGGATGAACTTATCATGAAATGCTCCATAGTTTTTGGTTCTTTTGATACTCTTTTAGCAAGCTTTCGACGCTTTCTATGTTGAAGCTTTCGCAATTTTCTTTAAGTAATGACGCATACTTTATAATGGCTTTTGTTTCGAATTCGTTTCCTATATTAAACAGCTTATCGGCGAATCCTTCGGCTAATTCGATATCCCCGGATTCCAAAATGGCATCTACCTCTTTAGCGCAATCGGAAAGGCTGTTTTTTAACCGCTCCTGCTCATCGGGGGTAAGTCCTGAAATGGCAAAAGAACTCTCTTCCTCCGGCAGAGGTATATTTTGCGTGTAAGGTAAAAAGCGTTGAAGTGTTGAGATCAGTAATGATTTATTGACCGGTTTTTCGATAATTCCGTCAAAGACTTTCATCAGGTGTTCATAATCTTCTTTCATCACCGATGCGGTGACTGCGACTACGGGGAGGGTATGATTGCTTAATTCATCTCTAATAAAGCGGATAGCCTCCCATCCGTCCATACGCGGCATACGAATATCGGTCAATACGAGATCATAGGCGTGTTCACGGATGAGCTCGGTTGCCTCCAGCCCGTCTACCGCTTCTTCGATCTCGAATCCGAATTCGTTCAAAAATTCATGAAGCAATATCCGGTTTTCTTCAATATCGTCGACAATCAGGATTTTGGAGGATGAGAAGGTGATGGTGTTTTTCGTCGGTGCTTCTTCTGCCTCCGCGAACAATGCTTCCGAAATTTCGATATTTGCTATTGTGAACGTAAATTCGCTCCCTTGGCCCAGTTGGCTCTCAATGGTAATATCCCCTTTCATAAGCTGTGCCAGTTTGCGGCAGATGGCAAGCCCTAAACCGGTTCCGCCGAATTGTCGGCTGTCTTGTCCGTCATTTTGGATGAAAGCATCAAATATTTTTATTTGATTTTTCGGCGAAATACCGATTCCCGTATCTTTGATCGAGAAAATGAGATCAACAAAGCCTTCGTTTTTGGAAGGGGTAGACAATACACTGAGGCGAACGGAACCTTTTTCGGTGAATTTGATGGCATTGGAGATGAGATTGAATAATATCTGTCGAATACGGATTTCATCGGCAATAATCCATTCGGGGAGATTCTTTTCTATTTCATAGGTGACTTCAAGCCCTTTTTTCTTTCCGGGCTCGATAAACATATTCATGATTTCTCGAAGAAACGGTTTGAAATGGAGCGGATGCAATTCCACTTTCATATGTCCCGATTCGATTTTGGAGAGATCCAAAATATTATTGATCAACGAAAGGAGGGCTTTTCCCCCGTTTTTGATGGCATGCAGATACTGTACCTGCTTCGGCTCCTTGACCTCTTGTTCCAGCAAATCCGAAAATCCGATCACCGAATTAAGGGGCGTGCGGATTTCATGGCTCATATTAGCCAAAAATTCAGATTTAAGCTGGTTTGCCGAGACGGCTTCTTCTTTGGCCATTTTTAAATCTTCGGCCATCCCGATGTGCTTTTGAAGGGCAGATTCAAGCTCCTGCGTACGCAAACGTACTTGCTCTTCGAGTGTGATATTGAATCGGCTTAGCTGTTGATTGGATATATCAAGCGCTTCTTGCGCTCGGATCACTTCGATAAATTGTTGGGCTGAATTTTTGATGATATAGGTCAGGAGAACCGTTTCTGCAATGACCATTACCCCGTGTAAAATAACATATTCTGTCCCGCACCCGTAACTGAATATCATCACCGGCTCATTGCCGAGTATAACGTGGAGAGATTGCATCCAGTTGAACAGCAGATGGTGAATGAGAATCGCCGCAGTCGCGATAAACATCGGCACTACATCTTTGTAAATGGTCAATATGGCCAAACCGATAAAAACATGAAAATGCATCTCTATCCGACCGAGATGCTGTTGTATGTAGATAGCGGAAAAGAGCATGATGGCAACAGCGGCAATCAGACGAAACCACAGTGTTCCCCGCAGCAGAATGAACGCTGCACTGCACAGGGTAAGAATAACGGCACTTCCGACTATTCCGAGCCAGTAGGTATTGTAATAATTGGCTGTTACGAAAATCGCGACAAATGCATGAATGAGTAAAATCCACATCATCAGTTTGTCTGCTTCGTAATAATGCGATTGTAATAACAGGCGCTCTTTAGTCCCTAAAACTGTAAATGGAATCATACGATTAAGCTTTCTAAATCATCGATGATCACATCTTCAGAATAGGGATGGGTCACATAGATTCGTTTCAAAACATAGTGATTTTGTTCACGGATCAATAGATAAAGGTTAGAGGAGTGGGACATCTCCTCATTGTACGGTGTGAGGGCAAGATGAAAATTGCGCTCAAATCGGTCAACTTCGGATGCGGTTGCATAGATGCCGTGAAATGTCGGATCAAAACTTTTTGCGAACGGCTCAACCCATTCCTTCGGCTGTGTCGGATTAAGATTGACAAAATAAAATGCAGTATCGGGATAGTGTTCATGTATTCGGCGGTACATAGGGGTGAAATCATTGAGTGTCGGGATACATATGGCGGTGCATCCGACATATCCGAAATAGACAAAAACCGCCTTTGTCGTCTCGTGTTCCAAAAACGGCACAAAAATATCCGATTGGTTTATTTTGACCGAGCGGGTCTCTTCGGTAAAAAAATTGGCAGTCAGAGGAAAAATCATCAACAGAGAAAGCATTAAGAACAGAAGTATAAAGCCTGCAATATTTTTTTTCAAATGAAACCTTTGCTTTTGTTTGTAAAAGTGTAATATAGAAATGTTGGGTGAGTGTTTGATGGAGAATGGATATTTACAGTTTTCGAAGACGATAACCGACTCCTCGGACGTTGACAATCATACCGCTTTTGAGTTTTTTCATCAGACGGTGAACCCAGTAGCGCATGGTTGAAGGTGAAATCTCTTCGTTGTTCCAAACATAGTTTTGTATGGTATCCGAGCCGACGACATTGCCGATATTTTGTATCAGAACACGGAGCAGAAGAGATTCGATTCGCGTCAATTCGACAAGGATATCATGGTAATAAAGTTCGCCGGTGATCAGCGAATAGGTATATCCTTGCGAAAGGGCAAGTCTATCGTCCCGCTGCTGCGGATTTGAGAGGCGTAACGCATTATGAATACGGATCATGAGTTCTTCCATCTCGAAAGGCTTTTTGAGGTAATCGTGGCAGCCAAGGGCGAATCCTTTTTTGAGGTATTCGATTTCCGAATGGGTCGTGATAATGAGTGCGGGAGTGTTCGCATAGCGTTCCCGGATATATGTGAGTACTTCGAAGCCGTTGAAGGAGGGAACATTGATATCGATTATATAGAGGTCATGCTGTTGTGTATAAACGGCGTTTATGGCGCATTCTCCTTCGAAACACGAATCGACTGAAAACCCAAGACGTATCAGCTCTTCGGCAATGAGAGTATTGAATGCATAATCGTCTTCAAGAAGGAGTGCTCTCATCGTTTTTCTTTCATTTCCTTGCTTCTATTTTGCGGAGTATAGCATCGGACTGTTTGATGGATGTTTGACGTATGAGTGTTTCGGGAATGTTGTAAGTAAAGGAACTGCCTTCCCCTTTTACGCTTTCAACACGGATGGAGATGGCGTTGGCGTCACAGATATCTTTGATAATACTCATTCCTAACCCCAATCCCTGATGATGGGCATTTCCGCGATAGTAAACTTCGAAAAGTTTTTGCCGCTCTTCTTCGGACATACCGATACCGTTGTCTTTGAATGTGAGCAGAAGTCCATCGGATTCTTTGGAGATGACGATGATGATAATTTCGCCGTGTTTCTGCGTATATTTGACGGCATTGGAGAGATTGTTGTCGATGAGTCTTTGTAGTTCCGTACGGGACATATGAATTTCATACCCTTCATCGATCTCCATTTCGATCACGATCTCTTTAACCGAGAGCATGGCATCAAAATAGAGGATGCGGTCCGCAATAAACTCTTCGATATTGATCCATTCGGGTACAGGGCAAAGGAATTCTTTTCGGGATAAAAAGGCAATATCGTCATAGATCGTCGATAGAATACGGGCTGAGCTTTTGATCATCTCAAGATTGCGCACATTGGGATAGTCGCGCATCATGACGGAAATATTGAGCTCGATTGCACTGAGAGGCGTGTTCATTTCGTGAACCATTTTGCGGATGAAAAAATCCTGCTGTTTCTGTAAAATATCCCTCTCTTCCAATGCCTGTTGTTTCTGTGCAATTTCCCCGCGCAACCGCCCATTCCAATAGATTAACATTGCCAGTAAAAGAAGAATGATACCTATCGAATAGGTGATTGTTAAAAGCGTTAAATCCAAATCAATCCTTTGCTCTACATATAATACGTTTAGTATACACCCAACACTCATCAAACATATCTATTTTATACTTGCATGAATACTAGAGTGTATTTTATGTTTCCTAAAATAACGGGATAACAATACAACAGTGGTAGCCGCAAGAGATGAAGCACCGCATTGGATCAATCGAGAGGATATGGCAATGATAAAAAATGTACATGAACAACATGTTCAAATTACCGAAAATATTAAAAATAAAATTAAAGCGCTCAAAGTTGTTTTTCCGTCTTATTATGGGAAATTGTATGCAGAGGAGGCCCATTTACTGAATCTTGATCTTCAGCCTGAAGAGCTTCTTGATGCTGATATGCTGGATGAAAAAGTTGTCCATCATGTGCTTCGATTATCCGCCTGTGCTGAGCAGGCTATTGAAGCGATTGAGTCTGAGGACAAAAAAAAGCTCTCTGCCGTTTTGTCTGAAACAAAGGTATTGCGTGATGAGATTCAAGCACTTCAGCAAATTATCTATGAAGACGCCCTGACCAAAAGCTATAACCGTAAATGGTTTGAAGATCATTATCTTAATAGCGATAAACACACTATGCGCGGAAACGGAGTCATGGTGATGATTGATTTGAATAAATTTAAAGAGATTAACGATACTTATGGACATATTATCGGTGATAAAATTTTAGTACACATAGCGCATAAACTTAAAGAGATTGGAGGAGATGTCATCCGATTTGGAGGAGATGAGTTCTTAGTCATGTTCGGCAGCGGCGAACCGGTTGCTAAGATAGAAGAAAAAATTGATCATATGCTTATGAACTGTGGAAAAAAATCTTTCAAAGTTGAAGAGGATACCTTTAAAGTCAGTTTTGCTTATGGTGTTGCTTCATTCAAACAAAGAGATGAATGGAGTTCGGTTATCGATACTGCCGATAAAAAGATGTACCAACATAAAAGACTATGAGATCACCGTAGACCGGTGATAAAGATTACGGTGATACTTTAAAGGAGAGGTTTATTATTTCAAATAGGAATTACTCAATATTATTCATAATTGTATAAATCTGTTTGTGGGACAATAGTCTCACAATCTTTGATGAGGAGTATATTATGGATCTGTTCTCTCCTGTAAAAATCGGTAATTACACTTTGCAAAATCGGATATTTATGGCTCCGATGACGCGGTGTCGAAGTTCGGAGGGGAATGTTCCCAATGATATGATGGTACGCTACTATGCCCAAAGAGCCTCTGCAGGACTCATCATCACCGAAGCGACCCAGATTTCGACGCGCGGGATCGGTTATCCGCATACTCCGGGTATTCATACCCAAGAACAGGTAGAGGGGTGGAAAAAAGTGACCAAGGCGGTGCATCAGAGCGGGGGGAGAATCTTTTTGCAGCTTTGGCATGTCGGACGAATCTCGCATCCCGCATTTCATAACGGCGAACTCCCCTTTGCCCCTTCGGCTATCAAGCCCTCCGGCAGTATCTATACTCCCGAGGGGATGAAAGAGTTCGTAACACCCCATCCGCTCACTATCGAAGAGATCAAAACGGTTGTTGCACAGTATGTTCAAGGGGCCAAAAATGCGATCGAAGCAGGATTTGACGGGGTTGAAATCCATGGGGCCAACGGCTATCTGATCGATCAGTTTTTACGTGACGGTACCAATCACAGGGAGGATGCTTACGGCGGTACGATCGAAAAGCGTGTTAAGTTTCTTTTGGAAATCATCAGAGGGGTGATTTCTGCGGTCGGTTCGGATAAAACGGGGGTGCGACTTTCTCCCAGCGGTACGTTTAACGATATGAAAGACTCCGATCCTGCGAACCATTTCTCGTATATCTGTGAACTACTCAATGAATTTGATCTCGCCTACCTGCATATCGTCGATGCGTTGGAAGGAGATATCCGTCACGGGGCGAATGTCGTTGACTTGAGTGTGTTGAGCGAAGCGTATAAAGGGGTCTTAATAGCCAACGGCGGCTACACGAAAGAGAGAGGAAACAAAGCTATTCAAAGCGGACTGGCGGACGCGGTCGCATTCGGAGCGCTCTTTTTAGCCAATCCCGATCTTCCCGAACGCTTTCATGCCGATGCCGAGCTGAATGCGCCGAATCCTGAGACTTTTTATACTCAGGGGGAAGAGGGGTATCTGGATTATCCTACGCTCTAGAGATTTTTTAGACTTCGCTCCCCATTTTTAAATGTGGAGTTTGTATGCTTTTTCGAAGCAGTCAAACGGTATTAAAAATGTATGGTGATTAGGTGTTTTCATTGATAATTTGAAGTGAAGCTGCATTCAGATTATTGGCACTTACCCCTATTATTTTTACGGCGAACTGCCAGTTATTAAGAACAGAGCTACCATCGCTGTCATAGAAAATATTAGTGTTTCCTCCCCCGTCATTCACGGCAATCAGATGGCCTACTCCTGGACCAGCCAGGGTGCCGGCCAAACCCAATATGGTGTCATAGCCTATTGATGAATCGTTAGCTGAAGCGGCATCACCTCGAATAAACGAGTTATCCGTCAGGATTAGGATACCGCCAGGTGCGGCGGTACTCATATTGAATCCGGCTATTCCTGCACTGCTGATAGTAGCAATGCCGTTTGCAGCAGTAATGCCGGTAATCCCTGAACCGCTTATAATGGATTCAAACTTCAGTACATCATTGGCACTCTCGAAACCTACGATAACATTTGGGCCTCCGATGAGGGCAGTATCCGTTGTAAATTTTATTACGTCGGTTGCACCGTCTGTTGTAGAAGGCGAGGTACTGGAGTAAAGACTGATAAAGTCCGTATTATTATCAACAATAACAGTGTCTGCCCCATCGCCAGGCATTATAAAATCTTGTCCCGCTCCACCTGAAACCGTGTCGTTTCCGCTTTGAGTATTGATAAAATCGTTACCGGCTAATCCATCAACCGTATCGTTACCCTCATCACCGGCGATAAAATCACGTAATGCTCCACCTGTAATCGTATCATCACCGGCAGCTCCAGAAATAAAGTTGGTGCCGTTGCCGCCGATAATGGTGTCGTTATAACTGCCACCCCGTAAAAATGCAGAATTATTGCCAGCCATAATGACATCGGATGCGGTCTGTGAACCTAAATACAGATTCATGGTGGCGACATCAAGGTTTACGGTGTCCTGTGTAGTATACCCTGGTACGATTGCTAAAAGAGTATTCATTGAATCAACGAGAGAGGCTACACTCGTAACAACCGTATTAAGATGGGTTATTACACCGCTCATTTGGTCTAGGGTACCAACCGTCACACCATTCGCATCTTTGACACTGCCATCTCCGTAAACAGTTTTGCCGGTAAAATCAAGAGACCCTTCATCAGCTTGAATATAGGCATCACTGTCGACTGCAACCGTTCCTATCTGGTCAAGTCCCAATTGTGAAATTTGTGCCGTTAAACTTTGTGCCAAATCAAATTGACCGATCGCTTGAAGTTGTATATTGGACATATCTGCTGTAGCACCGGGAGCTCCTGTGACTCTCATGATACTGGAGCCGTCACCTTCGATAGAAGCTCTGGCTGCATTTAATGCATTGATTTGCTCATCAGTAAACGTGACATCAGAGTGTAGTATGACTTTTTGAATATTAGTGAGAGTTACCCCGCTCAAATCGGCAATTCCATACACATGCAATACATTGTAACCGGCTCCGCCGTTGAAAGAATCACCGCTATTTATTTGCGATGTACTAGAATTGTTTATAGTTGTTAAATCGGTAAAATTGGTATCGGAACCGGAATATTGTCCCGCAGCAGTAATCCCAACGGCTACAAATACATCATTTGCGGCTGTTCCTGAAATAGTGTCTATCCCTGTTGTTGCCTGTGTGTGTATCAGTGTTGCTGTTGATGCTGTTTCTATAGCCGAATCGATTGTACTTGGAGATGTAACACTGCTCGTTCCTAAACTGATTGCACTTCCTAAAATAGTGGTGTCTATCGCCGCACTTGCTGTAACAGAAGTAACTGCATTTAAGACATCTGCAATAACTGCTGTCGGATTGGCTGTGATTTGTGCCACTACGGTCTCAAGGTATTGGACCATATTGGTAATGGCGGTAGGTGATGCAGCAATTAAATCTGCCACATGATTGATGATTGAAGTAATGGCGGTCAAGTTAGCCGAGGTTGGATCGGCAGGGACCAGATTGATGATAGCAGATGCAGCTGCTGTTGTTTCTGGATCGGATGTAACGATTGATTCAATATCGCGTGCCACGGTGGCATCGTTTAAGTTCGCTGCGGCAAATGCGAGACCCACTTCGGCACGATTATTTAAGTAGGCTGCATCGGTGGCGCTTCCCGAAGCCGCTTTGGCGCCATTAATGATGGCGTTGACAAAAATGCTTCTGGTAACATTGCCGTTTTCTAGCTCTCCACTCCAGTAAATGAGCCCTGCCGCTTCTGCACTTCGTCCCAAAACATTTTGATAGATAGCATCAATAAAAGAATCGGTGGCTAGAGTTGATGGGTATAATGCTACCACCTCCGGCTGTTCGTTCATCCAGTTGGAACCGAGCTGTTCCAATGTTATCGTACCTTGAGTAAGCTCATTCACCCAATAGGCCAGTCCGGCAGCGTCCGGTGCCCGATTTAATATCGAAACATAAAGTTCGGATAGCAATAAATCATTCATATCTAAATCCTTCCTCATTCCCATTAAAATTTGACATTTCCAAATATACACCAATAAGTATAAAAAAAGTTAGAATTTTTAGAAAAACGTCATCATGGATGTCACCCTAAAAAATATGAACTGATTTTAAGAAATAATTTGGAAAAAAAGCATATTATTTAAGTAAGGTTCATAAAAAATTCAAAGTAGAAATAAGGATTTCAGATGGCTTCTTTAAATGATGTTACAAAACTATATGTTGCTACCTTTAATAGGGCACCGGACTCAGCAGGGCTTGATTACTGGGTCTACAGCTCAGGATTGACGTTGGAACAGATAGCTCAAAGCTTTTTCGATCAATCTGAAACTCAGAGTGCCTACCCTGCAGGGACATCCAATAGTACGTTTGTAAATACTATTTACAATAACCTTTTCAATCGGGATGCTGAGCCGGCCGGCTTGCAATATTGGGTTGGAGAACTTGACGCAGGGCGGGTATCGAGAGATACGGCAATTTTAGCCTTTATCGGAGGCGCTCTTGGAGATGATGCTACGATTTTAACTAATAAACAGACGGTTGGTCTGAGCTTTTACAACAATAATTTAAATGATACTACATTGGCACGTTCAGTAATGTCAGGAATAGATGCAACTACGGCATCGGTTACGAGTGCATTGAATATGATTTCACAAAACAGCGGAAACGGGAATGCTACCGATATTTCTCTCGTTTCAATTACAGCGGATGGAACGATTGGAGATTCCAGTTCGTTGTCTTCATCTATTTCGTCAGATGGCAGATATATAACATTTGAGAGTTATGCCACAAATCTTATTAACGGTGATACTAATGCCAAGGAAGATATTTTCCTAAAAGATACGCAAACAGGGACGGTCTCTCTTATATCCTCCTCTTCAAGCGGAACAATCGGAAATGACGCCTCTGTATCTCCTGTTATAAGTGCGGATGGCCGATACGTTGTTTTCGAAAGTTACAGTAGCAATTTGATATCGGGAGCAGGGGGAATCAGCGATGTTTTTCTAAAAGACACACAGACTGGTATTACAACGTTGATCTCTCAGAGTATTTATGGTTACGGTGGGAATGATGATTCATACAATACCGCTATCTCTTCGGATGGCCGATACGTCGTATTTAGAAGCGATGCTTCAAATCTTGTGAATGGTGATACTAACGGGTATGGGGATATCTTTTTGCGAGATACGCAAACCGGCATTACGAGTTTGGTATCATCGAGTTCAAGTTCAGAGATAGGGAACCGTGCTTCCTGGTATCCGGACATATCGGCAGATGGTAATTTTGTTGTCTTTGAATCTGCTTCATCAAACATTGTAGCAGGTGATGTACCTCAAATATTTGATGGAATTGAACTATGGTTTTCGGATATTTTTCTCAAAAACACTATAACCGGGGCGGCTACTCTGATATCATCGAATTCCAGTGGGGCGTTTGGAAACAGCGATTCATTCAATGCATCCATCTCTTCGAATGGGAGATATGTAGTATTTGACAGTACTGCCACCAACCTCGTCAGCGGCGATACGAATAGTCAGTCGGATATTTTTTTAAAAGATACGCAAACCGGAATTACCACTCTTATCTCTTGTACC
Organism: Sulfuricurvum kujiense DSM 16994; assembly: GCF_000183725.1. Classification (NCBI taxonomy): domain Bacteria; kingdom Pseudomonadati; phylum Campylobacterota; class Epsilonproteobacteria; order Campylobacterales; family Sulfurimonadaceae; genus Sulfuricurvum; species Sulfuricurvum kujiense. Next base: position 1,789,194 of record NC_014762.1, on the reverse strand, counting down.
GCAGCGGGGGAACAGGGAAATAACGGTTCTTATAGCCCATCTATCTCGGCTGATGGTAGATTCGTAGTCTTTTATACGTCTGCTACCAATTTTGTTAGCGGAGATACTAATGACAATGGTGATGTTTTTCTTAAAGACACTCAAACTGGAGCATTGGAACTCATCTCAAAAAGTTCTAGTGGAGAGATTGGAAATAACCGTTCGATATATCCATTTATATCTGCAGATGGTAGCTATATCACATTTAGCAGTGAAGCTTCAAACCTTGTCAGCAATGACACAAACGGATCATTCGATGTCTTTATTGTCGGGAATCCACTTTATGTTGATACTTTAGTATGAAAAAAATTTCAACCAAGTAGAAGTTAGTTGATAATTTGGCTTCAGGTGACGATCCAAATCAACCTCTCGAAATAGATAGGGAGATCAGGGAGTAGCTGCGACAATAATTATGGTTCTTTTTTAAAAACCAGATTTTTCAGGCTCCGCTCTTCCTCTTTTTCGGGGAAGCTGTCCAAGTTTTTCAGCCTTTCAACATAGCGAAACTCGGGTGCATTGTCGCAAAAAAGGGTTTTGATAAATCCGCTGTTTAGTTCGGGAGCGTTGAGTGCCGAGAGGACGATGCACTCCTCTGCGGCGAACTCATGAAGCCGTCGGATGATTTTCTCGTAATCGGACGTGGCGGCAAACGAACCCTTCTGAAAGCTGGGGGGATCGATGATGATCAGATCGTACGGCCCCTCTTTGCGGATACGGCTCCACGACTTGAGGATATTGTAGGGCATAAATTCCACTTTCTTCGTATCAAGGGCGTTGAGACGGTGGTTTTCCCGTCCGACGGAGAGGACGTTTTTGTTCATGTCGACATTAACGACCGATACCGCACCTCCCGATATTGCGGCCACGGAGAACGAACAGGTGTAGGAGAAGAGGTTTAAAACCTTTTTCCCTTGGGCATGGTCACGGACAAATTCCCTTCCGAGTTTCATGTCAGGGAAAAATCCGATGTTTTGGGCATTGAGAAAGTTGATACGGTATTTGAGGCCGTTTTCAATCGCATAGGTTTCGTTTGGAAACTCTCCTTCTATAACACTCGACGGGGAAGAGGGGAGATAGCGCTGCTGTACTACAAGCGCTTCCCATTTACCCTCAGCGCAAAAGAAATCACGCAGTATCGATACGATGGCATCTTCCTCGTCGCAAGGCTCAAACAACACGGCAAACAGCACTTTGTCGACACTGTCTACGGTAAGAAACCGATACCCCTCGTAGGTATTTCCCCGACCGTGAAAAATACGCGTGTACTCTTCGTTTATGCCATGGGAATTTGAGACTAATAACTCTTTTAAATCGCCTAAACTCATATGCATCAGGCGGTAAGATCGAGTAAATTACCCCGCCGCTCTTGATTCAGAGCCATAGCCGAAGGATTGGCTGTTAGATAATTCTGCAATGCCTTAATAGAGTTCTGCTCCTCCTGGGAATCGGGCGGATACAATGTTGCCAAATCCTGAACAAGAGATTCACCCGTGAGGGTATCTGCGTTATTGTCGTGATATATACCTGCCGCTCGCATAAATCCGACCGTCACTATCCCTTTTGCGGCTTCATAATTTTTTTCGCTTAAAAGGGTGTTATAGAGTTTCCGTTCAGAGGGGTTCAGCTCTTGGGAAATCATACTGAAGTCGTCTTTGAGTTTGTCGAGTTCCCCGGTTTGGGATATCTCTTTATAAGACGGCGGAGGCGAATAGGAGGATGTGCCAAAAGGGTTTGAAAACGGATATGAACTGTTTGATAGAACCTGCATTTGTACTCCTTATAAATATTGTTATAAAAGTACTAGCAAAAAACAGTCCATATAGGGGTTTTAGCCTCGAAGAGGCTATTTTTTAATCGTATAGAGCTTACGAATTTTATTATCCAGCGGTGCAAGGACTTTATAGAGCGCCGGAACGACGAGGAGACTGGTCAGCGTCGAGAGGAGCAGTCCGCAGATAACGGCAACCCCCATCGGCCCCTTGACCCCCGAACCTTCCCCGACCGAGAGGGCGAGGGGGAGCATCCCGAAACACATCGCCGTCGTGGTCATCAGAATCGGGCGCAGACGTGCCACCCCCGCCTCGACGATCGATTCATCAAGCTCATGACCGCTGTGGTAGAGACGGTTGGCGGCATCGACGACGAGGGTGGAGTTTTTCCCCACCAGTCCCAGCAGAAGCATCAGTCCCATCATACTAAAGAGCGACATATTCATCCCCGCAGCCCACAGACCGATAAACGCCCCCGTAAAACTCAGCGGCAATGCGCTCATGATGATGATCGGCTGCAGCGGCGATTCGTACAATGCGGCGAGGATCAGATAGATCATCACGAGTGCCGCCCCGATCGCGACCCCGAACGCTTCGTTACTCTCCTGCATATGTTTGGCATCGCCGTCGAGTTCGAATGCTACCCCTTTACCCAGCCACTCACCCTGACGCTCGTTGACGATACTGACCAGTTTATCGAGCGGGAGGGCTTTGGTGATGTCGGCTCCGACGATCACTTTTTTGAGGCGGTCGAACCGTTTGATCGTCGTCGGGGCGTAATCTTGGGTGATCGATACGACCGCAGAGATCGGTACCGTTCCCCCTTCTGAAGTACGGACATTGAGGGAATTTAGGGTGTCAATGCTCATCCGTTTGGTGTCATCCAGACGCATTACGACATCGTACTCTTTGCCCCGCTCTCGGATAAACGTGATGGTTCCGTCCCCGGAGTACCCATCGGCGATTACGCGGGCTATCTCATCGACATTGACCCCGAGCCTCGTAGCGTTTTGGGTGAGGACGGTGATATTCAGCTGCGGGGCCTTGGGTTGGATGTTGCTTTGGACGTCGGTTGTCCCCTCTATGTTTTTGAGCAGTTTCATCAGCTTTTTGGCAGAGGCTTCGGCATCGTCCATGTTCTGGGCTTTGAGGATCACCTGATAGGGGGTGTTGATCTCGTAGCCTCCGATATCATTGACTTCGGTGACGCTCGTCATCGTAAATCCTTTGAGGCTACCCAGCATGGTACGGGTCTCTTTCATGATCTCGCTTTGGCTTCGGGTACGCTCGTGCAGAGGTTTGAGGCGGACATACAGCGCCGATTCGTTTGCTTTTTGATCATCGCCACGCCCGACGTAGAGGGTGCAGTACTCCACTTCGGCAATTTTGCCGATGCGGCGCTGAACATCGAGCGAGAGATGTTTCATCCCTTCCACACTCGTCCCTGCCGGAGCTTTCAGCGTAATATCGAACTGGCTTTTGTCTTCTTTGGGCATGAATACCATCCCTAGCGTCCCCGAGAGGATGATGGAGACGATAAAGATACCCAATGCACTGAAGAGGGTCGTCTTTTTGTATTTTAAGACGGCGTGAATGAGGAGACGGTATCGCTCTTCCATACGGACAAAGAAGTGTTCCGTTTTGTGATAAAAAGGGCTGTGCTCCCCTTTGGCGATCTGCGAGGCGATCATCGGGATGAGGGTGACCGCGATGACGAAGGAGACGACGATGGCGGCGATGATCGTCACGCCGAAGCTGGTAAAGAAACGCCCGACGATCCCGCTCATTTTGGCGATCGGGACAAAAACGGCGAGGAGCATCGCGGAGATGGCGATGATGGAAAACAAGATTTCGCTCACCCCTTCGATAGCGGCATTGAGGCGGTCGCGCCCCGCTTCGAGACGCTTGAAAATATTTTCGATGACGACAATAGCATCGTCGATGATGATCCCGATAGCGAGGGTGAGGGCGGTAAGGGTGAGGAGATTGAACGTCTGACCGCTCCACCCCATGATCGCAAATACCCCGAAAATCGATACGGGGAGGGAGACGGCGGCGATAAGGGTGAGGGTAAAGTTGCGCAAAAAGAGAAAGATGACGAGCGAGGCGAGGAGTGAGCCTAGCATAAGGTCGAATTGAACGCCGTGCAGGGTGTCGCGGATATATCCTGTCGCATCCTGCAGGGGTGTGAGGCTCATCGTCGGTTCCAATGCCGCCAATGCGGGAAGCTGTGCACGCAGTGCATCGGCGATCGCGATTTCGTTGGCTCCCGTCATCTTTTTGACCATGAGCAGAACCCCGGCTTTGCCGTCCAGCGAAGCGTAGCTGCGCTCTTCGGCCAGCGTATCGCTCACCGTGGCTACATCGCCCAAGCTCAACCCCTCCCGTATCCGAAGGTCGCTGAGAGCTTGCACCGTTTTGCTGTCGTTGTCGATGAGTATTTGATATTCATGACGCGGATCAACGGTTTTTCCGCCGTCCATCCGGATGTTTTGGGCTTTGATGATGTTGGTCAGGTCGTTCATCGTCAATGAATATTTGGCAAGAAGGGCGGGATCGGGGGAGATGAGAATCTGCTTTTTACGCAAACCCTTAAGGGTGACTCCGCCGACCCCTTCGATGCGCTGAAGGCGGGGTTTGAGTATCTCATCGGCGTGTTTCATCACTTTTTGGCTGTCGGTGCCGGCTAAAAAGAGGGTGATGACGGGAGAAGAATTGAGGGCATATTTATCGACCGAGGGTTTATCCACTTCGTTGGGGAGCTGAATACTGGAGACTTTATCACGGACGTCGTTAACCGCTTCGTCGAGGTTTTTAGAGAGTTTGAACTGAGCGACGACGATACTGATCCCTTTGGAACTGTCCGAGCTTAGGGTATCGAGCCCCGAGATTCCGCTCACCGCCTCTTCGATCTTGTCGCTCACCTTGCTCTCGACGATGTCGGCATTGGCCCCTTTGTAGGTGGTGGTGACGATGACGATCGGGAAATCGACGTTCGGATAGAGTGCCGAGGGCATACCGTTGCGTTCAACCAGCCCGAAAAAGATCAAAGCGAGGGCGAACATAACGGTCGTTACGGGACGGAGAATGGCGGTTTTATGCATAGTATCTCCTATTTTGACATGATCATGCCGTCACCGAACGTGCCGGGACGGAGACCCGATCCGTCGGCTTCGGCGGTCATCTGACGGTTTTTGGTGTTGATCGAGGGGTAGATTTTAATGATTTTTGAACATTTTCCCGTCGGTTTGCCGTCGATGGAGCTGCAAAAACGGTCTCCTGCTTTGACCTGCGAAGCGAATTTGGAATCGTACTGGATGAGGAGTTTGGTCTGGTCGCTGATGAGTTTAAACAACGGCGTCCCCCCCATCGAAGAGACCATATCTCCCAGTTCGATATTTTTCTCGGAGATGCTTCCCGCAAACGGAGCCGTGAGCTTCATTTTGGAGAGCTTTTGTTCGGCATAGGCGATTGATAGACGGGCACGATCACGCTGTGCGAGCTTTGTCCCTAGTTCGGATTTGAGTTTGTCGAGGGTATTTTTATCGAATACCTGTGCGCTTTTTTCATAGCGGGCGTATTGATCGCTCAAAAACGTCGTCTCTTTGGAGAGTGCCTCCAAATCGGCTTTTGCCATCTGCAGCGAAAGCTGCTCTTCGGCACTGTCGAGTTCGAGGAGAAGGGATCCTTTTTTGACATGATCGCCTCTTTGGACATAGAGATTTTTAACAATCCCCGATGCGTTCATCCCCAGTGAGGCTTCGCGATACGCTTGCGCTTCAAAGGTGGCGTAGACATCGCCCCATAAGCTTAAGGCAGAGAGTGCCGTCATTAGTAAAAGTTTCATTGTTTCCCCTCGATTAGTGTCATAAGATCGGTTCCGTAGGCGTAGGCGAGATTGGCTTTAGCCATTTGGAGGCTGTGGCGTGCGCTCTGGACTTTTGCACGCGATAGGCTCAGGTCGCTGAGCTCGCTCAGATAGGTCGTGGTATTGACCAAACCCGCTTCAAAACGTTTTTTGACAAAGCCAAAGGCCTCGCTTCGCGCCTCTTCTTCGGACTTTGCCGCATCATAGGCACTTTGTGAGGCCTGGAGGCTGAGGCGGGCTATATCGGCTTCGTTTTGGATGCTTTTGGTTTTATATTCGATCAGTTTTTGCGCTTTGAGTGTCGATAGACGGGCCTGTTCGCGCTCTTTTGCGATACTTCCCATATCAAATAGGGTCATCGAGAGCGATGCGATAATCTCGTTTTGGCTTGAGGGTTGGATATTGCTTCCCCCCATCGTGTCGTAATCGTTGTAATCCATTTCACGGTGTTTCCCCTGAACGCTCAGCGTCGGCAGATAGGTGTAAAACCCCTCGGAGTGCCGGAGCGTTTCGACCGATGAGATATCCGCTTTTAGATCGTGACGATCAATCTCTCTCGTTTGCGGCGTAGCGAGTTCTGTGTATTCGAGGCTTTCGACGGAACTTCCGGTGAGGAGTTCGAGATTTTTGCGGCTCCGTTCCAGCATGACTTTTTGATTCTGTTCGTCATAATCGGCTTGGAGTTTGGAGGCGATGAGCGATTTTAGAATATCGGACGTGGCAAGGTCGTTTTGGACAAGGATGCTAAAGCGTTCAACCTGTGCGGAGAGTTCGGTCTTTTTGTCTCGGATGGCGTCGAGCGATGCTTTGGCGTTAAAATAGCCGTAGTAGGCTTGAATCGTCTCAAACAATACGTCCTGCTCTTTTTGCTGGAGGGATTGCTGTGCCGAATTTATCGAAGAGTGGATCGCGTCAATGGTCGATTCACGGCGCAATCCGTCGAAGAGGGTGATTTTTGTCCCTAGCTCCAATCCCTGGATCGTTCGAGGTTCAAAAGCGGTTGCTTTGTCTTTTTTTTGATACAGGGCGGTAGCGTCGAGCGTCGGGAAATAAGCGGTTTTTGCCTGTTCCAACTGCTCTTTTGCCCTCTGTGCTTCGATTCGGGCCGATTCAACGCGCAGATTTGATTTTGCCTGCGGTAATAACGTGATGAGGTCTGAGGCGATCAGCGGCAAAAGGGTGAAGGAGAGGAGAACAAACGGTCTCATGGTTATCCTTGACGAGTTTAATGTTGACAATGTTAACATTAAATGTGGACAATGTCAACATATGGGTGATAATCTGATACAATATCGTCATGAAAGAGAAAAAAGCCGCCCCCTATCATCACGGAAACCTCAAAGAAGAGCTGTTGCAAACGGCATTGGAGATGATCGACACGGATGGACTCGACAGTATTACCCTTCGCGATCTGACGCAGCGGCTCGGGACATCACGAACGGCGGTTTACCGCCATTTTGAGAGCAAAGAGGCATTGATACTCGGGGTGATCGAAAAAGGGTATGAGCAGCTGAATCTGATATTTACTCCTATTTTTCAGGATAAGAGCCGCAGTGTAGATGTTCGGTTTGAAGCGATGGGGAGGGCGTATCTCGATTTCGCGATCGAGCATCCGAATCTCTATCGTCTTCTTTTCGGGGAGATGTACCGAAAAGAACGCGCAGAGATCTGCGACTACAAAGACGAGACGCAGGCAACGGGACTGTATGCCCTGATCGGTCTTTTAACCGAGGCTCAGGAAGAGGGGATAATCGCTCGGGAGAATCCGATGGTACAGGCGGCAACGGTGTGGGCATCGATCCACGGCCTCGCGTCGTTGTTGATCGACGGCCACCTGCTGATGAGCGACAATCTTGAAGAAATCTATAGCTACAGCCAAGCGGTGTTGCTAAAAGGTTTGCGTTAAAACTTCTTATACTAAATCGGGGATGGAAACTTAGGTCAATGAGTACATCGGTAAAGCAGAAAAATTCTGTCAAAAGATTTTTTCAGAACAATGTGCTTGCTTTGTTTTTTATTCGATTGGGTGTTATCTCTGTCACCGTAACCTTATTAGGAATCAGCAGTATTTATTGGTACATTGAACGAGAAAATGCGAAACGGATCGATGCGCTTATCAATAAGGAGTTCATCGATTTTGAAAAACATTTAAAGGGATTGGAACTCGGCAATCTTGAAACCCGGAAGCTATTCATTTCCCGTATGAATGAATTGATGGAGTCTCATCAAATGTTAATACTGGATATACGTGAAACGGATGGAACAGAGCTGTTTGCGGTTGCCAAAACACCCGACACCGATATGGTGCAATTATTCCGCCGTTTTGATCCGGATGTTTCGGAAACAATTAGTTACCACTTGGTCCCTGCCGATCCCGACAACCTGATATTGATATTCGCAAAAAGTCTTCCGATAAATCATACATCGACGATTGTACTGAAAGCTGCCATTCCGTTGAAATCTGAAACCGTACTTGCGATGCGCAAAGGGATGAGGATCGTATTCATCGGTACGACGGTCATTTTATTATTGGTCATCGTGGCGATTTTTCCGATAATCTACCGGCAATATCGGCAGCTTCAATCGGATAAAACGGAGCTGTTATACAGCAATTTTAACTTAGTGCGGGTTTTAGGAGATGTGGTGGCTATGCGTGATAGCGATACATCGGAACACAACTATCGCGTAACCTACTACACCATCCGACTAGCGGAAAAAATGAATGTGCCGCCGGAAGCATTGCCTGCATTAATCAAAGGGGCATTTCTGCACGATGTCGGTAAGATCGGAATAAGCGATACGATTTTGTTAAAACCGGGCCGTTTGGACGAAAACGAATTCAGTATCATGAAACAGCATGTGGATTTAGGAACAGCGCTTATTCAAAAGATCCCGTGGTGCGATGACGCTTTAGCGGTTATCGGTTTTCATCATGAAAAATTTGACGGCAGCGGTTATCCCAACGGTTTAAAAGGGGAAGAAATCCCTTTGACAGCAAGAATATTTGCGGTCGTTGATGTTTTTGACGCACTTGTATCCGTACGGCCTTATAAACAGGCATTTACTTTTCAACACGCTATCGAGTCTATCCGTGAGGGGAGCGGAAGGCACTTTGACCCGATGGTAGTGATTTCATTTTGTGACATTGCGGAATGTATCTTGAATGATGTTTCCGATAAAAATATCGATGAACTTGAAAAACTGATACGTGAGGCTATTTCCCCTTACGCCCTTATATTGGGGTATGGAAGAATGACGGATTAAAACAGCTCCCACGGTTTATTCCATGTTTCTAGCTGACTTTTACACTCCACACTCATAAACCGTTCCCCCTCATCAGGGGGTGAGACAAAACAAAATTCCTCCTCACCCAGACGAAACCGCAGTGCATAGGCGTGCAGATACCCCCGATCCTCTTTGCGCGCTTCGTCGGCCTGCGCGTAGCGCTCGTCTCCCGCGATGGGAGAACCGAGAGATTTGAGAGCGACGCGGATCTGATGGGTCTTCCCCGTATGGGGCTTGATCAAAAATCCCCGTTCATGGGTCCGCAGTGCGCAGCTGATGAAGCGGGTTATGGCAGGGTTGTTCATCGTTACGAGGAGTTTATAGTCTCCCCGCCGCGCACTTGCCATGTCCCCTTTTATCCACCCCATTTTTTTCTTCGGTTTGCGCATGCTGATGGCAAGGTAGTATTTCTCAATCTCTCGGTTTTCAAACATTTTTCCGAACCGTGCGGCGGTTTCGGAGTTTTTGGCAAGGATGACGAGACCGGAGGTCATTTTATCGAGGCGGTGGACGGGAAAGAGGGGGCATCCGAGCTGTTCGGAGACTTGTACGACGAACCCCGCTTCGCCTTCGGAGTGGAAGTTGACTCCCTCAGGTTTGATCGCAACGACGAACGTATCATTTTCAAAAATAAGTCTCATTTTTTCCATATGAGAGTTTATCCAATCTCCCCTTTTGAAATTCGTATCGGCAGTTTTTTATTTCTTATATCTAGGGAATGTTTTTTGCTTAAATATAGAAAATTTATGATCCTTTAATCTATAAACAGATCGAGCGGAGTCTCTAAAAATGCGGATATTTGCCAATAGAAACATGATTCTGATCCATGCTAGACGTGATTCTATCCAAGAGAAAGTGATTGTCGATTTTGTAAACCGCCACTTCAAATACAAGGTTCAGGGCGAATCGGGTATTTTCATCCATCACTGCAATGAAGAAGTAAACAGTAAAAATAGGTTCTTTCATTGGCTCTATTGGAGCTATCAACAGATGCACGGCAAAGAGCCTAATGATTTGAGAGAAGAGATCGAATCAAAACCGCAGCGCCCGATAAAGATCAAGTGGATCGAAAAAGCGAATATCATCACCAATGTTCCGATTTCAATCGAGGTCATTAACAAGATTTATGTCAAGTTTGCTTTTAAACAAGAGAATGCCACAACGTATATGCATAACTTTTTACGCGCCTATTTTAGAACCCACATTATCAGCCTTGCAGGGGATAGAGATCACTATCTTGTTAAGGTGGACAGCGAAGCGGTTAAAGAAAAATTGCTCATACTTCTAAAGCGTACGCGCATCATGCAGTATCACGTCAGTTTTATGTATAACCGACAGCACATCTCGCAACTACTTGCATCCAATAATTATTTTGAGTCTCAAAAAGAGAGTGAACAATCGAAGATAGAAAAAGCCTATAAACTCCTGAATGTTTCACCGAAAGAAGAACTTTCCGAGATCAAAAAAAGATGTAAAAAACTTCTGCACAAATACCATCCCGATCGAGTGTTTAACCAAGGCCAAGAGATTATCGACAAATACACTCTCACCTTTCAATCGATCCAAGCGGCATTTGAAACTATTCAAACGGACAAAAACGCTCAGACAACACTGAGAGCGTCGTAAATCAGTAATATAAATTCTTTATGATCTTGACATGATGTGGCATTATGTATATAATCATTCCATACATTTTGAAAAAGGTGAGTAATGTTTGATTGTCTCGATGTCGAACGATTACGCGGGTTTGATTGGGATGATGGCAATATCCAGAAAAACAAACTCAAACACGGGCTTGATTTTTGGCTGATCGAAGAGATATTTTTCAACACCCCGTTACTCATTTACGAGGACAATGCCCATTCGGAGCAAGAGTGCCGATGCTATGCGCTGGGAAAGACCGATAATGGACAAATGCTGTTCGTCGCTTTTACCGTGAGAGGGCAAAACATCAGGGTGATTTCGGCACGACCTATGAGCAAAAAGGAGAGAAGCTATTATGAAAAAAATGCCTGAATTAAAAACCGAAGAAGAGATCGCAGAGTTCTGGGACGAACACGACTCGACCGAGTATATCGATTGGGACAAAGCCAAGCCGGTACGCCTCACAAAGCTGCAAAAAAGTGCGAAAACGATTTCGATCCGTATGCCCGTTGATATGATCGAAACGCTGAAAATTCAGGCGAATAAAAATGATATTCCCTATCAGTCGTATCTAAAGATGTTGATTGCGGACGGGTTAAAAGCGCATGGGTAAAGATGCCAATTCACATCTGAATTTTTAACATGATCCCTATCACCGACAACATGGACGTATTCGCCGAGAAGTTCGAGGGTATCGACCTGCACGGCAAAAAGATCACCAAAGCCGAATTCGATGACTGCACCTTCGTCTCTTGCGATTTCAGCGAAACTTTTTTCTCCTCCTGCAAATTCACCGAATGCCGTTTCGAAAACTGCAACCTGAGCGTCATGAAACTTACCAACACCAAAATGAGCGATGTCGATTTCGTCTCGTGCAAGATGGTCGGGATCGACTGGACGATGGCGGACTGGAAGAGTTTGCTCAATGCCGATCCGATCCTTTTTCGCGAGTGTATCCTCAATGACAGCAACTTTTTCGGTCTGAGCATAGAGGGATTGGTGATGCGGGAGTGTAGAGCCAAAGAGGTCGATTTTCGCAACGGAAGTTTTATCAAAGCCGATTTTAGCCGAACCGATTTCAAAGGGGCGCTGTTCGGCAACACCCATCTGGAGGCGGCCAACTTTACCGACGCTTCCAACACCTCTATCGACCTTCGCTCCAACCACCTCAAAGGCGCTATCTTCAGCCGCTACGAAGCGCTCTTTTTACTCGAATCGATGGGGATAGTGCTGGTTGATTAATGATTAATGTTCTCCCGTATCCGAAAGATACGGGTAGCTTTAGGGGGTTGTAGGGACATTTGTCCCTGCCACTTGATGGGCTTTGCCCAGAAAGTGCATAATATTAATTATTTTGACAGTGATTGTGCGTCGATGAGGCGGTATTCCCCCGCCTTTAAATCGCCGAGGGTAAGTGTCCCGAAAGAGCAGCGGTGCAATGCCGTGACATGATTCCCGACCGCCGCAAACATCCGCCGCACCTGATGATACCGCCCCTCGACGATCTCCAGTGTCACATGGGTATCATCGATGACGGTGAGTTTGGCGGGGAGGCACGGGGTTTTTTCGCCGTTAAGCATCAGTGTTCCCGAGGCGAATATCTCTGCTTCGTCCCCTTTGAGCGCTCTATCGAGTCTCGCTTCGTACACTTTCGGCACTTTATGTTTGGGAGAGGTGAGGCGGTGGAGCAGGGCGCCGTCATCGGTGAGGAGCAATAAACCGCTCGTATCCTTGTCGAGCCGCCCGACGGTGGAGATTTTCGGATCGCGAAGCCGCCACCGTTCGGGCAATAGATCATAGACAAGCTTCCCCTCGCCGTCGTCATGACTGCAGACCAGACCTGCGGGCTTGTGCATCAGGATCACGATCCCCTGCGGCGGATCGAGAGGTTCCCCCTCACAGAGGATTTCGTCATGGGAGACTTTCGTATCGCTTTTGAGGGGGAGATTGTGGGCATGGGTGATGATCCCCTCTCGGATGAGGAGTGCGACCTCGCGCCGACTGCAATACCCCAGCGAGGAGAGGAGCTTGTCGAGGCGGAGTTTAGAGCTCACTCAACTTTTCCTCGTATTCAGCTTCGATACGTGTGATCTCGTCGCTGGCGATCTCGAGCCGCTCGAACAGCTCTTCGATCATCTTCTCATCCTCACCGACCTGTTTGGAGAGTTCGAGGAGTTTGGATGTTTCTCCCTGATTGGAATAGGTCGTTAAAAGCTCATGGGAAGTTTTGAGCTTCTCTTCGAGTTTCATGATCGTGTTTTCGCAATGCTCGACCTCTTTTTTGAGGGGACTGAGGAGTTTGGAGCGCTCTTGGATGAGGGCGGCTCGAAGCTGTTTGTTCTCTTTTTTATTGACGTTCGGAGTCACTTTGGCAGGTTTCGGCGCATCGGTGATCTCTTCGTCCCATCCGATTTTTTCCAAGAACTCATCATAGTTTCCGTCGAAAAACTCGGCGTTCCCCTCACGGAAAATGACGAGCTGATCGGCAAGCTCGCGTAATAGCATCTCGGAGTGGGTGACGATGACGACGGAGCCTTCGAAGCGTTTCAGCGCGTCGCAGAGCGAATCGATCGACTGCATATCGAGGTGGTTGGTCGGCTCATCGAGAAAGAGGAGGTTGGCGGGGGTGGCGATGATTTTGCCCAGCATGACGCGGCTGCGCTCTCCCCCGCTAAGGATGGAGATCTTTTTATCGGCATCGTCGCCGCTGAACATCATCGTCCCGCAGATACCGCGGATACGGACGTTTTGCAAAGTGTTGTCGGCGCTTTGGATCTCTTCGGTAATGGTGCGGTTTTTATCGAGTCGGTCGATGTTCGTTTGCCCGAAATGGGCGATGGCGGTGGAGGGGTGAGCGGTAATCTCCCCGTTCGGTGTCAAAACCCCCGCGAGGGTGTTGAGCAGCGTCGATTTCCCTTTGCCGTTTTTACCGATGATGGCGAGGCACTTTTTTGCCTCCAGCGCAAACGAGAGGTTTTTGAACAACAGCTCATCAGGGGTATATCCGAACGAGAGATCTTTGACCTGCATGATCACTTTGGCGGGGGTAGGTTTATACGAGAATGAAAAAGAGAGGTCTTTTTCTCCTTCCAGATCTTCCATAATTCCCATCTTATCGAGCTCTTTTTGTTTGGACTGCGCGAGTGTCGCCGTAGAGGCGCGGGCTTTGTTGCGGGCGACGAAGTCTTCCAGCTCGGCACGCTTTTTATCGTGGTTGATTTTGGTCTTGACGTAGAGTTCGTCTTCCTGTGCCTGGTTGGCGTAATATTTGCGGGTGTCGCCTTTGATGATGCTGACACTTCGTCGGCGCAATCCCATCGTATGGGTTGTTACCGAGTCCATGAAATCGCGATCATGGGTGATGAGGATCACTTCCCCCTCGAACGATCTGATGAACGACGCCAGCCAGCGCAAAGAGACGATATCGAGGTAGTTGGTCGGCTCATCGAGGAGCAGGAGATTGGGTTCGGTGACGAGGAGTTTGACGAGGTTGAGTCGGATCTGATATCCCCCCGAAAAACTCAGCGGGTCTTTCTCCAGATCCTCCTGCGTAAACCCCAGACCGAAAAGGATCTTCTCGACCCGGTAGACTTCGTGCTCCATATCCCCCTCTAGGACGGAGGCACACTCTTCACGGACACTCTTATGGGTAAAATGCAGATGCTGGCGCAGCGTACCGATACGGTAGTTTTTCGGGATGATGATTTCTCCCGAATCGTAAGGCTCTTCGCCGAGGATAATTTTAAAAAGGGTCGATTTTCCGCTCCCGTTGCGTCCGACGAATCCGACTTTGTTTCCGGCGTTCAGTTTAAGGGAGAGGTTTTCGAACAGGAAGCGTGTCCCGTAGCTTTTGGTGAGATTGTTGATCTGAATCATAAAACGGTACTTATTCCTCTATTTTATGGGGGAGTTTTCCCGGCATCGCCTCTTTGTTGGAGAGCATATCTTCCATCTGCCGTTTCACTTTATCGAAGCGAAACTGCTCTTTGAACCCCTGGATTCTGCCGCCCGCCGCGTTCGGATGTCCGCCGCCGCCGACCCATTCGCCCGCCATGAGAGCCACGTCCACTTTATTATGACCGCGCAGACTCATCGTACCGCGTGTACCGACATCGACGATGAAGTCAAAATCACTAAATTCGGTCAAAAAGCCGTTTCCGATGATCGAGGTATTCCCCAGCCCGTAGCTCAAGAATCCTCTCCACCCTTTGTAATAGATGGTCATCGTGGATCGTTTGGTCCCCAGTAACGCGACGATATATTTGGTTGAGAGATTGTCGAGGGTATCATCGACACCGTCTTTGAAAAACTCTTTTTTCATTTTATGGAGCGCTTCATCGAGAATGATGTTGGCGTTGGTGACGTTACGCATTTGCGCCGCCTGCTCAAGCATAGCGAGCTTATAGGCGCGGTCTTCGTCGGCAAACATGACGCGGCTGAGTTCTTTGGCGTCAGAGATGAGGCGCATGCACACCTTGCCGTATTCGAAATCTTCCACTTCGTCCTGGTGCCACAGATCGACGGCATTGACCACTTTGACAAATGCTTCGAGCCATCCGCCCGCTTCCAGACCGTAATGTTCCATCGCGTATTCATAGACGATTTTCGTCGCGCAGCGCTCGGTATCGAGGAAATACCACGGATACTGTGCCGCCGTATCTTTCCCGCTGCCGTGGTGGTCGAGGAGGGTGATGGTGATATTCCATCCCCCCTCGTTGAGGCGGTTGACTTCATTATTCAGCCATTTGGCTTCTTCGGGGTAGAGGTTGAGATCGGTGATCAGGATAGTGGCGCTCTGTTTGCTTTTTTTGATCGTATCGATGATCTCTTCGAGGCGATCCATCACTTCGGCACCGTAGTTGGCGTTGTAGCTGAACATGGTATGTGAGGTTTGCGCCATGACGAGTTGGCAGCTGTAGCCGTCGAGATCGATGTGGGAGAGGTGGTAAAAAGTTTTGGTCATGGTTTTCCTATTTGGTATCTAAAGTGATGGAGCCGAGCACTTCGAATTTGGCGTTCGAATCGATTTCGGCATGGGAGAGGGTCACGATGTCGAGACTGAACCGTTCGTAAATCTCGGCCAGCGGGCGGCGGAGTTTCGGATCGACGATGACGATGATCGGCGAAATCCCTTTTTGGAGCAGTTCGGTCGCTTTTTGGCTGGTGGCCTGGATCAGCCCGTTGATCTCACCGACGTTGAGGAGGAGCTGGCGGGTTCCGTCTCGCTCTTGCGATTTTTCCAGCATCATCTGTTCGCTCATCGTATCGAACGTCAGGAGTTTGATGACACCGTCAGGACTGGTGTAGGCCTGTGTGATGATACGGGAGAGTTTGGCACGGACATGTTCGGTAATGATGTCTACGCTTTTGGTGTATTCGGCGACATCGGCCATCGTCTCGAGGATTGTGATCATATCTTTGAGAGGGATACGCTCGTGCAAGAGGGCTTTGAATACCCGCTGGATAAGACCGATATTTGCCACTTTGAGAAGATCGTCGACGACAACCGGATAGTCGTTTTTGATTTTTTCGATGAGCGATTGGGTCTCTTGGCGGGTGAGAAGCTCTTCGGCATGGCGTTTGATCAGTTCGCTCATATGGGTCGAAATGACGGTTGCCGGGTCAACAACGGTATAGCCGTTGATAATGGCGTCTTCTTTCAGCTCCGGGACGATCCACAGTGCATCGAGGCCGAATGCCGGCTCTTTCGTCGGTTCCCCGTCGATTTCGGCCATCGCCATGCCGCTGTCCATCGCGAGGTAGCGATCCGGCTGGATGAATCCGTCGCCGATATTGACCCCTTTGAGGAGAATTTCGTACTGGGTCGGTTTGAGGTGGAGGTTATCACGGATACGGACCTGCGGCATCAAAAAGCCGAAATCCGAAGCGATTTTACGGCGCATCGAGCGGATACGTTCGAGTAAATCACCCCCTTGAGCGCTGTCAGCCAAACGGATAAGCTGATACCCGAGGGTAAGTTCGAGCATCTCGATTTTGAGGATATCTTCGAGGGCGGCCTCTTCCTCTTTGGCGATCTCTTCGTTTGTTTTCTTCCTCGGTGCGGCAGCAGCGCCCCCTTCTGTAGCCCCTGGGACCCCGGCACTCGGCGAACCGTCTTTTTTCGCAACGGCGGGTGCGGAGGTGAGGACGAGTTCTCCCCTCTCATATTTATAGAGTGCGTATCCCAAGCCGGCGAAAACAAGCCCGACAAAGCCCAATGAGAGTGTCGGTAAACCCGGAACCAAAGCAAAAAGGAGCATGATGAATCCGACGATGATCATGACACGGGCATTTCCCATGAGCTGGTTGATACTGCCTTCGGCGAAGTTTCCGCCCGTATCGCTGGAACCGCGTGTGATCATAATACCGGTTGCGGTGGAGATGATCAGCGCAGGTACCTGCGCTACCAGACCGTCCCCGATCGTGAGGATCGTATAGGTTTGGGCACTGGTACCGACATCAAGATTAAATTGAAAAATCCCGATCAGAAATCCGCCGATGATGTTGACCATCGTGATAATGATCCCCGCGACGGCGTCCCCTTTGATAAATTTACTCGACCCGTCCATTGCTCCGTAGAAATTGGCATCCTGCAAAATCTCCGCACGGCGCCGTTTGGCTTCGGATTCGTCGATCAGTCCGCTGTTGAGATCGGCATCGATCGCCATCTGTTTTCCGGGCATCGCATCGAGGGTGAAGCGTGCTGCAACTTCGGCGACGCGGCCTGAACCTTTGGTGATAACCATGAAATTGATCAAAACCAAAATAATAAAAACGATAACCCCGATGACGATATTTCCGCCGACGACGAAATTTCCGAAACTGGTGATGATATCGCTGACCGCTTCGGGCCCCTCGTGGCCGTGACTTAGAATCATCCGCGTTGTGGAGATATTAAGCGAGAGGCGAAAGAGGGTGATGACCAGCAAGAGTGTCGGAAAGGTCGTCAAATCGGTCGGTTTCGGGATATAAAGCGATATTAGCAGGATAAGAACCGATATGGCGATGACGATTGCCAAAAGAAAATCGAGCATACTGCTCGGCATCGGGACGATAATAATCGCCAAAATCGCCATAACAAAAAAGACGACGCTGAGGTCACGGGAGGCAAAAAGTGCCGATAATACCGTTTTAACGTCGGGAGTTCTATTCTTTACTTTTGCCAAACATTACTCTTCTAAAATGGCTTCGAGGGTGAGGGTGCCTAAAAAGGCATCCACTTTTCCCTGCAATCGGTTTAGAAACGGCCATAATCCGCAACTCATCGCTTTATTGGAGGGGCAATCCTCCTGCGACGGGGAACAGCTGAATACCGCCGGGCTTTTCCCCTCGGCCGCTTCCATCACTTCCAGTACGGTGATTTCGCGGGAATGGCGGGCAAGTTCGAACCCTCCGTTTACCCCTTTGTAAGAGTTGAGAATTCCCTGCCGTGCCAAAGACTGCAGAATCTTCGCCAAAAAGCTTTTGGAGATATCGAGCTCTTTGGAGAGGGTGTCCGCATCGAGGGGATGCCCCGCTTTGGCTAAAACGATCAGAGACAACAATGCGTATTCACTCGCTTTAGTCATTAGCATCTAAAACACCCTCCTGCAATAAAAAGGTTATTATAGCTAAAAATCATAAGAGGCTACTTGCAGAATTTTTTAGCGTAAAACGTGATTTTTTTCGCTATAATTCCGACCCTGCTTGAACGGATTGTCTTTCAAGTAAAATTTTATACCCATCAGGAGGCTATTATGGCTTTAGATACGGCGAACAAAACGCAAATTATCAAACAATACCAAAGAACTGAAGGTGACACAGGTTCAAGCGAAGTGCAAATCGCGCTTCTTTCAACTCGTATCGCTGCTCTTACTGAGCACTTGAAAACATTCAAAAAAGACCACAGCTCACGTCTCGGTCTTTTGAAACTTGTCGGTCAACGCCGCCGTTTGATGCGTTATTTGAAACGTACAAACCGCGAAAGCTACAACAAATTGGTTGCTGATCTCGGTATCCGCGACAACATCTAATTCTTCTTCCCCGATCTTCGGGGATCTCCTCTCTTTACCCATATATTAAGCGCATACTATCTTTTTAATAACACTCTGTCTGTTTATTGTACAGCCGTTGTTTATTGCTTTAGTGTAAATTGTGTTATCCTTTGCCATCATCCAGTAGATTGCCTAAAGGAATCCGATGTCGCTCAAAGTCGTTCTCTCACACAAGACCCATTATGCTTTCGATAAACCGATCAATCTTTCTCCCCATGTGATACGTCTTCGTCCCGCCCCTCACAGCCGTACGCCGATTGAAGCGTATTCGCTCAATATAAAGCCGGAAGATCATTTTATCAATTGGCAGCAAGACCCGTTCGGAAACTATCTGGCACGGATCGTTTTTCCGGAGAAGACGACGGAACTCTCTATCGATGTGGAGGTTTTGGCCGAATTGGTCAGTATCAACCCGTTTGATTTTTTCGTCGAAGAGTATGCGACTGATTTTCCGTTCAAATATAAAAAAGAGCTCAAAAAAGAGTTATCCCCCTATCTGGAGATTACCGAAGAGGGTAAAAAACTCAAAAAGTTTCTCAAAACGCTCGATTTGACTCCCCGAAATATTAACGATTTCCTCGTCGATCTGAATATGGCGGTCCATAAATATCTCGACTACACAATCCGTATGGAACCGGGGGTGCAGAGCTGCGAAGTGACGCTGGAAAACAAGCTGGGTTCATGCCGCGATTTCGCATGGCTGTTCGTGCAGGTGCTTCGACATCTTGGGCTTGCGGCACGGTTTGTTTCGGGGTATCTCGTTCAGCTCTCCGCCGATGTCGCTTCATTGGACGGCCCTAGCGGCCCTGCGGAGGATTTTACCGACCTGCATGCGTGGACGGAGGTCTATATCCCGGGTGCGGGATGGATCGGGCTGGATGCGACGAGCGGACTGTTCGCCGCCGAGGGACATATACCGCTGGCATGTACCCCGAATCCTGAGAGTGCCGCTCCCGTCGAGGGGGCTATGGATAAGTGCGAGGTCGAATTTACCTATTCCAACACTGTTACGCGCGTTTTTGAATCTCCCCGGGTTACAAAACCTTACCGAGCCGAGCAGTGGGAAGCGATTGACAAACTGGGGCATCTGGTGGATCAGGAATTGGTGAAAAACGATGTCCGTCTCACGATGGGGGGAGAACCGACGTTTGTCTCCATCGACGATATGGAATCGCCAGAGTGGAATACCGAAGCGGACGGCCCTCACAAACGTGAGTTGGCGAATGTCCTCTCCCGCCGTCTTTTAAGATCGTTTGGAAAAGGGGGAATGCTTCACCATGCGCAGGGCAAATGGTATCCGGGTGAACCGCTTCCGCGATGGATGAGCACGATTATTTGGCGGCGTGACGGCCAAGCGATCTGGAATAACCCCGAGCTGCTGGCGAGTCTGGATCAGACGTTCGATTACACTCCCGAAGATGCACGGAAATTTTTAGCCAAGCTTTGTCTGAATCTGGGAATCAGCGATCAAAACATTCACGATGCCTACAACGACCCTCTCATCGCACTCCTGCAAGAATCGCTGCTGCCGATCGATGTCGATCCGATGAAAACATCGATGAAAGATTCATTAGAGCGGCGCGCATTGGCAGAGAATCTCTCCAGCGGCATCGATAAACCTGCCGGATTCGTCCTCCCGCTGAATTGGGGGACGACCCGCTGGGTAACATGCCGTTGGGAATTTAGACGTGCGCAGCTCTTTCTCGCACCGGGAACCTCTCCGGTAGGCTTGCGTCTGCCGCTTGATTCGCTGACCCATAAACCGCAGGTGGAGCTGGAACAGAGTTTCGAACCCGATCTTTTTGCCGCTTTTCCCTCACTGGGAGAATACCACAGTGCGGTAAAAGCACGTGCGGCAAAGGTGAAAAAAACGACGAAAAAAACACCGGATTACGAGGTGTTCGTCCGGACGGCTCTGAGTGTCGAGATACGCGAATCCAAACTCTTTATTTTCCTCCCTCCGATCACCGATACCGAAGCGTTTTTAGACCTGATCGCCTCGATCGAAGAGACGGCTGAAGCACTGAATATGGCGGTCATGATCGAGGGGTATGAGCCTCCGAACGATTTGCGTCTGGAGAAGATGCGGGTCACTCCGGACCCGGGGGTCATCGAGGTGAATATCCATCCAACCTCAAGCTGGGAAGAGCTCACGGATGTCATTGATACCCTCTATGAAGATGCCCATTTCTCCCGTCTGGGGACACTCAAATTTATGCAAGACGGCAAGCAAAGCGGAACGGGGGGAGGAAACCATGTTACGATTGGAGGGATTACACCGAGTGACAGTCCGCTGCTGCGCCGTCCCGAACTTTTGCGCTCGCTTATTACGTTTTGGCAGCATCATCCGAGTCTCTCATATCTGTTCTCAGGACAGTTTATCGGGCCTACTTCTCAGGCTCCCCGCGTCGATGAGGGGCGGTTGGAAAACCTGTATGAACTCGAGATCGCGTTTAACCAAATCCCGGAAGAGGGAGAGGTACCGTTTTGGCTCACCGACCGGCTGTTTCGCCATATGCTCACCGATTTGACGGGGAACACCCACCGAAGCGAGTTTTGTATCGATAAACTCTATTCCCCAGACTCCTCCACGGGGAGACTCGGGATTTTGGAATTAAGAGGGTTTGAGATGCCGCCGCACGCCCAGATGTCGTTGGTGCAGATGCTTCTGATCCGTACCCTCGTGTCGCTCTTTTGGAAAAAACCGTACAAACATAAATTGGTTCGTTGGGGGACACAGCTGCACGATAAATTTCTGATCGAACATTACGTCCGCGACGATATCCGTGATATCGTCGCATTTTTGCGTGCCGAGGGGTACGGGTTTGAGAACGACTGGTTCGATCCGTTTTTCGAGTTCCGTTTCCCGTTGTACGGGATGAGTACGATCGAGGGGATACATTGTGAACTGCGTGGCGGGATCGAACCGTGGAACGTACTGGGGGAAGAATCGAGTTCGCAGGGAACTGCCCGATACGTCGATTCTTCGGTAGAGCGGGTACAGATCAAGGTCAATGATTTCGTCAGCGAACGCTATGTCATCACCTGCAACGGGGTACGGGTCCCTCTCGTCTCGACGGGTGTGGAGGGGGAATTCGTCGCTGGCGTGCGCTACCGTGCATGGCAGCCGTGGTCGGCACTCCATCCGACGATTGGGGTCGATACGCCGCTCGTGTTTGATATCGTCGATACGTGGAACCGACGTTCCATGGGAGGGTTTACCTATTTTATCGCCCACCCTGGCGGTCGTGCCTACGATACGTTTCCGGTCAATTCCCTCGAAGCGCAATCACGCCGTATCAGCCGCTACTGGGGATTCGGACATACCCAAGGGGAGATCGAAGAGGTGCATGAACCGCTTATCCGTTCCCAAGAATCGGGTGAAGAGACTGCTTCGCGGGTTGTCCGAAATCACCCTCAGAAAAAAGTGTTCGCGTATCAAGAGCTTCCGGGGTCGCTGGAATATCCGCATACCCTCGATTTGCGCCGAAAATGGAGCCCTAATGCACAATAGGGTAAAATCCGCTACACACTTAATAAGTAAAAGGTAATCTGCTTTGGACTCTATCTTTGAACGCTATTCTCAAAGTTCATCGTACGATGAGATGTTTGACGCGGAAAAAAATATTCGCCCTCATTGGGAGAAACTGAAATCGAATCTTGAACGGATCGGTTTGGAACAGTTGCTCGTCAAGCAAAAAGAGATCGACTGGCGTCTGGAAGACAACGGAGTTACCTACAACGTTTACAATGATCCCGGCGGATTTAATCGCCCGTGGAAACTTGATCCGATCCCTTTGATTATCGAAGAGGAACAATGGAATCTGGTGGAAGAGGGGCTTAAGCAGCGGTGCAGACTGTTTAATCTGCTGCTGCAGGATATCTACGGCGAACAAAAAGCGATTCAAGAGGGCATTATCCCGATGGAAGTGATCTATGCGCACGGCGGGTTTATGCGCGAAATGCACGGGATGAAAATGCCGTTGACGATCTATGCCGCCGACATGGCACGCGGGCCTGACGGAAAAATCTGGGTGGTCAATGACCGTACACAAGCCCCTTCGGGTTTGGGATACTCGATCGAAAACCGCCTGACGATGAACGGGGCAATGCCCGATATGTTTGAGGGGATTTCGGTCAAACGGCTGTACGATTTTTTCGAAACGTTTAAATCGATTTTTCAAGGCGAGGGTTCCGGACGCCACAGTGAGACGCTTAACGTCCTTCTTTCGCCGGGGCCGCACAATGAAACCTATTTCGAACATGCCTATTTGAGCTCTTTTTTAGGGCTTACTTTGGTTCAGGGACAGGATCTGCTGGCTAAAAACGGAGCCGTCTGGCTCAAAAGTCTTAAAGGGCTCCGCCGTGTGGATACGATTTTACGCCGTGTGGATGAGAGCTACTGTGATCCGTTGGAACTGCGTCAGGATTCGCAGCTCGGTGTCGCCGGATTGGTTCAGTCGATCAGAGCGGGGGGGGTAGAGATGCTGAACCCGCTGGGAAGCGGCGTACTGGAAAATTTGGGGCTGAATCCGTTTATGTCCCATTTGGCACGCTACTTTTTGGATGAAGAGCTCATATTGCCCCAGATCGCCACATGGTGGTGCGGGCAGAGCAAGGAAAAAGAGTTCGTTTTGGATAATTTGGAACGTCTTATTATCAAAACAATCGATCGGCTGGGGGAAAAACACACCTATATCGGCAAACAGCTGAGTAAAAAAGAGCTGAAATCTCTCCGTCAGGAGATATTGGATCAACCTCACCGCTATGTCGGGCAAGAGGAGGTTGAGTTCGCGAGCTGTCCGACCCTAGTAAAAGAGTCGATTGAGCCTCGAAAAGCGGTTATCCGTGCCTATACGATTGTTCAGGATGATCGCTATACGGTGATGCCGGGAGCTTTGGTGCGGGTAGGGGCGGGGAATGATTCGCTCGTCGTATCCAACCAATTTGGAGGGAGCAGTAAAGATTTATGGGTTTTGGGAGAGTCTCAAAGCATCCCTCCGACCCCGCTGTTTCACTCCAAAACGGCTGCGGAAAATTCGTTGGAAAATATCCCGAGCCTTCGTGCGGAGAACCTTTTTTGGCTGGGACGCTATCTTATGCGCTCCATCATTACCGCTCGAATGATCCGTACAACTCTCAAATATATGACAAACGCTTCACGCTATGATCAGGTCTCCAATCATCAAACCTTGGAGATGCTCACCAAAGCGCTTACTCACGTGACGATGACCTATCCGGGGTTTTTAGATGAGGAGAACACTCCATCGGCGTTTGACGAGATTGCTTCGGTGAGTTTTAACGCGACAAGAGTGGGGAGTTTGGCGCAGATTATTACGATGCTCTCTAATGCTAACACGTATGCCAAAAGTATTTTACCGCTTGAAGCGTCCCGTATATATGAACGGATGAACCGTGAATGGAATCAGTTTTGTTCCGAAGCGACGGCGAATCCGCGATTGATGATTCATAATCTTGATCAACTGCTGATGCAGCTGATGGCCTATAAAGAACTGATTCAAGAGTCTTTATTTGTCGATCAGGGATCATTGCTGTACGAGATCGGAGCCCGGATCGAGCGTTCTCAGCTGCTTATCTCCAAAGCACGGGCGTTGCTTACCCCTGCCCATGACGAACTGAGCGAATATGAAATTTTAGAGACGCTGCTCAGTACGTGCGAAAGTCTCAATGCGTATCGTGCACGGTATCGCTCATCGTACGAGATGAGAAATATTATCGAGTTTTTGCTTCTCGATATAAATTTCCCGAAATCGTTGATCAGCGAGGTGGATGGATTGATGAAAATCCTCCCTCAACTGCCGAAATTTAAAAATGCCACCTATCTAAGCCGCTATGAAGAGCCTATTTTTGAAGTCTTTTCAATGTTGCGGCTCAGTAAAATCGATACCCTTTGTTCGTTAGGCGCTAATGAATATATTCGAAGCGAACTCGATTCGCTCCTCTCCGAACTCTCGGCCAAGCTGTTGTTGGCCTCTTCGGAGTTGTCCAAAACCTATTTTGCCCATTATGACGAGTAACCGATGATATATACCGTTTATCACAGCACCCGATTCATTTATCAGCATGAAGTCGGGTTCAGCCATAACCTTATCCGTTTGCAGCCGCGAAATACCGCTACCCAAAAAGTGCTCAATTTTGATCTCACGATCGAGCCGATTGCGGCAGAGATTGAAGGGTATGACGATTTTTTCGGAAATCATCTGCATCATCTGCTGGTGCGCGAGCCGCATACCGTTTTGAACGTTGCGGCTCAGTCGAGGGTAGAAATCGATTTTAACGCGATAGAGCGGCTTCAGGAAAATCGCCAGAGAGCCGCTTCGCTTACGTACGCGCAGGCACAGGAGAGGATGATGTTTCTTACCCCTGAGATTATCGAAGCCAAACAGTTCGCGCTTAAAAGTCCGCTGCTCCCTATCGCCTCCGCTGAGATTTTGCAGTATGTTCTGCACTCCATCAAGCCGGAGCGCTCTTTGTATGAGGGAATTATGGAGTTTATGGAACGGATATTTACTGATTTCTCGTTTGTAAGCGGTTTTAGCGATCTCAGTACTCCGGTTGAGCGGGTATTCGCCGAAAAAAAAGGGGTTTGTCAGGATTTTGCCCATTTTGCCCTTACCGCGTTGCGGGGAGCGGGTTTATGTGTCCGTTATATGAGCGGTTACATTGAGACTAATCCACAGGAGGGTTCGGAGAAACTATTCGGTTCCGATGCGTCTCATGCATGGATCGGGGTATTTTTCCCGGGATTCGGATGGTTCGAATTTGATCCTACCAATAATTTGGTTCCGATCGATCAGCATATTCTTTTGGGATACGGTCGTGACTACAGTGATATCTCTCCGATGCAGGGGGTCGTCGTCGGAAGCGGCTCGAGTCATTTAGGGGTGATGGTGGATGTTTCCAGAGAGTAGATTTTTATAAATAGGTTCTTTTTGCATGATTAATGCGTAATTGTATTTTTTTTAAGCAACCCATGAGATCAGATTAGGATATCATTGAATAAGTCCTAATTTTCAAGGGGTATTGATGCTCGAGCCCGTATGTCCTGAATTACAAAAGTTTTATGATATTTTTGATCAAGTCGATCAAAGTAAAGTCTCTGAGTTTAAAGAGTTTCTAGAAGCCAATGCGGTCAATTTCAATCTGTTTAAAGACGGAACTTTTATTGAACGCTCTTTCCCTTTCGATATGATCCCCCGTATCATTCCCAAGTCTGAATTCGACGAGTTGGAAGAGGGGATTATTCAGCGTGTCAAAGCCCTCAACGCTTTTTTAAACGATATTTACAATGATCAGAAAATTGTCAAAGACGGTATAGTCCCGCGTGAGTATGTCGATTCGGCAAAAGCGTTTTTGCCTGAATTTATGGGTGTCAATCCCCCAAAAGGGATTCGTACCCATATCAGCGGTATCGATTTGGTGAAAGACGCCGTGAGCGGTAAATGGGTGATTCTCGAAGATAACCTTCGCGTTCCCAGCGGAGTGAGTTATCCCCTCACTATCCGCCGTGCGTTTCGCCACACCTATCCCGAATTTTTCGAATCGATGAAAATCAGCAAAATCAAGCATTACGGTGATGAACTCAAAGCGGCGATGGATTACGTCAATACGGGGGGACTCAATGTCGTTCTCACCCCGGGTCGCTATAACTCCGCCTATTACGAACACAGCTACCTGGCAAAAATTACCGGAGCCACGCTCGCAACCGGGGATGATTTAATCGTTCAAAACGATGAAGTCTTCTTATGCTCGTACGACGGAGAACGCCAGCGGGTCGGAGCGATCTATCGGCGGCTGGATGATGATTTTCTCGATCCCGAAGAATTTGAACCCGATACCCTCATCGGGGTAAAAGGGATCACGCGCGCTTACCGAGCCGGAAACATCGCTATTATGAACAGCATCGGCAACGGCGTCGCCGATGACAAGGGTATTTATTATTTCGTCCCCCAAATGGTCAAATATTATTTGGATGAGGAGCCGATACTCTCGAACGCTCCGACCTATCTTCCGTATTATGAAAAAGACCGTGAATACGTTCTGGCGAATATCGACAAACTCGTTATCAAAGACGTTGCGGAAGCGGGAGGGTACGGCGTATTGTTCGGGAACCGTTTAACGAGCGAAAAACGCGCTGAAATTATCGAGATGATTTTGGCGGAGCCGCGCCGATGGATCGCTCAGGAGGTGATCGAGTTTTACGATCTGCCGTGTATGATGGAAGGGGGTATCGTCCCCCGCAAAGCCGATCTTCGCGCCTATGTCATCCATGGGGAAAAAGTGACCGTCAGTATGGGCGGGTTGACCCGCTATGCGATGGAAGAGGGGAACTATTTGGTCAATTCGTCCCAAGGGGGCGGCTTTAAAGATACATGGGTGGTGGAATTATGATTATCAACGGGATGGCTATTTCGGTAAATACCGCTCAGCGGCTCTATTGGTTCGGACGGTACGTTCAGCGTGCCGAGACAATGCTTAGAGAACTGGTCAACGCCTATGATTATATTATTGATCGGGATTTTGAGGAGGGGCATAAGCTCTATAGCAAACTGGGTGTTGAAATCGAATATAAAAATGCTCTCGATTTCCTGAAACAAGGGGTATACGGAACCTACGGCGGGAGTATCGAGCAGATTATCAGCTGGGCCAGAGAAAACGCGATTGAGACGCGCCACTTGCTTGATGAGAGAGGGTTTGCCACCCTCAATAAAATTTACAATCAATTGGTTGAGCGGCGAGAGCGTGCGGTGAGTCCGTCCAATCTCGAAGAGATTATCGATGACTGCAGCTTGATTTTAGGGATCTTTTCGACCGAGTTGGATCGTACGCGCGCTTATCAATTGATCCGTTTCGGACAGCAGATCGAGAGATTTGACCTTATTTTACGGCTCTACGGAGAGATTGAGATGGTGGCGGCCGATATTGATGTGATCAATGCGATCGCGCGTCAGTTGAACCGCAACTACCGTCCGATTAATGTGACAACGTCCGATATCTCGAAGTTTTTGGTATTTCTTAACGGCGTTGTCGATCGGGTGATTCAAAAAGATACCTGCGCTTCGGTATCGCTCCAAACACAATCATGATGGAGACATTATGGGCGTTATAGAAGAAGTTTTTTCGATCGATCTTCCCGTAGGGGAGCAGTTTCGGATCCAGCGGTGCCGATACACGCCCAAAGAAGGCGAAACGTCAAAGCGCATCTCCATCGTCAGCGGGATTCACGGAGACGAGTTGGAAGGTCAGTACGTCTGTTTTTTGCTCGGAGAGTGGCTTCGCGCTAATCCGGACAAGATCAAAGCGACGATTGATATCTATCCCGCCATCAACTCTTTGGGACTTGACAGTATCACCCGTTCGGTTCCTTTCTATGATGTCGATTTAAACCGCATTTTTCCCGGAAGCAAAAACGACTTCCTCCCCGCACAGATTGCCGATGGGGTCATCAGTGCGATGAGCGGATCGGAGATAGCGATTGATATCCACTCTTCCAATGTCTTTTTACGCGAAATACCGCAGGTGCGCATCGCCAAATCCCAGGAAAAAACCCTCGTCCCGCTCGCCAATAAGCTTAACATCGATTTTGTCTGGGTACACGATGCGGTCACGGTTTTAGAATCGACCTTTGCTCATGCGATGAATACGCTGGGGACGAAAACTCTCGTGGTCGAGATGGGGGTCGGTATGCGTTTGGGCAAAGCGTACGGGCATCAGCTGCTGGACGGTATTTTAAATCTGATGGCGGAAGAGGGTTTTTTGGCGATAGAACCGCTGAATGTCCGTTTTCCGATTCAGTCGCACGTCGGGGAAGTGGCATATCTGAACGCTTCACAGCCGGGATTGTTCGTTCCGTCCATCGAACACTGTCAGATGATCGAGAAAGGTTCCGTCGTAGGGACAATCGTCGATCCGCTCAGCGGCGCAACGCTCGATGAGGTGATCGCTCCGATCGGAGGGATACTGTTTACACTCAGGGCCTATCCTATCGTTTATGAGGGATCCTTGGTCGGACGTATATTTGGAGAAAACGGATGAAGCGGCTCGAAATACTTAATTTTAAATCTCCCAACCGCGCTCCGCTCAAAGTCGAGGGGTTTTTATTCGGTGAAGAATCAAAGGGCCCTTCTATCGCGATCGTAGGAGCGATGAGCGGAGATCATATTAATCAGCTTTATGTTGCTTCCCGTCTGGTCGATTATCTTCGTCAAAAAGAGGAAGAGGGGAAAATCATCGGCAAAATTCTGGTAATACCGGCGGTCAATACCTATGCTTTGAATATGGGGGAGACGTTTTGGCCGCTCGATAAAACCGACATCAATATGATGTTCCCCGGCTATGCACAGGGTGAGACGACACAGCGGATTGCCGCAAAGCTGTTTCAATCCCTTCAGGGATTCGATTACGGCATTATCTTGGAGGGGCGTCGGGATCAGGGGATGTGTCTGCCTTACGTCAAAATCATCAAAAGCGGCTATGAGGATATCGAATCGGCACGGGATTTGGGGATGCGTTTTATCCATTATCGCCCTTACAGCCCGATCGAGACGGTAATGCTCCAGTATAACTGGCAGCTGTGGGAGACAAAAGCCCTCTCCATCGTATTCGGTAAAAACGGTGCGATTAATAATACCACCAGCAGTGAAGTCCACGAAGCGCTGGTGCGTTTAATGACGAAGCGCGGGATGCTGGATCTTCCGATGTTTGAGGGATATTCGAGCAATATCATACAGCCCGAATATATTACGGTGCTAAAAGCTTCCCGTGCGGGTATTTTCGATTCGGTGGTTTCCTGCGGTGCGACAGTGGAGAAAGGGGATATATTAGGTCGTATTACCGATGCACTCAGCGGGGAAAAGCTGGAAAAAATCGTAGCACCGATTGGCGGGGTGTTAACATGCCAGTATGCCAGCCCCCTTATTTTTCAAAATTCAATCGCTTTTCGGATCGCTTCGGTCGAAAAATAAGAAAAAGGGCGGATGCCCTTAAATGTCGTGGTGGTAATGATCCAAAATCCGCGTATACTCTTCATACACTTGTTTTGGAGTAAGCGACGTTTTATACATTCGGAGAATCTGGCGCGTAAATTCGATAGGATATTCGATCGTCAATCCTTTGTTTTGTGCATAAATTTTAGCTAATGTAGCGTACATACCCTCATAAATTTCGGGCTCTTCAGCTTTTAGGCGGTCCAGATTTTCTTGTGCTTGAATAAGTTTGGCATCGTTAAATTCGCCCCGTTCATTGATCGTCTTTCGGGCTTCGACATACTCTTTGAGGCTTTTGCGGTTGAGAACGTAATCGGTAAACGTTTCGATGAGTGACATTTCTTGTCCTTTATTCGTTTTAATAATTCTACGACTTAAGTATAGCAACAGTATAGCAATTAAAAACCTTTTATATCAAACGCCGAAAATCTTCTTTGCCCGCTCCAAATCTTCCACCGTATCGATCCCGAATCCGGCACTCGCCACTTTGATCATCGAGATTTTTTTGCCGTGATAGAGGGCGCGTAACTGTTCGAGCTTTTCGATATCTTCGAGGGGTGCTTCGCCCAGCGCACAGAAATCATGGAGCGATTTTTTCGTAAATCCGTAAATCCCGATATGTCCGAAATAGTTCGCTTCCCCGCTGCGGTTGAACGGGATGGGTGAACGGGAGAAATAGATCGCGTTATGATCCGCGTCGGTGATCACTTTGACGAGGTTCGGGTCCTGTGCCGATTCGGTATTGATCGCGTTGTAGCAGCTCGCCATAATGAACGGAGCATTTTGCTTTTTCAGTTCGTTCAGACGCTCTATCAGCAGTTCCAGCACTTCGGTTTCGATAAACGGCTCGTCGGCTTGGACGTTGATGATGAGTTCGTCATCTGGTACGTCGATAATCTGGGCGCACTCGTTGATGCGGTCGGTTCCGCTTTTGTGCGTCGTAGAGGTGAGACGCGCTTCGACGCCGTACTGAGCGCAGATATCGAGGATTTTTTCATCGTCGCAGGCGACCACGACACGGTCGATCCCCTCTACCCGTTTGGCGGTGCGGATCACCATCGGCAATCCGCCGATATCGGCGAGCACTTTTTCGGGAAAACGGGTGGAGGCGAGACGGGCAGGGATAATAATCATAGTTAAACCTATAGAGAGATATAATTGCCTAAATAATAACGCAAAGAGACGTAAATGCTCCTTTATCAACCCGACGGCGGCTACTGTTACAACAGCGATTCGATACTGCTGTACGGGTTTATCTCCCGTTTCGCACCGAAGGGAAAAATGCTCGATGTCGGAGCGGGGAGCGGGATCGTCGGATTGCTGGTAGCGCGCGATTTTAAAGAGGTCGTGCTGGAGGGGAGCGAAAAACAGAGCCTTTATGCGGAGTTTGCCCGCCGCAACGCACAAATCAACGGCATCGGCTATACGCTCCACGAGGGGGACTTTTTGGAACTGGGCGGTCACGGAAGCTATGACTGGATCGTTTCCAATCCCCCGTTTTACCATGAGGGTTCCGCGCGCTCGGAAAATCCGATCCTCCATCAGGCACGCTATAATATCCATCTCCCTATCGAAGCGTTTGTCACCAAGATTTCGAAACTTCTGAAATCTTCGGGTGAAGCGGCGATCTGTTACGACGCGCGTCAGTTCGCTGAGCTTTGCAGTGCGTTTGAGAGTAGAGGATTAAGAGTCGTTGAGGTACAATTCGTCCATTCCAAAGCGGACCGTCCTAGTATCCTTGTGATGATCCATGTTAAAAAAAACAGCAAATCGGCGCTTACCGTCTTGCCTCCGTTGATAACGTTTGAGGAAGAGGGGAGGTATACTCCGGCCGTGCAGGCCATCTACGACAAAGCAAAGGCGCACAGTATCAAATGTCTGATTTCATGACACAGGAAGGTTTCAGCTACGCGTTCGACCCCTCTGCCTGCGCCTCGTGCGGCGGAAATTGCTGTACCGGA
The DNA here is from genome assembly GCF_000183725.1 of Sulfuricurvum kujiense DSM 16994. NCBI lineage: Bacteria > Pseudomonadati > Campylobacterota > Epsilonproteobacteria > Campylobacterales > Sulfurimonadaceae > Sulfuricurvum > Sulfuricurvum kujiense. Next base: position 1,757,589 of record NC_014762.1, on the reverse strand, counting down.
GAGAGCGGCAGCATATTCGTCTCTGTGACCGAAATTGCCGCCATCGCAAAGCTTTTGGAAATGGACGAGGGGGAATTTCGCCGTACGTTTTTGCGCAAAGAGGGGTTTCGCTTTTCGCTCAAAGAGCGCCTCGTGAACGGTTCGTACGACTGCGCGTTTTTTGACCGTTCACAAAACGGATGTAGTATTTACGAAGCCAGACCGCTGCAGTGCCGAACCTTTCCCTTTTGGGATTATTTTCGGCACCGTATCGATGAGCTAAAAGCCGAGTGTCCGGGGATAATCCATGACTAGATATCTACTGCCTTTTATTGTAACGGGATGTGTACTCAGTGCCGCACCGATGAGCGTGAGAAACACGCAAGCATTGGAAGATACCCTTTCCCTCTACGCATTGGATGCTCAAATGCACCAAAAATACCACCGATCTTCCGGTTTTTTTACAGAACTTTACAAACAAACCTCCAAAAAAGAGTACCTTTACCAATCGTTTAAGATGCTGGAACAGGCCAACGATATCAAAGGACTGTCCAAACAGGTTGCCGCGGCCCTTGCCGTATCACCCGAGGATGAGATATTAAAACGCTTTGAGATCATTGTTTTGCTCAAAGAGGGGAATTTCGGCGAAGCGTCCCAAAAATCTCTTGTTCTGAGTGAAAAGAGCAAGGAGTCGGCGAATTACCTTCTGTATGCCGAAGCCCGTTTGAAACTCGCCGATTATGCGGGATCGGTGGAAGCGCTCAAAAAAGCGTATGCGCTCAATTATGACGAAACGACGGCTGAGAGGATCGCATTGATCCAATATACGCAATTGGGTGAAAAAAACGAAGCGATAGACTTTTTGAAAGCGCATATTGGAACCCACGGCAACTCTCAAATCCTCGGCAAACGGTTGGGAAGTCTGTATGCGGACAGAGGCGATTTGGACGATGCGGCACAGATGTACGAGCAGACCTATGAGGCGTTCCAAGACCCTTCATCCGCCGACGATGCCCTCAAAATTTACCTCTACCAGCAAAATTTTTCCAAAATGACGGCATTGTTGGAAAAATCCCACACCAACGATCCCCTTTTGCTCGATATCTATGTCAAAATCAAATCGTTTGACAAAGCTTCAACCCTTGCGCAAAAACTGTATGAACGTGAAGACAATCCGCTCTATCTGGCCCAAAGCGCCGTTTTCAAATACGAAGGCTCAAGCGACCGTAACGATCCCTCTATGCTCGCAAGCGTGGTCGAGGGGCTGAAAAAAGCCAACAAAGACTTGGAAGAACCGCTCTATTTGAACTATCTGGGGTATTTGATGATCGATCATGATCTCAATGTAACCGAGGGGATGGGGTACGTCCGCCGTGCCCTCGAAAAACAGCCCGATTCGCCGTTTTATCTCGATTCCCTCGCCTGGGGAAATTATAAACTGGGCGAGTGTGCGGAAGCGCTGCGGCTGATCAAACAGGTCGAGTCGATGATCGGCAGTGACGAAGAAGAGGTCAGAGATCATCTCAAAGCGATTGAAAAGTGTAAACCAAAGGAGAAAAATTAATGATTTTAGATGAGATAATCAAAAAAACCAAAGAAGATTTAAAAGAGCGCGAAGCGGCGTTCAGCATGGAATGGCTGGGACGCTCTTTGGCATTTAACGCCCGTGCACCGCGTGACGTGCGCCCCTATCTGACCTCGACTCCGCAGGAGCCGTACCGTATCATTTCCGAAGTGAAAAAAGCCTCTCCGTCCAAAGGGGTGATCCGTGAAGATTTCGATCCCGTAGCGATTGCGCAGGCGTATGAGCGCGGCGGTGCGAATGCGATCTCTATTTTGACCGAGCCCCATTTTTTCCAGGGGAATCTCGATTATCTCGCCGAAATCCGTCGATACGTCAGCATCCCCCTTTTGCGCAAAGATTTTATCGTCTCCAAATATCAGCTTCTCGAAGCGCTCGTATACGGAGCCGATTTCGTACTCCTCATCGCCGCGGCGCTCTCTACGAGCGAACTCAAAGAGCTTCTCAACTACACCCGCCATCTGGGAATGGAGGCGTTAGTCGAGATTCATGATAAATCCGAACTCACCAAAGCGATTGCGGCGGGTGCCGATATTATCGGGATCAACCACCGTAACCTTCAGACGTTCGATATGAACATGAATCTCAGCTATGATCTTATCCCGTTGATCCCAAACGGAAAGATCATTGTCGCCGAGAGCGGCATTTATGAGCACGGACAATTGGAAGATCTGAACAAAGCGGGAGTCGATGCGTTTTTGGTCGGTGAGTCTTTGATGCGTCAAGAGGATGTGGAATCGGCACTGAAAACTTTGAAAAACGGATGAAATCAACGATTAAAACCATTTCTGGGATACTTTTAGTTATCATTGGATTTGGTACGATTGCGGGATTGGCATTTCCCGCATTGAGCGATCCGAAGCATGCGGGCAGAAGCGAAGATATAAGAATTGTTGATTTTCCTTTTTTAAAAGGGGAAACATCGGAACTTATATTGGTCTATTTCGGCTATGTCGGATGTACCCGTGTTTGTACTCCGGCGTTGAACGATTTGTCCGGAATTGATGACGAGATACATAAGAGAGGGTTTGAACACGTCCCGTCCGTATGGTTTGTCAACATGACCCCACAAATGGATCCTTCGTCGGTGCAAAGCTGGGCGGAGCATTTTAACCAACGGTTCAAGTCGTACGCGCCTACGGACAAGGAGCTTCAAGAGATGGTACATACCCTCAATCTGGTGTATACGAAAATGGGTGTGGAAGCGGAGCATATGCCGTATCTGTATTTAATACAAAAAAAAGGGGAAAGATATGAGTTGGTCTATATCTATACCTCTTCGCCGTACAATCGATCGCTAATTTTAGAAGACATAGGAGCGTTACAATGAATCTGAGATTTCTTTTCCCTGCGCAGGATCCGACACTCAGTCCCGAGATAAAAGAGAGATTGAGAGCCGATTATATTAAAGCGGATAAATTTATGCTCCTTATCGGGGTTCTTGCTTTCCTAACGGTGGCTTTTATCACGTCGATCCGATATTCGACCTATCAATTCGGTCTTATTAACGGAGCGGTAGCTCTGGCTCTGATCGTTGCCGCTTATTTGGGCTTTCGGGGGACAACCCTCGGACGCAGTATCATCGGAGTCGCCCTCACCATTTTTCCAATGATTATGATCCAGCAGCAGCTGGGAATGATCGAGATGCACTTCGCTCTGTTCGTTATTGCGGCATTTTTGGCGATTTATAAAGACATTATCCCTATTTTGCTGGCTACGGTTGCGGTCGCGTTTCATCATATCCTCTTTTTTATCCTTCAGTTGAATCATGCGACGATGTTCGGCTTGGATGTCATTGTATTTTCGAGCGGTTGCGACATCTGGATTTTGTTGACTCATATCGTTTTGTTTGCGACGCAGGTTGTTGGTCTGGTCTATATCATCGTTACCAAATCGCATCAATTTATCCAAAGCAACAAGCTTCAAATCCAAGCGGACAATAACGTCAAAATGCTTGAAGAGGGGATCCGTGAAGATGCCATGATGGTAAACGAAGCCGTCAGCATCGCCGCTGAAGTTTCAAAAGGGATTATTGAGCGGACATTAAGCGCCAATCCTTCCAATGCTCAGCTCAAAGAACTTCGGGAAGTATTTAACAGCATGCTCGGGGCCTTGCGTCAAATGGTGGGGCAGGATCTGCAGGAAATCATCCGTGTCGTCGAATCGTACGGCAAGCTCGATTTTACGCAGCGTATCGCTAAAAGCAGCGGGAAAATTGAGCAGTTAGTCAATAACTTAGGGGATGATATCGCCGCAATGCTCCGTACCAGTCTGAGTAACGGTACCTCAATGGAAGAGAATGCCCATCGTCTTCAAAAGAATGTCGAAGAGTTGGATAATGCTTCTCAAAAACAAGCAGTCGAGATTCAAAAAACGGCGTACGAAGTTGACCGAATGACGCAAAGCGTGCATGATGTTCTTCAAAGAACGCAAGAGGTAATACGCCAATCCGATGACATCAAAATGATTATCACCATAATCGGCGATATCGCCGAACAAACCAATCTTCTTGCCCTTAACGCCGCCATCGAAGCGGCGCGCGCCGGCGAACACGGAAGAGGATTTGCCGTGGTAGCGGATGAAGTACGCAAATTGGCCGAACGGACCCAAAAATCGCTTTCGGAGATCAATGCGAACGTCGGTATATTGATCCAATCCATTACCGATATCGGTGATGCGATTGAAGGTCAGGCCAAAGGGATTAATGAAATCAATCACATTGTGGCGGGCTTTGAAGAAGAGACGAAAAAGAATGCCGATATCGCTAAAAATACCGATGAGATCGCCAATGAAGTCTTTGTTATGGCTGATCGCGTCCTGAGCGATGTCAAAACGAAAAAGTTTTAGCAGCGGGTGTTGAGGAACAAGGCCAATTATGTTAAAAACTGTGGAACAATAAATGAATATAATTTTTTTGATTCAAAGATTTAATGTTATAATAATTTAATTTATCGTCATGTCAGGAATGGGGAATGAAATCATACACAACGTACAAACAGCTTATTGCTAAAACGGTTATACTCTCGCTGGTGACCAGTTTGGCCGTCGCATTTTTGTACGGTGTGTATATCAAAAAGCAGGCGATTGACGATCTTGCCCGCGTGGATGCGCGTAAAACCAGCCGTTTGGCATTTGAAGCGCTTTATTCGGCCATGGAAAAAGGGTGGAGCAAAGAAGAACTTGATGCGATTATTGTCCGCTTGAATAAAGTTGAGCCGCAAATGCGGATCAGCGCCTATCGAAGTCCTATCGTTGCAGAGCTTTTCGGGGACCGGACGATAGACAAACAGGTTCGTGAACACGATCCGATGGTCGCTCAGGCAATGCGGGGGAACGAGATATTGACCGGTGAGGACGATATCCGCTACCTTTATCCGATCGTCGTTAACCAAGAGTGTATCAAATGCCATACCAATGCAAAAGTCGGAGACATTAACGGCGTTATTGACGTCCGCTTCCCGGTTGCAAACCTAAAAATATCGTTGACGACGATGATCAACTCGTTTATCATCTTTTTTATCCTGTTCACCGTCATCATTTTTGCCGTTTTGTATTACAAACTCAATTCATTGTTGGTTCAGCCGATTAAGCAGTTCATTCTGATGATCCAGGATATTATCAGCAATAATGACATGGCAAAACGGATCAGCCTCAAAACAAAGATTTTGGAAGTCAAAAATATCGAGAACTATTTCAATAAAATGCTCGATTCGATTCAAGACTATTATGAAAAGCTCCAGGAACTTTCCGACCGCGATTATTTGACCGGATTGTATAACCGCCGAAAGTTCGAAGAGTTTTTGAGTTACGAGGTAAAACGGTCTCTCCGTCACCGCCATAAGTTTACGGTGCTGATGATCGATTTGGATAATTTTAAATACATCAATGATACCTACGGGCACGCATCGGGTGATTTGGTACTCAAAGAGGTGACCGAAATTTTCGGTTCCAAACTTCGCAATGCGGATATTCTTGCCCGTATCGGAGGGGATGAGTTTGCGGTGATTTTGCCGGAGACGCCGTACGAGAACGGGTATGCCGTAGTCGAAAAACTTCGCGCATCCCTTGAATCGACGCCGATTTCGTTGATGTTCGATCAGGTATCGCTAACAGCGAGTTTCGGAATCGCGGAATATCCGGAACAGGGCGAAAACATCGAGTCGCTTCTTACGGGATCGGATTTGGCGATGTACAAAGCCAAACGGGCGGGAAAAAATACGATCGCCCGCGCCGATCAGAGCGATCAGGAGATGGCGAGCGAGATTCAGAAAAAAGGGGAGTTCCTTCGCCGTGCCATCGACGAAGATCGGATTGAGCCGTTTGTTCAGCCGATTTATAATGTACGAAGCGGAGAGATATTCGGTTATGAGGTATTGGCACGTATTCGTGACGGCAAGCGCTATATGGCGGCCGGGCAGTTCATCGATGTTGCGGAAAGCTTAGGATTTGCGTCGAAGATCGATCAGATTATTCTGACAAAAGGGCTGTATGCACGGGAAGAGAAAGGGTTATGGGATAAACGCTTTTTCTTTAATCTTTCAACCAAAAGCCTCTTTGGAGACACGTATGTCAGTGTTATCGAAGATCACTACAAACGCTCTCCTCATCCGGACAAAAACACGGGTGTCACGATCGAAATCTTGGAACGCGAAGCGATTCATAACGTCAACGGATTGATGGATATCATCGAGCAGATGAAACAAAGAGGGATCAGTTTTGCGCTGGATGATTTCGGTTCAGGCTTTTCGTCGTTTGTTTATCTGAAGTATTTCGATACCGATTTTGTTAAAATCGACGGTGAGTTTGTCAAAAATATCGTGGTCAATGAAAAAGACCGTATTTTTGTAAAACATATACACCAAATCGCAAAAGAGTTTGGAAAAGAGACGATAGCCGAGTATGTCGAAGATGAAGAGACACTCGCTATCCTAAAAGAGATCGGAGTCGATTACGCGCAGGGGTTCCATCTGGGCCGCCCGCATCAGTTGAGCTAAGGATTTAGCTCAAAAGTTTTTTAGCGCATTCGTTGATCCGTTTTCCGTCAGCCTGAGCACCGAGTTCTTTGGAAGCGGCTCCCATGACTCTACCGATATCTTTCATCGTTTCGGCACCGGTTTGGGTGATAATGGCGCGGATGGCATTTTCCAACTCTTCGTCGCTCAGTTGTTTCGGCAGATACGTTTCAAAAATAGCCGCTTCGGAAGCCTCTTTTTCATACAAGTCTTCCCGTCCCGCATCACGGTACTGGCTCATTGCGTCATTGCGCTGTTTCACCTGTTTTTGGATAATTTTAATAATATCTTCATCACTGAGTTCTTTTCGCTCATCCACTTCGATTTGCTTCATGGCGCTGCTTAGAAGACGAAGAGCATCGCGTAACGGAACATTTTTCTCTTTCATAGCCGTTTTGATGTCATTATTGATTTGTTCTTTTAAACTCATTTCTATCCCTTGGAACTATTTTTGCTTATTATAGCCAAATATCAATTGGATGGAATAATGCGCATATCCCTTTACTTATCAATTTTATCTGCGTCATTGTTGCTGAGCGGTTGTACTGCGCGTCTGACAGAGCCTGAAATCACATTTACCCCTCCGAAATATGTCGAAGAGATGCCGTCGCGTGAAGAAGAGAACAGTTTTGTCGCCCGAGGCAGCCTGTTCGGTCAGGGGGACAGTCCTCTTTTTTCCGATCATAAAGCAATGCATGTAAACGATGTGGTCACGGTCGTGATCTCGGAGACGGCAAGCAGCTCGAATGTCGGTAAAAAAGCCCTTTCCGAAGCTGATACATTAGGCTTGAACGGTGGAGTATTCACTTCAGCCGGAGCAAACTCGACGGTTAATTCGGCGGTCAATAAACTGAACGGATTATCGAATATCGGATTCACCGGCGGATCGACCTCTTCGTATGCCGGATCCGGCAGTGCCACTAAAAACGCTTCGTTTACCACGACGGTTTCTGCTAGAATCGTTAAAGTTATGTCAAACGGAAACTATTTTATTACCGGGCGCCGAGAAATCATGGTGGATGATCAAAAACAGATCATGCAGCTAAGCGGTGTCATCCGTCCGTATGACATCGATCAGAATAATCAGATTAACTCGGCAAAAATTTCCGATGCCAAAATCCTATATGCCAATGAAGGGGATGTAGATCGCTCAACCCAGCGCGGCTGGGGAAGCAAACTGGTCGAAGCGGTTTGGCCATTTTAAGAAAATCTTCCCTCTTACCCCGAATAGGGCGATAGTACGCTAATATAACTCTTTGCAGCCTCATAAGGCAGTAAAGAGGCAATAATGAACAATTCTGATTATTCGTATACAAAAACCCCTGAAGAACTGTATGATTTATTAAAAAGCTCCCCGTCGGGTATTGAAGCTAATGAAGCGGATAAACGTCTTCGTATATACGGGTTCAATACGCTTAAAGAAGAGGAGCGCTCTTACTTCTCAATTTTTTTAGGACAGTTTAAAAGCCCTATTGTTGCTATTTTGATCGTTGCGGCAGTGTTATCGTTAATGATGGGACATCGAACGGACAGCATGATAATCGCAGGGATTCTCATCATCAACAGTCTATTGGGGTTTGCTCAGGAATACAGGGCTGAAACCTCCATCAGAGCATTGAAAAAATTGACCGAAACACATGTGAATGTTATACGAAGAGGACTGGAAGCACTGATACCTTCCCATGAAGTTGTCTTGGGCGATGTTGTTTTGTTAGGGGAGGGAGATCTTGTTCCTGCTGATATCCGCCTGATCGAATCGCATGGTCTGCAGGCAGACGAAGCGATTTTGACGGGAGAATCGGTCCCGAGTGCTAAAGAGGCAAATAGTATCCTCCCGATCGAGGCGCTTCCGTATGAACGGAACAATATGCTTTTTTCCGGAACGCATATCATCAAGGGAACGGCAAGGGGTATTGTTACCGCGGCGGGAGAAAATACCTACTTGGCGTCCATCGCACGAAGTGCAAAAGAACAATCCCCCCATTCTCCCCTCACGCGCGCGCTGGCCATATTTTCCAAACGTTTGATGATCGTTCTGATCGGAATGCTTTTCCTTGTCGGGATTGTAGGGGTACTGCAGGGGCGGAGCCACGGAGAAATGGCTTCTATTTTGATTGCCGAGCTGGTTTCGGCAGCTCCGGAGGGGCTTCCTATCGTTGTGACCCTTATTTTGGCATTGGGCGCATACCGGCTCAGCCACCATAAAGTACTGGTCCGTCATCTCCCCTCGGTCGAAGCGTTGGGAAGCGCATCGGTGATTGCCACCGATAAAACCGGGACCATTACCGAAGGGTTTTTATCGGTTCGGCAGACGGAGGCATTGGATCACGAGGAGTTGAAAAAGTGTGCCGTATTATGCAACGATGCCACCGCAGAGCGAGGCGATGCTGTAGAGACGGCACTGGTTCGATGGATCGGCGAAGAGTACATTTCGATCCGAAACAGCCATCCCCGTATTTTTTATCATCCGTTTGATCCGCAATCGCGTTATATGGCTACGATCAATCAAAACGAAACGAAAGAGCGCCTCTACATAAAAGGGGCGTATGAAGCGCTTAGGGCTATGGCGATAAATCCCGATGTTGAGTTGCAGACGCTCGATAATGCCCACGATGTGATGGCTCACGCGGGTCTTCGCCTGCTTGCGTTCGGGATCAGCGATGATAAATGGGAAGATGCATCGGCATGGAACATTCGCATCGTCGGTTTGATCGGCTTTGCCGACGCGGCGAAAAGCGGTGTTACGGATGCGGTCGCTCAGGCACAGGAGGCGGGAATCCGTGTCGTGATGGTGACGGGGGATAATCCGATAACGGCACGCGTCATAGCCAAAGAAGTGGGAATATGGAAGGAGGGGGAGACTATTCTCAACGGCAGTGAAATCGAAAGGATGGAGGATGCAGAGCTTCATACCGCACTTTTGGGGTGCACGGTCATCGCCCGGGCACTGCCGGAGCATAAATACCGTATCGTCAAACTACTTCAGGAACACGGGGAAATCGTCGCCGTAACCGGGGATGGGGTTAACGATGTTCCGGCTCTGAAAGCGGCCGATCTGGGAATCGCGATGGGCAACGGCAGCGAAGCGGCAAAATCGACGGCAAAAATGGTGATAACGGACAATAATCTCGGGGTTATCGTCGATGCAATCCGGCAGGGGAGAATCATTACCGCCAATCTACGAAAGGTTATTTTTTATCTTCTCGCCACCTGTTTCGATGAAATACTTCTTATCAGCGGAGCGATCATCATGGGGCTCCCGCTGCCGATACATCCGACTCAGATACTTTGGATAAACATCGTAACCGACGGGGTAACGGATAAGACGTTTCCGGTGTGCCGGGAAGAGGGGAACGTGATGAAGAGGTTTCCGAGGCGGCTGGAAAAACAGTTTTTTGATCGCTGGCAGGTAGCCAGGATCGGATGGGTTTCGGTTGTCAACGCATCGGTGACGCTGGCCGTTTTTTATCATATGCTAATGGAAGGGTACAGCTATGAGATAGCCCTTACGGTATCGTTTTGTATCATCGTGACATCGCAATGGGTAAACGGCATCCTGGCCCAGAAAGAGGAAGAGCCTTTTTTTTACAATATCCGAAACAGTATAACGATCAATCCGGCTATTTGGATCGGAATCGGAATCGGATTGGCGCTTCAGGCCGTCGCCCTCTATGTTGTGCCACAATGGTTCCATGCCGTCTCTCCGGATGGGGAAATGCTTGCCTGGATCGGTGCGGCTACCGTTTTGGTCTTTATATTGATCGAGAGCTATAAATGGCTGGAATGGGGTCTGAAAAAGAACCGTAAAGTTCTCAACGTATCATCTGCATCGGATCGATGTGGGCATTGCGCTGGGTGACCTGGAACATCAGCTCTTTTCCGACCCTTCCGATGATCGAACCCTGTTTTAGCCGTTTGCCTACCTCTACGGTAGGGGCGATGATGTTTAGGTGGGCATAGATGGTGTGCAGGCCGTTATCGTGCTCGATAATAATGACGTTTTCAAGCATAGCCGTCGGTTTGGCCAAAATAACTTTGCCGTTCAGGACCGATTTGACTTTGGCATCCGATTCGGTCGGACGCAAAGAGACGGAATCGTTGAAAATTTTGATGCCGTAGATCGGATCGGTATAGGGACCGAACCGTTTGGTTACGACATACCCGTCCAGCGGAGCGATGGTACGTTCACCCGAATAGGCCGCAACGCTGGAAGGGCTGTATTGTGCCACCGCTTGCTGCACGTCAGCAGGGATCGGTTTGCTGCCCGGTTTTTGAAGCGGAGGAGGTGCTTTTTTAGGTTTAAGCTCTGCGCGTTTTATAATGTTGAGACTGGCAAGAGTATTTTGTAGCGAACGCTGCTGATTGAGAATCTTATCTAACGATTTTTTATACTCACTTTTCTCTTTTTCGAGTTTGGCAATCGCCTTTTCATTCTCTTTTTTAGTTTCTAAAACCTTGTTTTTTTGCTGATCGATTACGGCAATCGATTTTTTAAGGACGGTCGTTTGGGATGCGAGCCCGTTAATCTTTTCATTATTGGCAACAAAAATAGCGTTGAGATCTTTGATCTCCTGATTGATCTGTTTAAGATGAAGCTTCAGTGCCTCTTCGGTGATGATGGCATCAGCCTCTTTTGCCCGATCATCGTTGATCAGCAAAGAGATGGAGGTGTTACGTGCAATGGCGAAAACCAGCCGCTGCTCTATTTCGTTTTGGGTTTTGATCAGGAAGTTTTGCTGTGTTTCCAGCCCTTTGAGGGTTGATTTGTTGGATTGATAGATTGTCTCTTTGGATTGAAGCTCTTCGACAAGAGAATTAATATGTTCCTGCTGGGAACCGACGATTTGGCGCTGCTGAATGATTTTGGAGGCTGTCTCTTCCAATTTCGCATTGAGCGTGGAATAGGTCTGTTTTGTTTCAATCAACTTTTTGGAGGTGGTTTTGATCTTCTCATCGATTTTTGCCGAATACAGCGATGTAGAGAGCAATGCAATGAGAACAAGGGAAAAAGAGGTTTTCATTTATTCCTCTTCTTCGCTTCCGATTACGATTGTCAACGTCAGAATAATCGATACGCCCAGTGCGATCAAGAGCGAGCGGAAGCCGTCATGGATAAAATCGAACAGCTGAATACTGATCCCTACCGTTCGCAGCAAAAGATCCATCCATCCGTATTGGTCGATCATGAAAAAGGCGAGACACAAGACGACGGTCGCGATAATGGCATCGACGATGGCAAGACGAAACAGTACCGCGGAACGGAGCCAGACGGGTGCACCGAAAAGGGCCATGATGGACATCCGATCGGCATGCTGAAACTGCCAAAGGCGCATCTCTTTGAGGATCAAAAGAGACGTAACCGCCGCAATGGCGATAGAGAAAATCTGAACGACGTCTTTAAACAAAAGCATCAGCTTGTAGACGGTATCGTGGGTCTGGGCATACCCTTCAACCCGTTCGATCCCCGGATTTTTTTCGAGTTTTTTCTGAAGTTTTTGTATCTCTTCGGGAGTCGGAAAACGGCTCAGATAGACGCGGTAAAATTTCGGCAAAGTGAGCTTCAATAAGTCAAGATTTTTTTTCGTCATCTCCCCTTGAAGACGCTTGAGCACCTGATCGGTCGCGATCGGCTCGCTTCTCTCGATAATCGAATCCATCGCTTTAAAATCGTGCGGATTGAGAACTTTATTGGAAACGACGACAATGGAATAATCGTTTTTCAGACGGTTCTCATACGCACCGATAGTACGGTCGACGGCTACATAAATCTGAACCGAAAACAATACGGTAAAGAGGGCTATGATGAGTGAGATATGATTTTTAAGAGACTTCATGGATATTCCCCATCTCAATATGATAATGTTTATACGGAACTTTTATGGAAGAGGGGATGCGGTGGGTTACGACGACGATGGTCGTTTTGAGCTGGGTGTTCGCCCCCTCCAACAGATTCCAGATCACTTCGGATGAATATTCGTCCAAGTTTCCGGTCGGTTCATCCGCCAGAATCAGGATCGGGTTGTGGGCGAGGGCACGCGCCATGGCGACACGCTGCTGTTCTCCTCCGGAGAGTTCAGGGGGATATTTTCCCGCTTGATGGATCAGTTTAACGTGGCCGAGGAGTTTTTGCACCTGCGGTCCGCTGATGTCTTTGGTATAGCCTGAGATGATGAGCGGAAGCATCACGTTTTTCTCAATTGTCCACTCTTTGATCAGCTTATAATCTTGGAAGACGATTCCGATATGTCGGCGGAGAAAATTGAGCTTCGAGGTACTGATGCGGTTCATCTTCACCCCGCCGACCATCAGCTGCCCCGCACGTGGTTCGATCGCACCGTAGAGCGATTTCAACAAGGTGGATTTGCCGCTTCCGCTGGCACCGGTGACAAAAACAAAAGCCCCCGCATCGATCGAGAAACTTGCTTTGCTGATGATGGTTTCAAACTCTTTGTACGAAAGGGAGAGATTTTCGGCGATAATAACTTTATCCATGGATCAACTCGTCTAATAGGATGTGGGCTTGGAGATTTGCGGAGGAGCGGACGGGAAACGAAGGGTAGTATCGGGCAGCACCGTTTTCGATCAAAACATAGGTGCTTTCGGGACGATCGAAACTCCCCATCGCCAGACGGATCATACTGCCGTTTTCACCGACGGTGAAGGTGCGCTCGACATGCAAAAATCCCCACTCGCGTTTGTAGGTCTCAGTGGAGAGACGGTCGATAATTTTCGGATCGACTGCACCGCCGGAGAATGTAAAATTTCCGATGATATCAGGTTCGGGAGACTCTGCTTCGCAGGTGAAGGTGACGTCATAGATGTTTTTTTCCATCTTTTTCCAGCGATCTTCATATTTGCTCACGATAGCGATCTCTTGGTTTTTACGCACGTCGAAACGGCTGATCGCGGGCGAACTGAAAGTTTCCAGCGCAAAACGGTAGTAGTTTTCGCTGTCGGTGCGCAGTTCCAGCGTACCGCCGACGCGCAAGGCACGTTCGGATTCTTTCAAAAACGCTTCGGAGATAACGCGGCGGTGCGGTTTTTTATCCCACGGCACCGGAAAATGGACGTAGATTTTGCCGACGATGTTGGAGGGGACGAATTCTAAAAACAGCCGTGCGTCGTAATCGATGATCATGATGTTGGTGATGTTTTGAATCACGATCTGTTTGAGCGCCTGCTCGATGGAAGGTTTATGAATCTCCAGCCCGATAAACAACACATCGGGATTTGCGGCCGCCTGATGGAGCAGATGGCGGGCGGAGCCGAAGCCTACCTCGATACGCACTTCACGATTCTTAGGGAAATTTTCGGCGAAATAGGAGATGGTTTTCAGCGCGTCGTGCGTTTTGAGGTGGGTGTTTTCCGGTGCGTTATCGACGTTTGAATCGAGGATAGGGGAACCGGAGCACTCCGCATATGCCAGCAATGCGTGTTTGAGGATAAAATTAGGTGAAGGACGGGTGATCTTATCGCTTTTGAGAAGTTTTTTTGCGCCGTTTTTGTAGACCAAAAAGAATTCTCTTCCCTTATAACGGGTAGCGATCAGTGCCCCCTCATCGGGATTTTTGTAGTCCGCTTGGAACAGAAATTCAACCTCGCCGCATTGCGTCGGATAGGTGAGGGGCTTAAATGATTCGAGATTTAAATGCGGCATTCGTTATTTGGCCTCATAGCTGAGTTCGACGGCTTGCGTCGGAAGCGAACGGATACCGTTCTTGTCGACGCTTACAATCTCATACAGATAGCCGGTATCGGGTTTGATATCGGTATCGCGGAAGCTGGTTTCGGTGATGTTGTTGATATCGATAGTCTCTCGGGTGACCCAGCTCGTTTTTGTTGTTTTGATGACGGTATAGCTGACACTCCGCGGATCGGTATTTTTCCATTGCAGCTCGACTACTTTATTGTTTATTTTCCCCTCATAGGCGATCGGCGTCTGAGGTTTTGAGAGGGTTGAACCCTGTGTGGCAACGGAGGGCTGGAGGCTCTCTAAACCGTCTTTGTCGACTGCGGTGATTTTATAAAAGTAGAATTTCCCGTCTTCGGTGATTTTGTCGGTAAAGGTAGTAGTTTCGAGTTTGACGTAGTACTCAAATTTTCCGTTCGGCGTTGATGAACGGTAAATGTTGTAATGGCTCAAATCGCTGATCATACTCGGTTCCCACGTTAGCGTAATGGCGCGCGGAAGATCGTTGGTCGAGGTGATGTTGTGAATTTCCGGAGGGAGCGGTTTGGTGATGATTTTGCTCTCTTCGCTCGGCTCGGTCGTGAGTTTGTCGAACGTCGTCGCTTTGACGTGATACAGATATACCTGCCCGTCTTTTAGGTCATGGTCGATGTATTCCGCATTCAGCCGTCCTGAAACGGTAGCGATAGCGTTCCATTTTTGTTCGGTTGCATCTCTTCGTTCGACGATATAGCCGTTGATTTTGCCGTTCGGATGCGGGCGCCAGAGAAGTTTGGCACTGCGCGGCATGTTACCGACCGCTTGAAAAAAGCTGACCGGAGCGATCATCGGCTGGGTTGCGACGAGCATGGTTTCACTCGCTATCGATTCTGTCCCCTCTTTGGTGATGGCGGAAAATCGGTATTGGTACTCGCATCCGGGTTTGAGGTCGCTGTCGACGAAATGGGTTGCGAAACGGCTGTCGATCGTAGCGATGCGCTGTAACTTCTGATCTTCGGCACCCGGAGTGTTGCGATAAACGTAATAGCCGCTGATGCGCGGATCTTCGATCAGTTTCCACTCAAACGCGATCGACGTGATATCGGCAATAAAACCGTTTAATGAGGGGGTAGGAAGGGATGAGTCGATCGTAACGGTTTTTTGTGGTGTGACAGGCTGAGGAGCACAGCCGCTAAAGAGACTCAGTGCTAAAGAGGCGCTCAATGCGTAGCGGATCGATGAGTTCATGCAGTTCCTTTGAATCAAAATGTTTAGTTAAATAATCTTCCATCACGTCTCCCAGAGGAGCGGTGAAATTCACCCTCTTTAAGGTCGTCGGATGGGTAAAATAGAGGTTATAGGCATGAAGCAATATACGTTCCATTTTATCGCTTTTTGCCGAAGTTCCGTAGAGGTGATCACCGATGATATGGCGGCTTATTGACTCCAAATGAACCCGTATCTGATGGGTCCGTCCGGTGTAGAGTTTGCAGGCGATCAGTTCCTCGGTCTCATCATGGCTTGGGAGAAGTTTGGCAAATGCCGTTTTGGCATTTTTCCCGCTCTCGCTGATGGCCATTTTGAGGCGGTTGTTGGCGCTTCGTCCGATAGGGCGGTCGATAACGGTGATGGTCTCTTTCATCGCGGGGGTAATGATCGCAAGATAGTATCTCCCCATCGTTTTGTCCTGCAGCTGAAGCGAGAGGGCTTCGTGGGCTTCGTTGTTTTTGGCGATGACCATCGCTCCGCTCGTACCGCGGTCGAGTCGGTGGACGATGCCGTGGCGCTCTTCGCCGCTCAGCGTCGAGAGGGCAATCCCTTTGTGTTTGAGCCAGTCGACGAGGGTCGGTTCTTTCACACTCGGTGCGGGATGGACGGTGAGGGAGCTGGGTTTGTTGATAACGAGGATATCATCATCCTCGAACAAGATATCGACGTCGAAATCGATCTCCTGCGCCGGAGTCGATTTTTGTTCGGGGAAGCGGATGATTACCGTTTGGGAAGGTTTGAGTTTCAATCCTGATTTGGCGGTTTCTTTACCGTCCACGCTAACGCAGTTTTGTTCGATGAGCTGAGTGATCTGGTTGCGTGTCTGTCCCAGCTGCTGTGTTAAAAAAACGTCCAGACGAACAGCTTCGTCGGTCGTAAACGTTGAGTCTTCTTGTGTCAAAATAGGGTGCCTTTAGTTTATTGTTTTTAGATTCATTTAGACAATGTAAACTTCTGCCTTAGAATAAGGCAAGCTTCAGTGCCTTAGCGGCCAGCGCAGCAAAAGGGATTTTATTCCTTTTGCGTTCAAAAAAAATTAGTATAAGCCCGCTATGCTACAATTAGCAAAAATTAAAGAAGGACCGTAGTGCTTAATATTGATAGACGAATTTTAGCACACTTTGATTTTATCACGGTTATCTTATTGATTCCGCTCATATTCACTTCAGGTTGGCTCATCTACGAGATACATCCGACTCTCGGGCAAAAGCAGATGTTTTATGTTTTTGTCGGGGTCGGGGTGTTTATTACCCTTTTTCTCCTCCCTATCCGACGGATGCTCTGGATGATCCCGATTGCGTATTGGACGAGTATATTGCTCTTAATCGCGGTAGAGTTCGTGGGGCATAGCCGACTGGGGGCGAAGCGGTGGATCGAGATACCGTTTATCCATTTTACCCTCCAGCCCTCGGAGCTGCTTAAACCTGCGTTTGTACTGATGCTGGCGTACCTGATCAGCCGAAATCCCCCTCCGCGCGACGGGTATCGGCTCAAAGATTTTATAAAACTCTCGTTTTTCATTCTGATGCCGTTTTTCCTGATCGCCAAAGAGCCCGATTTGGGGACGGCGACGGTACTTATGATGCTGGGATACGGAATCTTGTTCATCGTCGGGGTACATTGGAAAGTGTGGATCGGTCTGATCGTGTCGTTTATCATCTCTTTGCCGCTGATCTATTCGCAGCTGCATGATTACCAGCGGCAGCGTCTGACCGACTTTGTCAGTGAAAAACCGAGCTATCACGTCGAGCAGTCGATTATCGCCGTAGGTTCGGGTGGCTTTTTCGGAAAAGATAAAGAGGACGCCACCCAGACGCAAATGAAGTTTTTGCCGATCGCATCGAGCGACTTTATTTTCGCCTATGTGGTGGAGCGGTTCGGATTTTTCGGGGCGTTTTTACTGATACTTCTGTATTCGGCACTGATCGTCCATCTGCTTATCATCGCCTTTTGGACGGAGGATTATTATATAAAGGTCGTCGCAGGGGGATTATCGCTGCTCTTTTTCATCTACATGTCGGTCAATATCGCCATGACGATCGGATTTGCCCCCGTCGTAGGGGTACCTCTGCCGATGTTCAGCTATGGGGGGAGCAGTTTTATCAATTTTATGGTCATTCTGGCGATTTTGGAAAATCTCCTCGCCTATCGTTTCCGATATCTTTACGGGGATACGGGTAAAAAAAGCTTCGTCTAATGATAGAGCGTTTATAATTGCGCTCTTTCAAAACCGGGTCAATAGTTCAGTGGTTAGAGCCCCCCGCTCATAACGGGGTTGTCGCAGGTTCAAATCCTGCTTGACCCACCACCTTCAAACATCCTAAATAACGCACTTTCTTCGGATTTAAATCTAATGATATAAAAACTGATTTTATACAGGGGACGAATCGGGGGACGAATAGTACTTCTTAATCGTAGAATCCGCAAATAGTTTCAAGAATTTTAATATCTTTTCAAAGTATCAATCAACGTCGATCGCTTCACTTCAAACGTTCGGCAAACGGCCGCTTTTGACATTCCATTATTCAAGGCTTCCAAAATAGCATCCATCTTCTCTTGAGGAATTGCTCGCGGTCGCCCGCCGATACGTCCTCTTTTACGTGCTGCTGCCAATCCGGCATTGACCCGTTCTTGTATAAGTGAACGTTCAAACTGTGCCAGTGCTCCAAATACATGAAACAATAGTTCTCCTGACGCACTGGAGGTATCCATCCCCTCGGTCAAAGATCTGAATCCGACACCTTTAGATTTGAGTTGTGAGATGATTTCGATCAAGTGGGGTAGGGACCTTCCTAATCGATCCAATTTCCAAACAACAAGTGTATCACCTTCTTTGACATACTCCAGTGCTTTTGCCAAACCGACACGATCATCTTTGGCTCCCGATGCTTTGTCTTCAAAAATATTTCGCTCATCCACTCCAGCACTAATGAGTGCATCTCGTTGTAAATCAGTACTTTGTCGATCACCATCGGTTGATACTCGCATATATCCTATTAGCATGTCGGAAAACCTCAAATGTTAGTATTCAACTATTATATCATTCCGATAGGGTTTTTCGTATAGTTTATGGCAGCTTTTTCGCTTCTAAAAGCAGGGTAGGGCATAGTGTACGGAAAACACTTGATATCCAATCGTTTTGTAAGACCATATAATTTTTTCATTTATTGGACAAAACCTGTCTACCAATTTTGATAGTATAAATTGAAATTAATATACGGGTAGCGTTATGGATAAAAAAAATGTTAGCATCGGCGAATTAATTATTGAAGAGCTTGAAAAACGGGTAAATCCAATTGATTTTAAACGCTACATCAAGCAACTTAAATACAATGAAGCATTATCTAAACCGCATAGTGTCGTCTTTGACACACCAAATGCACTGATTGCCAACTGGATACAATCAAAACATGCAGAGTTAATTGCAACACTCTTCGAAATAAAGACAAATATTAAACCAGCGATATCGTTTCGCATAAGTGATGATGAAGTCTTATTGACATCATTTATGGAAAGCTCAAATGCTTCAAAGACAGCCACCATCGGATCACCTCTCAACCCTTTATATACCTTCGATAACTTTATCGTTGGAGGTTCAAATGAATTTGCTTATCGTGCAGCAATTATGGCTAGCAAAAAGCCTGGAATCGTATATAACCCGTTATTTATTCACGGTGGTGTAGGTTTAGGTAAAACGCATTTGATGCATGCAGTTGGGAATGTATTGAAAGACTATGGCAAAGAAGTCATCTATACATCCGTTGAAAATTTTCTCAATGATTTTTCACGCTATTTACGAATTGGCGAAATGGAACAATTCAAAAATAAATACCGGAAGTGCGATTTACTCCTTATTGACGATGTTCAATTTCTCAGTGGAAAAGTGAAAGTTCAAGAGGAATTCTTCCACACCTTCGAAGCACTAAAAAATGAAAACAGACAAATTATTATTACTTCAGATCAACATCCTAAAAAAATAAAGGGCATTGAAAAGCGTCTTATTAGCAGGTTTGAGTGGGGTCTTGTAGCGGATATTCAGTCGCCTGAATTGGAGACAAAACTGGAAATTATCAAAAAAAAGTGTGAAATCAATCGTGTTAGTTTTAGTAACGACATTATCCAATACATTGCTACGATTATTGAAAACAATACACGAGAAATTGAGGGAATCATTACCAAGCTCAATGCCTATTCACAGCTCATGGGAATTGAAGTGGATCTTGAATTCGCACGCAGTGTAATGAAAAATCAGATTGAAGAGAAAAAAACTGAAATCACGATCGATTCTATTTTAGAACTGGTAGCAAAAGAGCTGAACGTAAAGCAAAGTGAAATGCGTTCTAATAATCGTACTGTGCCAGTAGTCCATGCTCGCCGTATAGCCATTTATCTATCTCGAACATTAACTCCAAATTCTATGCCTCAATTAGCGAGTTATTTTGGGCTAAAAGATCATACTGCTGTCAGCCATACCATGAAAAAAATTAAAGATATGATGGAAAATGATGATGATTTTAAACTAAAGATCGATGAAATGATCAATAAAATTTCAAATATTTAAAAAACACAAATACCATTTGTTAGGACATATTTGTGTCTCGTATTCTCCGTATCATTGAAATAATTAAATCATAAGGATTATTTCTATGATGCTTACAGAAAGCATGAAACTTGTTGAAGTCGATAAGGGATATTTTTTTCAGGATCATCCAATTGAGCATACCAGTGAGTATCGTTTTTGGGTGGATAACAGTTTTTATGTTCTACTGAGAATAAAATATAAAGCCGTTGGGGAGAGTTTGCGATGGCATATACCCATTGTCAATTTTGGATATCAAATAGAGATTGAAAAACATGATGAAAAGCAAGCCCGGTTTTCAAAACTAAGTGATGTAGATGCTCAATCGGGGCTATCTACAAAGCATTATTTCTCTGATCCGGTAAATCGCAGTATCGTGCGTAAGATTATCGGAAAAAATCTAATCCATTACATTCGCCGTAAAAACCCTCCTGTCATTATTCGTGGACCGATGACGACCATAAAGAGGGGATTGCGACGTTATTATGAGATAAGCGAGATACTGGACTCAATAGGATTTAATGAACGAATCTTTAGAGCGGATGAAATGCCAAAAGATCTTTGGACAGTTGAAAATAACAAGTGCGAAGCGGATGATGAGATGTGGATGTATGTTCGTGATGAAGTCTTGTGGAAAGAATTGGAAGGGTGGAAGGTGCTTTAATCGACTTAAAGCCCTTTTGTATAGGTTGCAATTTTCTCCATGAGCATCTCATTGATCCACTCCGGTTCCAAAATACGAACATGCGGTAGATACCATTGAACGATAGGGAGGATTTCCATTTCATCGGTTATTTTCAAAACGACTTCGATGGAGCCATCCGGATCTCGACCCTCGATGCTTTGCCCGTGGTAGGGTTTACGTTCGAAGTAGGGGGCGATGGTTTTATCAACCCATAAGCGTACTTCAAATGAGTCATTGAGCGAAAACCATACCGAGTATGCTTTTTCGATAGCTGAAGCAACATCTTTGGGATAGATAAACGATTCTTCGGTTTCAACGATAGCAGCGAGTGATTTTAGATGGAATTTTTTAAACGTATCCTTGTCTTCGGCATCAAATGCCAACAAATACCAATAGCCATCAAAAAAAGCGAGACGAAGGGGTTTTAGTTTGACAGTACGCTTGCGTTTGTTGACTGCTGTATACATCGCGGTGATTTCATGACGAGCTTTAATAGCGTTTTCGAGAAGTGAAAAAGTCTTAATATGATCTTCTGAGAGAGTTTCAGTATCGAGATTGGCAAAGAGGGGATGATCGAGCTGGCAGGTTACCTGTTCCAAAAGCTGATGGGCTTTGTTGTAAAAAGCAGAACCAGCTTGTTTGGCTAAAGAATCAAGAACACCAAGAACGATACGTTCTTCGTTGGCTAAGCCGTCTTCTGCACTGTTTCTGCTAAGTTTCCAACGCCGTCCGTCGCAATAAACCCCACTTCCTGACAGTGCTTCATGCAGGTCACGCTGTACAGTTTTCGTACTGACTTTGAGTTCTTCGGCTAGGTCTTTGATGGTTACTCCATCAGGTGAGCGAGAGAGGCGGTCGTAGATATAAGAGAGACGGTCGTATTTTGAACCCGTCTTTTCGAAATGAAGAGGCATGGTTATTATTTCCTTTTCTTTCGACTTGTAGAAAAAATATGTGTATCGTCAAATTCCAACTCTTCAATATATATTTTTCCTGATACTTCTGGCATCAAGTTTCTGTGGTTATCATAATTATAGATTCGAATATTTTTGAATGTTTCAAGCATTTCTTTTTTTCGAGAAATGGAATTTATATTTGATGAATTACCAGCTGGCCAATGGCTAAATATCAATAATTGCTCTGCTAATGATATCAAGTGATTCCAATCATCTTCATTTGGTTGATTTTTTCCAAATAATCGCCCTACATATATTTGTACATGGTCTTTATCAGAATTCAAATACCAACCCTCTTGTCCAATTCTTTGACCAAATGTTTGTTCTGCAGCTTTACCAATATATAGTAATACATGGGAACCATATACAGGATGCGTTCCATATATTTGATAAACACCGTAATCTTTATTGTCATCTTTTAATGTATTTAATTCATCTAAGGTATATGGTCCTTTCCACTCGATGAATATTTCTACAGCATCATTGACCATATTTTCCATTTTTATTTTCTCCATTTTTAGTATAAAGATTCTATCCTATTCTATCAAAATGCGTACGGCCTATAATATTGAGTGCCATGGTATCATCAATAATTTCATAAGTCGCCCCATTAAATGTCAATGATTCATATATTTGCCCATGCGTAAAGTGCTCATTGCTTTCTCCGACATATTGAAGCTTTCTTTTGTATTCTCGTCTTTCAAACAATCCGTCGAGCATTGATGTGTTGAGAATACTCATAATATGTTTTAAATCTTTTGTCTGGAATCCTGGATACCGTTCACACATATATCCAAGTGCATTATGGAATTTTTCTTCCGCTTTAAACTCCATTGTCGTGCTCCTTTGCATCTATCTTTAAATCAGAATACATTGTTCACTGGTACCATGAGTACTTTCTCGAAGCCAGTAGCAATGATAGTGATTTGTATAAAATCGATAGGGATATTTTTATCGGTAGTAGTTCCAAAGATAACATCAGCCGATTCACCGACATTGCTATGAATAATATCAATTGCAGTACTAAGTTTTATAAAGTCGAATTCTGGATGCAACGTAAAATGAACCAGAACTCCAGTTGCATTTTTAATGGAGAGATCATCAGTGCTCATCAAATCAATCGCTGATGTGATGGCTTCATATGCTGCATTGTTACCCTGATTTTCTCCTATGCCTACAATCGCACTCCCTTTTTTACTCATGATAGTTCGAAGATCGTTAATATCCAGATTAATATCATTGTCTCCGCTTGAAAAAATCACCCCACTTATACTAAATATCACGTTGGAAACGATGCTATCAACGAATTTAAAACTATCTTGTATTTTAGTAGTTGGATCTATGCTTTCGAGTAGTTTGTCACAGGGTATTACCACAACTGAATCACATATATTTTTCAGTTCCATTAGACATGAATCGGCAATTTGACGTCGTTTTTGTCCTTCAAATCGAAAAGGTTTGGTCACTACAGCTATCGTTAATGCACTTGATTCTTTCGCGATTTTCGCGATGATTTGAGAAGAAAGGCTAGTTGTATTTCCACCCAGGCCAAATGTGATAAAAACTATGTCTGCATCAGATAATGCTTGAGAAAGCTCTTCACTACTCTCCTGATACCACGAATTGACGATTATTAGTTTTATTCCTTGAACTTTTTGTCTTTGGATGTATTCGATAATGTTTTCACCACTACTTCCAACCCCAATCGCAACGATTTTGAGTTTATTTTGCAAGTTGGTTTCATTAAGATCAAATGGATACATAAGCAATTTCCTTTGTTAGAGATTAAAGAAGTGTATCGATTTATCTAGACAAAAAATGTCTCGTTTTAAGATTATTAAATGGACAAAAAGTGTCCAATTGTAGCGTTATAGTTCGATAATCTCAAAGTCGGAGCTTATCATGAACACTAAACAAACCACACTAGATTTGTCTATCAATGAGACTTACTATGTAGAATCACACAGTAAAGAGCTTATCGCTTATTGGTCGTTAATGTGTATTGTAAAACTCGGAGGTATGCGAAATTTTATGGATGATAATCGGATCCATTATGATAATGTCGCTGATTTTTTAGGATTTGGTGAATACATTAACAGTGATGAACCAAAGAAGAGACAAGTAGTTTTAGGAAGTCTAGAAAAGCTATTGCGTAAACTGGAAAAAAGTCCTAAGCCTTCTTCACCTATTTTAGAGGTAAATATTGCGAAACTATCTTCATTGGTCGGGTTGGATGGGATAGAACAAGACGTTCTCCGTTTTGTGGTGTATCTAAACTACTATAGGATATTTGATGAAGCGACTCGAACGATAGGGGATTTAACCGCCGAACAGTTGCAGATTGTATTAAGT
Organism: Sulfuricurvum kujiense DSM 16994; assembly: GCF_000183725.1. Taxonomy (NCBI): domain Bacteria; kingdom Pseudomonadati; phylum Campylobacterota; class Epsilonproteobacteria; order Campylobacterales; family Sulfurimonadaceae; genus Sulfuricurvum; species Sulfuricurvum kujiense. The sequence continues at coordinate 1,733,506 of NC_014762.1, read as the reverse complement.
GTATTATTAGGACGCAGTATAGAAGAAATTAAAAAGGCTTTATCACCAAGGGGGCGTTTAGCTCAGGCGGGACTTTTGAGTATCGATCGCAATAGTAGCCATTCGATGCGCCAGAAAATAGATGTAGCATACAACGGATTTATAGAAAAAATGATGACTTGCGATGATGACGATGTCGAATCAATGATCAAAGACTCCGTTCGACGCTGCGAGATGAATGATCTTACATTGAATGATTACACACATATCGCCGAGCAGCTAAATATATTAGTTCCCTATATGCGTGAAGCGATTGAAGCAAAACACAAAGGGGTCAATATCCTCTTGTATGGTCGACCCGGTACAGGCAAAACTGAACTGGTCAAAACCATAGCCAAAGAACTCGACATTGAGCTTTTTGAAGTGAGTTATGCTGATGAGGATGATGATCCTATCGATGGAGATCGACGACTACGAGCCTACCGAACGGCTCAAACATTATTGCAAAAGAAAAAGATCATTTTAATGTTCGATGAGATCGAAGATGTAATGCAAGATGAAGAAATCGGACTTTTTGGTCCACGAAAAAAACAAAATAAAAAGGGGTGGTTCAATCGCATTTTAGAAAACAATGTGGTTCCCTCTGTGTGGATTACCAACAATGCAGGAGCTATCGATGATGCAACCATTCGACGCTTTGATATGGTCATTGAAATCCCGGTACCTCCGAAGGCTAAACGACGTGAAATTATCCAAAACAACTCAGGAGATTTTTTAAGCGATACCGTTATCGAAAAGATAGCCAAAAATGAAAATGTTTCACCGGCAATTATTACACGTGCCGCCAAAGTGGTTCAAGCGATTCAAGATCATATGCAAGAACCATCAAAAGCATTTGAAATGATTGTTGAGAATACATTGAAAGCACAAGGGTTTAGAGGTCTTGAAAAAGAGGGGATAATTGAGCTTCCCTCAAGCTATGATCCATCATTCGTCAATACGGAGCATGATCTGAAAGCTCTGGTTGCAGGTATTGCTAAACATCAAAGTGCCCGTATCTGTTTATACGGTGCTCCAGGAACAGGAAAAAGTGCATTTGGGCAGTGGATAGCACGTGAACTCGATCGACCATTTTTACTCAAAAAAGGATCGGATCTGATGTCGATGTGGGTTGGTGGAACTGAGAAAAATATCGCTCGTGCTTTTAAAGAAGCAATGGAAGAAAATGCTGTTTTGATCTTCGATGAAGTGGACAGTTTTTTGCAAGATCGTAGATCCGCTAAGGCATCATGGGAAGTGACGCAGGTGAATGAAATGCTGGTTCAGATGGAAAACTATAACGGTATTTTTATAGCAACTACCAATCTAATGGATGGACTGGATCAAGCATCTTTACGACGGTTTGATCTCAAGCTTGAATTTGGGTATCTCAAGCCCCAACAATCATTGGAGCTCTTTACGAAAGAGACCATATTGATGGGGATTGACACCATTTCAAGATCTGTTGAAAATGATATTAAAAGTTTGAGCAGACTCACTCCGGGAGATTTTGCGGCAATTCGAAGACAGAGTCGGTTTTCCCCGATAATAACTGCAAATGATTTGTTGGATCGATTGATAGATGAAGTCAAAATCAAACAGCATGATGATTTGAAAAAAATGGGATTTTTACGATGAGATGCATGGAGTGGAAACTGTATCTTGACGACATACGAACACCCAAAGATCCAACCTTCGTCATTTCAAGAACAGTTAAAGATGCTCAAAATTTGATTCTTACCTGCGGGGTACCTATGTTTATCTCATTCGATCATGATTTAGGAATGGATAATACGTTGAAAGTGCATCCATCAGGTTATGATTTTGCAAAATGGTTGGTGGAGATGGATATGGATGGGATCATCAGTATTCCGAAAAATTTCACGTTCATCGTTCATTCTGCCAACCCTGTTGGTGCAGAAAATATACGAATCTATTTACATACTTATATGGAGTTCAAATATAATGAAGTGAAAGCACAATAGATTTATTGTGCCTGTTCTAAAAGAGTATCGAACAGATTTAAATAATGCTTTCTCGTATTAAATCCAATCAATATCGCATCTAAATCGCTTCCATCATTTCCGCCAAACTCAGATATGAGCAGATTAAAGGCTGGATTAATTGGAGCGACATCAACAAAATAGGCTTTTACAAAATTCCATTGAGGGATATTTTTGCCATCCAATACCGTGATAGGTTCGATACGAAGATGAGATAGATTATTTAAAATGTATGTTTGAAACGCATCATCCAAAGCAGGATTAGAGTGCGGGATACCAATAAATACAATAGGGGTGTTGATAGACATAGGTGACCTTTGTAGTGAAGTGATATGGGAAGTATAGGATGGAAAGTGGACAGTAAATATCCACTTCACTAAGAACGAATAATGATATGATGTCAACAATAATGATTGGAGCTTGATATGACAGATTTGGAGAAAAAATATTTTGACACAGTGTTTATCGAACGAATTTGCACTTATGCGCAAATTGCAGAGAAGATTGAGATTTCAGCAGAAAAACTGAAAGAAATGTATGCTAAAAATGGCGGAATTGACAAATGTATTGCAGATCAAATCTTTAATATAGACATTATTGAATATTTAAACCTTAAAGATTCAATGTCTACAGATAAAGTAACAATTGATGAAATATATCAGAAATATAGTAATAAAAAAAGTAGTGCTAACGAAGGTGAATTTCAATTTCATGATTGGAAAGAATTTTATGGATGGTATATAGAACAGATTAAAAATGGTGAAACGTGTTGTTATTGTGGAGTGAATCAAAGCAAAATAAAAATTTCTTTAGATGGTGTCAATAATTTAAGTACTCCATATGTCAGATTAAAGCGAAAAACACGAGGTGTATCCTTAGAAATAGAACGAGTTGATACTTCTGATGGTCATAATTTATACAGTGTGGAAAATTGTAGGCTTGCATGTCATGTTTGTAATAATGCAAAAAGTGATTTTATTACTGCACAAGAATTTGAACCTATTGCTCGTGGTATTTATAATTTCTGGAAAGAAAAAGTAGGTGTTCAAGACATAATATTTCCTACAGAAGTATATAAAACCTTTAAATAGATTGGAACCATTTTGTCCACTTTTCAAATTACACTTATTCAAAATATCGGAGATAAAACATGATATCCATTGGCAGTTCAAATCGAAAAGTCGATTATAAAAATATCTATGAAGCCATCATGGGAGAAGTGACAAAAAAATCAGTCTATTTTGATCGAGTCTATACGCAACCGCTGGGATGGGCGCGATTTATCGAAGAAAACAAATGCTGTAATAAATATTATCTCAATCTTAGTAATCCTGAACTGCATAATGATGGTCAAATCGTTTTTGATTTTGATTTGGACCAAGAGGACGATCCTGAGCTGGAAGATGCGGAGTTGCTCTATTGCATCTGCAATTTTGAAGACTCTCTCAAAGTGTTTGAAGTTGAGCGAAACGGCGGAAACGGAATCCGAATCCAATTTGTTAATGCTGTAGCGGAATTTTTGACTCGTGGACACGGCAATATTGAGATTAGAAGATCGTTCATTATCCCGCTCGACACTGAAATGAAAAACTTGTTGACATAAAACTGTCCACTTTCTCTTCTATACTTTGATTATCAAATCAGAGGAGTACGCTTATGGACATCCAAATACAACCCCTGCATATATCGACATTAAACAGTGTAATCGCTTTGCGTGATGCCGTTTTTCCTGACCTTGGTAAATATGAATATGAGACACTTCAAGCCTGTTTAAATCCAGTAAAACACCAAGTACATAAAAAGCTTGGAATCGTAGAATTGGCATATTGGACTGCTATTGATCCGAATACAGATAGTCTCTCAGGTTTAATCGGATTGTATACGGAAAACGATGTTGAGGATACTGTTTGGCTGGGATGGTATTGTGTCGATCCTCAATATCGCGGACAAAAAATAGGCTCAAAACTTTTGGCTTTTGCAATCAATGAAGCAAGAAAGCAAAATAAAAAGTATTTGAGCCTTTATACCACTGCCGATGAAGAATACACAACTGCACGCATACAATACGAAAAAATCGGCTTCGCACATTACAAAAGCGTGAAAAAAAATCTTTTTTATAGATTGGCTTTGCAGAACTAATCTAGACAAATTATGTCCAAATTTGAAGATATACTATTGACAACATAAATGATATACAGGAAATAAAATGGCACAAATACTTGCAACAATTGAAGAATATATCAGTCAGGTTCGCAAAAAAGACACCATCTTCATCTCATTTAATGAACCCTACGCCAAAGCAAGGCTCGGCATTCGTATCGAAGAAGAGAATGGATTTATGGGGTTTTTGGATAAAAAGAAGACGAATTGGGAAAAACGGGATGAATTCATCCAATGGATGAAAGAGAATTACCCTCATATTGCAATTGTAGATGTTTTTGACAATGTGCCGTTAGGATATTTGGAATGGCCGTTTTTGGGAACTATCGCGATCGATGTTGAGATAGATAGTCTCGAATATCATGTGATCAACAATCGCTATGAAGATGAAAATGGTGAACCAAAATGCCTTGATGCGGTAGTTTGGATTATGTCATATGATGTAGCAAAAGAGCTGCATGCAAAAAAAGAAGCAATGTGGGCGGCTGAGCTTGAAGACTGATGAGATAGAACGCTACATTCAGCAAGCAAGTGCCATTATAGAATCAGCTGACGCGATCCTCATCACCGCCGGAGCAGGAATGGGTGTGGATAGCGGACTCCCCGATTTTAGAGGCAATACCGGATTTTGGCAAGCATACCCTGTTGCAAAAGCGAGAGGACTATCGTTTGAAGCTCTCGCCAATCCCGAATGGTTTGAACGGGACCCATCTCTGGCGTGGGCATTTTATGGTCACCGTCTAAACCTCTATAGTGAGACTATTCCTCATGAAGGATTTTCGAAGCTACTAGAATTATGTCATTCCAAAGGGGATAACTATTTTATCCTTACCTCAAACGTCGATGGGCAATTCCAAAAAGCAGGGTTTGATGAAGCTCAAATCTGCGAAATACATGGAAGTATCCATCATCTACAATGTACAGCGAGTAAAGATCATGGAATATGGTCTGCTAAGGAGACGAAGATCACAGTAAATATGGAAGTGTTCCAAGCACAAGCACCGTATCCACTCTGTCCAAAATGCAGTGCGTTGGCCCGCCCAAATATATTGATGTTCGGCGATTGGGATTGGATAAGTGAACGCAGTGATAAGCAGATGAAACGTTTTGGTCGTTGGAAATTGGATATGGCTAATGAAAAGAAGAAAGTTGCTGTCATTGAAATCGGTGCCGGAACGGCGATAGCATCTATTCGTCGTATGAGTGAGAGTGCCGCGAAACAGTTTCATACCTCTTTGATACGCATTAACCCACGAGAATATCAAGGACTGCATGGGACGATAAAACTGCCATTTGGTGGATTGGAAGGAATTAGACAAATTCTGTCCATTTAAATCAGCATACTGTTTCTCAAATAATAGATTAAGAGAGACAGCATGAATGACAATCCAAATCCCCTACAAATTGAAATAGTACACGAGTATATCGGTGAAACTGCTCCAAAATCCAAACGGCTAAACTATGAGCGCATCAAGGAACTTTGCACGGAGGCTCAGTATTTGCGAGTTGAATTGAATAAATCGCAAACAGAGGATATTACAAAGCGATTAGATACTTTTATTGAAGAGTTAAAACAATTGCAAAAATCAACGTCTAAGTACCTTGACAGTGATGAGGTCATGTCAGATTTGGAATGGATCGTCGAATATATTCACAAAGAGGAATGGATTAATGTGACGCGATGGTTAAGCAATATCGACAGTTCGATTAGAGAGATGTGGTCGCATTATATTGAGCAAATCATAAAACATAAAAAAAGCACTGAGATGAAGAATAATATAGATAAAAGCGTTTAAGTTTGTTCTCAGGACACAAATTTTTGATTTTTATACAATCTCATCATATAAAACCTAGGAGTCTCAATGGTATCCAGTACACAGAATGATGTTGAATTTACATTGGAAGAAATTTCGTTGGTGCTAGAAATCCCAAAAGAAACTTGTCGTCAGGTTTTATTGATGGCATTGCGTAAACTGAGCACACCGAAGAATCAGACAAAATTAGAAGAGATTGCCGAACTTGTCGCTATGATCGAAAGAGTCTAAGGATGTATGAATCAACTGTAAGATACGAAAAAGATTTCGTGATGCGAGAACTGCTAGGCTGTAATGGTAATGTCACGTGTATTCTAATTACACTGGATAGACTTGGTTTGCATGGATGCGATTTTACATTGAGCGAAATTGGTGAAGTTTTGCATGTGACAAGAGAGCGTGTGCGTCAAATAGAAGCGAGCGCAATTAAAAAACTGAAGCACCCTAAGATGGGTAGAGTCATTAAAGCATATATGGAATCCTAAGTTGATTGATTAATAGTATAGTTCTTGAGAAATATAAATAAAGGCAATGATAATGGCAACTAAATATCCTACCCCGAATTTCATTATAGATAAAGATTACCAAACTTGGCTCGATAGAAAAGCCATGGCACATCGAAAACGCGATGGAAATCAATTTACAAAGGAACAATACAAACAAGCAATACATAAAGCTGTCGTTCTCAGCGAAGGATGTGATTTTTATACCGGTGAGATGCTTGAATGGGGCCTCCTTGGTACCTTTGGGAATGAAGAGAATGGTATAAAAAACTATAAGAAAGAACCTAAATTGCCTACTGTCGATCATCTTAACGGCAGATCAAACATTGATTTGTTATTTGTCGTAACCGGATGGGCAGTAAATGATGCAAAAAACGATCTTTCGTATGAAGAGTTTTTAATATTGTGTGAAAAAGTTTTGAACCAGAAGGGAAAATGTATTTCGGATCTGAAAAAATTACAGAAGTAATATTTGAAAATTCAGACAAATCATGTCCAGCTAAATGTGTATAGTTTCAATATGAGACTATACAAGGAGATCGGCATGATAACCATCCAGATATTTTATAAATTCACCCTAATCAAATTCAAACTTATTCGGCGTTATATCCGCAATGGCTATTTCAATGCCATCAAATCTCACAACAACTTAAAACTCAAACGGATACTCAAATTGTATCCTCAGGTTATAAAAAGTAAAAATGCTCTAGGTTTGACAGGGTTGATGCAAGCGGTAGCTTCACGAAATTATGATGCGATTACGTTACTGCTGCAAAGTGGTATCGATCCTAATGTGATGGATCAGGATGGATGGACGGCTAAAGCGTGGGCGATACTGATGAATGATCATAAATCACTCAAACGTCTTAGCCAAATCAGTGTATTGACTTATTCATTAGACAATAAAGTGTGTGGCATGGCAATTGTAGGTATTGGAACTATTCTTTCGGATAAAACGTTGCCAAATAAACTGCCATGATCACATTTAAGTGATTAAACACTAAAATATATTACTTTTTAATAGAAAGGTCTCCATGCGTCATACCATTATCCTCGATACCGAAACCACTGGGGCAGGGGAGGTCGATCGTATCTGTCAGCTCAGCTATCTAGTATGCGATGAGAAGGGTGAGATATTAGAGCTTCACAATGATCTTTGTACCCCTCCGCTTCCGATTAGTTTTGAAGCTATGGCAATCCATCACATTACTCCCGAGATGCTGACCGGTGCGCCTAAATGTATTGAAACATCCGCTTTCAACCGTCTCGCAGAGCTTAATACGCCTGATAATCTGATGGTGATACAAAACGCCGAATTTGACCTTGGAATGCTTGCCAAAGAGGGGATGGGACTCGAGATGAAACTTGTCGATACCTTCCGGGTATTGCGTGCATGGCATCCGCTCGACACACCGCACGGGCTACAGTTCAAACGGTATCAATGGGGGCTTTATCACAAAGAGCAACCCCTCATCGATAAACTGGGAATCGAGATCAAAGCTCATGATGCACTAGGGGATGTAATCGTTCTTAAGCACCTATATGAGAAACTTCTCGAATCTCACAACGCTGAGGGCATGATCGAATTGTGTTCCAAACCGATCATTCTCGACTACGTTCCGTTTGGCAAACACAAAGGGAAGCGATTTGAAGAGGTTGCACTCGAAGCACGAAATGACCTCAAATACATGCTAGAGAACTTCGATTTAGACAGTGATTTACGTGCAACGCTGCTTCACCATATGAAAGCTACTAAAGGGTCGGCCGTCATTACGATCGGATTTGGAAAATACCGTGGTAAAACCCCTGCAGAAGTAGTGCAAAGCGATCCAGGCTATTTGACATGGCTGCTCAACAACGCTGAACGTCTCGACGATGAGACCCGCGAAGCTATTAACAACGTATTGAATGCGTAAGTAAAATCGATGGGCTATAATCTACAAAACAAACTCGTTGTTGCGGTTTCTTCCCGTGCTCTCTTTGACCTCGAAGCTGAAAACAAAGTCTTTGAAGAAAAAGGGTTGGATCACTATTACGAGTATCAGCTTGAAAACGAGCATAAACCGTTATCCAAGGGGACGGGATACCGTCTGGTCGAAAATCTCTTGAAAATCAACTCTTTTTTCCCAAGTGATGAAAAACAGGTCGAAGTGATTGTCCTCTCCAAAAACAATGCCGCTACGAGCCTGCGAATCACGAATGCGATCAAAGAGTGCAATCTCGATATCAGCCGATCAGGCTGGACGAGCGGCAATGATATCTCCAACTATCTCAAAGCGTTCAAAGTCGATCTTTTTCTCTCGGCAAACGATGCTGATGTGATCAATGCCATCAAAAGCGGTGTCGCAGCAGCGAAGATCCTCCCTTCACATGAGAGTGTTCATAATTCTCTCGGAGATCAAGTACGCATCGCGTTTGATGGGGATGCAGTGCTGTTTTCCGAAGAGTCGGAACTAGTCTATAAAGAACACGGGCTTGAAGCTTTTATCGAGCATGAGAAAAATAATATGCACAACCCAATGGAACAAGGTCCATTTGCCAAATTTCTCTTCACTATCTCAAACATCCAGTCCAAATTCAAAGACCAAGAATCCCCCATCCGAACTGCTCTCGTCACCGCCAGAGGGGCACCGACACACGAACGTGTCATTAAAACGCTCAATGCGTGGGGAGTCCGGATCGATGAAGCGTTCTTTTTGGGCGGAACAGACAAATACGAAGTGCTCGAAGCGTTTGGTGCCGATATCTTTTTCGATGATCAGGATGTCCATTTGGATCTCTCATCATCTGTGGTGCCGAGTGCGAAGGTGATACATGAAAGTATTGAAGCGTATGGGAGGAATCATTGAATATTAGATATCCGAAGAGTGTATCAAATCGCATAATAAATATATTTAGGAATGTATATGAAAATTTTAATTGCTAATATCGCATGGATTAATAATGGATGGACAGGATTAGATAATCAGACAACATCTGGTCATAAACATGTAAAAGATGGTGGCATAGCACATGAAAGTTTGAATTTTCTTTTTGATGGCGCTTGGAACGACCATGAGCATGTATATGGATTTTTTCAAAGTACAAATCCTCCGCAAATTGAAGGTGATAAGAATATTATCATATTTTATTCGAACAAAAAAATCGTTGGTGTATATAATAGAGTTGAATATGGAAATTTTAGACCAGTCAACAAACCTCATGAAATTGATCAATTTAATTTAAGAGCAGATCGAAGTACTAGTTTTAAGTTAGATAACTTTATTGAATTCAACGAAGAAAAACACTTACCTGATGATAAAAAAAGAATTGGGCAAATTGGTTTCACTTATATAGGTAATGAACAGCTTGTACAAATTCTTGATGAAATGTTGGAAAAAAATTTTACATCTTTTTATGAAATTGAGCAGATTAAAAAGGATATTGGCATACAAAGAAAATTTAGTGAATCATGGGACGATTTTATAAAAACTATTGATTTTGAAAAAATTAACTTAATAAAAAAACAAGTAAAAGATGAAAATTTGGAAGAGGGGTTGAGAGTTTTTTCATTTTTATCTGATTTTCGGGATAAATTACCAACTTATATCAAATCACTCTCAACATTTTCTAGAGGAAAAAATAGCCATCCAACTCAACCACAATGGTCAAACGAGAATGGTTTCAGAGTTGGATTTTATTATGGTGATAAAAATTATATGCCAGCTACTCAGTTAAATATTACTATAGGAGCTAGATGGGGAGGCGGTATTTTTATTAAAGATAACAAAAACTTAATTTTTGGCAATATTAAAATTCACGAATATTTAAAAAATACTTTTCCGGAATTGAACTTTAATGAACAAGAAAAACATATTGGTGCTATTTGGTTCAAAAATAATATTCATGAATTACCATCAGAAAAAGATGTTTTAATAGCGGTCAAAAAATTAAGTGTAATTTTTGAAATAATGAAAAAAGGCGAATACATGGACAAATTAACTAGACTTTTATTAAATCAGTATCAAATAATTTTACAAGGCCCTCCTGGAACAGGTAAAACAAGACTTGCTAAAATGTTGGCTAATTTCATGATTGATGGCTCAATGAATAGTGAAATTGATGGCTCAATAAAAGATAGAGTAAAACTAATCCAGTTTCACCCTTCGTACAGTTACGAAGATTTTGTGCGTGGTATTGTTGCTAAATCTAATGGCACCCAAATTGAGTACAAAGTTGAAAATAAAGTACTTGCATTGATGGCAAAGGCTGCCTATGAATCTTATAAAGATTCTAAAGAAAATGCCAAACCATTTGTTCTTATCATTGATGAAATCAATCGCGCCAATTTGTCAACTGTCCTAGGGGAATTGATTTATGCACTTGAATACAGAGGAGAGCCTGTTGAAAGTATGTATAGCGAGGAAAATGATGGCAATACGATTATATTACCTCCAAATTTATATATTATTGGAACGATGAATACAGCTGATAGAAGTATTGGACATATAGACTATGCAATACGGCGACGATTCTCATTTATAAATGTATTACCAGATGAATCAGTTGTACATGAGCAGTCTAAATTTAGAGATGTACTAAAAATATTTGATGACCATTTATCTCCTGAATTTAAAAAAGAAAATGTCATGCTGGGACATTCTTATTTTATAGCTGACAATGAAAGCACTTTGGAAACTAAACTACAATATCAAGTTTTACCGCTACTAAAAGAGTATTTGTCTGATGGAATTTTATTGGAATCAGCGAGAGAGATTATTCAAGGTTTGGAAAAAGATTGATAAATGCAGGTTAAAGCCAAAGAACATGAAATCATTAATCAAAGTATCAACCCTTCAAAAATAGCTGTATATAATCAGGAATTTTTGAAAAATAGTGCAAAGTATTTAGGAATTCATCAAGAGTTAAATGAAATGTTAGAACCTGTCATGAAGTCTCACTATTTCATAGGGTGTAGATGGCTTGAGGAGGAATTGTATATTCATGTGAGTCCGAAAGAATATAATGGAGAATTTGCATCTTATCTCTCTATGTTCATTGAATGTCTTGATGACCCGATTGTGTCACAAAAACTGAATGATACCTATGAAATATTTTTTAATGAAAAATGGATAGATATTAAATCTTCAGAAGATTATTTAACTCCTTTTTTAATATTGCATTTTTTACAAATTGTTAAAAAGATTACTCTAAAAGGATTAAAAAAAGGGTATGTAACAATCACAGAAAATATGACTTCGAAAGTCAAAGGAAAGATATTAATTAACCAAACTATCAAAACTAATCATTTCAAAAACAGATTGGATAAAACTGTTTGTAAACATCAGGTTTTTACAGTTAACTGTATCGAAAACCAAATTATAAAAACAGCACTAATTAGATGCATGAAATATCTTTCTAGTATCTCTAATAATGAAGAAATTTTACGAACTTACAAACAAAATACAAATGCTTTTGAGCTGGTTGAAGTCTGTGATGTCCTGGAATCTGATTTTTCTTCGATTAAACATTCTCCCTTTTATAAAGACTATAAACAAGCATTGGAACTTGCCAAAATGATCTTCAAAAGATTTGGTTTTGTACATACACATAATGATATTGGCAAGAGTGTAAAAATTCCTCCATTTTTCATCAATATGCCTGAGTTATTTGAGCGTTTTGTTGAAGTTAAACTAAGAAAAGTGTATGGTAACTTATTGATACCTGGGTATGATCAATCAAATGGAAAAGCTTATTCTTCATGGAATCTTCGTCCTGATTTTATTGTTGAAGGGAAAGGATTAATAATTGATGCAAAATATAAATACTGGTTTGAAAATAATGACAAAACTGATAGATTTAAAGATGATTATCAACAATTGTCACTTTATGGACGTTTACCAGAAATTAAAAAATTAATTGGTGTAAAGCGTGATGAGGAAGCCAAGCTGATATTTATTTACCCAGAAATAACAAATGAAACTGAGTTAACTGAAAAGGCATTTACGTGTGAATATAGCAATTCGGTATTTAGCAACATCATAAAAATCCCCATTGGTATAAAAGTCAGATAGGTTACAAAATAATGAAATTCAATCAAACTCTCTTTATCGCCCGTTCAACCGAATCAGTGGATATATATCTATCCAATCACACCGGAGCCATCAAAGCCATTACCCTCGGTGCGCTCCTCTCCTCTGAATTCTTTTCATCATCGGTTGCGATGGATGCTATGATCGGAAAAATGCTACTACAACGTGTGGTTGAGAGCTTGAAACTGGACCATTTCGATTATCTATCCACGGCTGAATCAGCAATCGGCGAACTCTATGCGCATATACTAGCGTGTAAGCGTAATAAAATCAGTCTTGAGAGCTTCGACTATCCGCCTCAAAAGCTTTTTGAACTCTCCATTATTTTGGATGCCTACAAAACTTTGAAACAATCGATGGGGTTAAAAGATAACGCCGATGTTCTGATAGAAGCGATCGAAGCACTCAAAGATACCGATTATTTTAACACCTACTCGAAAGTCGTTATCGACACTTTTGAGGAAAATGGTGTTCGCTTTTACGGTAATACTTTAGAAAAAGAGGCACTGGATATCATTCGCGCCCTACCTCATGCTCAGAGCGTTGAAACTGATCATCATAGTGTAAACCCTATAGCTACCTACACACCACAGCAATCTCGTTTTGATGAGGCGATTTTTGCGATCAAAGCAGTAAGAGCGTCGATGATGAAGGATGTCAAAGATACCGATATTGCTATCGTAACCGGAAACCTTGGCAGCTATCGCCGTGTATTGGAAAGCTATGCCCCACAATACGGGATGAAACTGCGATTTAGCTCTGGGACACCGATGTTGCAATGTCCGTTATTCCAAACCTATCTTTTGTATAAAAATTTTGAAGAGTTTAATGAGTTTTATGCCCAAAAAGTCCAAGAGGATCTAACATCAGGGATACTCACCTATGAGGGGATCGAAGAGGTAAAACAACAGTTTTTACAAATCAAGAAACTCCATCTTCGGGCCACAAAACTGCGAGAAAATACGCAAAAGCTTTTTGATACAAAAATTGACTTCAAAGAGATGATCCTCTCTTTGGCTGAAGAGACCTATATACCCCCTCTTAAAGAAGATTACGGGATATGGGTAGCCGAACCCAACCAGATGACACAGCATGTTTTCAAACACATCATTTTTATCGGAACCGATCTCTCCGTATTTCCTCCTAAATCAAAAGGGAACTTTCTCTCCACACCCGATCAGCGTGAACACTATTTAGGAGTCGATAATTCGTATCTATTGAGCCAGTACTATTTTGATCAGCTTCGACGTAATTGTGAGTCGTTGCACATCTCGACTGCATTGCAAGAGGGGAAAAAGAAGCTCTTTATTTCACCGATCATCACCGATCTCCCTGTCATTCGACTTGAGGGGTATGAGATGGAATCAGAGAATGAATATCTACTCCATCACCGCCGATTCCACCAAGATGAGCGTTTTGAAGAATATGTTTCTTCAATGCATGCAAATGAAACTGGACATTATGACGGCTTATTGAGCGAACATCGTTTTGAGAGCGGAGTCCTATCCGCATCTAGCCTCAATGAATATGCCAAATGTCCGCTGCGTTATCTTTTGACCTATCAATACGGTGCTGAACCTCTCATGATCGAACGCGATGATGACGCACTTGAAGCGAGCGATATCGGGACGATTTTCCACTCCATCGCCGAAGTGTTTTCTAAAGAGGTAAAAGCTGGAAGTATTGATTTGGGTGATGAGGCAACGATACCGATCAAAGAGCGTCTCCAAGCCATTGCCACAGATGTCCATCAATCCTATATCCAAAAACATATTGTGGATGAGGGGAAAACACCGAACATTTTTCATGAGATCGTTTTGGATGATTTGCTCAAAGGGCTATTTGAAGAGCATCACGAACGCGGTCTACTTATTCGGTTTTTAGACTACGTCTATACCAACGGAAAACTGGAACATTTTGAAAAGAGCGAACAGCGCTTCTTGCTCGATGATGATTTTATGATTACCGCTGATAAAGACAAAGCGATAGTCAAAGGGTTTATCGACCGCATCGATTTGGATAAAGAGAACAAAATACTCACCGTTATCGATTATAAAACGGGGAAATACTCCAAGGACAAGGAAAACCGTCTGATTGAAGAGATGGGGTCGTTCAAACAGTTCCAACTGCCTCTCTATCTTCTCTATGCGTCACAGGCATATGCAGATCATACGATTGACTCATATCTTCTTGCAATGCGCGATGGCAAGGGGACAAAGGGATACGCGCACATGAGCACGGATGAAGCCAATGGATTGTTGTTCAATGAAGCGTATGCGCAAGGGCTCAAACTTCGGATTCGAGAGATCAAAGCAGGGATAGAAGAGGGGGATTTTAGGATGAGTCCATCAGATACCAACTGCGAGTATTGTCCGCATGAGCGAATTTGCCACAAAGACATATTGCCTCACAAGGGGATAATCGATGATGGAGGCGATAATGAATAAATTTGATATTTTTAACCATGTCGCCATCAGTGCCGGAGCGGGTTCAGGTAAAACCTATACCCTTTCACGCCGTTACATCAATATTCTGGTGGGATTCAACCTGTTTTATGAAGGGGAATCGTCTCGGCCTATGCTTGAAGCGTTAAGTCCCGCCCGTCCAAATGAGATCGTCACCATCACCTATACCGAAGCGGGTGCGCTGGAGATGAAGAGCCGTATTTTCTCTCTGATCCAAAACACCCTCCGGTATATTGAGGGCAAACTCGATCTCAAACATGATGATTACGATTCGATTCATAAAGCGCTCAACCCTTTGGATCAACCATGGATAGAACATGTCCAATCGATGCTGGAGCATTCACTGCGATATCTATCATCAGCCACCATTAGTACGATTCATTCTTATTGTCTTGATTTGATCGAACAATTCGGTGACTATCTCAAACTCGATTCCAAGCCCCAGATCATCGGTGATGATGAAAAGATTTTAGCGTACACCGATGCGTATCGAGCTGTTCTAAGCGATGAACCCGAAATTATCAAAGAGATCAATCAGACGATTTCACTCTACAAACTCTCCCAAATCGCCCAAAAATACAGTTTTAACGCACAGTTTCGCGAAGCATTCAACAATTACGCCCTCCTTTGTGATGATAAAGAGTTTTCACTCCGTGAGATTTGGATGGCATCTCACCTGAGTACGTATCGGGAACATTTTGAAAAAGGTTTTTCTGCACTCGGTGCTCTTGCAACCCAAGACCCATCCAAGAGCGATTATTGCGACGCAATTTTGGCGAATGCTAAAACACTCTTGCAAGGTCATGGAGAGTGGTTTGAGTATCCGGGACAATTTCGAAAAAATAAAAATATCGAAGAAGATACCTTTGAATCGGTAAAAGGGTTGCGAGATGCACTCAAAGAACTCAAATGGACTATGATCGATCCCGATGCGGAGCGCTATTACGTGAGCACACTAAAATACGTTCACGCTCTGTTTGTGAAAGTGTACGAGCGATTCCGCTTGGCTTTGAGAGAAAAGGGGTATACCGATTTTGAAACTATATTGGAGCAAGCCAATATGCTTTTGGAAAAAGATATTGCCCTTTCTACCCGCTACTTTATGGTCGATGAATTTCAAGATACCAATAGCTACCAATGGGGGATTGTTACCAAAGCCGCTGCTAAAAACAATGCGAATATCTTTATTGTCGGTGATGAAAAACAATCTATCTTTGCGTTCCAAGGTGCCGATGTTTCGGTTTTTGCAAAGGCTAGCCGATCGATAGGAATTGAAAAACCGCTCTCGATGGAGGTCAACCGACGAAGTGATCGCTCTATTATTGATTTAGTCAATGATGTATTCGCTCCGGCGATGGCGAAAAAAGAGTCTATTGCGTTGGAGCCGATAAATTGTATCGGCGAATTTCGCGCCGATGATTGTATCGCTTTGTTTAACACCTATACCGCTCAACCACGGATCTTTAATGACTTTGAAGCACGGTACGAACCGCTCTTAACACCTGATACGAAAGGGGAGGGGACAATCGCGATTCTCGCCACACCGGTCGATCATACAATAGCAGAGTGTGAAGACGAGTGCAATGAATCTCTACAAGAACTCCGTCATATCGCCTCATTTATTCACGAAGTCACCCAAGGCAAACATCCTCAGTATAGTGATGTGGCCCAAGCGTACAGCGAAGGCAAAAAGGCGATTGCAGTGTTGTTCGATTCGCGCAAACACATGCTCCCTCTCAAACAATGTCTCTTGGAACTGGGGCTGCGCGCCAAAGTAAGCGACAGCGGCAACTTTTTTGAGACCAAAGAGGTCAACGATATTTTTATTGTTCTAAAACTTCTCTCTATCATGGATAATCTAGATTGGGAGAATCTTCGCGGAAAAGAGAAATATGTTATTAGCGGAGCATTACGATCGAACATTTTACGATGCAGTGCCGATGAGATCGAATACTGCTTGAGAGTGAAACGCTTACCTGAAATTCTATTCCGCTGGAAAGCTTTGTCGTTTTATACGCCGTTGCATAAACTGGTGCAAAACATTGTCGAAGAGAGAGCATTATTGCACCTCTATCGTCATATTGATGGATATGAGCAACGTGCAGCTAATATTGAACAATTGATTGACATGGCACACGAATACTCGACTCGTATGGGATCGAATCTCAAAGGATTCAGCGATGAGCTCGAAGCATTTATCCACAACGAGAACGTCATCGAAGAAGAGGCATTCGTGATCGAAGAGGGGGTTGGGTCTATCGAGATAGTGACTATGCACGGCTCAAAGGGACTGGAATGGCCTATGGTCATCATCGGTGCGATGAATCGATCCTTTTTAGGGATGTCGAAGCAAGAGACACTCGTCTATGATCGGTTTGAAAACAAAGAGTTGATTGGTTTTAAAATCGGCGAATATGAACCTCTTGTCTATAAGTTCATCAAAGAGCGGATAAACCAAAAGCATCTTGCCGAACGCAAACGTCTCTTTTACGTTGCGATGACACGACCAGAGCATCACCTCGTCCTCTCAACAGCTATCAATAATTACGAAAAGGGACCACGCCTTTGCTACAACTGCGGCAGTAACAATTATTTCACTCTCGTCAATAATGTGTTGGGTATCGATTATGAAGAGCTGTATGAGCGCCATATCGATCAAATAAAAAATATCTCGATCTATTATCCCGGAGAGTGGAGCGGTAATGACGCGACCAATGCAGAGATTGAAGTCATCCCGCCAAAAATAGTTGAACCGCAACAGTTTTCACGGTTCTCATTTATCTGTCCAAGCGGAACAGTCAATCCGTTGAGTTTCTTAGAAGAGAGAGAGTTTGATGCCGGAACCGCTGGCAGTGTTGTCCATAAAATACTTGAAAATCACTGGCATGAACTCGAAAACGATAACATATATGAGCGGTATTTTAATGAATACAATGTTCCTGAAGAATTTAAAAACAATATCATCCGTATGTCTAAAGTATTTATGAAAAGTCGTCATTTTACTAAACTCAAAAACGGTGCTGAGGCGTATTTTGAGCACGACTTTGTTATGCATCAAGATGGAAACCAAATTCGTGGTAGTATCGATTTGTTTTATTACGATGATGAAGCCAACGGATGGGTGATCGTAGATTTTAAAACCACGGCATTGAATGAAAAATCTCCTGAAGATGTCATAATTGAAAATGGCTATGACAAGCAGCTTGAGTTTTATGGAACCTATTTAGAGAGTGTCATAGGAGATGAAATTATTATCTCTAAAGAGATTTGTTGGTTATCATGACAAGCTTTATAAAATCTCTATCAAGTGTATTTTATACAAGATATAGTGGATGGTGATTCAGAGGTGTTGCAATTCTCTCCCTTTTTTTGTTGAGTCATAGTGACCAGTATCTTAGCGCGGAATAAAAGTGATGATTGTCGGAGAATCGACGTATAAAATGCATGGAAAATGCTAAAAATATTTTGATCTGGCTACACTTATTAGGACATAGAAACGATAGAATTTCTAGATAATAAGCAGAGGATAATCAGATGTAATAAGACCAATAGATGATTCTAAAAAAATGTGATTTTTGCAGTAAAAACTTAATTTATTATTTTCAACAATTGAAGCAATCTCTTATTAATAAGCATATTTTAAAATTTATTTAAAACAGATTAACAAGAGATTTATGACATAGCCTGTCCAGCATTTATTCGATGGTGTTTTGACGTGAACAGAGCAATAATTTAACCAAATTACCCCTTAATATTTAACTGATTGATTGAAACTATGATAAGTATCTTTATAAGCGACATATTTCTCTTAGAAAGCTCACTGCACTGCATCTTAGTCATCGGCGCTTAAGCCGCGTGCGGTAAAAGTTGTATGCACGTTACTTGTGAAATGCCACCGTGAGGAGGTGTTTTTACCTGACAAAGTATAAAAAGAAAAGAAGACATATTGTGTCTGAATTTATACGTATTATACGTATATGTTAGTACAAAGGATAAACATGTCTACTAGAAAAATGAAGTATACTTATTCAAAATCGCAAAAAAGTGAACTTAGTTATACAAAAATAAGGAGAAAACTCCATAAACGAATTGGTCGAAAATTTAATCGTAGTATTGACAATATTATTAAAATAATGAAGAAAAGGAAATATGAAAACCTCTTGGAAGGGGATTTATAAGTGATTCTTAGATAGTAAAACAGATTTTTGAAGGCGACTTTTGGATCGAATTCTTTGATGGGTTCATAGGTTAATATCTTCTTAATAGCTCAGATATGAGATTGATAACAATCAATGAGCTTGATCACAGAGTTTATTTGATAAATTGACCTTTTATAAAAATAACTGTCATAACATGTATAAATTATTCAATATAATTTATCTTAGGTTAACCAAGAAGCAAATACACGAACAATATCTATTTCTCGGCGTTGATGAAAGGCCTGAAAGGGAGAGAACTCTACAGTTCTTTACACACACCACTATTTTTGATGGCTTCTTTGAGCTTTTTACACTGCATGTTCTCAATATAGAGACTCAACCACGACTCAACCCAATAAGGGATCTCTCTTCCCTCATTCCCCCAGTTTGAAATCGTACCGCCGGTAGTCCCTAAAATTTCGGCAAACTCTTTTTTACTGAGCCCGGCAGATTTGAGCATAGCATTAAATGCGTGTTTGTCCATGAGTCCCCAAATACTTATTCGTTTATAAAATTCTATCCTAACCACTTCAAATGTTTACTAAATTATTTAAAAAGTCTTATTTGTGAACTAAAGTATACTTTAATTAATTAAATGTTTACTTCTTATAAATATTACCACTATTTACTACACACTTTGCAAAATATCATAAATATACATATAGGTACTAAATTGTGATTTAATATAATCAAATATGTATACAAAGTGTTGACATTGTTTATATATGAGTATATAATAGCAGAAATATATAGATATATGTTTATTTTAGTCTAAATTAAAAGGAGATTTAATGTCCCAAGTTATTCACAGCGATATTGATCTGTGTATCGATGAAGAGAGAAAAGAGATTATTATCAATCCTAAGGGGGAGCGGTTTTATTTCGTAGGTTGTGAAGAGCAACACAAAATTTTTCGTGATGCGATACTCCGGTACAACTCTACTGAAGAGAGTTACAAGATCGAGGGAGAGCAGACCCTCTATACCGAGCATAAAGGAAGGGGATTTGATTATGAGAAACTTTTGTGCCTACATCCGATAGAGCTGATCAAACGGAAAAGCTTTTTCGGGATAGTTTGGTACAACGTCAGTGGAATTCTCAATCGTGAAGTACGGAGTGTTTATCTATGCCTTCATAAAGAGTATCGAATCCATGTACGTTCAGGAATCATCTCTAAAACCATTAAGGAACGTTGAGATGAAACTGGAGATGATAGCTTCAAACTCGATTGAAGTATGGATAATGACTTTTTTTGTTGTGCTAGGGGTGGGATTTTTGCTGTTTGCCAGAAAAGGAGAACTGATATTTGCGGGAGTGATTGCGCTCGCTGGGATGACATCGATTGCCTACAGCAATCACAGTAAATATATTGGAAAGCATTTTTTGATGGAGCAGTTTAACGCAGACAGCGCACTTTCATGCGGATTATGGCGAGGGGAGAGTGTACGGGTTGATCCTTTAAAGGGGTGGAGATTTGAGCAGGGTGTCGGATTTGTGAAAGGGGATGTGATCATCAATGATCCAAGCGTGTGTAGTGTCATCGGTAAACCTTTTCCTGAACCTTCCACTGTTCCCTATTGGATGGCGTTTGTGAGTGTGATCGGAGTACTGCTAATGCTCCACTATACCATCATAGCTAATCCACAGAAAGTAGCGAAAGAAGAAGATCATGATGCAGACGATGATACGAACCGTGAACCATCGTGAACGATGGTACCGTCTCGAAGTCTCAGAAAACCTGTTAGGTGAATGGGTGTTAATCCGTAGTTTTGGATCGGTGTATAAAGCAGTGCCGCTTGGAATAATATGCCAAACTTTTCCAGATAGAGAAACTGCCGATAAAGCATATGTTCAATTCAAGCTATGATAGAGTGAAAATTAAAAAGAAGGAACGATGCTATCCTTCACACCCTTTATTTGTTTGACGGAGGAATATTATAATGTGAAGTGATGTTCGAAAATCGTATAGCATGAAACTGACAACAGATGAAAAATTTATTATTCTCACATGGATGCCCACGGCAGTAATGTACCTGATCAGAGATGCACAGAGTGCACTGACAATGCTTGGGGGAAATGTCAGCGAGGTTGGTTTTATAGTGATGTGATCCGCTTCAACGAGAAGCTGATGAAAATTTGAGGGAAAATCTTTTAGATGCGGGTTAGTATTTTTTAGAAGGGAAAAGATCACGTACGTCGAGATTCCACTCTTTGGCCAGTAAAATGAGGTGAGAAAGATTGTAATTAGCGTTATTTTGTGAAAATGATGCAGGAGATACTTTTACAAATACCATTTTAGCTTCTGGCAATTTTGGAAAATCAAATACACACTACTACCTTTAGCAAAAGAAGGAGAGCAGGGGATGATCCCCTTTATTTTTAATGGCAGCTCACTTTAATTTTTTCATCGCGTCATCTAAAAGATCATCGAGTTTTTGGGTTGGTGAATTTCATGCTCCCTTTAGTTTATCAAATCCTCCGATTGATTCCGAGAGGTGTTTAGCTGAACCAGTTAGATCGAAGTGCTGATATTTAAAATCCCCTTCTTGTTTGGCGGTGGCAAAGCTATTATTTTGTGCATCCATCCAAGCGCTGTTTGTTGGATTGGAAGCACCAACGGTAGTCACCCCACCTCCACCATTAAGAGCATTGCTGGCGGCACCGAGGGAGGCTCCAGTTGGGCTTTTTTTTCCAATATTTTAAATCAATTCTAACAAAACAATAGAAGCAAGTCAACACGAAAATAAATGGTGCATAAATATGAAGGATTTATTGTTAAAATTAATTTGAATTGAGAGTAGCCCGATTAATCAGGCTGTCTTGCTTCTTTGATACAAAATGCTTGCATGGCATCTTGTACAAATTCCTTGCTTTTAACTTTTGGTTTTTGAACACTATTATGCTGAACGGAATCGACATATGCCAAAGCCTCAAGTGAATTTGTACTCTCATCAAAATATTTCTTGGAGTACCCATCCAAAGCAGTATTTAATCCTTCCAATATTGTATCTGCCTCCGCTCGATAAATAAAACGCTTCGGATCAAATTTGCAACACAATCGCTGCGGTTGACCTTTTTCAATATTGAGTTCGAAAAAATCATTTGGTTCGTCTGAAATCAAATGTTTACTGGCGAAAAGTTTGAGATATTTTCGGATATAGATCATTTCTACATATTTTTCTGTCAAAAGCATACCCTTATAGTCGATCAGAACTTTTTTTAGAAAAGGTGTTAACTCTTGAGTTCTTGGATGTTTTTCCAATCCATAAATACGAATCACTCTAAAATCACCTCTTGGACACAAATTGTTCACATTTACCGGTTCATCCAAATTAAACAACCGAATCCCAGTATTCTTTGCTTTTTCTATACTTTTCATTTCGTTTCCTCCAATTGTTTCCAGGTAGTTTGAATAAGGGTATGCCCCACCTCAAAACGGTGTTTCTTTTGCAAAAATTTTGCGATGTAGCGAAAACCTTTTCCCATTGTTTTAAGAGTTTTTACTTCTGCCCAATATCCGATCAAGGTGTCACGTTTTGGTGAGGATGTATGCCGTTTTTGATCGAATGTTTTGATTTGGCGAATCGTCAGTTCGCCGATCTCTTCGAGACTCATATCCTCAAACCGTTTTTTACTGAGTTGCTTGTCCTCGTTGTAGAAGGTTTTAATGGCCAGGAGCATAGCTCCGTATGATAGTGTTGCTACTTCAAGATCGGCGTGTTGCTCTTTGAGCTTGTGAATCAGGCGGCGATGGCGCTGTATGATATCAAGGCGATATTCCAGAGGTAATCGCGACAGGTACCGCAGTAAAAAACTCTGGTCTTTCTCATTCATCTTAAGTAGACGTTCCAGGTTAAGTGTTTTGGATTGCTCCATGTTGATCCTTTCAATGTTGGTTTCATCTATATTCATAATTTTGAAAAAAATGATTTTTTTCTAGGTTGATTTTTCTAAAAGCGTATTGTGAAACGTAATCTCATTGAACTGTTGAGTGTCCTTTGAGCACAATGACCTTACGCTCTAATAACCCTGTTTTGGCGATTCTTCAAATGTCATTGCAAAAAAAGGAAACTGGTGATTTTTTCGAAACAGGTTCAATTTTTTTCGCAGTAAAAGCGTACGCCATACCCTGATACAATTACCGTGTTCTTTTTTTTAAAGACATTGACCATTACGGTTGAAGGTGGAGCTCAGAATCCTGCGGGGATTTCATACCATCTCTAACAAAAGAGCGCATTTCATACTATTGTTCTACAAAATGGGTGATGTGGACTAAAAATCATGTAGAAAGTGTGGCGAGCTTTGAATCGACAGGGTGATAATGATTTAGTAGTTTTGACCATTTGCAGGTCAACCTGATAATGTGAACGATGCGGATGCTATCATCGATAAAAACGAGCAGATCGACTTAACGAACCATTGCCCTGGATGAGGGTTTAATTCATCACAAAAATACCTGAAGAGAAAACCATGCGGGGGAGTCCCTATTTTCAAAGTGCTGAATTGATTCGCTCTATCTTTTTGCCAGGATTGAAGAAAGAAGATCGAAGCGATCCGAATAGTCCTCATTATCAGATGCTCAGTTCCTATCAGAGTGCCGCCAGTTACCGTCGGGTGTTTGAAAATCTGATGCATTATCTGCGAGAGCATTGGAACGTCAAAGATATCGAGAAGATCGAAGAACATCATGTGCTTGCATATCTTGAGTACAAGGTGGAGTATTATCCATCACGCAGTTATCTGGAAAAAATTGTATCGGCCATCGGAAAGCTGGAAGCGGCACTGAATCGTTTTAGCCAATCCAAGGGAGCAGTACAAAAAAACTACGATTTCTCAAAACGGCTTGAGATGCTCAAACTCTATCGAAATCTTGATCTGCTGGCGGACAACTATCATAACCGCGCTTATCCCGATCCGGACTTATTGATTCAAACGCTTTCTCATCCACTTCACAGGCTTTCATCCAGGATTCAGTATGAGGGAGGTACAAGATTTGAGGGGGTAGGGCTTATCAAAGCGGAGCAATTAAGAGGTGCCGTTTTCGATTCTATCACCCAAAAAGAAAAATATTCGATCCTTACCCGTGAAAAGGGAGGCAAAGAGGGGCCGGTACTCGTTGAAAAAGAGACCTATGTGCAGCTTGAAGGATACATTCGTGAACACGACAAATTTAAAATCGACCGGCAAATGTATTACACTGATCTTCGAAAGACGGCTGACATTTTGAATTTTCCAAGGGAATCATCTCATGGTCTTCGTTGGAATTTTGCAAAGCGCCGCATGATGGAGTATGCCAAGGTGGGATACACGTATGAACAGTCTTTGCAGGGTGTTAGTTGGGAGATGAAGCACAATCGGGCGAGCATCACTAGCTGGTATATAGGATGATCAATTCACCCCCATCGCCTTCATCGCCGCATCAACTGGATCCGTATAGATAATCGGCTGCAACTTTGACATCAAATCGGTTGGAACCGTTCCGTAATGGACCATATCGGCCGCAGGGATGAGAACCCGTTTCGCACCGCTGTCCGCTGCGATCTGCAACGCATCTGCGAGGTTGTCGGTTCCGATGATTCCACCGCCGATCCCCATTGACCCCAGTACAGCTAATTGAGGCAATAATGGCTTGGAAAGCGTTCCTGAAACCAGGGATAGCCATATCGCCAATGTGAGCCCCTGAGCTCCTCCTATGCCGTTTAAATCGTTGGCTTTGATATGGTAATCGTGCTCGCTGAATTTGGCAGAGAGCGACACACGGGAGAGGTTTGCCTGAAGATAGTTGCGGGCCTCTTTAAGCTCATCTTTGATCGTACCCGTTCCAAATCCCGTATCGGTCATTTTACCGTTTCCGCCCATTACCTGCAAATCGAGTCGGATCAGACCTTTATGGCCATTGGCACTGTTGGTCGCAACCGCATAGAGTGCACCCGGAGAGAGTTCACCCTCCGGAATCAATCCGCCGCCACCGCTTTCAGGAACGGTGACGTACTTCTCTTCACCGTTTTCGAGATCGATGTAGCTGAAATGGACGTCATAGAACTCCATCCCTCCAATCTTTTTGAGCTGTTCTTTAATCCGGCGGCGTCCGACGAGTGCATAGATCAATGCTTGTTCGACATCCTCTTTGGTAAAGCTGCCATCCGGGAACATCAGCTTCAGCAATCCGCTCGTCGTTTTTCGGACCGCCTTGACGTCGCGCTGGTTGAGATCTTTTCCGAAACGGAAATAGCGGTCAATCGCATCGGAAAAATTGCTCTTTTGAAGCTCACGCATCCATTCGGCCATATAGTCGGTAATAAATCCGTACTGGTCTGTGAAGAATTCCGGACGCATCTTCGGCACTTCCCAGCCGGGGAGATAGTGATGGAAACGGTCGAAAAACGCCGTATCGATCATCTCGCTGGGGAACGGACTGAGAAGATGGGAGGTCTTGACGATATTGGCGATGCTGCCGTCGATGTTTCCGACGAAGATCATCGAAGCACGGGCTTCTTTCATCTCCTTGCCCCGAGCAAAGCTGCCTGATTCCATATAGTCCTTCATAATCTGAACGCCGTCTTTGTCTTTGAACCGGATTCCGGCCACTTCATCAAACGCCACGATATCCCACATCCCAACCAGTCCGACGGTCCGGCTCGACATATTGTAAAAGAGGTTGGCAACCGTCGTCTGGCCGCCACTGACGAGGATCGAGTTGGGGGAGATCTCTTTGTAGACATACGATTTACCCGTTCCGCGTGGTCCCAGTTCGCACATATTGAAGTTGTTTTCGACAAAGGGGATCAGACGTGCCATCAGGTGCCATTTGGCACTCATATCGAGGTTTGCCGGTTCCATCCCCGTCGAACGGATCAGCAGATCCATCCACTCCTCTTTCTCGAACGCTTTGCGGGCACTCAGGAACTCAGAGAGATCCATCCCCGGCATCTGGATCGGTTTGAGCGATTCGAGGACGTATGGGGATTCTCCCTTGTTGTTCTCGTCGTAAAAATAGCTGATGGTAACGATACACCAGATCCCCCCGGCAAGGAGTTTTTGGTATTCTTTGATCACCTCGGCGGGGATGATGACCCGTTTGATCCCGAGATTAGAGAAATCGGCTTCGTAGCGGTCCTCTTTTTCATTGAGTTTGGCCGAAATCTTGTCGATGACTTTGTAGCGCCCCCGCTCTTTGATCCGGGATTTGACCATCTCCGCTTCATCGGGGCGGACATAGTTTTGGGTCAGGATCTCTTTGACCTTCTCGATCCCCTCGGCAATCGTCTCTTCGTTGTCCGTGGCGCAGTACATCCCCAGCAGGTATTCGAGGACATAGACCGGGACGCTCACGCCCCCTTTGAGCTTTTTGGTCAGATCTTTTCGGACCGCTTTTCCCGGAAAATTGTCGATGATTTTTTGGTTCAAATCCATAGTGTTTCCTCTTAGAAATCGTCAAATTCGCTGACGAAGGAGATGTTGATCGAAAACTGCTCTTGTTTGTAGACCCGCCGACGCGAAGTACCCGGTTCGAGTTCGCTGAGCCGCAGGGAAATCGTCTGATTATTGTACTGGCTGATCGTCTGGACGAAGTGGAATTTGACTTTCACTTCGCGGTTGCGGGAATCCTCGTCCGTACTGCCGAAAACGAGCTGCTCTTCGTTGGATACGAGCTCATCCCCGGCGTAGAATCCCGCATACAGGGTGCGGGGGAGCATCTTATCCCCTGCAGGGGTTTTCTGCCACAGGGTCAGGGTTATCTGGTTGGAGGAGATGCGGCTGAACGATTTGACGATATCGACGTCGACGTTTTCGACATCGTCTTTGCGTTTTTTGCTGAACAGCACCACCGGCACGACGATCTCCTGCAGGCTCGCCCCTCCGTGGACGAATCGGTTTCCCGCCCCCTGAAGGCGGAGTTTGTTGACCGATTTTGGGATCAGGGCTTCACCTGTGCCGCTCAGGCCGAGCTGTTCGAAGGAGAACTTTTTGACGCACGCGTGGGTATTGAGGTTTTGCCCCAAAACAAAGCGGCGGTTGTATTTGGTAATCGTACTGCCGTTTCGGTCGATCTGACACAGATCGGTCTCTTCGACGACGTTGTTCTGATACAAAAAGCCGTGATCGGCGGTGATGATGATGTTGGTGCCGTTGAGATTGGTCACCTGGGTGATGATCTTTTCGATCTCGTCGTACGCTTTTTCGACCGCTTCGAAAACGTGTGATTCGGTTTTGGCATCGTCGCCGATCGCATCGATCCGGTCGTGGTAGATGTAGAATACCTGGAACCCTTTGACGAATTCCCGCCCCTCGTCTCGGCCCATACCGATGAACTCATCCCATTTGAGATAGGTGGCACTTGCAGGTGAAGCTTCGAGGATTTTGTTGCGGTTGGCGACACCTGCGGAGGATTTGCCATCGACGCTGATGGTGTCATCACTCCCCAATAATCCCAATTCGTTGTGCGGCAGCAGTGACGCGATCCCCAACTGCGTGTAGCTCGGAAGGACCCCCACCATCGCCTCGGTCGAGCATTGGTAGCGGTTTTTCTCCAGTAGCCGTTTTTCGAGCTCTTTGGCGCACTCATAACGCAGCGCATCTGAGATGATGACGTAAACTTTACGATCGTTTGTCGTCTGCGGGGCGACGTAGTGCTCATAAAATTGCCGCTGACTGATGAGTCCGGGGATTTTCCACTCCTCCATCGTATTGACGTGCTCTTGCCACGCGTCTCCCAGTGGGATCAGGTAGCTGCCCAGATAGGCGTTTTCCACCTGGCTCATCAGCGATTTGAGGACATCGATGTGTTCGGCCATCGCGCTGTGATAGAGCGCTTTTCGATAGAGGGTATCCGTCTCGTACCAGAGCGAGGCATACCGTTCAAATCCCTCTTTTAGGCCACCGATTTTAAGGCTGGAGCTTTTGATCCGCTGCAGCAGCAGCGCGGAGTATTCGAGCGCTTTGTAGAGATGGCGGTACTCCTCAAACCAGACACTTTTTTCCCGCTTTCGGATCGTCTCGATGAGGGTGTCGGCGTCGAGCAGGGATGAGAGGATGCCGTTGCGTAGTTCGATGATGATCCGTTTGTCGATCGATTCGAACGTATCACATTCCCCCAGCTGAGAGAGCGAATAGCTCTCAAGCGTCTCTTTTATCCCCAGCATCTCTTCGACCTGGCGGGAGAGGAGGATGAAACTCTCCCGGTGGCGCTGCGAATCGATCCACTGGTGTTTGACGAAATAGACCGCATCGACGTTCAGCCCCGCTTTGGCAGGGGAGAGGGTGTTGTAGAAGTGGGCCAGAATCAGGGCATAGGCGAAATCTTTGAAAGAAGGCTCCGCGCTCTCATATCGGTAAATCCGGCGCATTTCGTCAAAGAAGAACGAATCCAGACCATACCCGGAGATTTCCGCGATCTTTTTGTCGTTCTCCTCTGACACCCAGCTCAACACTTTCAGGATGATCGACTCAAGTCGCGGTTCACAGCCGCACACCACGGCGAGCATCGCGGTTTTTAGGGCAGAGGCGTCGCTCTCTTTGCCGATGAGGGGGATGAGCTTACTCCGACGTGATTCGGCGTTGAAAAACTTCTCATAGGTTTGGATCAGCTCTTTATGGATCGGATCGATCCCCAGTTCGTCGATGAGCATCGAGGCGCGGTCGGCACTGTAGAGGTAGCCGGAGAGATTCAGATCGAGCAGCCAGTTGTGCGCGTCATCCGGTTGAGGATTTGGAGCATAGATGAGAAACCGCTGATCGGACGGGGCGCGGTGGATCTGTACTTTGAGCGAAAACTCGTTGTTGGCAATGAGCCGTTTTTCGACATTGTCCAGAGTCAGAAATTCGAACTCTTCACGCAGTGCGCCCCCATCGTCGTACCAGAAGATAATGCGGTGTTTGTCGAAGAGTTTGGTGAGGCTCTCGGTAATTTTGCTCATTGGATTTCTCCCACGAGCAAAAACTCTTCGATGGGTTGGATGTGCATTGTCTTGCCTTCTTTGCTGATCGTCTCACTGGCGTCATAGGTGATGAGATGCCCCTCGGTGAGGTTCAGTTCGTTCATAAAAAACTCCAGTCCATCCAGTTCACGCTTGCGGGTTTTTTCGTCATTGATCGTATAAGAGACCTGATAGACGTTTCCGCCGACATAAAAATCGCACTCTTTGTTTTCCAGAAGATAGGTGATCTCCCGATTCTGCCAGTGATTGCAAACGGCGTTTTCGAGCATTGCTCCCTGATTGCGATCGGGTGAAATCCCCAGGTTCAAAAATCCGTTGTCGCTCAGATAGACCTTTTTGGGGGAATTGATCTGGGCGGTGAGTTTGGTATGGTGTCGGCTGATACGGCGGATGAGAAAATTATCCTCGAAATAATCGACGTACTCTTTGACCGTTTTGGGATCCATAGAGAGCTTTTTAGCCAATGATGCGTAATTGATCGTCGTCGTCGCGTTGGATGCGATGTAATAAAACAGATCACGGATCGCGGCGCTGTTTTTGATGCTGTAGCGAGGGACGATGTCTTTGAGGATGATGTCCTCGGCGATGTTTTTAAGGTACTCTTTTTTAACGTGGATCTCGTCATTGGAAAAGACCGAATAGTACCCGCCCCATTTGAGGTACTCGTCCAGTGCACGCTTAATATTGATCCGGTGGCGGGCTCGCTCCAGCCGAGATGTATGAGGAATTTCTTTGTAGGTGAGAAATTCGCGGAAACTGAATGAGTTTAGGGTGAGTTTGAGGACCCGTCCGGTCAGCATCGTCGCGTATGATGAAGAGAGGAGCGAGGAGTTCGATCCAGTGACGATGAACTTGATATTGCTGTTTTCATAACGGGATTTGACGAACACTTCCCAATCGGCAAAAATCTGTATTTCATCCAAAAAGACATAGATACGCTGACTCATATCGGGTTCGGCAATTTTGAGGTAATTCTCATAGATGGTGTCGAGATAGGTTGGATCGTTTTTATACGGGATAAACGCCGTTTTTTCCAGATTGATGAAAAAGATGTTGCGGGGATTGGTCGTGGGTAGGAGCGAGCGAATCATCAGACGCGCGAGCGAACTTTTGCCGACACGACGCGCTCCGAGGATGGCGATGACCTCTTTGGCTTTTAGAAAGCTCAGTGCGTGGGTGAGTTTTTCCCTGGGAGAAAACTGCCCATACGCTTCCGGTGTATCCCAGTGTGGGTTATCATCTATGAGAATGGAATCCATTTATATTTATCCTTTTATGGAATACATTCCATTATAATATCATAAATACGGAAGTATGCAGAAAAACGAACCGTATTTTAATCTTCACCCTTGGACAGGCCGATATCCGGCAATACCCCTTTGAACTTCTGATAGTTGACCTTGACCCCATCATCGAGATCGATGGTGATTTGTTCTGCGGCGATGCGGCTCATATCCCCCCGGTCGAAGTCGAGGGCGTCGCGGTGTTTCCCCTCCAGCTTACTGGCGAGCTTGGCAGCGTCTTTGGCATCTTTGGCGGAGGAGGATGGGTTGGACGCAATCGCGTTGTAGTGCTCGATCAGCGATTCGAGTTTAGTCAGGTATTCGCGCAGGTACATCGTCTGCACCCGTGCCATCGTGTCGCTTTGGTATCGGTGCATATAGATGAGGGCGCTAAACCCTTTTTTCGGGCTTTGGATCAGCCAGTAGATCGGGCGTTTTTTGTAGCGTCGGACGTGGTCTTTGTAGAACTCGCCGTAGAAGTATTTGCGGATACTCATCCCCAGAGCCTCTTCGACCCAGCGGAGATTTTCTCCTACGCGCTCCTCGCCGAACGCTACACCCACAAACCGCTCGAACCGTGCGGCGATATCGTCGGCGAAGACCTCCTCTTCGAGGACGGGGATGATGTTGTCATCGTCAATGGCGAACGGCGTATCGGTCGGGTATGGCTGATCCATATTCGCCACGACGAGCCCCTCGCGATCGAGCGCATAGCGGCCGAACATACATCCCACCGTATAGCTGATGAACTGACGGGCGATTTCATCTGCGTTGAAAATCAGCTCGCCGTTTTCGATACGGGATTCGGATTTGAGGATCGTGATGTCTTCCAGTGCGACATCGGGGGTCAGTTCATTCTGCAGGCCGTAGATGTCGATAAAGAGGCGGTTGAGCTCCTCTTCGTTGGCGTGGAGCTGATGGAACTTCTCACGCCAGTGATCGCAGTAGGCTGTAAAAGCGGAAGCGATTTTGCCATCGTCGGTTTTATGGCGGATCAGTTCGTTTTGTTTGAAATCCCACGATGTTTCTCGACTGTCCCATTCTTCGCGGGAAATTTCAATACATTGATCTGTCAAAGTGTTTATTTTAGATTTAATTGTTGAAGAATTTGGAAATATTACAGGAACTTTTGATATGTCTCCAACATTAAAATTTATCGTGGGTGATAAAAATTCCACCATTTTTTTCACAATAACAGTATTCAAAAAAGCAAAAATATAATTGAATTCATTTTCTGGGAATGCAACCATTGCTGCGTTGGAAACAATTGAGCCTTTTTGATGTAATCTAACACCAAAATTTGAACTTGATACGGCATTCCAAGTGATTCCCTCTTTAAAATATAATTCTTTAGAAGCTAACTTATTACAAGAATTAGAAAGTAAATCAATGTTTTCTTTGTTGAATTTAATAAAGATATCATTGTTGCCGAACCATCTATTGTATTCACCACCTTTATTGAATTGAAACCATTTTTTATTTGATGATATTACTTCATCAAAAGAAGATTTGTAAAACCCTATTTTAATAAATTCAATTTCAAACCAATATCTTAAAAAGAAGTCGTTATTACCCGTACACATTCCAGCTCTTGTTGTCATCAAGTCATCAATTGATGGATATAAAATAAATTTACTTCTTACTGTATCACTCATCCAATAAGCAATAGGACTTCCCGGTATCTTCGAAAAATCGTTTTGGTTGGCGGTGTGGCGGTTGGCGGGGTTAGCGAACTGCTGTTCTTTGGTATCGCTATCTTTGTAGTCGGTTAATCTTATGTATGTTGCCATTTAGTTGTCCTTTAACAATATTCCATTTTTTACGAAATTATTCACTCTCAAATAAGTATCCAACTCGATTCCTACATCTACTTTTAGGATGTACACGTATTTAACAAAATCAACTATCAACGATCTATGCTTTTCTATTTCTTCATTTTCTCTTTGGAGATAATCTTCAGAGTGTTCTGTTTTATCATCTTTTTTATGCTTGTTAATGTGACTCATTAATATCTGTGTGGTTTCGGAAAGCTCTAATGGATTTTCTCGTAAAAATAATTGTGGAGCGGTTCTCGTTAAAAAAGATGCAATTTCATAAAAACCTTTATGTAGAAAATAATCTACAACTGTGTAGATATTAGTATTTGTCTCTGCTCTATACTCCAATGTAAAATGATGTTTTGAGAAAAATATAGATATGTATGTCAACGCTTTTAATGCATCTACAGAGAAGTCTTTGCTAACCCATTCCAAACAATTATCAAGAACCTGTATGTAAAGTCGTGCATTTAATTCCTCAGTATGTTTTATCCATTCATTAATATTGTCTTGGAAGGGGAGAAGTGTTTTATATTTGTCTTCATCAAATACAGATTGATACAGCTCGTCAATCGAGGGGGAAAAATGCAGAAATTTATTTACCGTTTTTTCTTTGACATTTCTAAATATGACGGCTTCTTTGCCTTCGAAAACATCACTATTTAAGATTAACACCATCTTACATTTCATATCTTGCGATAATTGAGTAAATAAACCAAACAAATCATTTAACGAAATATTTTCGGATTTACGTTCAAAGTCATCAACACATATCAATCCGCCATCCAACAAATATTCTTTGGCTTCGTTTACCTTTTTGCTGGTAAAAAAATGATTGATAGAATTCAGATCGATCTTGGCTCCGAATAAGGATATTGATGGTACATATTTGATTGTTGTATTAAAAACAGATGCAGTTCGTGTGAGAGTTCCATTTTCTTTTTTAACACTCTCATAGGCTTTTAGCAATATCTCATTTTTGATTGATTCTGTATTTTCTTTTCCGTACAAACTAACGTAAACATATGCTTTATTGTCATCAGATAGTTTTTCAAGTTCAGGTTCAATCCTATTTTTCCAAAAATGTGTTTTTCCAGATCCCCATACTCCAGATAGCATAATGACATTACCATTGTTTTTTGGATCAAACAAATATTCATCATCAATTAGATATTTTTTTAAATTTTTTGAATTACTCATAATGAAACAACCTTGAGTATAACTTCGAGTTTGCCTTTATCGTCGCTGTCGTCAGTTAGGCGGATAAATGTGAGCATTATTGGGCTCCTAATATATTGCGCGAGAGTAATGTGATGAGAAGATTGACGGATTCAACAGACAATTTAGCGCAGAAGCATCCACCATTTTTGCCATCTCTAAATTCAAGGGCCATAATTTCATTATTCTGATCAGGAATCGATTTGATTTTACGATGTGAAACGGCGTTTCTAAGTCGTTTGAGATAGTTTCGGAAATTGTGCTCTTCCAAACCGTTATTACCATCAAAACAAGTCCATTGAATTGGGAGATGTGCTTCAACGAAATCTTCTAGTTCTTGGGTGAAAACTATATCTGAATCTTGTAAAAAGACGATCAAGCCTAAAAAAGAATTGATGGTTTGTGTGACGTCGTATGGATAACGAAATTTACTGTTTTGTTGATCTTCCAAATAGATGTGCAGGTTATGCAGCGTGCGTTTGAAAAATTCTCGAATAAACTCAGATTTTTCTTCTGGATAATGCCCCATTGTTAACTTCTCGCTTTGACGATATTTTCGATCACATTCATCGGCAACCCATCGTCTTGGATAATCCCATTTTTGGATGGCGCAAAAATAGACTGCAAAATCAAGTGACGATCACTTTCATCTTTTATGCCATTCGATTCTCTTAGCATAGAGAGATACGTTTTGATAAACATCTCTTTTTCTTTGGCTTCTTCTGCCAGATGGAGCTTGCTATAGAAGATTTTGACGATAATACGAAGCATCCATATCGCTACAACAGTTATTGATGCAAATTGAATGAGTGGATAATAGTCTTTATTGGTCAGTCCAGCTGCAACATCTTTTGCGATAGGTTCAAAATTTGCAAGTATGATCCATATGGCAATAAAAAATAAAACTCCTAATCCCCCAGCTATTCTATAACTCCACATACTTCTATTTTTCCAATATTCTACAGGTGCTTGAAGTGCTAATTTTTGGTCATAGGTTTCGATAACACTCTTAAACTCATTTTCTTTTGTAGTTTTGAATTCATCGAATTGTGTTTGGAGATTGGTGTAGTACGTAGTGAGTGTGTCTTGAGTTTGAACGACTTGACCATGGGCTGCTTCAAATGCATTTTTTAATGCTGTCAGATTATCATCCCATTCAGATTTGAGCGAACCGAGGGCTTCTTTTTCGGCATCAATATTCGACGTAATACCACTATCGAATTTCATCCCTTCAAAGATTGCACGGAAAGCTGTTGGATCGTTCGTATAGCTGTAAAGTTGCTTAGTAAAGTATCCTACAAGGTAACGTGCAAAGTTTTGATCTTTTTGTGCGACTTGTTGAACAAATTTAGCAGACTTGCTTTCACTGTAAATGATAGTTGCTTCAGCGAATAGATTTGATATGTAATTTAAGCTGTTTTGACTTTGTGAATCATTGGTTTCATTGATGGCGTTCGCATTTTGAACCATTCTATCGATTTGACTGCCAATATGGCTATTAAAGGTGTTTGTAGGATGTTGTGAACCGCTAAAAAAGGTTTGCCAAAAGCTTTTTTGATCGCTTAGAAAGTTTAACAATTCATCTTTGGTCTTGAAAGTTTTTTTACCATCCGTTGCACCAAAAGTTATGATTAATTTGACCATTGGATTCCCTTCAAATTTCCATTTTTTTGATTCATCGATCATTCACATATAGTAGGTGGCTTTTGAAGCTCTTGAAACAAGTTCTTCCATTATATAGGCTTCATATCGTTTCAAATAGTCTTCGTCATTATCAAATTGTATTCTTTCCCTTCTGCTTTTCCATTCATTAATCAATAATTGCGCTTCATCTGGTGACAACTTTCGAATCAGCATTTTTATTGGGTATTCGAATTGTTTCTGACAGGTATAGTATGATTGATAGCCCTGAGCATATATTTGCTCTTTCAACTCTTGCCAATCTTCTTTAGATTGCTTGATGATGTTGGATATTCGTTTACCTAAGAGTTCTCTTTCCACTTTTGTCATTTATTTCCTCTCTGCAACACAAACGCCACCGTCTGCACCACTTCTCCACCGATCTCCTCAAACGCTCTGGCTCCCAGATGGACCAGCGTATCGATCTGATGGTTTTCGAGGAGCTTGACACGGAGCGCTTCGTAGCTGCTCAGGAACATCCACGAGTGCATCGTCACCGCCGCCGCGTAGCCTCCGCTCTTGGTCAGATCCAATGACCTCTCGATAAAACACGCGAACAGGTCGGCTTTGGAATCAGGGTACTGCTTTTTGACGAAATCGGCCAGAACCGTATTCATCCCCTTTCCCCCCATATACGGCGGGTTGGTCACGACGCAGTGGAAATCACCGCCGAGGATCCGTTCCTGGAGGGTGAATTCGCGGTTAGAGTAGGCGAAAACCCCCTCATCGAGTTTGGCCGTCGAGGGTTTGAGACGAATGAGAGAACCGAGGTCTTTGATGTTGGCGAACCGATCGTCATCGTAGGGGAGAAGCTCGACGATATTGGGGCGTACCGATTTGCGAAAAAACCGGCGGTGGGAGAGACGCGCTTTCATCGTGAGGGCAAACGCCGCCAATGATGCCGCCCGCTCGTCCAGGTCGCAGCCGTAGAGGTTGTGGGTGAGGATGAGTCCGGGGATGTCGCTTTTGGGATAGCCTTCCTCCTCGTAGATCTTTTCGAGCAGATCGTAGGCATAAGTGAGCATATGGCCGCTGCCGCAGCAGGGGTCGAGGAGGGTGAGCTCTTCTACGGAGCTGACGGTGATCGGGGTCGTGGCATCGTCGTGTTCGACGTAATAGCGCATCGATTCACGAAGCTTCGAATTCGGGCGACTCGCCATCCAGATACGTCCCAGTGAGTTCTCGACCAGATAGCGGACGATCCAGTCTGGGGTGAAGAGCTGGGTGACGGCGGGGATTTCGCTCGTGTTGTATTTCCCTTTTTTGGCCATCGCGGCGTCTTTTTTCTCGCCGATGTAGAACTGATAGAGCCATCCGATCACCTCGACGTCCTGACAATCCTCCGCTTCCAGCGCATCGACGACCCGGGCGCGCAGAGATGCGGCTCCCAGCAGGTCATCGGGGATTAAAAGCTCGGTATAGTCGGCGATTTTCTCGAACATAAAGGGGAGGTGCTCGTGCCACGCGTTACACGCGGCGATGAAGAGCATCGCGTAGGCTTCGTTCTCGGGATCGGAGCTTTGGATCTTGCCATCGATGAGATCGAAGAATTTGGTCCGATCAAACGTGTACCCCTCCGGGACGTGACCGGCGCGGACTTCGTTGTAGAGCTGAGGGAGGCTTTGTCTCTCGATGGGTGAGACGACGGCGATTTCGTTGATTAGAGCGGCGTCCATAAAACGCAGAGCGATGAGGCGGTTGAACCAGATGTAGGCGATCCGCTCGACGACCTCTTCTTTGCCGGTGGTCTGGACCAGTTTCGCCAGGGTGGCGATCTTGTCACGGTGGTCATAGAACTTCGGCGGGAGCTCATCGATGTCGTGTGAGAGGATGTAGTCGGCTTTGGCACGTACCGCATCCATCAGATCGCGCCGCATCGAGGCGGCGAAGGATTTGAGCTTGGATTTGTTCACAGGATTACCTCTTTTTCCGCTTCGATCGCTTCGAGGAGCTTGGCACGCAGGGCGGAAACGTACTCTTCGACGTCCCCGGCCGTGGTGAGGGTGGAGCGGGTTTTTGGATTGATCGACGAGAGACGAACCACCTGTTTTCTCGGAGCACTCGGGATTCCGCCCGGAGGCGGCGGGAGGAGTTCGGGGATCAGTTCCAGTGCGTCGCTGATGAGTTTGCCCAGAGACTCTTCGGAACCCTGGTAGCGGATCGAATCGATCTGGCGGAGGTTTTGGAGGCTCTTTTGGCGTGCAAGGAGCGGCGAGAGGACCTGATGTTTCTCATCGGGCGAGAGGGTGGCGAAATCCTCGCGTGAGCTGATAAAGGAAATTTTCTCCTCTATCGCTGCATTGGTTTGGGTACGGGCAGCATCGATCTGGGCATTGATGGCGGCGTGAAGCGACTGGAGCGATTCGTTGGCGAGCTGGATTTTGGATCCGGCGTAGGGTTTTTCGTCTTTCATCAGCGCGTAGAGGTCATTGAGCTTCGGATCGGTGATCGATTTGAGGTTGTCCGTGTTGTCGCGGAGGAATTCGCCGATCCGTTTGTAAATCTCGAATTTCGATCCGTTGAAGAACTCCAGGATCGGTTCGATGGTGTCCTCTTTGGCATCGAGAAGATCGTCCTGGCGGTTCTCCATAAAGTCAAAAAAGTCGTCCATATCGACTTTTGAGAGTTGGGTGAAGAGGACGATTCCATCGGAAAGCGAGGCTAAAAAGGGATAGGAGTAGGAACTCACGAACGATTCGAGTCGTGCGACCAGGCTCTGGGCGGCCTGGCGTGTCTGGGCATAGAGATCTTTGGCCGAAGCACCCGCAGCGATATCTGGGAAAATCTCGGTGGCGATCGATCGGATTTTGCGCAGGCGCGCATCGTCGATCTGTTTGGTGACCGATACAGTCGTGCTGGTATGGTCGCGGCTGTTGGTGAGGGCTTTGAACGCTTCGTTGCGCTCCAGCGGAGCATTCTGGCGCAGTTCGATCTTTCCGCGTGTAAAGAGTGAAGCGAGCAGGGTCAGGATCGCGTTTTGGTACCAGCCGTAGGGGCGGTCTTCGAAGAGGGAGATGATGGCGGTGATGGTGAGGGTTTTATGCTCCGCTTTGGCGCGGGAGAGCTTCATAAAGATCTCGTTTTCGGCTTCGTTCATCGTCTCATCGCCAAATCCCAGATCCCCCTGATTGAACAGGGCGGCTTTGATGTCGTCTTCGGAGTAGTTTTTGCGCAGCATCGTGATCTGAGGGAAGATGGAGGTGATAGCCTGATTGAACGCCGCTTCGACGCGGTTTTTTGCTTCTTTGGCGGTGATTTGGATCGGTGCGCCGTTGAAATAGACCCGGCTCTCTTCCATCATCGCTTTGAGAGACTCGATCAGTTTGGTGCGCCGCTGGGTGTTCTGGGTCTGTTTGGAAGCCAGCAGGAGCTTGTCGGTTTCGCTCAGCGATGCCGACATCTTCTGCGGGAGGAATTTTTTGGTCTGCACATAGAGGCGGAGGTCTTTTTCAAACTGCCGGTTGGGTTCGAGGAGGAATACGATCTCTTTGTTCGCCATCGTGTAGTGGATGAGGCGGTCTTCGGGATAGTCGGCAGAGCCCAGCGGCGTCATAATGTGGATGACGATGTTCTCTTCTTTCCCCTTGACCCGGTTTCCGTCCATCTTTTTCTCGAACGGGTAGTCGTTTCGGTTGGCTTCGAAACGGAGCTTGCTGACGCGGATAATGTCATCGAACACCCAGTCGGCGAGCTCTTTGGTGATCTCCGATTCGGGGCACTGAGTCTCTTTGATCTCGTTCTCGATGTCTTTTTCTTTGTCGGTGAGAAACTCGTAGCTGTCGCCGATTTTCTGGATGTAGACCTGATCGGTCAGTTTGGTCAGGGCGCGGAGGATCTCCTCTTTGAGACTGGCGATGTTGACGTCGAACGAATCGACCATCAGCGTCGAGATCGAATCGACCGTCGGGGTGAAGCCCTTGACATATTTGACCATAAAGAGGACTTTGAGTACCCGCAGGGCAAACGGATCGTTCAGATGGTTTTCCGCCAGAAGGATGCTGGTCTGGATCTCCCCTTTGATCGTTTGTTTGAGGCCGTCGAAGAATTTGTCGTAGCTCACCAGCGAGTCGGTCGAATCCGAGGCGACGCTTTTGACGACATCCTGGAAGACGCCGAGCATACTACGCTCACCGACGGACTGGTGCGCTCCCTGAAACGCGCCGTGCGACGAGAGGCCTCGGATCGACTGTCCGAAGAGGGAGAACTGGTAGGGGATGAACGGATAGGTGGCGATGAAGTGGCTGGCATCTTTGTAATCGCCGTACTGGCGGTTCTCGAAATGGATGATCGAACGCAGGGTGTTCTGCACACGCGTGTACGTTTCGCCCAGCAGGGTGCAGGCTTCGTCATTTTTGTCCAAAAGACGCTTCTGGATCACTTCGTCGGCGTCTTTGGAGGTGAGGTTGATTTTGACCTTGAACCTTCCCATAATCTTGGAGAAGTCGTTGGAGAGTTTGTCGTCTCGGTTTTCGAGGAGTGAGTCGATGTCGGCTTGGCTGGTGACGATGACCCACGATTGGCCGTTGGTCTTGGTCGCGAGCGATTCGACGATAGTCTGGAGGTTGAGCATCAGCTTGGTGTTATCCCCGATGTACTGCCCGATCTCATCCACACAGAAAATGAGGTGGAAGCCGTCCCCTTTGCGCTCGATGTAACGGGCCACCTCGATCGCGAAATCCTCGATCGAGATTTTGTAATCCTCTTTGAGGCCGTCGATGTAGCGTTTGGCATCCTCGATGGGGATATTTTTCACCGCGCTGAGCGCTTCGGCTGCGGGAGCTTTGTAGAGGGCGAGGGTTTCGCGCGCTTTGTCCCACGTCACATTTTTGGCCTGAAAAAAGAGCTCTTTAAAACGCCCATACTCTCCCGCGTCATCGAGCATTGCTTCGAATGCGGCGATAAAGGGGAATTTACCGTAGTAGCCCCGGTGATCGTTGAAGACTTTCAAAAACACACTGAGGAGTTTGTCGTCCTGGTGGGCGACGGTGAGGCTTTCGGCTTTCTGGTCGATGTTAAAGAGGATCGTCTCGGCGGCGATGGAGAGCGATTTGTTGATGTTGCCGCGTAGTTCAAAGTCCTCTTTGGCGATCTTTTCTTCGAAGATTTTGGCGATCTGTTCGTTTTCCAGCGATTTGTTGCTGAGGATGTAGGAGAGAATTTTGAGCAAATGCGATTTACCCGATCCGAAAAAGCCCGAGATCCAGACGCCGTTATCGGCGGTGGGTTTGGTGATGGAAGAAGCGTAGACGCGAAAAAAATCGTCCAAGCGGGCATTGAGCTCGTTGGTGACGACGTATTCTTCGACCTCCTGGCGTATCGCTTCGAGATCGTCGTTATCGGCTTTTACCACCCCTTCGATGTTTCGGGTGATAGGCTTTTTAAACAGCGTTTCGATGATCATTTACGTTCCTTGAGGTTGAGTGTATCGAGATTGAATGCACGGTAGTAGTTGTCGTCTTTGAGCCGTCCGAAGAGGCTGAGCGAGACGGTGTTGTAAACGCCCGGGAAAAACATCAGCGTCGGGATGTGTTTGATGGCGTTTTGGAGATTGTTCAGGATGATGTGAGAGCGGATATAGGGGTATACTGCTCCGATCCCGGTGAGAAAGACGATCTGGGCATCCCCTTTTTCCCGGATCAGTTCCTCGATTTTCGGGACAAGGTACGTGTGTACATCGAGCGCTCCAGAGAAAAGGTCGAAGAGTTCGTCTTTGGCTAGATCCGCTTCGGTTTCGAGGATGGGACCAAGGAGCTCTTTTTCTTCGAGGATAGCGATCACAACGTCAAAGAGATCGATCAGTGCCACCGATATTCCCTCCATCCGCATTCGGCTGGCCAGTCGGCCGATCTCCTGATCGATCACATCGGCGTTGCGCTGATCGTATGAGGTGATGAAAAATGGTACTTCCCCGCCAAGCGCTTCCATCCGTAAGAACTGAGGAGTGGAAACCTGGGCGTAAATATGGTCGAATTTCTTTTTGATGACGTCAGGACTCATCAAACCTCCTCACAGGCTTTTGTGATATCGGTGTCGGAGAGCAAGAAAGCGGCGAGCAACTGTGGGCTCTCGCGACAGACGATACTTTGGAATTCACGGCTAAGGAGCGGCGGCTGGATGATGCGATGTTTGATATCGTCAATGATCCCCGCATCGGAGAGCATTTTGAAGATCACTTGACGGATTTTTTTGAGGGTTGTTTCGGAAGATTGGCCGATTTTCGGGACGTGCGCTTTTTTCGATTCGATGAAGTTGACCCAGTCGCTTTCGAGGATCTGGTAATCAAACGTTTGGATCTTGTTACGAACCACTTCGATCATAAAGTCGTTGAGGAGGCGGTAATACTTGACGCAGGACAAAAAGGCCAGATATTTGAGCTCGTTCAAATCGTCCGTACCAAAAGCACGAAGGGTTGCATCCGAAAGGGTCGAGAGGCGGTGTTTCAACTCGCCAAACTCTCTTTTGGCCGTTGCAGAGGTCGATTTTTGGAGGAGATTGTCACCGAGCACCCGGTTTTCAACAACACTCCAATTACGTGTTTCGATAAACAGTTCCGCGACGATTTTCGCTTCGTGATATCTGAGCGTCGCCGCTGTCATCGAAAGTTGGTAATCCATAATGCTCCGAAAATATTTGCTTGTTTTAGAAGTTAAGAGATTATACGAGCTGTTGTATTTAAAAGGGATTAAAAGACGAAAAAATATTATTGAATAACGGATATTGTTTGATTTTTGAATATTTTCAAACTGTTAATTGAGGCTAAAAATATGGAAAAAAAATATTATTCAGAAACTGAGTTATCTCAAATATTAGGGATTTCACGTAATACACTACGTACATGGAGAAAACGTAGGAGAGGGCCTATTTATTTGAAAATTGGTTCAGATAAAGGCAAAGTACTTTATCCAATTGAAGAGTTCAAAGTATGGGAAAGAAAATGCAAAATAAATACAAATCAACTCACGCTGGAGATTTCTTGAACATTTTGTTGAACCAGTCCATATTTTCCCAAATCATCCGGCGAAAATGATGTATGTTATTTAAAACGTAATTTTTTTCAGCCATTTCAAGATCTTCCAAAAATTGAATTGCCGATTTTTTATCAGATTCAGTAATTCCATGAAGTAGAGTAGATTTAATCAACATTATTTTGTAAGTCGACAAAACGTTTAACAGTTCATCAAATGATATAGCAGGAGTGTTTTCTAAAGCATAATGCAAAAAGATAATTTCATGTTGAAAATGATTTAATTGAGATTCAATTTTTTTACGTATTTTATTTTCAATAGAATTTTGCAGGATCAAGTCAATATTTGCAGTTCCTTCATTTTTAGCGCCCATAATAAGCCAATTCATGTCAATACCAGATAGTGTTCCTATTTTCTGAAGACTTTCAACATCTGGATATCCTTGGCCTGCTTCATAACGAGCATAGGTACGATAACCAACTCCAAGTTCTTGTGCAAACTCCTGCTGTGTCTTGCTAGTCAAGTTTCGAGCATGTTTTAACCTATCAAAAAAATTTGACAAAATTGATTCCATTAAAATAAAATCCTGCTTTATGTATAAAATTGACTTGTTTATATATGCCAATTATGGCATAATGTTTCTTATGTTTCAAATTTAATCCCCCTCCGGTCGGCAAACTAGTAGGGAGAAAAGAGGAATCAAATGACTTTAAACCCTCACAAAGTTAATTTTATCCAAAAAACACTTGAAGTTGCGATGGACGATTTGATCGTTGCTCGTTATCTAAACGCTGCTACGCTCCGCGACAACGCTGATGTTGTTGCCGAGCTCCTCCGAGACTCGATCGAATCGTTTGCGATTCGCACGGGGCTCCGAACGGACCGCTTTGCGGATGCATATGCTATTGCTCATAAGATGACTCTAGCAACCCTCGATAAGCCGCACCTGCGTGGCATCTGCCGCTTCGAGCGGCTGCCTGTCGAAGCCGCTTTACGCTGGATCAAGTCTCGTCTATTGAACAACCTTAAGACAGTCTTAACTAATTCGAAATCATCCTACTGGCTCGGTCACACCGATTGGGAGATGATGGCGGCCGATGCCATCACATTCGGCTCTGCCGAGATCGAAGCGGAGTTGGCTCGACTATCGCCTGAGCAGATCGTAGATGGACTTCGAGTGATGTTTTTCGGCGGCGCTGACATTGGTGAGCTCCAATACCTCTCAGAGCGATTCGAGATCGATCTTGATACTGTGATCGGTCGGTATGATATGCCCGTAGTTATCGAACGAACCCTGGCGGGGAACCCGCAACTCTGTATGGATCTAGGAGTGGTATGCGATGAGCAATAAAATGATTACCGCTGCTTGGGATGTCCCTCTCCCGGCTTATGCGCGACTCGTATTAATAGCACTGGCAGACTCTGCGTCCGAAGACGAAGGGGTATGCTGGATCTCGAATCGTACGATCATGGATAAGGCCTGTGCGTCTAAGAGTACCGTTGGATATATCCTATCTGCATTCGAGCGGCTTGGAATCGCAACCCGCGAGACGCGTTTCGAAGCTCGGAAGAACGGTGCACAGACTTCGTCGATCAAGCGGATTTCTATACCCGTTTTCTCTGGCACCGTTAAAGAGATTAAAGAGGCCAAGGCGCGATTCGCCGCTGAGTATGACGCGGCTTATGCATGGGCACGTTCGCGTAAGGATACCCCATCCCAAGAGGAGGTAGGGGAGGGGTGCCACGTAGTGGATGCTCCCCCTACCACTCAGGGTGGTATCTCCCGTCCCACAGTATGTGGTACCCCCCATACCACTCAGGGTGGTACCCTTGAACCCTCATGTGAACCCTCATGTGAACCCCCATCTTCCTCTTCCTTACCTCCTCAAACTGAATGTGAAGATGAACTATGTGAAGGTATAGCTTTAGATTCTTCTTTTGTTTTACCCAATGCATTATCACATCTCTCGATTGCTTCAATTGAAGATATCGTCAAGAAGATGTCTGAGAATCCAAGGATCAACAATCCCTCGCGATATAAAGTCACTATTTTAGAAAAAATCAGAAAAGGCGACGCGGAGACG
Organism: Sulfuricurvum kujiense DSM 16994; assembly: GCF_000183725.1. Lineage (NCBI taxonomy): Bacteria > Pseudomonadati > Campylobacterota > Epsilonproteobacteria > Campylobacterales > Sulfurimonadaceae > Sulfuricurvum > Sulfuricurvum kujiense. The sequence goes on along the minus strand of NC_014762.1, from coordinate 1,689,288 downwards.
ATTGAAAATATTCTTACTGCGGCAAATAGAACGCAGTCTATGAATCATATTGATAAACGTAAGCTTGGTGAGCTGCGGTCTGAAATTTCAGCTCGAATCAAAATTATGAATCAGCACGGTGAACCTATTAAATTGATATTAGAAGAAATAACACTTTTGATAGCTCCGTATGTGAAGACTTATTCACGCGAAGAATTAGAGAAAATTATCCGAGAAGAGCTATACATGGCTGGGATTGAGGGGTTTGTATGAAGCGTTTCCTTACGCCCGATGAACTCAAAGAACGTTTTGGTTTTGGAAAAGATTGGCAAGCAAAACGCCGCGCGAAATCATGCCCTCCGCATGAAAGAATTCCATTCATAAAATTGGGTGGATTCATCCGGTATGACGAAGAAGTTATTGAAAAATGGCTAGAAATGCATACTGTCATCGGCCTTGAGTCAGCATGATTTCTATTTATTCAGCACTTTTTTTGGATGAAAGAGATGTTACTATTTTTCATCTAAAACGTCATCTTTTGGCTCCATAGCTTCATGCTGAATCATATTGCTCGCGATCTTAGATCCTGTCAGATAATTCATGGTTAGGTATTTAGTGATCGTATTTGGATCACTGTGCCCTAGAGCTCCACTCATATAGATCGCATCTACTCCTTGTTCTGCCATTGCGGAGACCATGACGTTGCGCGTATAGTGCAAACTGAACCAATCTCCTACTTCTTTTTTTAATCGGGCAGTTTGTTTGGTTCCATCAAATAAGCGATTTCCTGGATTGATAGGAGATTCAAATACCCATCCTTTCTCTTCTTGAAATTCGAGTAATGCAGCTTTTACGTTTGGTGGCAGATATATCTTTTGCTCTTCCCCATTTTTTGGATCCGGTAAAACATAATAGTCATAATCAAATGCGATGTGCTCCCACTTCAGATTAATCACTTCACCTTTCCTGCGTCCCTGAAGAGCAAGTAGGAAAAATGCTCTGTAGTAAGGATCGAGAGCATATAATTTCATAATCCCTTGATAAATTGCTTTTAACCTTTCAGTAGCATTTACCACCATTTTTTTCGATTTCGGGAGTTGGAGTTTAACGGCTTTGCAAGGGTTATGAATAATAAGTCTATTCGCAATAGCAATTTCAAACGATGGGCTTAAAACTTCGATTGCTTGCTTAACAGTGCGTGGGCTCCCGCCTTTAGCTACAAGATCATTAACAAGCTTTTGAATATCTTTTGGAAGGACATCGGCTGCTTTCTTTTTGCCGAGGACATCTTTAACTTTGCTATCGTAATAGCTTTTTCGATCCCTTTTATAATTTTTTTCAGGCAAAGTATCCAAATACAGTTTAACGATATCATCAATAGTTGCCGAATCATCTAACCCTTTTGTAAGTTTTTCTTTAATTTGTAAAAGTTCAAATTCTGCTTTTGAAATGCGGGTTCTTTTATCCCAGCTTTTATTGGAAAAATCGAAAATACCTTTTTTGTTTTTACCATCATGCATGAATCGATAGTAAAATTTTTTGTGATCTTGATCAGCCCAAAGATTACTTTTTATCCTAACTGGATAATCTGCTGGATTAATTGCCATATTGTTTCCTTTTGGGGGACGAAATAGGGGACGAGTATTTGTCTATCATGATACATCAAAAATAATTAACATACAATTCATACTCCGTATAATAGGCATTTATATCTTTAAATATATTGCGGTACATTTTGGGATGATTGTCTCATAACGGGGTTGTCGCAGGTTCAAATCCTGCTTGACCCACCACACACATTATAAATCACTTCTCTGCAACATTTTTCCCTAAATCCAAATACACTAAAGCGTGTTATAATTTTCACAATACATTAAAAAAGGGGACGTTATGACGATACAAGTAAACGACCTTTATGCCGAAGAAGCGTTAAAGCTCCTGAGTACACTGCCCGAAGAAGCGATCACCATAGACCCGAAGCCGTGGTATACCGATGAGGTGAAACGCCGTATCGAGGAGTATAAAAGCGGTAAGATGGAAACAATACCGTGGAATGAAGGGTGGGAAGAGATAGAAGAGTTTCTAAACGGATTAGACGAGCGTGCGAGTTAATCGAAGCAAACGTTTCAACCAAGAGCTTTTAGTAATCACGAAGTTTATAGCTATCAACAATCCTAAAAATGCACGGAGTTTTTACGAGGGTGTTAAAACTTTCATTGAAACTTTGATCGATAATCCCCGCAAAGGTCGACCGACTGAGAACGGCAACCGCGAATTAATCCACAAAGGTTATACTATTCCCTATCTAGTTGATGGAGAAGATATTGTGATTTTTGGGATTTTTAATCAGAATGAGTGGAATTTAGAGAGGAATAAATGGATACTAATAGTACAGAAGTTATTAATTTTTTAAATTCATTATCTTGGCAGGGAATAGGCTCTTTATTTGTTTGGACGATCGGGACAATTGGGATAACTTACAAAGTTATTAAGCATTTTCAACCCGTAATACACACAGATAAAGCTGAGTGTGATTTATTCAAAGATCATGTAAATTTAAAAGGTATGACAGCATTGTATCGTCATCTTGAACTGACAAGACATAATAAGAAAGCTATTCATATCAACTGTCCACTATTTGAAGGTAAAAATAAGTGTATTAAACGAGAAGACGGTAAGTGTAAGTTTTTCTATTAAGTGAACAAACGATCAGTAATTCAATAGAAAAAAGAACAGGTTGTTTTTTAACAATCTCTCGTCAAACGGTCATAGATGTCATGATCGATAAGGCGCTGAAAGTATAGGATGTTATCGCGTACGGTATAGATGATTCGGTATCCGCTGCCGCCTACACGCACGGAGTGTTTGAATTTGTCTTTTGAACAGATGATAGGTTTGTTATGGAGTGAGGGGTGCGAGGGATCGGACTCGAAAAGTTTTTCCGTTTTTTCAATGATGGCTTCACCTATCGATTTGATGGCTCTTTGACGATCTTTTAAATACTGCTTTTCAAGCTCGATTGGCATGCTTATAATCAACCAATTTATCGCTAATCTCGATTTGGAGCTTTACCATCTGCGTCATCAACTGATCGACAATCGATTTGAGTTCAGGATCACGGACGGTTGCGTATTCGGTTTTAACGACTTCATAGTTGTCATCGAGATCAAAGAGAAGCTTTTCAAATATCTCATAATCGAATGTTAAATCGTCGAGAATATCGCGCATCCCCTGCGTAAAAACAAGAGCGGTCCGTGCATGGCTTTTGATAATATTACTCTCGGCAGGTTCTAAATCTGCCTCGATGTTTAAAAGAGGCATCATAAGCTGATGATAGAGTTCAAACTGCTGAACCGGCAATCGTGACATAGACCCTCCTTTTTAATTATGAAAATTGTAGCACATCTTTATGAAATCAACTCTTGCTATAAAATGTGTTTCACCGATACTTCTTCGGATAATCAAAGCTTCTTAGTTCAGCCGAATTTTCTCCGATACTCTCCCAGCTATCATTTTTCAACCGCATCTCTACCACCCCGCAGGTGGGGATATTGTCGATATCACCGCCCGTGATAAGGTTCGCACACTTGGTAAACTCGGGGTTATGTCCGAACACAAAGAGGGTGTCGATATCCGCAGAGACACCGCGGATGAGTGAGAGGATGGTAAGGGCGTCACACGCATAGAGAGCGTGATCGTAGCGGATCGACTCAGGCGGATAGGAGAGGGCTTTTGCGAACGCTTTTGCGGTGGTTTTGGCGCGCAGAGCGGGGCTGGAGAGGATGAGGTCGGGACGGATGCCCTTGTCGGCGAGATGTGAACCCATCAGAGGGGCGTCTTTGAGCCCCCGTTTATTCAAAGGGCGGTCATAATCGCTCAGAGCCTCATCGCTCCAGTCCGATTTGGCGTGACGGATGAGGTAGAGGGTTTTCATGATGATGCCTTTAGAGGGTTAATCCTAATCTTTTTAAGAGGATGTTTTTCTCTTTTTCCGGGCTGGAGAAGAGGCGGTTATGGAGATCGTCGTCCAAAATGGCGAGATCGTCGAACAGCTCTTCGTCGTCTTTTTCGGGGAAGTATTTGCTCACTTCGTGTGCGAGCGCTTCAAGAAACTCGTCGCTGTTGCTCTCATCAAAGAGTCCGATACGCTTGCCGTGCTCGATGGTCGCAATGGTACGCAACAGATAGAGGTCGTCGAGTTTATCGTCGCTATCCGGCGAATTTATCCACTCGTTGATGCGGTTGACTTCGTTTCGGTAAATTTCGGTTGATGCTTTGATATTCTGTAACTGTTCGGGTGAAAAACTCATGTTGACTCCAATGGGGGGATGATGATTTGTACGTTGTTGCGTCCGTGCTCTTTTGCCGAATACAAGGCGATATCCGCACGGGAAAATACGCAGTCGGCACTCAAGTCTAGGGGTGATAGGGCGGTTAAGCCGATACTTACCGTAAAGTGTATGAATTTGCCCTCGTATACGACCGTCGTGTTGGAAACTTCTTCCCGGATACGCTCTGCCGTTATTGCGGCACTCTTTATATCGGTATCGGGGAGAATCAATGCGAACTCTTCTCCGCCGATCCTTCCGGCTATGTCGGATACGCGTAAATTGTTTTTTATAATATCGGCAAATTTTTTGATGACGGCGTCGCCCGCTAAATGCCCCATCGTATCGTTTACCCGTTTGAATTTGTCCAGATCGAACATCATAATGCTCGTCTTAGCATGTTTATTCCGTTTAGTTTTGGCGATTTCCTCTTCCATTCTGCCTGTGAAATAGCGCCGATTGTAAAGGTCGGTCAGATAATCGGTAATAGCCTGCTTTTCGATTTTACACTGAAGATCTTTTTGGGTGGTTATATCCAGAATGCTCCAAATGATACCGATGTTTTTTTCGGAAAGCTCGATAGGCGAGCCGAAAAATTCGCAATGGATTTGCTCATGGTCTTTGCGTGTAAGGACAAATTCGAGTTTTTGGTGCAACACATTTTGATCGGTGAGGAACGTTTGTCTGAGCGCTTCATAAGAGGTTTCATCATTATGCAAAAATTTTGTGACCTGACCGATCATTTCGTCTTTGGAATATCCGATGATCTCGCAAAACCGTTTGTTCGCCATGACGATCTGGCAGTTTTGATCGACTACCAATATCCCAGAAGCGTTATTTTCGAAAATCATTTCAAAGCGTTTTTTTGCAAATGACAGCTCGTCCAGCGCGGACTGCCGTTCTAAAAACGATCCCGCCCAACGTCCCAGAAGACGCATAAACTCATTATCGATTTCGTCGTATTCGAGCTGTCTGGGATTGGGGGAAGAAAAGTTGATCGTGCCGTAGACGTGCGAGTTTATTCTGACGGGGGCACCGATATAGGAGACGAGGGCAAAATCCCGATGACAGGGGTGACCGACGTATTGCGATTTGGTGACGTCGGTAATCGCAAGGACGTCGTCAAGCTCAAGCGTCGTTTTGCAGTACGTTGAACCCAGCGCAAAGAGCTGTCCGTCATAGAGGGTATCGGGCGGTGAGGATTGGACATCTACGGTGTAGTCTTCGCCGATGATATGACTGACGATTGCATACTCCAAACCAAAATAGTTTTTTCCGACGATCAACGCTTCTCTCAAAGTCTCTTTCGGACTTAAATCGGATAGAGCGGCGATTTCGTTGAGTTTTTGGAGAGCATTGTTCTGACGTTCAACAATCTCTAGTTTGGCGGGTTTAGTCGCATTCTTCATCTTCACGCTCTTCTTTCGATTTTCGGTTAATAAAAAGGGCGATCAAAATTAAAAGGGAAACTCCGCCGAATAAAAGTGAAAATGTATCCATTTGATCCCCTTTTTAGGCCTTATCGCCATTATAATACGCTTAAGGGGTATTCTATCGCTTTTTTCATTAGTCTAAACCTCATTGCCTTTCGGCACAAAACGCAAAAGTTCAAAGGGGTGATTAGGGCTGTTTCTGCTTACTCATACTGCCGTTTTCGGGATGATTGCTCTGAAACTATACCTTTAGCATGTATCCTTCTCCCCGTATATTACGGACCTGAAGCCCCTTAATCGCATTACGAATCTCCCGGATGTGCGAAGCGATCGTGTTGAATTTTATAAACTTGTCTTCCCAAATATATTCGATAAACATATCGTAGGTGATAACGCTGTTTCTGTTTTTGGTTAGGAGGTAGAGGATATTGCGCTGATTTTTAGTGAGATTGACTATTTCTCCTTCGAATGTAAGCTGTTTTGATATGAGATTGAAGGTATGAAACAGGGTAATAGGAACCTCTTCATCAGTAGAGGTGATAAGGAGCTTTTGAACCCGCAAAAGAAGTTCCATCAAATCAAACGGTTTTTTCAGATAGTCGCTGCATCCCAGATGGTAGGCATGGGTAATACTCTCTATGTCTGTGAAGGCAGTCATAAAGATGACAGGTTTACCCGGGTCGTTGTGTGAAATCCACTCGATCACCTCAAATCCGTCGGCTCCTGGGACATTAATGTCGAGGATGTAGATATCGGAGTTGAACCGGCATCGGTTGAGCATATCGTTTCCGTGACCGAACATCTCTATTTCATAAGAGTGGAGAGAGAGAAAGTCGGCGAGATTGTTCCGAAGCGAAAATTCGTCCTCAAGCAGAGTGACTTTCATCATCTCCCCCTTTGAAAGTATAAGTGAACGTTGTCGTGCCGTCCTTTGACTCAACTTTTGAGCGGATATTATGACGTTGGCATATCGAGGCGACAATCTCTAGCCCGACCCCCATTCCGACCGTATCGTAGGCTTCTCGGTAGCCGTCGGAGAAGATATAGTGAGGGTTGATAATTGTGCTTCCGTGATTTGTGACGCGAAGCGTTATATGGGAGTTTTTTTTGAGATAGATACGGATGATTGTATTTTCAAAAGAGTATTTTATTGCGTTGGAAATGGTATTGTCGACGATCCGCTGTAGATCGGAAGGGGGGATTTCGATGAAGCACTGATCTTCGGTTTCGAGTTCGATTCGGATGTTTTTAACTTCCGCTAAGAGTATGAAATACTCGGTCCGTTTTCGCACAAACACCGCCAAATCAATAAAATCGTTTCGAAGGGGCCCTTTTTTTTTCGTCTCCAGAGCATAATAGAGGTCTTCATAGATGAGATGAAGCGATTTTGCCGCCGCGTGCATCGTATCGACGTACGAATTTTTCGGGTAATGGTATCCGTACATCTCCGCAGAGGTTTTGATGACGCTCAGGGGATTGTAGAGCTCGTGATAAGAGCGTTTGAGAAGACTTTTTAGGTATTTGATGACGGTACGTTTTTTTAAGTGGAGCTGCACACGCGCAAACATCTCTTTTTCGTAAAAAGGTTTCACCAGATAGTCATCCGCTCCGCTTTCAAACCCTTTTGCTTTGTCTTCATGGGTTTGCAGTTCGCTCATAAAGAGGATCGAGAGGTCATGTTCATGCGTTAAACTTTTAATTTGGCGACAAACTTCATATCCGTCCATATCGCTCATCATGGTTTCAAGGAGGATCATGTCAAAATCGGTTTGTGCAACGCGTTCAAGGGCTTCCTGACCGGTTTTGGCTATATAAAGATCCAGATCCAAAGGGATAAGGATATCTTTGATAAGTATGAGGTTTTGTATTTTTTCATCTACTAAGAGTACTTTGGGTCTGTCGGGTTTGTAGTCAAACATCGCAACTTCTTTTTTAGTAAAAATAGTAACGCAGCATTATGCAGAAACGATGGAGTTTAAGATAGTTTCAAAATCCATCTCTGAAAGCCTTTTGGTGAGCCATGTTTTACATTCTCCCTCATTTATCCCCTCCAGAAGAGTTTCGCAACGGCTCAGTGCTCCTTTGTGAAGAGCATTAATGAATTCACGGCGAAATGTGTCATCAAGTGTTGCAAAGTAGACATTGAGATTTTCACATTTATCTTGCAAATCAATCAAATCATGCTGTCTGTCGTTGTGTGATTCGCAATGAAAGTGAGTATAGATTTCCATCCATTCTCCTTTTCGATTTAGATCGGTTGACGCAATAGTATATCACATAAAATAATTATAGAATAATATTTTTACATAGAAGCTGCATACTTTTAAATTAAAATAGTGACTGAATGGCAAACATGGAATGAGGAGAAAAGATGTCGTTGTTAAATCCAAAAGTATTGATGGGGGATCATAATGATCTCGGCAGCAAGACGACACAGCTGCATATGCTCAATAAACGGCTCGAATACACTCAAAAATACCAAAAAGCTATTTTTGACGGGCAGCCGAATATTATTGTCGCCAATTTCAATATTCAGACATTATGCGACGGAAACAGGGCATTTCTCGATTTTTTCGGCTATTCGGACGTCCCCTCTTTTTTAGCGGAACACGAGTGTATCTGCGATTTTTTTATCGAACGGGAGGGGTACCTCTCAACGATGATGGAGGGGAAAAACTGGATCGAGTATGTTAAAGACAATCCCGGATATTCCCATTATGTATTGATGAAAAAAGGGGATAAAGAGCATGTTTTCAGTGTCAGCGTCAATGAAGTGCATATTGAAAATGATAAGATTAATATTGCCTCATTTTCCGATATAACCGAACTTGAAGGGTATAAAAAAACGCTTGAAGAACGGATAAAATCCGAGGTCGCCGAAAATCTTAACAAAGACCGCATACTGCATAATCAGTCTAAAAGCGTTCAGATGGGAGAGATGCTCAATATGATTGCCCATCAGTGGAGACAGCCCCTTAATGCGATCAGTGCATCCGCCATCTCCGTCTCTATGAAGCTCGAACTCGGGGAGCTGGAGCCTGACGATATTCGCGAGCATCTCACCTATATTCAGTGGCGGGTCCAAAAAATGTCCCAGACGATCAATGATTTCATGAATTTTTTCAAACCCGATCAGGAGGTTCAGCAGTTTAGGCTGAACGATGTGATGAAAGAGATTGAGTCACTGATGAGGGCACAACTGCAGGCGAGGGGAATACGGCTCCATTACGATTCGCGCAGTCCGATAGTCATGAGCAGTTATAAAAAAGAGCTGGCACATGTCCTGATCAATCTTATCGCCAATGCCAGAGATGCGTATGAAGGGAAGCATCTCGATGCCAAGCCGATCGAAATTTTGCTTGCGCAAGGCGAAGACGAGAATATTCATATCTCGGTCCGTGACCGTGCCGGGGGAATTTCGCCGGAAAATATGGACAAAATTTTCAATCCCTATTTCACGACAAAAGATCAGGGGAAAGGGACGGGAATCGGTTTGTATATGAGCAAACGGATCGTCTGCGAAATACTCAAAGGGATGATAGAAGCAGTGAATACCGAATCCGGGGCAGAGTTTATAATAACATTTAAAAACAAATATATTTCATAGGTGTTCTGCATTTTTTCTGCATACAAAATTCCTATACTGACATAATGAATTTAGATTCACCTGGATTCGGTGCGATAACTGAACCCGGTAAGGAAGAGAAAATGGAGATCACACAGCTTGATGACCAAGAATTGCTCAATGAGATAAGCCGACGTTTTCAGGAAAAGAGAGCTTCAATCCATGAAATGGAGTTTATGACTAAAAAGCTTCTGGAATTTAACGAAAAAGCCAAAGAAGCGGAAGAGGTTAAAACATATTTTCTTTCTCTGATCAAAAATGAGTTTAATAACCCGATGACGGTATTGCTCAATCTGGTCAAAAAAATCGGAGGTGAAAACGACCCTACGAAAGCTTCCCGAATCGCCACCATGATGCATAAAGAACTGATGTATCTCGACTTCAGCCTGAAAAATATTTTTGCAGCCTCGGAAATCGAATACGGACAAAATGCAAACAGCTACGTCCGCGTCCGTCCCGAAGAGATAGCGTATGAAGCGATCAGCTATCTGGAACCGATGATAGAGGAAAAACTGCTTCGTACCGAAGTGATGAGTTCGGTGAAGACGATGGTGATCGACGCACAGAAATTTTATCTGATCCTTTTGAATCTCCTCTCCAACGGATGTGAATTTTCTCATCCCTCTACGACGCTGTCGATCTCGTTTTCAAAAGATGACGAGGGGTATGAGATGCGGGTAGCGAATACCGGAGAGGGGATAAAAGAGGAGAATACAAAACAAATCTTTAACCGTTTTTACAAATACAGTACCGGTAAAACCCGTCCTTCGCAAGGGCTTGGCCTCGGTCTCAGCGTTGTCAAGGAATTGTGCGAATTGATGGAGGGGACAATCGACTATTTTGAAGAGGAAGGCAGGACGGTTTTTATCGCACGATTCCCTGAAAAATGTGAAAAAGATTTGTCTATCTCTCATGGGTTAGGTTCAGACGAATTTTTTGACAGTGAATTTGTACACTCGTTAATGGAGTTTTGATGAATACTAAAAAATATATCCATGTCGGAGAATTTTACATCGGGATTAAACCGACCGAAGTGTGTACTATTTTAGGTTCATGTGTTTCGGTATGCCTTTATGATCGGTTGGAAAGAATCGGGGGGATGAACCATTATCTGATTCCGTTATGGAACGGAAAAGGGCTTCAAAGCCCGAAATACGGGAATATCGCCATCCACAGGCTGATAGAGGGGATGATAAATATCGGATGCAGGATTGAGAACCTCGAAGCCAAAATTTTCGGCGGAGGCAATGTTATCGATACGGTGTCTCAGGAGGCGATGATGGTAGGAAGAAAAAATATCGTTATCGCACAAGAGGTATTGGGCGAGTACCGTATCCCCGTTACGGCCAGAGATGTCGGCGGAGCACGGGGAAGACGGATCATGCTAGAAAGCCAGACGGGTAGGGTTCTGCTCAATTATATAAACGAGGAGAGATAGATGAAAAGCAATGATATTGCGTCAATCAAAGCGCTGACAAAAGAGCTCGTCGTTTTATATGTAGAAGATGAAGAGGATATCCGCCATCATATGCTGGCTCTGCTGCGGATACTGTTTAAAAAGGTGGATGTCGCGTGTGACGGATTTAGCGGATTGGAGATGTTTCAAGAACGTCCTTATGATCTGGTGATTACCGATATCCAAATGCCGAATATGAACGGGCTGGATATGATAGAGCATATTCGGATGAAGAATGGGGAAATCCCGATCATCATTACGACGGCGTTTAGCGATCAGGATTATTTTATCCGATCGATCGATCTTAAAATTGACAAATATCTTCTCAAACCGATCGAAGAAGTCCGAGCCAAAGCGGTATTTGCAGACATCGCCTGGATGATTGATGATCGGAAAAAAGCGAAAGAGTATGAAATCCGGCAGCTGCAGGAAAAAATCAACCGTCTTTCCGAGCGGATAATAGCCCAAATCACCGAAAGCTATCTTTCGCCGTGCATTATCTATACCGACGACACCGTTCGCTATTTTAACGATCCTTTCTGTGCCATATTCGACACGGTGGAATTACAGCGCTTTTTAAAAGGGGAAGAAGAAGGATTGCCGTTTGACAAACGTCCGGGATTTATGCACTCCTTAGCTGAGTATGATGCAGCCGATCTTCAAAAAAACCGTATCTCCGTTTCAAAAAGACAGGGTCGTAAAATTTACCGGATCATACGGCGCGATATCCATATCGATAACGAAGAGGAACAAAGCCGTATCTATTTTTTTAACGATATCACCCTCGAAGAGTATCAAAAAATTAAAATCAAGTCGTATACCGAAATCCTCGAAGAGCTCGTCATTCAGAACCGTTACCGAGGGAAAAAAGAGTTTAAAACCGCTTCTGCCGATCAGGAAGTCTCAGTGATTGCGGAGGTGGCCCCGCCTAAAGATGAAACGCCCAATATACCGGCAGTTCCGCAAGAAGAGTTACAGAACGTTAAACTTAAAATCGGGGACGAAGAGAACCGTCTTCTGCGGCGGACCCATACCCATAAAACAAAGGCGGCCGAGTATATTTCCGAACTTGATAACGAAATACTTCAAGAGCTTCAGGAACTTGACGAACTGGATAGCGATTTCAAAGAATCGATCTATCTTCTGAGCGAAGAAGCCGATATCGACGGTCTGCGCCAAATGTCGGTGCAGCTGGAAGTATATGCCCATGTAATCAGTATGCTTTTTGAGTTTGAGGACCTTGCGTACGCGATCCGCTCATTGGCAAAAGTTCTTTCCGAAACAGAGGATGCTGCACTGGATCAGAAAAAGATGAAAAAAATCATCTTATTGCTCAGCGGTATCCAGTCGGATTTAAGTGATTGGCGCCGGCGGCTGTTTGTAGATCAAAGTGCTTTGGATATCCATTACCTCGACAGCTCGCTCTTCAGCACCTGTTTGCAAATTGAGCTGATTCTCTCCGATGAGGTTGATGAGATCGAATCCGGCGAAGAAGATTTAATCCTATTTTAGAAGATGAAAATTTGAACTAAGCGGAGTTTTTTTATGAAAATGATTAAAACGCACGAAGCAATAGGGCATACAAAAATGTTGAGCGTTTTGTATGTCGAAGATGAATATGAGATCCGTGAAAACATGGCCAAAATTTTAGAGATGCTTTATGCCCGTGTTTTTGTCGCTGTGGATGGAGTCGAAGGGTTGGAAATCTACCGTCAGAACCGGACGGTTATCGATTTGGTGATTGCCGATATCACGATGCCGAAGATGGACGGATTGGAGATGATCGAAGAGATACGGCGGGATAATCCGGATATTCATGCGATCATCATTACGGCCCATAACGAACCCGAATATTTCATCAAAGCGATCAATACGGGGATCGATAATTTTATCGTAAAGCCGATCGAGATGCAGCAGATGATGAGTGTTCTCTCCAAAAGTGCCAAAACCGTAAAGGTTAGCAAAGAACATAAAAATTACGCCAACTATCTGGAGATGATGCTTGCCCAAAAGAAAGAGCTTTTGGAAGAGTCTTATATGTACGATTCTCTGACCGGATGCTATAAAAAAGAGAAACTCGATCAGATGAGCCAAACTCATCCCGAACATACAATGATATTGTGTAATATCGATAATTTTGATTCGATCAATTCGACGTACGGCTATGAAATCGGCGATCGGATACTCTTTATGTTCGCCGAATACCTCCGGAATCATCTTAATAGTACCAATACTATTTACCGTGTAGCATCTGACGAATTCGTCATATTTTATCCTACCTCTACCGATGAGCCGATTTGCCCCGTAGAAAGTCTTTATCAGGGGATACAGAGCTATATCTTTAAAGTTGACGATATCCTTATCAGTTTGACGTGTACTATCGGTATCGCTTCATCGCCGAATGCTTTGGTCAAAGCGCATGCAGCGATGAAAGAGGCGCGACAGATCGGTAAAAACCGTTATCACGTTTTTCGGGATGATTCTGATTTTATAGCTCGGCAGAAAAATAATATCGAGTGGATGCGCAAAATCCGTCTTGCTCTCAACGAAGATAGGATTGTCCCCTATTTTCAACCTATCGTCGATAACGCTACTGGGCAAATTGTCAAATACGAAGCATTGGCACGGATTATCGAGAACGGGACCGCGATAAGTCCGAGACATTTTATCGAACCGGCAAAACTGGTCGGTCTCCTTCCTCAAATTACGCAAGTCATTATGGAAAAGAGTTATGCCATGTTCGCCGATAAATCGATGTCATTTAGCGTCAATATAACGGAAGAGGATATTCAAAACCGCAATTTTGCCGCCATGATGGCGCAATTGGGAGAAAAATACGGCATTGAACCATCCAGAGTGACACTGGAGATTTTGGAGAATATTTCGGCAAACGGGACGGATGAATCGGTTAAACAGCTGCATGAACTCTCACAGATGGGATATACGATCGCAATCGATGATTTCGGCAGCGACAAATCAAATTTTTACCGCATCCATTCCATGCACGTCGACATCATAAAAATCGATGCTGCGTACATTCAGGATATCGACTGTAACAAGACAAGCGAGCTGATCGTTAAAACGATTGTTTCGCTGGCGCAGTCGATGGGAATACCTACGGTAGCCGAATTTGTCAGTTCGGAATCGGTATTTCACAAAGTCAAATCGATGGGGATCAACTATTCGCAAGGATATTATTTCGGCGAACCGATGCCTGATATAGGCTAAAAACCGATTAAATCAATTTAAAGGAGGGCTGAATCATGAAAAAGAAATGGTGGCTTGGAGCATGGGTAATTACAGTACTTGCATTGTTGCTGAATGCCGCATCCATTTATAAATATGAAGTCAAAACACTTCGCAATGAGACAACAACACTGGAACCGTATAGGGGAAAGGTCTTGTTGATCGTCAATATTGCCAGCCGATGCGCTTATACCCCTCAACTCGGAGGGCTTGAAAAGCTGTACAGTACATATAGTTCCCGCGGGTTTGCGGTACTCGGATTTCCTACCAATCAGTTTTCATCTCAAGAGCCGTTGGCGGGGCCGGAACTTGAGAAATTCTGCAAGCTCAAGTACGGGGTAACGTTTCCGATATTCGGAAAAATCGATGTCAGCGGGGTTAATATTAATCCGCTTTACCATTATCTAAAAAACGGGATATCAGGGGTAAGTCAAAGTGAACCGATAGAGTGGAATTTTACCAAATACCTGATAGATCGTAACGGATTTGTGCTTCGCAAATATTCTCCGAGAGTAAAACCCGAAGAGATTGCAGCGGATATCGAGAAGTTTTTGTAACGGTAGAATCACCCATGAAAAATCACTACAATTAAAGGGGTATGAAGATGAAAAAATGGACAAAATTTCTAATCATGATATTGGGGGTCTAAATATGGAACAAAACACACTACAGTCCCGGAGAGAACGGTATTTGACGTTCTATCTTGGAGAGGAACAGTACGGGATTGCGATCGATCGGATCAAAGAGATCATTGCGATGATGAAAGTTACCCATGTCCCGAAAACACCCGAGTACATAAAAGGGGTGATCAATCTGCGCGGCTCGATCATCCCTGTTGTGGATACGCGTCTTCGTTTCGGGATGGAGACACGCGAATCCGATATGAATACGACGATTGTCATTGTCGAAGTCGACAAGGTCAATATCGGTTTTATCGTCGACCGTGTCGAAGAGGTGGCAAGCATTGACAGCGCGAATTTGAGCGAACCGCCGAAATTCGGCAACAATATCGATACCGATTTTATCTGCTCGATGGCGCAGATGGAAGAGAACGTCGTGATGATTTTGGATGTTTTAAAGCTTTTTGAAGCGGATGAACTGATCAGTTTAGAACAAATACAAAAAACGCAAACCCAAACAGGAGAATAAAGATGAATTGGTTGGAAAATATGGTATTACAAACAAAGTTAATGTTGCTTGCTATTGTCTTGATGATAGGGATTGTGATCTTGGGTGTGATTGGCTATTCCGGGATCAGTCAATGGTCTAAAGACATGACGACATTCGGTGAGAAGCGGATGCCGGTTATGCTTGCATTGGGAAGTTTAAATAGAGAAAGGATGGCAATCCGTGCTCAAACATATGAAGCATGGAAATATCAAAACGATGCAGGAGCGATAGCCGGATTTCAAAAAATTATAGACCAGCGTAAAAAATCGTGGGAAATTATCGATCAAGAGTGGAAAGTTATAGAGGCTTTTAACCCTTCAAGCGAAGAAGGGAAAAAAATAAAAGATGATCTTCTTCCGGCATATAAAGCATGGCGGGATGAGTATGTTGAGTTGGATAATTTACTCAGTCGCTTAGTAATACCTCATGATGCGATTACCCATACTCTGATTTTCGCAACTTATTTGGCTAAAGTATCACAAATGGTTCCTATTTCTGACAAGATGGGTAAATCCATGAACGATATGGCTGAAAATAACAAAGTAAATACCGTTAATATGATTGATGGAGCGATCAGTCAATCTTCAAGCAGTAACACAATGATGATTGTGATTATTGTAGTTGTGTTAAGTGTAGGTATTCTTTTGACTACAGTTATTATCCGCTCCATTACCCGTTCCATTACCTCAAGCGTCACGGCGATCCGTGACGGAGCGATGCAGATCACCTCGGCATCCGATCAGGTCGCATCGTCATCATCGTCATTGGCACAAGGGGCATCAGAGCAGGCAAGCAGTGTCGAAGAAGTCAGCGCGACACTCGAAGAGTCCACCGCGATCAATACCCAAAATACCGATAACGCACGCCAAGCCGATATTCTGGCAAGAAACGCGAACGATTCGGCAAAAGCGGGATACGAGAAGGGTGAGCAGCTTTCCCATTCGATGCACGCGATCACCGAATCGGCGGCTAAGATTTCAGGTATTATCAAAACGATCGATCAGATCGCTTTCCAAACCAACCTTTTGGCACTCAATGCGGCTGTCGAAGCGGCACGCGCCGGTGAGCACGGTTTAGGATTCGCGGTAGTTGCGGACGAAGTCCGTAATTTGGCTCAACGCGCGGCATCGGCTGCCAAAGAGACCTCCGATATCATCGAAGAGGTAGTCGGTCAGATCAAAGAGGGGAACCAAATCGCCCTTGCGACCCATACCTCATTCCAAGAGATCGTCGAACAAAGTAAAAAAGTATCCGACCTGATCGGAGAAATCGCTATCGCCGGAAAAGAGCAGGCAGAGGGGATGACGCAGATCAATCAGGCAATGGGTCAAGTCGACCAAGTAACCCAACAAGTAGCGGCGAATTCCGAAGAGGCAGCGGCAGCGGCGGAAGAGCTAAACGCACAGGCGACCTCCATGATGGAGACCGTACGAATCTTAGCGAAAATGGTAGGGATGGAGAGCGACGCCCCCGCGGCACACAGTATCAAAAAGATGAACCTTCACCATATCGAGATGAAAGCGCAAGCTCCGGCACCGCGTAAAGCGCCGCCTGCACTGAAAAGCAAAGCCGCGCCGAAAGCCGATGAAGTGTTTCCGCTCTCTGAGAACGATCTGAAAGAGTTTTAAAGGGTGATTTCGATTCGGTTTCGCCCGTTTGCCTTGGCATCATAGAGCGCTTTGTCTGCGCGCTCAATGGCTGTTTTAAACGGCTCTCCTTCTAAGAGGAGAGTGGCTCCTATACTCGCCGTAACTGGGGGGATTGTTTCGATAACAATCTCTGAAACCGTGCGGCGGATATGCTCGGAAACTGAGATCAGCTGCGAATTTTTGGCGGTATTGACCAGTACGATAAACTCCTCTCCCCCCCATCTAATCAACGTATCGTCATTACGAATAGAGTTTTGTATAGCTTCGGCACTCCGTTTAAGCACTTCGTCACCCATACTGTGCCCGTATACATCATTTATCTTTTTGAAATAATCCAAATCGATCATGATGATTCCCATTGTCACAATATTACGGCGGTTTTCATCGTAATAATCGTAAAAATATTGGCGATTCAGTACCCCGGTAAGGGGATCATGATACGCTTTGTTTTTGAGAAACAGTTCCCGAAGAAGCGACTGGCTGATATCATTTAAGGTAATAATGTATCGTTCGCTGACCAGTGCTTTGATCGAGATGCTGAAGAAACGTTTTTCCTGCGTAGAGGATTTCATCGCGACGATCCGTTTGGATTTCTCCAGTGCCAGAATTTCATGTATCCATACTTTTCCGTCTAACGATGAGGGAGTGAAACTGAGATCGTTTTGTAAAAATCGACCGCAGATACATGATTCGTGCTTTAAAAATTCTTCCAGCGAGGGTACGGCAAAGAAATCGAAAAAAGGCTGATTGGCATAGATGATAGAGCCGTGTTCGGAGACATACACGATGTTTTCCTGGGCATCAAGGATAGACTGGATATACAGTGCTTGTTCGGCGAGTTTCTCTTCGTGTTGTTTTTGTCGGCTGATATCGTGCTGAACCCCGATAAAATATTTGAGTTTTCCGTGATTGTCGAACATGGGGGTAATATTAAGAAGGTTATGAAATAATTTACCTTCTTTAGTATAGTTGCGCAGTTCCACTTCACAGGATTGGACGTTATTCAATGCTTCGTATACGGACGGAAGTCCCGACTGTTTCGGTTCTAAATCCCGTAAAAACCGGCAATTGCGCCCTACGGCTTCTTCAAAACTGTAGCCTGTTATTTCGGTGAATGCCCGGTTGACATAGATCAGGGGATTATCGGGAAGGGACGGATCGGTTATGGTAATTCCCGTATCGACAATATCGACAAGATGCTTGAACAGGGCCGCCTCATTATAGGCCGTTTTTTGATCGGTTATATCGCTTAAAAACAGCAACACAATTTTTTCATCGTCTTCTTCGATAACAAGCGATCCGTTTACATCACACCATTTGAGCGTTCCGTCATCTTGCCGGATACCGATAAGTTGATGGACAATGTTTTGGTTTGAAGTGATAAGCCGCTTGACAGGATGGTCTTCGTTTTTCAGTGGTTCAGCGTTTTCATCCACCATTCTCCACATTCGGTCGTCTGCATTTTTGCCGATAAGTTGATTTATTTCAACTCCTAAAAGATTGGAAGCGGCTTTATTGGCGTATAAAACAGTTGTGTCACACCGATGAATAATGACACCCTCATTTAGGTGGTCAAGGAGCGCTAAAAAGGAAGCGCCATAAAGGTTAATTAGTTTTTGAATCATAAACATATTATAAACGGTTATTGTTAAAGAAATGCCTAATGATAATTGTGTTTTCAAGATTCCTCATTCAACTTTATAGTACATTAAAATGGCAAAGCAATAGGGAGGAAAGTATGAGTAGGATATAATAATAAATTCTAAAGATCCACAAAAAGTTTTCAAATAATGAACCGGTTGACATCCCTTTTATTTCTCCTTTTAGTTTTTACTTCCGCTTCTGCCAAAGAGGCAATTCACTTTGGTGTCTTCGCCTATATGGGGGTTGAAAAAACCCGAGAGAAATATCAGCCTCTTGTCGATTATCTGAATACCAAATTGGATAATCGGGTAGTATTGGATATTTTGACCCAAGAAGCGATGGATCAGAAAATTGCCAAAGGGGAGTTGGATATTGCTACCACCAACCCCACCCATTTTCTTGTCGTACGGAACGAATATCCCCTTAGCGGAGTTCTTGCGACACTTATCAGCGTCAGTGAAGATGGGAAACCAACCAGCAAACTCGGCGGCGTTATTTTCGTCCGCCCCGAAAGCTCCATCTATACACTCGAGGATATCAAAGGCAAAACGGTAGAAACCCCGAGTTTAAAGCATATGGGGGGATTTCGTTCGCAAGCGTATGAACTGTATAAAAACGGTATCGATATTTTAAATGAGAGCAAAAAGATTATTGAAAACCACGGTTCTCATCAAGAGGTAGTGCATGATGTGCTAATGCGAAAAGCCGACGTCGGATTTATCCGTGATGGCATCTTGGAAGAGATGATTGCGCACGGTGAGATACGGACGGGCGATGTTCGAGTGATTCAGGAGAAGGATAGATCAGAGTACCCCTACCGAGTCTCGACCCAGCTTTATCCCGAATGGCCTGTTTTTGCTCTTCCTCATACCAAAGAATCGGATACAAAAGCCTTTGTAGCGGCTCTGTTTTCGCTCCAACCGACTGAGAAAGGGATGCGGGAATCGGGGATTTATGGCTATACTCTCCCTGCCGATTACCTGAGCGTAGAAGAGCTTGCCCGCCATTTGCGTCTCCCTCCGTTTGATCATGCACCCGATATTACCTTGTTAGATATCTGGAAACGTTACAAAATAGAGCTGATTGTTTCGGTGGCGGCATTATTGCTTGTTTTGATCTACTATACGCGTGAGCAGAGGAGAAAAAAACTGTTCGAATCACTCCTCTCTAACATCGGAGATGGCGTATACGGTGTGAATCATGAGGGAAAATGCACATGGATCAATGCTCAGGCACTCAAAATGATAGGATACAGTGAAAAAGAGGTTTTGGACAAAGATCAACACGCCCTTTTCCATCATCATAAAATGACACATGAAGTGTATGATGAATCCGAATGCCCTATTTATCGTACGTTGAATGATCGAATAACTCGTACTTCTGAAGAGTATTTAATACGCCGTGACGGTTCTTTTTTTCCCGTTAGCCTGACCGTAGCTTCGGCGGAGGATGGGGCGATCGTTGTTTTCCGGGATATTACGGAAGAAAAAACGATTCAAGAGACTCTTCAAAACAGTGAATTAAGTCTTAAAAAAGCTCAGGCAATAGCCCATATGGGGAGTTGGGAGTTTGATATCATCACCAATAAACTGATTTGGTCGGATGAAATCTATCATATTTTTGAGATTGATCCGCTGCAATTTCGTGCTTCGTATGAGGCTTTTGTCCATGCTATCCACCCCGAGGATCGGGAAAATGTTAACCGTGTCTATCTGTACTCGCTCCAAAATCGGCAAAAATATACGATTACCCACCGCCTTTTAATGGAGGACGGACGGATTAAATGGGTTCGGGAAGTTGGGGACACTGAATATGACAAAGAGGGAAATGCGATACTTTCTCGGGGAACGGTGCAGGATATCACCGAACAGGTACTCATCAATCAAGAACTCCTTGAGACAAAATCAAAACTTGAAACCGCAAATGCCGCTTTAAAACTCAAAAACAATCAGCTTAAAGAGCTGGCGATGATAGACGGGCTGACCCAGATTGCCAATCGCCGTTTTTTCGACCAAATGTATGAGAAGAGCTACAAAGAGGTTTTACGTGATCACAAAACGTTGGCGATCCTCATGATAGACGTCGATCATTTTAAACGCTATAACGATAATTACGGGCATGCAAAAGGGGATGCATGTCTGATTGCAATCGCTAAAGTGCTCAAAAAATCTCTTAAACGTCCGAGTGACGTTATTGCCCGCTACGGAGGCGAAGAATTTGTCGTGTTACTCAAAAGTATCGATTTTGAAGGGGCAAAACAGGTCTCATTGAGTTTAGTCAAAGCGGTCGAAGGATTGAAGATAAGTCACGAGTATTCTTCAGCAGCCGATCATATCACCATCAGTATCGGAATGGCATTTAAAGAAGCGGAAGAGGAAATAACGAAAGAATCGCTTCTAAAAAAGGCGGATGATGCCCTCTATGAAGCAAAAGCAGGCGGAAGAAACAGGGTCAGTGTGATTTAAGAATATCGACGTTATTATTAATTCAATTTTTTTTATAGATCAGGGGATTATGCAGGCGCAAGAACTTAAAGCGAGTTTCACCAAACGTTATGTTATTGCGATCTCTCTCATCGCACTTCTATCAACGGGTGCGTTTTATTTTCTCCATTTAGGGCTGAAAACCAGTGCTTCGACGGCATTGATCGTCAATATGTCGGGGAAGCAAAGGATGTTGTCTCAGCGGGTCGCCTCTCTCTCCCAGCAATATTATTTTTACAGCAATAGCAATAACGCTCATTTAGAAGCTGTTCGGGCCGATTTACTTCTGGCTATTGAAGAGATGGCTCGTGCCAATGCCGCCCTCTCTTCGGGCAGACTCAAAGAGGGAGTGGAAGTTAAGCTTAGTCCGGAAATACTTGAAATTTATTACGGTGAAATCGCTCTTAAAAAGCGGGTAGAGCAGTATTTGGAACGTGCGAAAAGTTTGAGCCAGACACCGTCACAGAATGAGTCTGCGGAACTGTTGCGCGAGATCGTTCATATCTCCAATACCTTGCTTCAAGATTTGAACACTGCTGTTTTTCAGTATCAAATAGAGGGTGAGAAGAATATCGCCGAGGTCAAACAGCTTGAAACGCTTGTCTGGATAGTCACTCTCATCACCCTTCTTTTGGAAGTGATTTTTATATTTCAGCCGATGGCGCACAAAATTCAGGAATTATTTCAAGAGGTATTGTGGAATCAGGAAAATCTCGAACAGCAAATTTCGATCAGAACCATGAGCTTGGAACATGCCAATACCAAACTGCTTCAAATGGCATCTCACGATCCTCTTACCGGACTCAAAAACCGTCTGAATATGGAACGGGATCTTGAAGAGTTGATTACGCAATTTGACAAGCATCATCTCCCATATGCCGTATTGATGCTCGACATCGACTGGTTCAAAAAGATCAATGACAGTTACGGTCATGATGCGGGAGATTTTGTACTGTGCGAAATCTCAAAGATTATGCTGGAGAACGTACGGGTTCAAGACAGTGTCTATCGTGCGGGGGGCGAAGAGTTTGTGATCATTTTTAACCGTATTACCCGGGAACAGGCGATCGAAAAAGCGGAAGAGATTCGGATAAATATTCAAAAACATCAGTTTGTATTTGACAATCAAGTATTGCAATGCACCGTAAGCGGAGGGATTTATCATCCTGATATCCGGAAATCATCAACCGTGCAAGGAGTCCTCAAGCTTGCGGACAACGCCCTTTATGAGGCTAAACATTCAGGACGTAATAATATTGTCGAAGCGAAGCATGAAAAATTTAATCATATAGATTGATTAGGTATGATATCGTTGAATTTAAAAGGAAGATAGTGTATGACAGAAAAAAAAATAATCGAACGAATTTTATTGGTTGATGATAGTAAAACATTAGCAAAATTGATCAGTTTAAAAGTCAAAAGTGAGTTAAATGTAGAGATTGACGTTGCCTATTCGCTCTCAGAAGCGGAGCTTTTTACCAAAAAATACAGCTATACACTGGCTATTTTGGACCTTAATCTCCCGGATGCCCCCGGCGGCGAGATAGTCGATGCTATGCTCAAAAAAAATATCCCCTCAATTGTTTTGACGGGAAGCGTCGATAAAGAGTTTCGCAAAGTGATGCTGAAAAAAGACATCATCGATTATGTTCACAAGGGGGGGCTGCATGATATCGATTATGTAATCGATATGATTAAAAGGCTTCTTAAAAACCGCCATCATAAAGTGATGGTTGTGGATGATTCATCGGTGTTCCGCAATCAGATGAAAAAGATGGTGGAAAATCTTTTTTTCCAAGTATTCGCACTGGCGCACGGTGAAGAAGCACTGCTGATTTTAGAACAGAACCCGGATATAAAAATTATTATCACCGATTACAATATGCCGGTGATGGACGGACTGGAACTGACCAAAGCGGTTCGCCAGAAATACACTAAAAACCAGCTCTCGATTTTTGTCCTCTCTTCGACGGATGATTCGGATGTTTCGGCGATGTTTCTTAAGCGGGGAGCGAATGATTTTATCAACAAGCCGTTTAGCAAGGAAGAGTTTTCATGCCGCTTGAACAATGCGATTGAGGCACTCGAAAATATCGATACGATCACCCACTATTCCAGCCGTGATTTCTTGACAGGTTTGTATAACCGCCGTCATTTTTTCAGTGTTATGGAAACGTATTTCGTTGATGCGGTCAATCGGGACGAAGAGTTCGTCCTGGCATTGATCGACATCGATAATTTCAAAGTGATTAATGATACGTACGGGCACGATATAGGGGATGAAGTGATTATCCATGTTGCGGAGATTATCCGTTCAAACGTCCAGTATCAGGATGTTCTCTCCCGTTTTGTAGGAGCGGAATTTTGTCTGGTTCTCAAAAATACGACTCGCGAAAAAGCACTCGAGATTTTGGAGCGGATACGCCAGAGGGTATCGCTGACTCCATATACGATTGAACCGGATCAGGAGATTTTTACTACCGTTTCAATCGGCGCGGCATTGGAACATGACAATTCGATCAACGAGACGATCAATGAAGCGGATTCCCAGCTTCTGCATGCCAAGCACAACGGAAAAAACAGCATCTGTGCGAAATAAGCCTTTAAAGGCTTATTGCACTACACGAAGTCCTGCGCTTTTCCAGGCCGTAATTCCCCCTTGCATATTCAGCGGTTTGAAGCCGTTTTTGGCCAATATACGCGAAGCGGCAACGCTTCGGTTGCCGCTGTGGCAATAGACGATGAGTTTTTGATTTTTGGCATTAGAAATTAAATCGAGATTATTTTCCAACGTCTGCAGCGGAATGAGCGTTGCACCTTCGATATGCTCTTGCGCAAACTCCTCGGGTGTACGGACATCCAATAGGGTGATTTTTTTATCGCTTTTGATGAGCGAGTCGGCCTCTTGAGAGGAGATCGATTTGAAATCGGTAAGAATCCACCCTTTCGAATAGGCGAAATAAAGACCCATTGCCGCAATTAAAATCCAATAGGCAACGTTTAGAAATTGTTTTTTATTCATAGGTTTCCTTTATTACATTCCGCGCGATTTTTTTATCATCTCATAGGCGGCATTGATCTCCTGCACTTTTTCGGTAGCGGCTTTGAGATATTCATCCGATGCCCCCTGGGCTTTGATGATATCGGGATGATGTTCGCGAACGAGGGCACGGTACGCTTTTTTGACTTCGTCATTGGTTGCATCACTGCCGAGTCCGAGTAAGGTATAGGCATGAGAGATTGAGCTCTCTTTGACGCTGTGGCGATGGTAGGCCGCGAATTGCTCCAGCATCGAATTAAGCATCTGCGTGCTGAAATGCAAATGGGCGGCGATTTGATGAAGCATCGTCTCTTCGGAATGGCTGAGCGTTCCGTCGATGTAGGAGAGGTTGACGAGAAACTCCATCATCCGTTGGCGTTTATGTTCGTCGTTTTCCAGCGCTTTGTAGAGAGCTTGTGCCACTAGATCGAGATTATGCGGTGCATTTTTTTCTTCGTCAAAAATCTCTTTAAGAAGTTTTTTGGTCGCTTCTGGATCGGGGAAGAGGGCGCTGATGTCGTTGAACATATTGCTAATGAGTTCCGCTTCGAGCTCATCGACCCGCCCGTCGGCTTTGGCTACTTTGGCGACAAGGGCGACAAAGAGCCCCAGCTCACTGTGTGCAAGTGCATCTTTGTTCAGTTTAAATCCCGCAAACTGTTTGCGTGAATAGGTGTGCTGATGGGAGGAATAGCTTTTAGAAAGCCAGAAAAAGAGGACGATGACAAAGGCTAAGAGAAAAATTTGCGTCATTGTGAATCCTGTGACTGAAAATAAAGCGACAGTGTAGCTGGAAAAGGATAATCAAAACAACTTTTTTCTCTTCTTAGAAAAAGATAATTTATACAAAGTTGGCGAAATCTTTATTATATAAACGATAATCGCTGGTTTCTTTGAAATGTGCCATTTTGCTTAAGACGTACTCCAGTTGAAGCTGTTTGTCTTCACTGATTTCGTGACACAGTTTCATCTCATAGTTCGTCATTTTGGCTTTATACGCGATTTTCAGGTTAGTGGGTGTGAGTCTGTCACTAAACTCTTTGATGCTTTGTTGGATTTCCTGTAATTTGTTTATCATTGTAAACCCCCTCTTAGCCGATGAAGTAAGTATCAAATACTGTAATATCATAGATCAAAAAGATGAAAAAAAAACGATTTGAGTGGTTAAAAATTAGGCATATCGATTAGAACGGTTTCTGAACCGATATGTGCCGAAAACATGCTACCATCTTAGAAATAAAATCCAAATCCTCTTTTAAATAAAGGATAATTATGATGAAAATCCCGCCACTTATCTACGGAACGGCATGGAAAAAAGAACTTACGGCCGATTTGGTCGAAACGGCGGTACTCAGCGGATTCCGGGGTATCGATACGGCATGCCAGCCCAAACACTATCATGAGGCCGGGGTAGGCGAAGCGCTGATGCGGTTGTCAAAAGCGGGGATCGAACGCGATGAACTGTTTGTGCAGACCAAGTTCACCCCTCTCTCCGGTCAAGATCCGCAGCGAATACCCTATGATCCCAATGTTGCTTTGGAGATACAGGTGGAACAGTCTTTTGCCCTCTCACAGCATAATCTGAAAAGCGATTACGTCGATTCTCTGGTGCTGCATTCGCCACTTTTTCCCTATTCCAATCTTCTCAAAGTATGGAGGGCGATGGAATCGCTTTATCACGGCGGCAAAGCACTCCGCATCGGTATCAGCAACTGCTATGATCTTGAACTGCTGGTGCGCCTTTACAGCGATGCCGAAGTGAAGCCCGCAATCGTGCAAAACCGCTTTTACGCCGACAGCGGATACGATGTCGATTTGCGGCGGTGGTGCAGTGAAAAAGGGATCGTCTATCAGAGCTTTTGGACGCTTACCGCCAATCCGCATATACTGGGGAGCAGAGAGTTTTTTGCCCTGACGCAGGAATACAATAAGAGCGAAGCGCAGATCCTTTACCGCTACCTCACGCAGGTGGGGGTCGTTCCTTTGATCGGGTCGACTTCGAAACACCATATGGATGAAGATTTAGAAATATTCAGTTTCGAATTACGCCCCGATGAGATCGCGAGTATCAGTGCCCTTTTGGTATAATTCTGTCCTTATTTAGAGAGGGAGAATATGATGTTTCGACGGTTGGTTTTGGCGGCCTTTTTGCTTTTTTGTTCAGTGCATGCCGCGGAGCTTTCGACGATGGATGCGTTTCGATCCAAAGTACTGACCTCTGCAGTATCGTTTTATTTCACTGCCCGAGGGTACGGTAAGGTAGATAACATCACCGTCGATACGACTAAAAAGACGCTCGCCTTCACCCTCATGCCTGAAGGTGAGAAACAGCCGCTTAGCGTTGCCATCGGCTCGTATATGACCCTTACGGTCGATAAAGAGGAGTATCTCATCCTCCAAAAAGTTCAGACAAACCGTACCTGGCTGAACCGTATTTTTGCCGATCATATGGAAGAGGGGATCAAAGTGCCGCTGGGGAGTGTTTCCAAAGGTGCGGGATCGCTTTTGCTCAAATTATAATCTGCAATTTCTCCACAAAGAAAGGTTAGGATGGCAGTATGAAAAAAATCGTGTTGCTTCTGTTGCTCGTTTCTCAGATCGCCGGTGCGCAGGTACTCAGTGCCGCCTATGAAGTCTCATACGGAATATTTAAAAAACTCGGCACGGCTACAGCACGATTCGAGACCAAAGAGGATCAAACCTACAGTATAAAAATCGAAGCCAGAACCGAAGGGTTGGCAAACCTCCTCACTAATAACCGTATCGAGACGTATGAAAGCTACGGCGTGATTGTTAACGGGCATCTGCTCCCCCAAAAATACATTAAAATCCGACAAACCAATGCGAGTAAAAAAATAAAAATATATACGTTTGACCATCCGAATAAAACGGTTTGGAGAGAGAGTATCGACAGCGATGAATGGGACAAGGTCAAAAATGACTTTTATGCTTCCGACGATATTCTCAGCCTCTTTTTTAATGTCAGAAACCATATGAAAAATCAGGAAGATCGCCCTTTTTATGTCGTGGGTGCCAATAAAAAAGACGGCCGCATCGATGTCAATTTTCCGAAAAACGACTCATTGTCCGAGATGAAAAAGAAACTGAAGACGGAGAGAGGAAGTTTTTTGAAAGTGATTTTGAATGACCGTATTTTTAGCAGCGCCAACGGCGAGCTTTTGATTAACCTCGGAAGCGACGGCCTCTGCGACAAGGCTATTTTGGAAGATGTACTGTTTTTCGGCGATGTTGTAGGATTGCGTGTTCGCTAAATTTCAATACCGAAGATCTCTTTGAGTAAGACCAACAAATCTTCGCGGGTAGCTCCCGCAAATGCGTTTTCGATAAAACGGTTGATCCCTTTATTCTCATGCTGCAGAAGGGGGACGATTTTTATCCCCGTGATCTCCGACATAAAGTGGGAATTATCCCCCTCTTCATACGCGTGCAGGAGGATGGAACGGGAGAAATTGTTGAGGATGTGATAGTAGATGTGCAAAAACTCCGCTTCGAGGACTTTTAGACCGTAGAAGTGGGTGACGATACGATTCTCATGGCTGGCGATCGGGTGGACTTTTTCCGGTTTAATCGTGATCCCGATCTCCTCTTTGATCTCCCGCACCAGTGCCTCTAAGAGAGTCTCCCCCTCATTGACGGTTCCTCCCGGAAACCCCATCCGTCCGTCCCATCGATCGATCATAATGAGTGCCGGACATTTGAAATGCTGCATGTCGTCTTTAAAGTATTTCCACGGAGAGATCGCATCGACATAGATGGCGAGAAAGACAGCATTTTTTTTATGGGGGGAAGTTTGTCCGAAAGGAACGCGTTGCGTTTTCATGTGGGGTGTCCGATACACTGTAAAAATAAAGTTGTAAAAAGTATGAACCATTATACTGATTAATTTTACATTGTTTTTACATACTTTAGCCATGATACACTTACCATACAGTGAGAAAGAGGGGTAGATCATGCGATTCGTTTTATTTGTCTTAGTATTGACGGCTACGTTTGCTTTCGCCGATACGAAAAAATTTATGATCGATTTGAAAACGGGTGATATTGAGTCGTTTAACAATCAATTACTTGTAGGCGTCCCCGGAACGATCGATTATTTTACGGCTCAGGGAGACAAGGTCGAAGTCGCTGTAGTAATACACGGCGAATCTTATAAGTTTTTTGTGGAAAACCTCGACAATACCCAGTACGGGATGGATAAAGCGCTTGCCGAACGCCAAGACGCTATCCGAAAACGGCTCGTAGAGATCGAAAAGAAATATCATATTCGTATGGAAATTTGTATGAACGGGATGCATAGAAAAGGGATATTAAGTGAAGACTTGTACCCTTTTGTCACACCGATCAAGTCGGCGATGGTCGGACTCGTCAAATGGCAGAACGCCGGATACGCGTATGTTCCGGTTCATTAATAAATGAATATTTAAGGGTAACGGTGATAAAATTCCGCCAGTGATGCGGGAATAGCTCAGTTGGCTAGAGCGTCAGCCTTCCAAGCTGAATGTCGCGAGTTCGAGTCTCGTTTCCCGCTCCACTCTCTTCTTTTTAAACAATCCTTTTTTTATCCCATCGTCTTTTTCAATACATCCATCGGCATCGCAAACAATGCTTTAAACAGCGGCGATACACGCGTCGTTTTATCGTCGATCACTTCCAGCGCATTAAAGCTGAATCCCTCGCCGTCCGAAGGATCTTTCGGTGTAACCGTAAAGGTTAGCGGTTTGAGGGTACGGATCATGTTGAGGATGTTTTTGTGCCGTTTATCTTCGATCGGCAGAAGAATGTTGCCGTCTTTCGTCCGCACTTTTGCCGATTCGACCAAAAGCCGCCAGTTATCGGCATGGAGCGTTTTGTTCCATGTCATGATGCCGTTTGTATAGTTGATCTGTTTTTTTTCTCCTACGATAATCCCCTCGCGGGTGGTTCGGATCGTCTCGGCGAGGGTGAGAAAAAAGTTCTTTCCGCCGACCGCTTCGGCACATTCGCGCAGCAGTTGATCCAATGGTTGCTCAGATGTCATAAAATATCCTTTGGTTTTGCAAATGATATCCAAATTTGCCCTAATGGGCGTTTGTCGTCATCTTCGCCTTATCTACGGACAATAATAATACCGGCAATATAAACAGATCGCTGAGAAGCGAAATAAACATCAAAACTGCTCCATACGCACCGATCAGTTGCAGGGACTGAAGCTGAGTGAAGATCAAGAGCGCAAATACGATCATTAAAACGGTAGCGCTTATGATTGCCGGAACAGCGGCATAAAAAAACATGATTTCCAGAGCATGTTTTCGGGTACGCCCGAAATAACGGCTTCTGAAATATTTGTATCCGAAATGGATGATTGTATCGGAGGTTAATCCCACGGAGATGGTCATGGCGATCAGCGCTTCTATGGTTAGCTCAAATTTAAACAAAATCATAAACAAGATAAACCAGATGATGGGGAGAGCATTGGCTGCAAACCCGACCCATCCGATTGCGACAGAGCGAAATATTATCCCCATAACCAAAGCGATGATGAGGAGGGCAGAAACCAAAGAAGAGAACAATAGGAGCATCTTCTCCATTTTAGAACTTTGCGAGAGGCTATTGATATCGGTCAGATAGATCGGCAGCCCTTTGTACGATTCCAAATAGCGTATGATGGCGGATTGGTCCGCATTTTTCAATGTGATGGTAATGTTAAGGGAATCTTGATCCATATATGATTTTTCAAGGTCATACAGCTCCAGAAAAAACAGAGCCTGTAAAAGACGCTGCTCATCCAAAGGATTTTTCGGTGCATTGGCCAGATTCAGCTGTTTGAGTATAGTGTTGATCGAATTAACTTTGACGATGCCGCTATTATGACTTTTGAGATCATTTTCAAAGGTTTCGATTTTTTGAAGCATCTCCAAATCGATCTCTTTAAACGGAACTTTCAGGGTCATTGTCTCATACGACACATCCCGCGCAAACAGGTTCGGGGATATGTAAAGCCGAACTCCGATAAAAAGGAGTATCAGCAATGAGAAAAACATAAATTTTCGGAGCAGTTTCGGATTATAGTGAACCTCTTGGTTGGCAAACCAATAGCATGTCCGAGCAAGATAAATTTTGGGAGATGAAACCGAAAAGTAACTGAGCAATGCAGGTAAAAAGACAATACTGACTGCATAGGCTATGATGGATGAAAGCATCAGACTCAGGCTCATCATGGTGACAATCGGCGAGTCGGCAAACAATAGGGAGCCCAAACTGATCAGAAGTACGGGCAAGGTCCAAAACGCCGGAAGCAGATTTCGATTGATACTTTTTTCAAGGGCTCGATTCGGATCATTTTTAAACTGCGAGACATGCCAGCGATAGTAAAAATAGAGATAATGACCGATGGCGATACTGACGACCATAAGACTCATGGCGATGTGAATCTGTTTGGTGCCGATTAAGAGATAGATTAACGTAAAAGTCCAAATGAGGGTAATGAGGGTGACACTGATAGCCGCAAACCCGGCGATAAAATTTTTAAAGACGATGTATGACATCCCCATGACTACCAAAATAATAATCCCGATGTACCACAGATAATGGGAGAGTTTGGCTTCAACCTGCGGTTCAGAATACGTATACTCATACGGGATTTTCAAATGATCGACCTGTATAGGCGTTTTAGCATGGATGATAAAATGGAATCGGTGGAAATTGTTATTGACAAACGGGCGGTAGGGATCGGGGAGTGTTTTAACAAAAGAAATTATCTTCTCAGGGGGCATTTGTGCTATCGGCAATGCTTTGACCAAAGCCGATTCATCAGACGTACGATCGTTAAAAATCATGTAAGCCGAAAAAAGAGATTCAACCCTCTCAACCCCTTCAAGATGTTCAAGTTCTGTCTGGAGTGATTGCAAAGAGTGTTTGGACTGAGTATTAAATTCAGGAATATCGACACGGAGATGTCCTAAATAGGTTGCCGAATACGATTGTTTATGATTTTTTTCAAGCTGTTTGGATTCACTTAGCCAAAATACCGTATCCGAAGAGATTAATTCGGGTTTTAGAAAATTAAAGGCAAATGCCGAGAGGGCAATAAACACCGTAATGATAAGCATTCTGAAGCGTCGAATAAATCTAATGTATCGTGATGTGTCTGGAGTATGGTAATACATGGTTAATTGTTCTCTTTCATAATGATCAGGTATGGACGTTTTGAAATCTCTAAGGCATCGGCTACATGCGCTATTTCATCTATTTTTGATTCGATTTTCGGATCGATTTTGGTATCAGCCGGTATCTTTTTGTCACCTACCATTACCTCTAAAGTTCGTTGTAAAGGGGAAGATGAAGCATATATGGCCGCAATCAGATCATGTGAATGGAAACGTTTTAGCTCGTAAAAAAAGATATAGTATTTATAGATACTTCGCATTTTTGCATTTTCATATATCATGCTCATGAAATCACGAGAGTGCGGACATTTCGGATCCACAAAGACATATACTTTTTTCTCTCCCTCCCCATAAATGATTGCATCGTGTTCTATAGGTTGAAGCAATGCGATCTTTTGAGTGTTCGTGTATTCAGCCGCATCGCTTTGGGTGATAAGTATACAAAGTAACAGAGCCGTTAAACTCAGTTTAGATGATAAAAAATTTATTATATACGTCATGTTAAAATTGTATATGACCTACATTACGTTTTAACTACAAATGTGATGAAAAAGTGATCAATTTCAATCAAAGTGGTATTTTAACCCTTATTATGTTATTTTTCCGTTATGAAAAATACTGAAACCGCCCCATTCTGGGAAACAAAAACACTCGAAGAATTAACCGATCAGGAGTGGGAAGCATTATGCGACGGATGCGGATTGTGCTGTCTTAACCGGCTTCAGGATGCGGACGATGACGAAGCCCCTATCTATCTGACCCGTGTCGCATGCCATTGTTATGACCTGCAAGCACAGCGGTGCAGCGATTATGCAAACCGTCATGAGAGAGTGGAGGGATGCATGAGGCTTACAGTTGAGCGGGTCGCCGAATACGAATGGCTTCCGGAAACCTGTGCGTACCGTCTGCGTTTTGCACAAAAACCTCTCCCCTCATGGCATCCTCTGATAACAAAAGACCCAAACTCTGTTCGTGAACACGGGATGTATGCGCTGAGCCCCGTACTGGATAATGAAGATATTGAATTAGAAGATTATATTATCGAAGAATAGGATTGGTCATCCACTAAAAAAATAATTTTTTTTTATTAATTGTTAGATATACAATTTTTTAGAAATGCTATACTGGTGCTACACAGCAGATTTATAATTCGCGTAAAAATTATACAAATCTTCGTTAAGGATGTAGCAATGGATAAGATAACGATTAAAACCAAATTGATGCTGGTTTCGCTGATGGTTTCATTGGCGGTCATTGTAATCACGGTTGATTCGTTTGTATCAACGAAACACGAACTGATGGAAGCCAAAAAAATGATGCTCACTACTCAGATCGATACGGTCAGTTCCCTTCTTTCCTACTATGAAGGTGAGGTAAATGCCGGGCGAATGAATCTGAAGCAGGCACAGGATGCGGCAAAAGAACATATTAAAGCACTTCGTTATAACGAAAAAGAGTATTTTTTTATTTTGAATAATCAGGTGCAGGGGGTCATGCATCCGATCAAGCCGGCATTGGACAATACCGATCTCTCCGATATAAAAGACCCGGAGGGGAAACAGCTTTTTGTCGAATTTGCTCAGGTAGCCAAAGAAAGCAAAGAGGGATATGTCTCGTATATGTGGCCGAAACCCGATTCGGAGACTCCGCTGCCGAAACTGACGTTTGTCCGTGCATTTCCTGCATGGGGATGGATCGTCGGAACGGGTGTATATGTAGATGACGTTAACGATGAGTTTTTAGATGTGGTGATTAAAAAAGGGATCGGAATCGCTTTGTTAATCGTGATTATGACGGGATTGCTGATTGCGATACAGCGTTCCATCGGGAATAAACTTTCATTGATGCAGGCTATGGCCGAAGAGCTTGCCGGCGGGAACGGGGATTTGACAAAGCGTTTAGCGATCAATGGATCGGATGAACCGGCACAAGCCGCCGGATCGATTAACGCTTTTATCGCGGCAATTCAAACCATGGTTCAAAATGCGAAAGGGGCATCGGATGAAAATGCGTCGGTGGCGACCGAACTTTCAAACACCTCTATGGCTATCGGGCGCCGTATGGAGGATGAATCGAGCCAACTGGATGCGATTTATCGTACAACGGAGCAAATTATTTCCCATTTGGTTCGAGCAAAACGTGATAACGAAACGACATGCAATGAGGTAGTTGAGGCCAGTGAAATGCTTCGTGTCTCCAGAGATGAGCTGATAGCGATGATAGAAATGATCAATCACAGCGTGGAAGTAGAAGGGCAATTTGCAAGCAAAATTCACGAGCTGGCGAATAATGCACGCCAAATACGAGAAGTCTTATCCGTTATCGGCGATATCGCCGATCAGACCAATTTATTGGCACTGAATGCGGCGATCGAAGCGGCACGGGCAGGAGAACACGGTCGAGGTTTTGCCGTTGTTGCCGATGAGGTACGAAAATTGGCTGAACGGACGCAGGGTAGTTTGACCCAAACCGACGTAACGATTTCCCTAATCGTCTCTTCTATCGAAGAAGCGGCGGTACAGATGGAGAAAAATGCCAAAAGTATTGAAAAACTCGGAGAAAAATCGCATACAGTCGGCGAGCGGATCGGACTGACGTCCGGTGTCGTGAATCAAACGAGCGAAGCGATTAAAAAACTGGTCGTAGATGCAGACGTGAATACAAAAGAGATTGAAGGGATTTCGCAAAGACTCGCGGCAATCAACGAACTGGCCAGAGCTAATGCACGGAGTGTCGAAGAGATTGCGACGACGGCAGAGCATCTGTATAAAGTGGCGGAGGGGCTCAATCAGAATTTAGGCCGTTTTCGTGCGTAAACGCTGAAGCGATTTAGCGCGGATTGGTGATTTTATAAATAAAACCGAATACTTCGACAACGGCGACATAGAGCTTTTCAGGGATCTCTTTATCGAGTTCTACCTTACTTAAGAGTTCGACCAGATCTTCATCTTTGTGGATGGGGAGATTGTGGAGCTCGGCTATTTTGATAATATTTTCCGCACTTGCACCTTTTCCTTTTGCGACGACGCGGGGAGCATCTTCTTTCGTTCGGTCGTAGCGCAGGGCCACCGCTTTTTTCATACTTTTACCTCAAATCCCATATCCGATCCCTCAGAAGAATGATACGTATCATTGAGGGGTGTTTTGGTTTCCGTCGCTTCATATATCCGGATAGAACGGGGGGTAAGACCCGATTTGATGAGAAGGGAACGCAGTTCGGCGATATTTTCGTATATCAGATCTTTAAGCTCCGCTTTTTCGGTATGTGCCTGAATGTCGAGCTGATTATCGTCATATAGGGCCATCATAAGATCGAGTTCGCCGAACTCTTTGAGTTTCAGATGGATATCACAGTAGAATTTTTTTTCTTTCGTTTTTTTAAACGCCAATGTCCCTTCTTGGAGCTGATCCCATGCGAAAGGGAAATAGATCGAATTGGACGAGCCTAGATGGGAGAGAAGCTGATGGTAATCGATCTGGGTGAGGAGCTTGTCGGTATGTTCCAAAAGTTTTTGAGCGGACGGATCGTCCGATTTGCTCAACTCTTCGTGCAACGAGAGAAGATTGGATTTTAAATCATCCGCCATGGATTCTTTGAGAAAGGTTTCAATAACAAGTTCTTTGGGATTCGTGAACTCTCCGAGTTTGGTGATAAGAGGCGGGAGCTCTTTGGCCGTATCGCCTTCTTGCGCATTGCGAAGCTGCTGTGCAAACGTTTTAACCTCTTCGGCAGGGGAATTGTTAATATTTTTGAGAAGTTTTTCAATGGAATCCAGAAGAGCATCTGTATCGGGGGTTTTGCTCGATAACAGTGCTCCGTACAGCTGTGAGAGGGTAGTTCTGATCTCCGAGAGGGCAGCTGTCTGCTCAAGCTTTTGAGTAAGGGCCGTGACTTCCGCGGAGTAGAGGGGATCTTTTTTGGCAATCAGGCTCTGCAGGATATCGGACACTTTCTTCAGCCCCTCAGAGAGCTGGAATGCACTTTGGGGATGGGAGGCGGCTTTGGACAAAACGGGATTATCCAAAAGGGCCGTAATGTTACTCAGAAGGGTTTGTGCGTCATTTTTGGGAATTTTTGCGAGAACTGTTTTGATCTGTTCGAGTGTCTGGATGAGATCGGGCATTTTTTGCAGGGCCGAAGCAAATTTGGACTCCATGAACACGCCGCTGGATGTGATTTGGTTTTTGAGATTTTTAGGATCGATCGTTGTTATATTTTTGAGAAAATGTTCAAAAACGGCACTTTTCTGTGCCGTATCGGGAGACGTTTTAAGTTCTTTGACGAGCGTCTGCAGGCTGTCGCTGAAATTCCCCATATTTTTAAACGCCGAAGAGTTTTTCAGCAGATCAAGGAGGCTCTGGTCCGATTTCGAAGCGGTTGTTTTGTCCTGAAATACCGAGGTGAGGAGGGATTTGATGTCTTTTCCCTCTTTGAGCGTTTCGAGCTGTTCGGGAGTGGCATTTTTTATCGCCTCGGAGAGGGCTTTGTTGGTGTTGGGGAGGATGATGCTGAGACGTGCTTCGGGAGACAAATGTATCATAGGGAAAATAATAACACAGCCGTGCAAAAAAAACTTATTTCTTAGACGATATGCGTTTAGATCGGGCTTTAGCGTGATATAATCATTTATAGCTAGAGAGACAGAGAGGCATAGATGCACTATATCGCACTTTTTTTTATGCACGCTTTTTTCATGAGTATCAGCCATGCGGACGTACTGAAGTTCGGTGTCGTTCCTCAGCAAAGTTCGATGGAAGTGATCAAAAAATGGCAGCCTGTAATCAATTATCTTGAAAAGAGTACGGGAGAGAAAATAGCGCTGAAAGTCGAGCACTCGATCCCCGAGTTTGAGAAAGTAGTGTACAACGGCGGGTACGATATAGCCTATATGAGTCCATACCATTATGTAATCGCCCATAAACGGGAAGGGTATGATGCGCTAATCCGCGATGAGAAAAATGTGGTGGGAATCGTAGTCGTCCGAAAAGAGGACGGTATACGCGATATTTCGATGTTAAAAGGGAAAGAGTTTCTGTTCCCTGCTCCCGATGCTTTTGCCGCAACGCTTCTTGTAAAATATGAGCTACTCAAAAAATACAACATAGACATTAATAAAGAGAAACAATACCGCTATGTAAACTCCCATGAGTCGGTTTATAAAGGGGTAGCACGGAAAATCGGAGATGCGGGGGGGGAATCGAGCGGACATTTAACGATTTGCAGGACAAAAAGTCAAAAGATTCTCTCCTCATAATCTATAGAACCAGATCCTATCCCAGCCATCCGTTCGCGTTTCACCGTTCTCTCTCTAAGAACCTGAAGAAAAAAATGGAAAACGCGCTTTTGCAAATGCCTCAGGAACTGGTTATCTCATTGAGTATGAAGCGTTTGAAAAAAACGGATGACGGCGAGTATGACAGTGTGCGCGGTCTCGCCCATTCCATGTCTTCGATTGAAGAGTAATGAATGCGTCTGTCCTTCCGGTACCGTTTTATCCTCGCTTTTTTAAGCATAGAACTCCTTTTTATCTCTTTGATCGTCTTTTTCAATTTTATGTCGCTTTCAAAGCTCTCACACTCGTTGATAGAAGAGAAAATCGAAACGGCAACGGCCCTTTTTACCGAAATGGCCAAAACGCCGTTAATCGTTTATGATTTGGGGGCATTGGACAATCAAGCAGATAGCTTTGTAAAGTTGAAAAATATTGTCGCAGTCAAAATACTTGATAAAAAACAGCGTCTGCTCTGTAATGTCAGCACTGATATGCAAATCAATCTTGACCGATTTGATACCCTATCGGGAAATATAGAGAAAAACGGACGGGTCTTTAGGCTGGTATCCGCACCGATTAAGATCGATAACGAGCAAATCGGCGAGGCGAAGATCCTCTTTGAAATAACCGATAGTTTGAAGATTATCGACGATAACAGGGATTTGACATTATTGCTGATCATGATAGAGATGACGATCAGCACTCTTGTCTCTTACATTATCGGACACAAGCTGACAAACGCGTTGAATGAATTGACCTTTTATGCTCAAAGAATTGCGAAAGATGAAGATGCCCAGAGTGTAAATAGCGAAACGACAGGGGAGGAAATTGCGGTTCTATCCAAGACACTGCATCATATGCATAAACGAATTATAGAACGGAACAAGACATTAAACGGTGTGGTGGCAAAACTCAAAGAGGACATTATCCAGCGAAATGAGCTTGAAAACAAATTGCTTTTTGAAAAAAGCATCAATAAGACATTGGTTGAAAGCGCCAACGCCATTATTGCGATGTTAAACCGGGACGGGGTAATGATCAATATTAATCCTTACGGAGAACGTTTTACCGGGTTTACGCAGCAAGAAATCGCTTCAGAACCGTATTTCTGGGCAAGATTTCTTCCGCCGGAGATGCACGACAAAGTCGTCAATATTATTAGTAATGCACGGAAGGGGACGATTACCCGAAGTTTTCAAAATGCATGGGTCTCCAAAGACGGCATAGAACGGATGTTCGAGTGGTCAAACGCTCTGGTCCTCGATGAAAAAGGGCAAATGCAGTACGTTACGACGATCGGCATTGATATTACGGAACAAAAAGAACGCCAATTAGAGCTGGAAAAAGCCAAAGAGGCGGCTGAAACGGCCGCAAAAGCGAAAGCCGACTTTTTGGCCAATATGTCTCATGAGATCCGAACGCCGCTCAACGGTATTATCGGATTGACCGAATTGGTCCTGAAAACCGATCTGGAACCGAAACAACGCGATTTTCTCGAAAAATCGAACCTCTCTTCCCATGCTTTGCTGGATATTATTAACGATATTCTCGACTATTCAAAAATTGAAGCGGGAAAATTTGATTTGGAAAATAAACCCTTTGAACTCAACAACGTTATCCAAAATATCATGAGTCTTTTTGAATTTCAGGCGGTTCAAAAAGGGATTATACTTACCTATGATATTCAGCTAAATGAGAATGTCATGATCGGTGATGCGCTCCGTTTGACACAAATTTTGACCAATTTGGTCGGCAATGCCGTCAAATTTACCGAATCGGGACATATCGGTATCCGAGTGATATCAACGGATGAAAATGAAGAGGATATTCGTCTGCAATTTAGCGTGGAAGATACGGGAATAGGGATGAACGCCGAAGCGCAAAATAAACTTTTTCAAGAGTTTTCCCAGGCGGATACGTCGATTACCCGTAAATACGGCGGTTCAGGGCTTGGGCTGGCCATCTCTAAACAGCTTGTGCAGATGATGGGCGGTGATATATGGGTAGAAAGCGAAGAGGGGATAGGGAGCCGATTTATTTTTACGACGGTTTTCGGAAAAATAAGATCATCGGTCTACCGATCTTTTGAGAAAAAAACGGCCCGATCCCAATCGGATGTAGATGATATCAGGGGTGCGCGAATTTTGCTTGCCGAAGACAATGGAATTAATCAGATCGTTGTCGTGGAAATGCTCGAAAACGCAGATTTGATCGTAGATGTAGCGGCCAATGGAAAAGAGGCGGTCGAACAGGCGCAATCGCACCTTTACGATTTGATATTGATGGATTTGCAAATGCCGGTAATGGACGGATTTGAAGCCGCAAAAGCGATTAGAGCGATCCCTGAGTATAAAGATGTCCCCATCATAGCGTTAAGTGCCGCTGTAATGCAGCAAGACAAAGAATTTACTTCTGCGGCGGGGATGAATGAACATTTGAGCAAACCTGTCGATTACGACGCTTTGATAGAGGTGCTTATCCGTTGGATCAAACCTCGGCAGAGGGGCTATGATTTTTCCGAAAATAAGAAAAATGTGATTGCTCATGAGGAAATCTTCGGGACGATAGAGGGGATTGATCTGAAAGAGTTAAGCAATCGTATCGGGAACAACGGCGAAAAGATAAAACGGTATCTGCTCTATTTTTGCAATGAATACGAGAACTTTGAATCGCGTATTGATTTTTCAAATCTGAAAATGGCCCCTTTTAAACATTTGATCCATACTATGAAAGGGGCAAGCGGGAACCTTTCGATGTTCAAAGTCTATGCGCTCGTCAACGATATTGAAAACTCCGATGATGCGAAAGAGATCGAAGGATTGACTTTCCGACTTATTGCCGCCATACATGACGTGATTGAGGCGATACGTTCTTTCTATCAGGAGAGAGTTCCCGATGAGATGAATGAATCGTACACGCCTGATGAGATTAAAACGACTATCAATGCCGTAATGGAGGACCTGGCCCAATCGGCAGTCATTGACTCAGAACGGATTGTGTTGCTTGAACGGATGTTATCGGAAATATCCGATGCGGATTCACGTAAAAAAGTGATAGAATATTTGAATTCATATCAGTATGACAATGCATTGCGTATGCTTCAAAACATAGTAGGTTCAATCGGATGAAATACAGTAACAGGCAAAAAATTTTAATCGTGGACGATGAACCTCTAAATATTTCTATCGTTGCCGAAATCTTAAATCACGAGTATGATCTTTTGGTCGCTACCAACGGCGAAAAAGCACTCCAAATCGTCTCTCTGGACCCGAAACCGGATTTGATATTACTCGATATCATGATGCCCGGAATGAACGGTTTTGAAGTCGCGAAACGGCTGAAAGAGATCCCTGAAACCTTCCAAATTCCTATTATTTTTTTAACGGCGAAACATGACAGCGAGAGTATCATAAAGGGGTTTGAAGCGGGTGCGGTAGATTTTGTCTCCAAGCCGTTTCAAAAAGAGGAGCTTCTCGCCCGGATAAAAAATACGCTGCAGATGTTCAATTTGAAAAATGCGCTCAATCGTGCACTGGAAAAAAGCCAGAAATACGCTAAAACGGTTGAGAGCCAAATGGTTCTTATCGATAAAAACATTATTATTTCCCATACGGATTTAGCGGGAAAAATCACCGAAGTTTCCGATGCGTTTTGCAAGATATCAGGGTACAAAAAAGAGCAGATTATCGGGAAAATGCACCGTGTTTTAAGACATCCGGATATGCCGGCATCTTTGTTCGTAAAACTGTGGGAAACGATAAGCCGGGGGGATACGTGGCAGGGAGAGATCAAAAATCGGAGCAAAAACGGATCGTTTTACTGGGTTGACACGTTGATCTATCCGATTGTCGATGACTTGGGAAATCACATCGGATATACATCGATCAGTCAAAATATCACCGATAAAAAGCGGGTAGAAGAGATATCGGTAACCGATCAGCTGACGCAATTGCATAACCGGATGTATCTTGAAAGCAGTTTTGCCAAAGAGATTAAGCGGGCAAAACGCTATCATCATCTTTTTGCGGTCATCATGATTGATATTGACCATTTTAAAGAGGTAAACGATACCTACGGGCACGATGTGGGAGATAATGTTTTGGTCTCCATCTCTCAAATATTATCCGAAAATATCAGAGAGACTGACATTTTGGGGCGTTGGGGGGGAGAAGAGTTTTTAATTATTTGTCCCCATACCTCCAGTTTGGAAGCTTATAATCTGGCGGAGAAGCTGAGAGTTTCGATTGAAACACATCCGATTGACGTCATAGGATACAAAAGCTGCAGCTTCGGAGTATCGGTATTCGATTTAAACGACGAAACGTTCAAAGAGGTTTTGAAACATTCGGATGAAGCATTGTATGTAGCTAAAAAGAGCGGGCGAAACCGTGTTGTTGAATACAAAGGTTAAACCGGTTTACCATTCTGCTTTGTTGCGGTAATAAAGATGAGATTGTCGATAATATCGATTGTCTCTTCACTATAGATTCCGTCGATTTCGTTTATCCCCTCTTCAATCTCTTCATCGCTGAAGATCCCCAAATCAGACATAAAACGGTGGCGAAGCATCTCATGCCAGTGTTCTTTCGGGAGGGTGAACGTATGACTCCGTTTTGCGCTTATAACATCGAAACCGCA
Source organism: Sulfuricurvum kujiense DSM 16994 (assembly GCF_000183725.1). NCBI lineage: Bacteria > Pseudomonadati > Campylobacterota > Epsilonproteobacteria > Campylobacterales > Sulfurimonadaceae > Sulfuricurvum > Sulfuricurvum kujiense. The sequence continues at coordinate 1,648,158 of NC_014762.1, read as the reverse complement.
CGCTTTGAGCTGGGACTCAAAGAGTTCATACGGCGGTTGGTTGCGTGCAAATGCGGCTTTTGCCGAAGTAAAAAGGGGGAATGCAGTATGTTGGGGACGGGTAATGATGAGGAGTTTTCCTCTATCCGGAAGCTGATAGTACACCCTCTGCCAGAAACGTTCTCTGTTATCGATATGGTGAATGACCTCTTTGAGGAGCAGTTTGGAAAAAGGGATTTCGGTCGACATAAAGGTGTGCGCATCCATGCAAAGGGCGGTAATATTTTCCAGCTTTTCCGCTTCATCGCACATAGGGCGGGAGGGTTCGACACAATACGCCTTTATAGCCCCTGACTCATCCTTCAGGCGGCGGGTAAAGGTTCCCGTCCCACCGCCGATATCGACGAGGGTATCGTCCGAAGTCAGTGCGAGGTCATGATGGATATGGCGGATAACAAAGTTTTTATACTCCTCTGAAAAATACCAGATCCGATTAAAAACCTCGGCAATGGTATCGAAGTGATTCAGAATATCGGATTTCATCAAGGTCATACCTACTAACTATTTGTTTGAGTTTAATCTTGAATCATAGGATAAATTTGTTTAGATTCATACGAGTGATAAAAACTAAATTGCTGACGTCCCGCTTTTTTGGAAGCATACATGGCAATATCGGCATGATGGAGAAGCGTTTCTACGCTTTGTCCATCTTTAGGGAACATACTGATGCCGATACTGCATGCACTGTTGATCTCATATCCGTCGATGCGAAAAGGTTCTTGAAAGAGGTTTAGTATTTTTTCGGCTACCGTCGCGTAATGGGCATCGGAGGCTCCGCTGTCGATAATGAGGACAAACTCATCGCCTCCGTTGCGGGCTATAGTATCTGCCTTACGGATCACTTTTTGTATCCGTTTAGCGATTTGTATTAAAAGCTCATCGCCGATTAAATGCCCTAACGAGTCGTTAATCTCTTTGAAATGGTCTAAATCGATAAAAAAGATCCCAAACCCTCCGCCGGAACGGTTTTTCTGTTCGATAGCATGGTTAATTCTATTTTCCAAAAGGCGACGATTGGGCAGTTGGGTGAGTGAATCGTGCATAGAGAGATGGGTGAGTTTTTTGGTCTCGAGGATTAACTGCTTTTGGACATCCAAATAGGCACTGATATCCTGTCTGATTTCAAGATAGGCGACAATTGCCCCGTCATGATCGAAAATCGGTTTTGCGTGGACGTCGATATGGTGTTTTTTCCCCTCTTTATCGGTATGTACGTGACGTACGGTAGTAGGAGATTTCGTTTTTATAATATCGTTTATCGGGCAAGGGTGAGAACCGTTCGAACATCCGCCGCTGGTCTCATCTGAAATCTTGTTGCATTTGGGATAAAGCTCCGTTAACCCTTCTCCCCCAAGTGCTTTGGCGGCTTTGTTCATCATTTTCACCCGCATATCAAGCTCAATATACATGATCGGATCGGGAATCTCATCAATAATTGTCTGCATCATCTTGTGGGAGCGTGCCAGCGATTTTTCATAACTTAAAATACGGGCCGCTTTTCTCAATGCTTGAAGCATCAGGTTTGTATTGGTCGGCTTTAAAATATAATCGTTTACGCTCAGTGCGATACTTTTGAGGAGCAAATGGGGGTCGTTGAAAGCGGAGTTAACGATGATGGGAACTTTTGATTCGATTGCACGTAACCGTTTGATGAATTCCAAGCCATCCAGACTCGATAGCTGAAGATCGGTGACAACCATATCGGGATGGGAAATTTCAAAAATACTGATCCCCTCTTCAGCGCTACGGGCGATAAAGACACTGTTGAAAAACTTCTCGAATTCACTTAAAAAAGCATGGGCGGTTGTTTCGTCTTCTTCGATGTAGAGGAGTGAAAATTGTTTAAGCATAGATCCCCATCGCGTTAAATCATCCCTTTGATTTGCTGGATCAATTTTTGGACAGAGGTGACATCTTTTTGGACCCCTATATAATATTTCAACTTGTGTGTTTTTTTATCGAAGACGGGACTGATAGTCACTTCGTTGTAGATTAGCTCACCCGATTTGTGGTAGTTACGTAATATTACCGTGACATCGGTTTGCTCTTTCATTGCTTTGCGTAGCTCTTCGAGAGCGGGTTGATCCCGATCATCCCCTTGTAAAAATCGGCAGTTTTTACCGATAATCTCATCAGGGGAATAGCCAAATGCATTAGCAAACGCGTGGTTGATGTAGATAACCGGATTGTCAGGCTGGGAAGGATCGGAGATGGTGATACCGTTTTTAGATTGATCGAGGATTTCGATCAGATGATCGGCAAAGACGGGATGGCTTTCGCGATTTTTCTTCAACATATAGCTTCCGCCGTAATAGTTGACGATATTGAGGCACGGGAGGCGTTTACGTAGATTGCTGATTAAATTGCGAACATTTCTCGGGGTATATTCTTGTTCATAGCTATCCCATACATGCAAAAAAATGTCGACACTGCTGATCGGCTTATTGTAATTGGCAATCAGCAATTTAAGAAGTTTTTTCATATTAGAGGTTAATGGCACGATTTCATGGTGCAATGCAACGGTTTCTGAAATGGTGTCCCAATAGCATCGGTCACAAAGTTTGATTGTATGGTGAGTATTCATATCCCTATTGTAATCCAAAAGTGTCTTTAAAGTGTCTTGTGCTGTAAAATATTTTAGTATCAGATTAATTCAATATTAGTAGGGTATCGTCCGACGCAAGTGCAAGATCATGATGGATATGGCGGATAACAAAATTTTTATACTCCTCTGAAAAATACCAGATCCGATTAAAAACGTCTGCGATTGAATCAAGATGGTTAGGCGCTTCGTGAGCGTTTTTTACTTTATTCATCGAGATGAGAAACGGGATGCAATGCCAGATCATAGCATTTGTCCAAATGCCGGGAGAGGACAGCGATGATATCCCGGTCGAGCTTGTTTTCATCCCCCATTTTTAGAATGATGCCGTACGCTTCTGTTGTATTCAGCCCGCTGCGGTAAGGACGATCCTGCACCAGTGCCTGAAAAATGTCGGCAACGGTCAGAATACGTGCCTCAATCGGGATTTGTTCGCTTTTGAGATGATAGGGATACCCTTTGGCATCAAGTGTTTCATGATGCATTGAAGCGATTTTGGCAATATCCTGAAACCCTTTGATTTTTCGAAGAATCATCTGCGAATCAAATCCGTGCCGGTTCATATGCGAACGCTCTTCATCATTCAACGGTCCGGCTTTGTGGAGTATTTCATCGGCTACGCGCAATTTCCCCAAATCATGAAAAAATGCGGATAGCTCAATCTTTTCTTGTGTTTCGATCGGCAGATTGCAGTTTTTTGCGAGATATCGCGCCAACGAAGCGACTCCGTAAGTGTGCTCTGAGGTAAATGTACTTTTGGCGTCGACGACGCTCGCGAACATCATCGCTATATTTTTAAGTGTCTCAAAGGGGACGGCATCATTTTTTCCCGCTTCGATCCATTCGCTAAAATATTCATTCAGCGCTTCTGCTTCCATATAAAACCAAAATGAATCGGATGAGGAAGCCTCCAGATAAACATCCACCAACTCAGGCGAAAACATCGTTCCGCTGTATTTTTGGATTACCGAAGCGATGTTATGTCGTTCAACGTTGCTCGCATCGCCTAGCTGTACACGCAGCGCATCGACTCGGTCGGTCAGATAGATCAGATTGGCATGTTCTCTAATCTCATCCTCAATATCGACCGCAAACTGATCCCAATGGGTATGATGGTATAAAATGACGGGAGCATACCGGTGATATATCCCTACCTTTTCGAGTAATGAAGAGCCGCGAAGACAGTGAACCTGGGAATTATTCCAATCGAGTTCATTGACCAGATGGCTGTGAACGTCGGTCGATGAGACTCCGCAGTCATGCAGCATTCCCAACATGATGATATCGTCGATACGAGACTGGCTCCATCCCAGTTTTTTGGCAACTTCGGCAGACATAAATGCGACCCGTTTACCGTGCATCGTGTCATCAATTCCGACATAATCAAGCGCCTCGGAAAGTGCGTAGGAAACTTCCCGCAGATTGACGTTATATATCATTGTTTCTTCTTCGTTTTTTGTTCTTAATCAGTCTATCGTAAAAAGGTAAAAAGCCGAATCTTTATACTATTTTATAAGGAAAATGGCTAGAATAAATATATATAAAATGGAATATATGCAAAATCGATAGAAAATTTAAGGTTATTTAATGATTTTGAAGAAATCAAATCGTCTGCAGATTGATGAAAAAGAATCGCTAGAGGATATTTCGACCGGACCTATTCTTAACCGATTAATGATGGGCCTTTCCGTCATGATTCTAATCGGGGCGATCAGTGTCATTAGCCTTTTGATTCAGCAGCAGCGCAATTTTTTAAATGACTCCTTTCGCACACGAATCGACGAAGTATCCAGCGATTTACAAAAAATAATCGAGCAGCAGACGGTGGGATTAACGTTGGCAATTCAGCCTATTGCTGAAGATGAGCGGATGAAAGCAGCGTTGCGTGAAGGAGACCGTAACCGTCTTTTGAATGAATGGCAGGGTGTATTTGAGGCGATGAAGAAAGAAAATCATCTTACCCATTTTTATTTTCTGGACAAAAACAGGGTGTGTCTGCTGCGGGTACACAACCCGAAAAAATATGGGGATTTAATAGATCGTTTTACGGCGCAAAAAGCGGAATGGTCCCATAAACGTTCATCCGGAATTGAGATCGGACCGCTCGGGACATTGACACTGCGTGTTGTTCAACCGATTTATGATCATGAAATATTGATCGGCTACATTGAACTGGGCAAAGAGATCGAAGATGTATTGGAAGGGCTGCATGCACGTACAACGGATAATATCGCAGTATTGATTCATAAAAAGTATTTAAAACGGCATTCGTGGGATGAAGGGATGCGTATGCTGGGACGTGAATCAAACTGGAGTCAACTTCCCGACGATGCTATTATTTATACCTCTCAAAAAAAGATACCGGAGCCATTCTTGGAGTTAGTCCGATCTTATAAGAATGACAGACTCCTCCATAGAGTAACCGATAGGGAAATTTCGTATGATGAAAAAGATTGGCGGGTAACGATGATCCCGATAAAGGACGCATCGGACAAAGAGATCGGCGATATGATGCTGATGAACGATATTACTTTAGAGAACGGAAAGTTCATCCGTTTTATTGCCATGAGCGCTACGTTCGGCATGATCCTGATAGGAGCTTTTTTAGGATCGGTCTTTTTTCTATTACGTCGGACAGATCTTGCTATCCGCACTCAACAAAGCAATCTCAAAGAGAGTGAAGAGCGTTTTGAACAATTAGCTGAGCAGAGCCGGACATTTATATGGGAAGTGGACAGCAAGGGGAAACTTACCTATGTCAGCGATACGGTGGAAAAAGTTTTAGGGTATCGAAGCGATGAGCTCGTCGGAAAAAAATATTTTTATGACTTTCATCCGCCGGAAGGGAAAGAATCGTTCAAAAAAACAGTATGCGAGGTTTTTGAAGGGAAAGAGTCGTTTGAAAACTTCACAAATTTGGCTGTTGACCGTGAGGGTGAAACCGTTTGGCTCACGACTAACGGTATCGCCATGGTAAGCAATGACGGAACCTTTTTAGGCTATCGCGGCAGTAATACGGACATCAGCGAACGGAAATATTCGGAAGAAAAAATCAACGGATTATCCTTTTTTGATCAGTTAACGGCGCTTCCGAACAGGACCCTGTTAATGGACCGTTTGAAGCAGGCGATGGCGGCCGGTTCACGAAACGGAAAGTACGGAGCACTGCTATTTATTGATCTGGATAATTTTAAAACACTGAACGATACCCTCGGGCATGAGATCGGTGACAGCCTTTTAAAGCTTGTCGCACAACGTTTGAGCGGATGTGTACGAGAGGGGGATACCGTTTCCAGATTCGGGGGGGATGAGTTTGTTGTGGTACTCGGAGAACTCAGTGTCAGCGAAACGGATGCCGCCACGGCAGGTGAACTGGTGGCGGAAAAAATTCTCGGTTCTCTAAATCAGCCCTATTTTTTAGGGGGGATTAATCACCGCAGCTCTGCGAGCATAGGGATTACGTTATTCAAAGGCGACGATACGTCAACCGATGATTTGATGAAGCAGGCGGATTTGGCAATGTATAAATCCAAAGATGCCGGGCGCAACGGTCTCAGTTTCTTTGACCCGAATATGGAACATACCCTAAAAGAGCGTGCGCTCTTGGAACATGATCTTCGTATCGGTATCGAAGAAAAACAGTTTATTCTCTATTATCAGGCTCAAGTCGTGAATCATGGACATATTGCCGGCGCCGAAGCATTGGTACGATGGGAACATCCGAAGCGGGGGATAATATCGCCGATGGAGTTTATTCCGGTTGCCGAAGAGATCGGACTTATCATCCCATTGGGAGAATGGATCATGAAAACGGCATGTGCTCAGTTAGCGGCATGGTCACATATTCCGGAGATGGCAGATATTACTATAGCGGTCAATGTCAGTGCACGCCAGTTCAGTCAAAATGATTTTGTTGAGCAAGTCTTATCTATTCTGCATGAAAACGGCGCCAATCCGAAAAAACTTAAATTGGAACTCACGGAGAGCCTTTTTCTCCAAGATGTAGAAGAGGTGATTGAAAAAATGGTTGCTCTGAAAAATGAGGGGGTGAGCTTTTCATTGGATGATTTCGGAACAGGCTATTCGTCTTTGTCCTATTTAAAGCGCCTTCCTCTCGATCAGCTGAAAATCGATAAAAGCTTTGTCCGTGATCTTTTGATTGATCCGAATGATGCCATTATCTGTAAATCGACGATTGCTCTGGCAGAGAGCATGGGACTCTCGGTAATAGCAGAGGGGGTAGAGACGCAAGAACAGCATCATGCTCTTTCAGAGATCGGATGTTTTTCGTATCAGGGGTATTGGTTTAGCCGGCCCGTCCCTTTGAGTGAATTTGAAGCGCTTCATAAAACGACCTAGGATCATCTATTTAACATATAGTTTTTATTTATAAAGCCTATCGTTTTTAGTTCGACTTTAAGATAGTTTTGCTATTCTTCAGCCGGAAACTAAAAGGAACCGAAATGGTTGAACCCAATACATTAAAGCAGCTGCGCCTCTCATTAAAACCCTACTCGCTGTTGTATGTGGAAGATAATGTAGGATTGAACCGTCAAGCAGCTACACTATTTCAAAAAATATTTGAAACTGTTTATATAGCGTATGATGGAGAAGAGGGATTAAGCTTATTTAACCGACATCACCCCTCTATCGTCATTACCGACATTACCATGCCTAAAATGGACGGCTTGGCAATGGCGGAAGCCATTGTAAAAATCGATCCCGACATAAAAGTAATTATCACGACGGCGCATGATGATCCGGAACTTCTGCACAAAGGGATCCGTGTCGGGGTCTTCGATTATTTGGTTAAACCGATCCGTATCGAAAATCTGACCGAAACCCTCACCCGATGCTCCGATTTTTTGAAAGAGGCACTCCATCATAAAATTTTCAATACCAATCTGCATACGGTTTTTAACTACCAAAACGACTTGGTTATTTTGCTTCAGGGGCAAAAAATTGTCATGGCAAACCAATCGTGTCTTGATTTTTTTGCGGTACAGAGTGTTGAACCGTTACAGCAGAGATTTGAAGAATTCGGGGCTCTGCTGCTCAAACACAACGGCTTTTTATACAATCATGACGGAATCGATTGGTTTGCTGAAATATCGAAAAATCCCGGAAAATTGTTTAATGTTAAAATTGCCGGCGCGGATGAAGAACATCATCATTTTATTCTCCGCTACCAGAGTATTCCCGACCAAGAAGGGTATGGAGTCCTTTCACTGAATGATGTAAGCGAGCTGGGACTTCTTAAATTATATGATGCGCCTGCCGTAGAGAAGGAACGTCTCTCGAAAGATCAGAAAACGGTTCGGAGCCTGCTTGAAATGGCAATGAGAAACGGAGCAAAAATCCGGGCTCATAATCTCTATAAAGGTATCGGAATAACAAACGATGCGATCATTACGGAAGCCGATGAGAATGGAATTGTTCTTAAAACGCCGTATGTCCAACTCAAAGCAATGCAGTTTGAAAAAGAGTTTTTTCTAACGTCTGAGCTGTTTCCGATTGTCATTTTATGCAATGAGATAAAAAATTTTAATTTTGATGACCAAAGTGTCCAATTTACACACTATCAGATGGTCAATACCTCGCCGGTACGACGGCAGTCGATTCGGGTAATTCCCGATCAAAAATTAACGCTTACCCTTTTGTATGAAGGGCATAAATTCGAAACGGATATTGTCATAATGGACATTTCGATTAACTCTGTACGGCTGCAGCTTCCGAGCTTGCCCGCCGGATTTTCACCTAAACAGAAAGTATTATTGGATATTGTCCTGACAACCGGCTTACGCCCGTTGATTATCAACACACTGTCTGAAGTCTATCGCATTCATGAAGAGCCGCATCATTTTGAGGTAGTATTTACGTATGTTCTGCATGGAGAGGATCATAAAAGTCTGATTGACTATATTGCTAAAAGGCAAATGGTATTAATCCGGGAATTCAAAGGGATGCAGTGTGAAAAATAAGACACTGCTGTAGGACTCTCATCTACTAAGAATCGATGAATTTTAGTTGGCTGGCATCGCTTCGAGGGAGAGTAATGGTAAATACGGTTTCATTCTCAGATACCGTGAGCCGGAGGCTTCCTTTAAACTCCTGTGTGATAATGAGACGTGCGATGTGCAGACCGATTCCAAATCCTTCTCCTTGCCCTTTGGTAGAAAAATGGGGTTCGAATATTTTGTCCCGTATCGCTTCTGGGACTCCTCCCGCATTATCTTTAATCGCAAATATGACTTCGGTATCGGTGCTGTACGCTTCAACGGAGATCGTTTTGGGATAATCAAGGGCAATAGTTTTAAAAGCATCTTTCGCATTGGCTATCAGGTTCACCAAAACCTCTTCGAGATCAGTCGCATATCCGTGCAGGAATTTATCCTCTTCCAAAGCGATTGTTCGATATTCGATTCGATCACGCTGAAGCTGATCGGCAAAAAAGAGTTTAATGCGTTCCATCATCGCATTAATTGAAAACGGCTCTTTGCCTCGATGTATTTTCCCCATATTCAGGACGCTTTTTAAGATTTCGGCCATTCGTTGAGACTGGTCGGATATTATTTTTGCGCTTTTTTGGATCGATGCGGAAGGGACCGACTCTTCGAGAGTCGATTGGATAGATAGATTGATCGCCTCCATACTGATAAGATTGATCGGCTGGCGCCACTGATGAGCGACGACATTAAGCGATTCAACCATCCCTGATCGGCGGGAACGTAATTTTAATGCATCCGAATAACGAATCGTATCGAGATGTTCACGAAGCATGGGGAGGATCATCGTACACAGAGCATCCGATTCGGACTCTTTTGTCAGATGGGGGAAGGAGACAGAGTGAAAGTTTAATGCAAGTGAACGTAAATACTCCTCTTTTTCTCCGCTGCATAAAATGATCATAACCGGTTTTTTCCCTATTGAACGGAGCATGTTGCAAGCCTCAAAATGGTGCTTGTCAAACGTATCTGTCTCTAAAACAAGAGCAATAAAATCTTCGGAATTCAGCATATCCGGATCGTATGGGGCAGATTTAATGGAAAAAAAACTTTTGAGCGTATCATTGGGGATAAACAAGGGTGTGGTATCGTAAAGATGCAGTAAATGAAAAATGTTATTTTGCATGATTGACCTCAAATATGTCTCCGCTCAGGGAACCGTTATAGGCATCGATACCCGTATCTTTAAGCCATTCTAACTCGGCTGTTTCGTTGATCCCCGTAGCGATTATTTGAGAACCTATTTTATGAGAGATTTCTACAATTTTAGAGAGGATGAAATGCATATCGGAGCTTCTCCCTTTTGCGATGAGGTCAGGATGCAGTTTGATAAAATCAGGACGAAGCGAGAGTAGAAGCAAAAGATCGAATTCACCGATTCCGAAATGGCTGATCATGATTTTAAATCCGTTTTTTTGAAGTATTTTTACATGATCGAAAAGGGTAGCGTTTTTGAGTATTTTCAGTCCGTCGATGATATGAAAACACAGATGAGAGGAATTGATTTGATTGCGTTTGGCCCAAAATTCGATATACGACAAGAGAGATTCATCACTCAACTCAATAGCGCTCAAGGCTACGACAATCGGTTTCTGAGGCACTAAAATATGGCTTAATTCGAAAGTATGCCGTATCATCCATCGGGTAATCATCCCTATTTGGCCCATATCGATTGCGATGGAACGAAACGTTTCAGAGCCGTACAGCTGATTTTTATATCTGATTTTGACAACGCTTTCATAGGCAAAAATATTATTGCTTCGGGTATCACGGATCGGTACGAAAAAAGGGACGATGTTCTTTTCGTACAGTGCATCGAAGATCATTTTGAGGATTTCATGACTTTTGATGAACGCAGAGTTTTCATCCTGATCGTCGAGGGTGTAAACATTGTATCCTCCCCCGATGTGGTCTTCCACGTTTTCGAGTGCCAGTTTCGAATTGAGCAGAATGTGCTCTTTCCCGTAGGCTATGCCGATCGAAATACTGGAATTTAGGATGATCCCTTTTTCCGATGTGTGAAAATAGCGGGCAACGGAAATCATATTGGAAGCGATAGTAGTGGCGAATTCAATCGCTTTATCTTCAATGACGAAACAAAACTCGTCGTTACCGATACGGTAAAACTCTCCTTGTGCATCGAGCGTCATATTTTGCAACAGAGCCGACAGCTCGGTGATGTATTCATTGGCGAATAGTTCTCCAACAAATTTGAAAATATTATTCAAATGGTTTACCCGGATTCGCAACAGAGTGAAGGGGGGCGACTCTACCGTATGAATCCGATCGGCAAGTTCTTGGAAGCTTTTCCATCCGGTCACCGGATCGTTTTCGAACAAAAGAGGGGAATCATTTTTGGGGTGATAGGTAAAAATCTTGTCCAAACTCTCAAAGAGTTTCGGCATGTCGAGGGGTTTGATGAGATAGGCTTCGACATCCAGCCGGATAGCTTCTGCCATATATTCGGCTTCATCATGGGCGGATAAAATCAGGATCGGCTGTTTGTCGCTTCGAGCACGAATCTGTTTGATCAAACGGAGCCCCCCCATTTTAGGAAGCTCTAAATCGGTGATGATGAGGGTGAACGGCTCATTTTTTTCTTCTCTTTCGATGAAAAGAGAATACGCTTTATCCCCGTCTGAGGCGATGACACACTCTTTGAAAAAGACGTTAAGTATCCGTACAAGCGAATGGGCAAGTTCGTTGTCGTCTTCTACGACCAGTACACTGCGGGATTCGGAGCCGATTTTGAGTTTTTGGATATCGTTAGGCATATTCTGCCTTTTTCATCGTATAGCCGAATCCGCGAATATTTTCGATGAGCTCTTCTTTGAGTTTGCTTCTCACCCGATTCACCAAAGAACGTATCGTAGAAGCTTCCGCCTCTTCACCGTCCCACACAAACGACCTGATACTCTCATCGGTCATAATCTGTCCCAGATTGCTCACAAACATAGTGATTAACGAGAGTTCCTTTTTCGTGAATTTTTGAACCTCTCCGTCGTAATAAAGAAAATTACTCTCTTTATTAAACGTATAATGGTCGCTCAGATGTATTATCGGATCGTAACGGGCGTTTGAAGGCTGTTGGACTTTGCTGGTAAGGTGAAGAATCCGTATATCGAGTTCTTTGAGATTGAACGGTTTTTTCAGGTAGTCGCTGCATCCGGATGAAAAAGCATCGGAAATGTATTCAACGTCGTGGTAGGCACTGATGATGATTTTTGGAGTATTAGGATATTTAATGGCAATGGCTTTTAGGCACTCCAGCCCTCCGACGAGAGGGGTATTGATATCCAGGATATAAAAATCGTGAGCCTGAGTATGAATTGCTTCCAGTACTTCTTGACCGTTATCGTAATAATCGACAAGGTGGCCGCGTGCGAGAAGGTAGGTCCTGATGGAACGGGCCAGCATGAATTCATCTTCCAGCAATAGAATTCTCATTCACTCTCTCCGTCACTCTGATGTAACACTATTGTAGATGAGTTGTGTTGCAAGAGTGTCGCATTTTTAAAAATATAGCGAAACGATGTTCCCCGCGCTGCTGTCGATGAAATCTCTATGTCAATATTCTCTTCCTCGCAAATTTGTGCGACGATGCTTAAGCCCAATCCGTATCCCCCTTTATGATCCGATTCGCGATAAAAACGGTGAAAAATCTTTTTTTTATCCTGAATAAGGGGCCCGTGATTGTGAACTTCAAAAAAGAGGTCTCCTTTACGGATTCCGACCGTCACATTGATTTCACCCGGACGGTAGGAATATTTTATCGCGTTGGAGAGCGTATTATCGATAAGGCGGGAGAGTTTAAGCTCATTAAAGTGAATGGAAGGGAGATGGGGCTGGCCTACTCGAAGGGAGAGTTTGAGTTCGTTTACTTCGGCGATACAGGTGAAATATCGCACCCTCTCATGAATAAACTCAGCCATATTGATTAAGCTGTTTTGTTCACTGAAACGGTCCCGTTTCATCAGATACGTCATGTCTTCATAACTGTTTTGGATGATCCGTGAACCCGCTTCGATCGCATTGAGATATTCGTTGTCGATTCCGTCCATTCTGAGTAGATCAATGTTGGCGATGATGACGGCAAGCGGTGTATGGATTTCATGAATGGCATTTTTTAAAAATTGGTCTTGATCGTCTAAAAGCTTGAGAGCATACTCTTTTGAATCTTCGAGCAGTTTACGGGAAGCTTCGAGTTCACGGTCATAATCAATCCTTTGAAGCAATGTGATAAGGGCATTGAACAAATCGCTTTGATCGATCGGTTTGAGGATAAAGCGGTCTACTCCGTAGCGGATAGACTCGATAAAAATTTCGCGTTCTTCAGTCCCGGAAATGGCGATGACTTTTTGATGCGGATCGATTTGTTTTACCTGGCGGATCAGATCGATCCCGCTCTCCTTGCCCAAATGGATATCGCTGATGATAATAAAAGGGATCATCGACGCTTGGAGCGAACGGTATGAAGCAAGTGCTTCGTCGAGGGTAGAAGAGGTATAAATGGTTTCGAAAAAATGGGACAAAAGCCGTTCAAGACTCTCAATAATATTTGCGTCATCTTCGACGATCAGCAAGTTTTTGTTTTTCCCGAGCTTTTTTAACGTAATAACCGGATTTTCCATTTTCTCTCTCTTATTAGATGATTATAACTTAACTCTTAGAGAGATTGGATAAATCGCATGGATAAGTCGTAGGGAATGGGCTGTCCGAAGAGGTATCCTTGTGACTCATTGACTTCCATCGAATCAACCATCGATTCTATGGAACGGCTTGAAACAAATTCCGCTATCGTTTTTATCTCCATTTTTTTTGCAAACGATGTGATCAATTCAACAATGGTTTGTGAAAGGACTCCTGATTCAATATCCATAATCAAAGAGCCGTCGATTTTAATGTAATCGATGTTCAGTCTGGCCAAGTGCTCGAAATTGGAGTACCCCGATCCAAAATCATCAATAGCTATTTGGCATCCGTAGTGTTTGAGCCGGTTTAAAAAAATACCCAGCTCTTCATATGAATCGATCCCTTCTGATTCGAGAAGTTCAAATACCAACCGATTCGGTTCAGGGAATGCTTCGATCTGGGCAAATAAAAACTTTTGGGTAAACGAATTTTTGATATCGTCGATTGAGAGATTAATACTCACAGTGCATTCCGAGTCTTTAAAGTCATCCATCGCTTTTTTAATCACCATATGGCTGATTTGGCCGTAGGTTTTTGTCTCTTTGGCAATATTTAAAAAATGTTCCGGTGTGATAATTTTCCCGTCCGGCAGAATCAAACGGGCCAATGCTTCGTATTTAATGATTTTTTTTGAGATATTATCGATGATCGGCTGATAAAAAGGGACAAAGCGGTTTTCCCGTAATGCCCGCTTGATCTCTTCTTTGTATTTGAGCTTCTCGGAACGTAACTGGTCTTTGATCGGATCTTGATGGTAAACAACAACTTTTCCGGTACGCTGAGCCTCTCTGAGTGCGATATCCCCTTTTGAAAGAGATACGGCTTCGTTGTGAGGAACGATTGCAATTGCCATCTGCAGATGGATGAATTCGCTCTCAATCTTGATTTGATTATTTTCGAAGATTTGATTGGTCAATATGGCGAATTTTTCCAAATCATCGCTCGGCATAGGGATCAGAAGGGCAAAGTGGCTTCCGCTGATTCGGTAGAGATTGGCATTATCAAGTATTGAAAATCTTTCGCGTAAAAAATCGGCACTATGGCGAATAATCGAATCACCTATTTCGTAGCCGTAAAAATCGTTAAGGCTTTTGAAGTCATTGATTTTAAACAAGGCGAGTGAAACATTTGAAAGACTTAAAAGATCTTCTTCAAATTTTCCCCGTGTATAAAGTCCGCTGATACGGTCGATAGTATAAAGCTGAAGAAGTTTTTGGCTTTTAGCCTCTACGAGTTTTTCGAGATGAATTCTATAGCGGATATTCTCTTTTTCCTGCTCAATATGCGATACGACTTTATGCAGCAAAGCGAAAGTTTGGTTCGGGAGGATAGGTTTGAATAAATAGCCGTCTATTCCGATTTCGATACTGCGCTGCATCATTGTTATTTCATGATGGGCGGATACGAGCAAAGTGGCTTGATGCGGCTTTTGTTCCTTGATTTTTTCGATCATATCCAGCCCGTTCATATACGGCATTTCGATATCGCTTATAATGAGATCGTACTCGTAGCCTAAGGCGGTATTTAATCCCTCTTTTCCGTTTACGGCAGTATCGACTTTGAAAAAGAAACGGTTTAAAAAATGGGTAAACTGTTGTCGTATTACCGGATCGTCTTCGACGTACAGTACGGTGATATTGTGTCCGATTCTAATCAGTGCTTCTAATGATGCTCCGAAATTCTCAGGATTAGTAGACATTGTATTGCTTTGCATTTGAATTTTTAGGAATATGAACGGCAAAGGTCGTCTCATTGGCGTCACTGCAGGCGCGGAGGGAACCGTTTAAATGTTTTTCGACGATAATCGATGACATGTATAATCCCAGCCCGGTTCCGTTCTTTTCGCTTTTGGTACTGAAGTACGGTTCAAAAATACGTTCTAAAATGTGCGAAGGGATACTTCCGGCATTATTTGAAATCAGAAATAAAAGGGAGTTTTTTTCATTTTCGCTAAGATGAAACCGAATGGCCGGATGTTCGATTATATTTTCGGCGAATGCGTCTTTCGCATTGTTCAGAATATTTAAAAAAACCTGCAACAGCTCATTTTTGTAGGTGGTAAATGCTATTTCGCTATCTCCTTCAAAAGATAGAAAAATCTGCTGGCTGTCAAAGCTTTTACCCATAATCGTCATCAAATCTTTTGCAATTTCCCCGAAGGTGACCGGTTGGGGAAGTTTATTCGGACGAAAAAAATTCCTGAAATCATCGATTGTCCGTGAAAGGAAATGGATGTGTTTATCGATCAATTTTAAATCATTGATCAGCTGTTTTGAATTTGTATTTTCAAGCTGTATGTCCAACAACGTATTATTGGCGATGATGCCGATGACGGTAATAGGCTGGCGCCATTGATGCGCGATCATACCGATCATTTCACCCATGACGGCCATGCGTGATTGTGAAATCATAAGTTTTTCGGTCATTTTATTCTTGTTTTTCTCGGCATCTAATTGCTGCTCGAGATTAACATTTAACGTACGAAGATTTTCGACATTTTTGCAGGCATTGATTGCGTTGAAAAGTTTGATTCTAAATGTTGAAAGCATTATTCCGAACGATTCGATGGCGGTATCTTCTCGGAATACAAAAAGAAAATGGCCCGAATCGACAGGGACATCGAGAATAACGGTTCCTTCGGATGTTTGATGGAGACCGAATGGTTCATCAGAGGCGATTAGAATTTCGGGAGTTGAAAAATCTATCCCGATGTGTTTGGGAACACTGCTTAGGGATTCTGGTTCTATATATTTTCCGGCGATTGCTCCGGTCCAACGGATAAACGTGGAGATGACTTCGCTCAGCATCTCTTCGAGTTCTAACGAGTTTCCGATGGAGTTGAGACACTCAAAAGCAATAAAATGATCATTAGCAGTTTTCATACCGCAACTATAAACATTTAGTGTTGCAAATATGTCGCAATAGGGGTAAAATGAAGCGTTATTTTAACGATTGAGGACGTGTGCTGTACAGCAAAACAGCCATGAGCCCTAACAGTGAAATGGCAATAAAAAACTGTAAATTATCAAACATAAAAAACTTCCTACTAATGCTAAGTTAAATAGAGCAGAGCAAATCGCATGCCAAAGCGGTCATTTAAAATGACCGCCTGAATCTGTGTCTAAATGCGCTTTTGCAATGTTTCGCGAAGCATGGAATCTAAAAGGGTGAAGACTTCTCCTGAAGATTTCTCCATCTCCTGAAAAAGGTCAACAATATCATCTTTATGAGTGAGCATCATATTTTCAGATTCGATCATTTTGGCTATCGTTATGGCAGAATCATGGACATTTTTATGCGGAGTATTAAGCTTGCCGTACCCTTCGGTCTTGGCAAAATATTTTTTGCTCTCTTCACTGTCGTACCATTTGCCGAGTCGGCAATTATGATGATCGACAAACGTTCCGATAAGCGATCTTCCGTATACGGAGTTATAGGTTCTCCCTTTAAAGAGCATGTGATCGATTTTAGCCAGCGTTATAAAGGTTGTCAGTTCGATGTTCCCGACAACTTTAGCCGTTTGGAGCGCGTTACTGTTAAAACGGTGAAGCGTTTCGGAGAATTCCACAATCATCGCATTCGATTTGGTCGAGATATCGTTAATGGTTTCGGACCCTTGTTGTATTTCATGGGTGTCTTGCTGCAGTGTCTGAATGGCAATCGAGATTTCACCCGTTGCGCTTCGTGTTTTTTCGGCTAGTTTACGCACTTCGTCCGCGACAACCGCAAAGCCTCGTCCGTGCTCACCCGCACGCGCCGCTTCGATGGCGGCATTGAGCGCAAGCAGATTTGTTTGATCGGCGATATCTTCGATAAGATTGACTACGGAACTGATATCTACAGCCCGACCTGTCAGTGTTTCTATCGCGGTGTTGGACGAATGGATCGTTTCGGTCAGCAAAGAAAAATTGACCAAAACCTTATCAAGCTCTCCGACTGTTTTCGACGATTGTTCGGCGGTTGATTGAGAGAGAGAAACAATTTCCGAGAGTTTGTCGAGTGAGCCGACCAGGTCTTGCTGAATGACATCAAGCCCCCCCGTCGAACGGCTGGCTACTGAAAGTTTTGCCTCTAAATCAGAGAACTTAAGCGCATCATGGGCATGTTTCATTTTATCGACATTTTGGTTGATGTATTCGGCTGAGCGTAAAAATCTCCCCTTTAAACCGGAGACTTGAACTTTCCTGTGGAACTTGTCTTTACTGAGGGCCTCGATAACGGCATAGGTATCGCGCATAAACACTTCAAGCTGGTCAACCATATCATTGGTATTCCAGCAAAGCTTTCGAAGTTCTCCATGCTCATTGATAGAAACAATACGCGATTCCAGTTTCCCTTCTTCGATCTCGTTCATCACTTCTGCGACGTTGTGAATGGTGTTTTGAACTTTGCGGATATTGACAAAAATAGCCCATGCGATAGCAAAGTTGATAAGATTCAATAATCTGATCCAGTCAAATCCGATGGTGATGATTTCATAAACAAGGGCGATTAAAAAAACAATCGAAATAATATTCAGATATTGCAGTTTAGATAGAGAGGATAAATTCTTCATAGCTTTTCCCGGTTGATTGTAATATTTCCATCAGTTTTTTTTCTCCGGTGTGGATTCCGCCCTTTCGCTCGGCTTCCAAAACGGTTTTATAAATGGGTTTGATGATATCGAGCATCTTCGTTGAGGGCTTGCGTCGTACGGAGTGGTAGCCTATAATCTCTCCATGGTCATCAAAACTCGGAGTGACATGTGCCATAACCCAGTAAAAATCGTCATTTTTAGCTTTGTTGACAACCAGGGCAAAAATCTCTTCTTTACGTCTAATAGTCTCCCACAGCAGTTTGAATACGGTAGAGGGCATATCGCTGTGTCTCAAAATATTATGCGGTGCGCCTATGATTTCAGATGGCGCATATCCCGACATTTGTAAAAACAGTTCGTTTCCGTAGGTTATTTTCCCTTTCGTGCATGTCTTGGAGATAATAAAAGCTTTTTCATCGAAAAAAATCTCACGCGACATCAGTGTTTTCCTTCGCGTGCGTAGAGTGCTTTAAAATCAGGATATTTTTTGATCTCGACGGTCACGATCCCTTGTTCGTTAACACTCTTTATGACAGCATATGCCAGTTCATATCGATGATTACGATAATAATTCTGGACGTTTTGAGCGATTTCGTTTAGATTGGCCTCATTCTTTGTTTTTCCCAGAGAGGGAGCTATAAGATTCATCAAACGGTTGGTTGATATTTTTTCGTTACCGACAAAATAAATCTGATTGATGAGACCCGATTTGATCTCTCGGCGTTGCATTTCACGTAGGGAACGTTCGTTGAAATCGTTGTATTTGCCTATGAGGACGGAAACGGTTCCATTACCCTCATCCGAAGGGTTTATTTTGGCATAGGTGAGTGCATAATTGTTGTGACGGTAATAGGCTTCTACGTCGTGTTCAATAGCCCGGGTTCGGTTCAGATCGGCAATTCGTCCTATATGATGGTGTGTAATTTTTTTCAATGTGTTGGACGTAATTTTGACATTCCCCTTAAAATCGATGGATTGTATAGGTGTAGATGCTAAAATCGAAGATGTCAACGCTAAAGAGACCAACGTCAGTTTGGGGACCATATTATTCCTTGTGTTCTAAAATATTGAAAAAATCTTAGTTGTTTAGTGTCGCATTTTTGTTGCATTTTGAAGAAAGGCTCTTATATGGCCGCTTGAAGATTCAATAGAGCAGAGGTATGATAAAATACTTCTTTATATTTGCACCTACGGTTGGTGCAACGGCGAACTTGCCCTCAACTGCACTTTCTACCCTTATTTTTTCCCCTTGCCTAAAACCGTCCTGAGTTACGACTTTGGTTGGGCCGAACCACCAAAGGAATCTCTTTTATGACATTTACCGATTTACAATTAAACGACTCGTTGCTTAAAGCAATTAATGATCAAGGCTACACAACGCCGACCCCTGTACAGGCACAGGCAATCCCTTTTATTTTAGAAGGGCGTGATATGCTCGCAGGTGCACAAACGGGAACCGGCAAAACTGCCGGATTTACACTTCCGCTTCTTCAAATACTCAGTGATCGAAAACAGCCTAAAACCCATCGAAAGATTCGTGCTCTTATCCTCACGCCGACACGCGAACTGGCGGCACAGGTAGGGGAGAGCGTGAAGCTTTACGGAAAGTATCTTCCCCTTAAAAGTGCCGTTATTTTCGGCGGTGTCGGGATCAATCCCCAAATTACGATGTTACGCAACGGAGTCGATATCCTTATCGCGACTCCCGGACGTTTGCTGGATCATGTGGGGCAGGGGACGGTTGATCTGAGCGGAGTCGAAATTTTTGTTCTGGACGAAGCCGACCGGATGCTCGATATGGGGTTCATCCGCGATATTCGCCGTGTCATCACCATTTTGCCGAAAGTACGACAAAATCTTTTATTTTCCGCAACCTATTCGGACGATATCAAAACATTGGCAAATACGCTGCTTCGCAACCCTGCCGAGGTTGAAGTGGCACGCCGCAACACTTCCAGCGAATTGGTGAAACAAAGCGTTATCCTTGTCGATTGCAAACGTAAAAGCTCTCTTTTGGGCGAATTGATCGGCAAGCATAAATGGGAACAGGTTCTTGTCTTTACCCGCACCAAGCACGGGGCGAACAAACTGACCGAATATCTCCAAAAAATCGGTATTACCGCCGCTGCCATCCACGGCAATAAAAGTCAGTCTGCCCGTACCAAAGCGCTGGATGATTTTAAACGAAGCAGTGTCAGAGTGTTGGTTGCGACCGATATCGCCGCACGGGGTATTGATATTGACGCTTTGCCGCACGTTGTGAACTTTGAGCTTCCCAATATTGCGGAGGATTATGTCCACCGCATCGGGAGAACAGGCCGTGCCGGATGTGAGGGGGAAGCCCTATCTTTGGTATGTGTCGATGAAGCCGATTATCTACGAGGGATTGAAAAGCTGATCAATAAAAAGCTTGACGCGCGCATTATCGAAGGGTACGAACCCGATCCCTCTATCAAAGCCGAACCGATTCAACGCGGTCGCGGCGGTTCCGGAGGCGGAGGCGGTGGAAACCGCGGAGGAAACAGCGGCGGTGGAGCCAAACCGGCACAAAAACGTGATGGCGGACGGCATGAACCGAAACACCGCACTAATGAGCGTCGACGATAAAAGAAAAACACTTCATAAGGAAAACTTTTATCATTAGCACAGTACAATAAATAAAAGTCACTCTTGATAGATAGAAAGTTGGGTAATGTATGGTGTTTCGGAGTTTTCTTTTTCTGATAGTTTGGATCACTGTTCTTAACGGTGCGAATCTGGAAAAAGTATCGATACAGTTTGATTGGAAATATCAGTTTGAATATGCAGGATACATTGCCGCGAAAGAAAAAGGGTTCTATAAAGAGGCCGGCTTAGACGTAGAGTTGCGCGAATACGGGGAAGGTACGGATGTCGTGCAGGATGTTTTGAACTCTAAGGCGACTTACGGAATATACAACAGCAGTGTTGTGGTCGAAAACGGCCGTATTCAGCCGATTGTATTGATGGCCACTTACCTTCAGCACTCCCCATTGGTTTTTGTAACCCAAAAAGGGATCAAAAATCCCGCCGATTTGATCGGTAAAACGATCATGGCAACGAATAATGAGCTCAATCACAGCTCTTTATCACTCCTAATGACCCACTTTGATGTTACAACTTCTAAAAGCCGTTTTGTAGATCAAACGTTTAATATTGCTCCTTTTGTACGGCATGAGGTTGATGCAATGAGCGCATACCGTTCTAACCAGCTGTTTGAACTAGACAGGCTCAAAATCCCTTATGATATTATCGATCCGATGGAGTACGGATTTGTTGTGAACGCCGGCAATCTTTTCACTTCCCGTCAAGAAGCGGTTGAACATTCATTGCGGGGGCAGAAGTTTATCTATGCGACCAACCGGGGTTGGCAATATGCGATAGATCATCCTGATGAAATCATCACCATTCTAAAACGCAAATATAAAGTAAAAAAATCCAATGAAGCATTGGCGTATGAAGCGAAAGTCATCAAAAAACTGATGATGACCGATTTATATAAAATCGGTGAAACAAACAGTGAGTTTACACAACGTTTGTATAAACAGGTTCTTCACGCCGGTATGATTCGCGAAGATCAGAAGTTAGGACAGTTTTTATTTCAAGATGTGGTTGCCAGTGCGAAAAATAGGTTTCAGCTGACACAGAACGAAAAAAACCATCTTCAGGAAAAGAAAAAAATAACGATGTGTGTCGACCCCGAATGGTATCCGCTTGAAGCCGTTCAAAACGGTCAACATATCGGTATCGCTTCGGATATAATGAAAAGCTTTGAATCTAAAATCGGTATTCCCATAGAGCTGGTTAAAACAGGGACATGGACCGAATCGCTTATCAAAGCGCAAAACCGCCAGTGCGATATCTTATCTTTGGCTTCAAAAACGCCGGATCGTGAACATTATTTGGATTTTACCGCAACCTATTTGACGCTTCCGTATGTTTTGGTGACAACGATGGAAAAACCGTTTGTTGAAAATATAGATCAATTGCACGGGGAGAAAATCGGAGTCGTTAAAGGGTACGAAATCGAAAACCGTTTAAAAAAACTGTATCCGGAACTGAATATTGTTGAGGTGGAATCGATCCGTGACGGATTGAAAAAAGTTGAAAACGGGCAGCTCTACGGTTACATCGATAACCTTGTCGTTGCTACTTCCTATATTCAAAAAGAGTATGCGGGAAGTTTGAAAGTTTCATCCCGACTTAATGAAAAAGATGAATTGAGAGTTGCTGTTCGCAATGATGATGTGGTCCTTTATGAGGTTTTCGAAAAATTAGTGGCTCAAATAGATGAGGCCACAATGCAGAAAAGTTATAACCGGTGGGTATCGACGATTGAGCAGGTAAGATGGTTCGATCGTGCTTTGGTTGTTAAAATACTACTTGCCCTCTTTTTGCTTGCAGCCGCATTTATCTGGCGGTATACCATTTTGAAGCGGTACAACACCCGTTTGCTTGAACTCTCAACGACTGATAAACTGACTGGAATATACAACCGTCAAAAAACCGATGAAAAACTGGGTCATGAGCAGCAAAAAGTAAATCGGTATCGCGGTTACCATTGCACCATAATGATGATTGACGTCGATCATTTTAAAAACATCAATGATACGTTCGGCCATCAAGAAGGGGACAGAATATTGCAAAAATTGGCGGAGGTGATGAAAAAATCGCTGCGCCAGAGTGATATGATCGGACGATGGGGCGGAGAAGAGTTTATGGTTATCTTATCCCATACTTCATTGGACGAAGCGGCAACAGTGGCTGAACATCTCCGTCATACGGTCAATGAGTTCCCTTTTACTGAGTTATACCCTGTTACTATCAGCATCGGTGTCGGAGAATTTATGTATGGCGAAGAGGTACATGAATGCGTCGCACGAGTGGATGCCGCACTGTATCGGGCAAAAGAGAGCGGACGAAACAGTGTTGTATTAACTTAGATTTGTATAAAAGAAAGTAAATAAAAATATTTTTAAACTTAATAGTGTATTATCCGTATCACATTTTAGAAAATGGGGATAATCTATGTTTAACAGCAGTTTGCGTCTAAAGATAATCGCGGCTACCCTTTTTATAGCAACGATAGCCAGTTTATTATTTATGTTTTTTATCTATACCGTCCAAAAAAATATTTACATAGAAAATGTAGATGATAAGCTCAAAGTGGCTTCACAAGCGGGCGGACTTTATTTAGGAAATGATTTAGTGGACAAGTTTGATCAGTCTCACCCGATGAGTGCTGATGAACATCTTAATTTGGTCACAAAATTGAGTGCGTATGCACAGGAAAACGGTTTAGAATATATCTACCTGATGGTCAAAGAGGGAGATAAAATTTATACGGTAGTAAGCAGTGCTACGGCTGAAGAGCTTAAAACCAATGATTATGATCCCTTCTTTACCGAATACGATGCGAGTGAAGGGATTCAGAAGGGATTTCAGGAAGGGCACCGTTTTTACGAAGACACTTCTGATAAATACGGCAATTTTCGCTCCTATCTGCAGATCAATCGATCTGAGGGAGGGAAATTGTATATGATCGGCGCTGATATGAAGGTCGATAATATTAAAACAGCACTCAACGCGTTATTAATACAAAGCCTATTGATTTTTTTGGTTGCTTTGATGATCGCCGGGGCAATTGCATGGTGGATATCCGCCCTTATTACTCGTCGGTTGAGTCAATTGACTCAGCAGATGGAAATTCTCTCTGAGAGCCTTGATTTGACTACATCGTTTGATCAAAACGGAAATGATGAGATAGCACGGCTATCACACTCGTTGAAAAAATTTCTGCTAACCATTCGTACCGTTATTTTTGAAGCGGTAAATGTTTCCAAAGAAAATGTGGCTCTTTCATCAGAAACGGTGCAGGATTCCGGTAGCGTGATGGTGAAAGTGACGAATACCAGAAGTTTGGTTCATAAAAATCTGGATGTTATCGGCTCCATCGGTGATCAGCTTCATGCAATGTCGGGTCTCACGGCAAGTGTTGTCGATTCGTTGAATAAAGCTGACAATCAACTTGAAATGACGAAAGAAAGTATTCATGCGGTAGCCGGAAATGCAAAAGAGAGTGCAGCTGCGGGAACGATTATTTCTCAAAAGCTTCGTTCGTTGGAAACTGAAGCGGCGCAAATCCGCTCTATTCTCACGATAATCGGCGATATTGCCGATCAAACGAACCTTTTAGCCCTCAATGCCGCTATCGAAGCGGCACGAGCGGGGGAACACGGACGCGGTTTTGCCGTCGTAGCCGATGAAGTACGCAAGCTTGCAGAAAAAACGCAATCAAGTTTGACCGAGATTCGTGCTACAACTGAAATTATTATTCAATCGGTCGGTGATATTGCCGACAGTACGATTGACTCTTCAGAGGGGATTATTGCCCTCTCACAAACCTCTGAAACATCCGAAGCACTTATCGGCGATGCTGTTGAGGCGATGCGTGATGCGATAAAAGCAATGAATGAAGCACAGATAGGTTATGCAACGCTCCAAAAACACGGTGAATCAGCATCACAGCAGATGACGAATATTGATCAAGATTCGATGAGTAATATTGGAATAATGGAACGGATGGAGCAAAAAATCAGTCGGCTAAATTCATTATCGTATGAACTCGGTGAAAAGCTCAGCTTTTGCAGAACACACTCTTAGTAGGTAATTCTTTTGTTTGTTAAAAAATAAGGAGTGTATTTCTTCCCAAAAGTGCAGGGAAGAAACGTGAAGTGTTTTATGTTCTGAAAACAGAAATTTGAGCTGTAAGCTGCTCGGTCATTTGGTGCAGATGCTCAGCTGCTGCGGCAATCTCTTCGACACTGCGGGCATTAGAGGTTGACAGTTCATTGATATTGCCGATTTTTTGAATAATCGATTCGGTAGTCGATGCGTTATTTTGCGTGTCGGTTGAGAGTTTTTCAATAGCACTGACCGTATCGGCTAGGGCTATAACAGCCGTCTCAGTGTGATGGTTTACCTCTGCTGAAGCTTCAGAGAGCGATTCGATCCGCTTCGTATTGTGGTTCATTTGATCGGTAATATCGTTGATTGATTGAACGATTACATTGACGGTTGCATTGGTCTCTACGAGGCTTTTTTGTGTCCGCTCGGCAAGCTTGCGCACTTCATCGGCTACGACGGCAAAACCGCGTCCGTGTTCCCCCGCTCGTGCCGCTTCGATAGCGGCATTCAGTGCCAAGAGATTTGTCTGATCGGCAATATCGGCGATAACGGTGAGGACTTGTTTAACCTGAGATGCTTCTTGGGAAAGAGAGTTAAGGCGATCGTTGATTTCCCCTTCCATTTGTACGGTTAGAGAGAGCTGCTCGATGGTATTATGAAGTGCCGACTGCGCTTCTTGAAGCGTTTCGCGCGCACCGAGTGCTTTGTGACGTACACTTTGCGCCTCAGAGGCGGAAGCTTTCATCGCCTCTTTCATCTTATCCGATTCTACGGTTGTTTGTGTAACGATTTTAGCCTCTTCTTCGGCAGCTCTTCCGATTGCGAGCGTCGTTGCGGACAGTTCGGCGGATACGGAGAGGTTTTCGCTCGATGCCGAACGGATCCCTTGGAACGCTTGGCGAAGCGTGCTGACTAGCCCGTCGAGTTTACGGCTAATTTGGGCGAGCTCATCGTTCCCTTCGACTTTCGCACTGCCGGTAAAGTCACGGTTTTGTGCCACTTTTTCCATCGTCTCCTCAAGTTTGGCGATAGAAGCAGCGATCGATTTGATCATAATAAAGAAAATTCCCATCACCATCAATGTACTGATAACAACGATGATTTCTGAGATCAACGCATTTTTATCGAGGGTTGCCAAATTCTTCTTTTTCATTTCTTCGACGAGATCAAGCTGCTCGCTTCGAAGCTGCTCGTACATTAGTGCCGATTCTTTGGTAATACGTTGAAGTTCTTTTCCTTCTTTGCTGTTTACAAACTCCGGATCATGAATCAGGTTTTCATTGTCATGGATCATTTGGATACGGGGTTCATTGAGTTTAACCCATGCTGCATGACGTTCTTCGATCAGCTTTAAGCGCTCCTTATTGTCTTGTGAACGGGTCATTTTCGCTAATTTTTCGATTGCATCTGTGAGTTTCTGATTACGGGATTCGTACTCTTTTTTGAATTTGTCATCGTACATGAGCTGAAATCCGCGCAGTTCCATCATTGCACCGTTGGTGTGTGCCCGAATATCGCCCAGCAGGATCATCCGTTCGGTTGTTTTGTTGGCATCTTCATTATTAGAATAGGACAAATATCCCAATGTAATAAAAGTGACCAATGTGAGCGCTGAGAGCGCAGTAAGTTTCCCTTTGATTGTGTCGAGATTGATCATCTGTGTCCTTCTTGTAATGTATGGCGTTTCCATAGTCTGCAATATTATATCATATCCTGGTATAGAAGGAGATAAATAAGCGGCAATTGATGGAATACTGTTATATGGATTTAAAATGATCCAATGCTCTTTTTGCACTTGTTTTTTGATAGACGATTGGGTGGGGGTAATCACATAATGTTAATGAGAAGAGAGCCGTCTCATTATGAAGTGTTGTAGAAGATACCGATGCTAACTGCGGCATCCACCGGCGGATATAAACTCCGTCGGAATCAAATTTTTTTCCTTGAGCATAAGGGTTAAAAATCCGAAAGTAGGGTTGCGGGTCGACTCCGGTTCCGGCACTCCATTGCCATGAGAGAATATTGGAGGCTGCATCATAATCGTTAAGATGCTGTGCAAAAAAAGCCTCTCCCCACTGCCACGGCAACAGAAGGTTTTTTGTAAAAAACGAGGCACATAGCATCCGCGCCCGGTTATGCATTTCTCCGGTCTCCAACAACTCCCGTATCCCCGCATCAACGATCGGCACCCCCGTTTTCGCTGTGCAAAATGCATTAAAATACTCTTCATTGGCGATGCCTCTAAACGGATAACGGAAATTTTGTTCGGAGAGATGCGGGAAATGGTAGAGAAGCATTGCGTAAAACTCACGAAAGATTAATTGTCTGAAAAAGGGTTCGGTATCGCTTCCTCGTTTTTTTTGAATGAGCATCCATCGCAGAACCGCACGTACTGAGAGGGTACCGAAGCGCAGCTGCGTACTTAACCCGGATGTTCCGTTTAACGCCATATAATCACGGTCTTGTGAATAGTGTGCGATTTTGGAGGCAAATTGATCCAATTGTATTGCAGGAGATGATTGCTGCCGGGACGAAAGTTTTTGAGAAATAAATCCGATCGATTCGAGTTGCATGGGCTTGCTTGTATGATCAGATTGTCGGATTGTATGCAAAGAATCATACTCAAAGTCTGTTAGAGACTGCTCGACAGGGATAAATTCTCTCATATGTTCGGGGCTAAAAAGCGATTTCGCACGGTTATAAAACGGGGTAAAGACCAAATAGGGGGTTCCGTCGTTTTTTACAATTTCATCAGGACGGAAAATATAGGTGTCATCGAGACTGTTGAACGGGAGAAGATGGGATATTTCCCGGTCCCGTTCCAGAGCATAGTGATCGTAATCCCCCGAAGCGCAAACTTCGTCAAAATGATGGCGGGAGAGGAGCCATTTAAAAACGTCGACCGGTTTTCCGTAGAAGAGGGCTAAATCAAGCCCTCGCATTTGAAGAGAGGATTTTAGATTGAGCAGTGCATTGTAAATGATGCTAACACGCCGATCGTCGTTTTGTAAAGATGAGAGTATATTGGGATCAAAAATAAAAATCGGGAGGACCTCTCCTTCCAATGATAAAAGAGGATTGTCTTCAATGCGCAGATCACGCCGAAACCATAAAATCCTCTTCATAACTATTTTCCCGCATCGATATGGGAACGCAATGCCAGTGTTTTGGGATAGGGATTTAAAAATGTTTGATCGAGAAGATAGGCAGTATGGTATTTTTCAGCGTACAGTGAAATCGTGGAAACCGGAACGATCAGGGGGACTATTTTATCGGCAAAGTCGCTGATATGGGTATGGAGTATTTTTTTTTCCTCTTTCGTGAGCTCATTTTTAAAAAATCCGGCTAAATGTTCTAAAACATTGCGTGTTTTTTTAATGGAGCTTTTGCGGGAGATAGCCGTTTTGTACCCTAATTCATACATGGAGAATACAATATCCGAAACGAGATTGTCCCGATTGGCGACGATATTTCCGAGCTCCCGGTACAAGAGTTCATCTTTGGATTGGAGCATAAATTTATTAACGGTATGAAAGCGGACGAGATCCCCGATCGTCGGATTTGTGGCTTTAAACTGCTCATACGCATCAAAGGCGAAGAGCTGCATGATGAAATTTTCTCTCAGCCATGCATCCTGAAGCCGTCCTTCCTCTTCCATCGGAAGCAGAGGGTAGCGTTCGCGGCACATTGCAGCGAATACTCCGTCATCTTTTCCTTCGCACAAACCGTTTTCCAAATATATCTTGGCGCTTCCCATTCCGCAGCTGGGAGATTTGGATTTGAAAATAATCCCACAAAGCGGTTCTTTGGATATCTTGGAGAGCTCTTGCTCGGATGTTTGATGCAGCCGGGCCGTAAGATCACTCTGATCTTTATTGGATCGAACATACACCGTGCTCTCATCTTTCAGAAGACGGATGCTCGGTCTTGGTGTACCAAAGGCTATATGCTCCGGGCAAAAAGGGATGAATCGGGCAAACTTCCCCAGTTCGTCGGTAACAAAGCGTTCATGTTTATGACCTCCGTCAAAGCGGATTTTTTCCCCTAATAAACATGCGGAAACGGCAATATTCATTCGTTTTCCTTTACGATGTGGTTATGGCAGAGTATAGATTTCAGTGTTTTTGTTCTTCAGGAGGACGATTAAGTTGGCTCTCTTTATACGCTTTGGATAGTTTTTGCAGGCCCGTATTCATTGTTTTTTGGGGAGTTTTGGAAGGCGAAATCGGGAGGATGAATGCCAGTAGAATAAATACTAGGCTAAAAATGATGCCGCTTAGAACGGCTAAAACGATTTTAAGCTTTTCATCATTCATAAAAACCTCCGAACCTCTGTTCGAAGTATTATAGCTTAAAAATTATGACAGCTTACCTGAGGAGACGAGGCGATTGACGATATTCATATTTTTCATAACGCGGTTGTAGTAGGTATGGTTGACGGTTCCGCCGTTATAGCCGCTGATAGCGTAAAAATGATCTAGTCGCTGATTTTGGAGCAAAACAAGATAGTGGGTAGCAACTTTGGCAGAAAGTCTAATGTCGCCTAACAACCGAGCCGCAAGCTGAACATCGCTAAGATTATTTAGCCAGCGCAGTTTTTTGACGTTTTGGGATACATGTCGAGCGGTAGCCACCTGAATCTGCATCGGACCGAGAGACGCTTTTGTAAATGATTTTTTGCGTTTAAAGTCACCTATGGTATTTTTTCCGGCACTGCTTTCGGTTATGCAGATAGCACTGACGGTATCTTCATACGTACGGCCGTTTTTATCGGGAATTGTTTTGGCTACATCGCGTACCGTTTGTAAAACATGGAGTTGTTTTGGTGTCATAGCGTCAGCTAAAAGTGACAGAGAAAGTAGTAGCATTAGAGAAAGAAATTTCAAAAGATATACCTCGTAAAATGGAATGTGAAATTTTAGGGTACTCCGGAGCGTATAACAATGGTGTGTGCTTTCTAAATGAATCAGTTAAGAAAAAGTAATAGAAATAGGGTGTATCCTACCGACCTGACGGAAAGCTGTGATTAAGATTGGGTAAAAATACGGGTATAAAATGTTAAATACAGTGAAAAATATTGATGTTACTTTAAGTTTCGAGGTAAAAAGTTTTCTAAAACCATCAAAAAAAAGGTTGAAAAAGTAGTCTATGAGTAAAAATGAAACATTTTTTGTCCGATTACTCACTATACTGATGTGCATGACACCGTTATACGGAGAAATTACCGTCGGATTGCTGATATCGATCGAAAATAATTCAAAGTTTCAGATGATACATAATAATGCATATTTTTTGTGTGAACCGTTCGGCATTATGACATTGGAAAAAATAGCAGAAAAAGGTGTCAATCCGACAGAGTGCAAAAATGCCGTTGAGAACTATTATATATCGCATCCTCACGACAAACAGTATGCAAAAGAACATTTGCATATACAACAATCTTACCATTACGAGATGATCAAAGAAGGATGTATTCTGTACGGCAACGGACCAGAGAGTTACAGTGAGATGCTATTGCGTCAGGGATTGGCGGTGATTGATTCCGCATTTGACAATACAGAGTGGAATATGAAGTTAAAACGTGCAATGCAAGGTGCACTGAACCAAAAAAAGGGAATGCACGATACACAGATACAAAAATTATGTATTAAAGAAGAGAAATAGTCTCAGCGCTGATCATCGTTTGTCGTGAGATAGATCCAGAACTCTTTATGGCTTTTCCCCTGATCAAGAAAGTAGAGTTGCAAAATAGCAACCCGATACAAAGTAATAATCATTTTGGCATACGGAACGGCCAATGAGAGAGCGAGCCACCACGGCTGCTCGCGATTGCCTTTGGAGAGCATCATCTCTTCGACTCCGATATTTTTGCTGAGATAAAGACCAAACGCGATCGAAAAGATAAAATTGAGTATCAATCCGAATATAGCGTAAGAAAAAACATCATTAGAACCGAAGTCGATCATCGTCTATTACTCTTTATAGTTTTTAATAGCGTCTTCTAGGATTTTAGTAGCGGCAGCTTTATCTTCGAATCCTTTTACTTTTACCCATTTGCCCGGTTCGAGCATTTTATAGGTTTCGAAGAAGTTTTTGATTTTTGCCAACGTATGTTTCGGGATGTCGCCAAGATCTTGGATCTCTTCGAATGTAGGATCGATTTTTGAAGTTGGAACGGCAAGCAATTTTTCATCGATACCGCTTTCGTCTTCCATAATTAAAACACCGACTAAACGGCAGTTGGTCACACATCCCTCAACCATAGGGTATTCGGTCAAGATCAAGATATCCGCCGGATCGCCGTCTTGTGAAAGTGTTTTGTTGACAAATCCGTAGTTAGCCGGATAGTACATTGCTGAGTGCATAACACGATCAAGTACGAGCGCACCGCTCTCTTTTTCAACTTCATATTTGATATTTGATCCGCAGGCTATTTCAATAATAGCTTTGACTTTATCGGGATTTTCGCCGTAACCGATTTTGCTTAGATCCATAGGGCACCTCTGTGTATAAAATAATGAGGCGGATTGTAACGAAAGAACCTAAAAGGTTCATTGAAAGAGGGATCAGTAAATCTTTTTTAATGAACTTTATACTAGAATCACGCATCGTGTAAAGATTACGCGTGCAAACTAACAAAGGGGATAGCAAATGGAATTACTCAATAAAGTAATGAAATATTTGACAATGTTTCAATCCAAGAATGCCCCGGAATCTCAAAACTTTGCAGGTGAGATTGCTGTCGCATCATCAAGTGATCGTGTACAAGGCGCCAAAGTAGCGGCGATTGCAGCAGCATTACACCACCATGAACAAGAGTCCAATGATGTACGGGCAAAAGTAGCCGCGATCGCAGCTGCACTCCATCATCATGAACTGGAAAATTCTCAAAATGGCGGTTTATTAGGAATTGCGGCTCTGGCGGCAGTAATTCACCACCATAATAATCTAAAGAAGTAGGGATTACGTAAATGGCAAAAAAATACATCGATGTGATGGACACTACGTTCCGTGACGGATTTCAGTCCGTATTTGGCGGACGGGTGTTGATGGAAGATTTCTTCCCTGCCCTCGAGGCGGCCAAAGAGGCGGGAATCCGACATTTTGAATTTGGAGGCGGAGCACGCTTTCAAAGCCTTTTTTTCTATCTAAATGAAAATGCGTTTGACATGATGGATCGCTTTCGCGCCATTGTCGGACCGGATGCAAATCTTCAAACCCTTGCACGCGGGGTAAATACGGTAATGCTCGATACGGGAAGCCGTGAAATGGTTGATCTTCATGCCAAAATGTTTAAGAAACACGGAACGACAACGATCCGTAATTTCGATGCTTTGAATGATGTCGAAAACCTTAAATATTCCGGTGAACGGATCGTTCATCACGGGTTAAAACACGAAGTTGTCGTTACGATGATGGACCTTCCTCCGGGGTGCGTAGGCGCTCATGATGTCGCGTTCTATGAAAAAACGCTTCGTGAGATTTTGGATTCGGGTATTCCGTATCACTCAATCTGTTTTAAAGATGCCAGCGGAACGTCAAGTCCGCAAAAAGTCTATGACACATTGAAAATGGCACGTAAATTGGTTCCTGAGGGGACCCATTTGCGTCTTCATACCCACGAGACGGCAGGGGTCAGCGTAGCGTGTTATCTCGCTGCACTCGAAGCCGGAGTAGACGGTATCGATATGGCTGCGGCTCCGGTCAGCGGCGGTACGTCTCAACCCGATATTTTAACGATGCTTCATGCGGTAAAAGGTAAAAATTTCGATCTCGGCGGCCTTGAACTTGAAAAAATCCTCAAATATGAAGATGTTTTGGGCGATTGCTTGAAAGACTATTTCATGCCGCCGGAAGCGACGCAGGTTTCTCCGCTCATTCCGTTTTCTCCGATGCCGGGGGGCGCATTGACGGCAAATACCCAAATGATGCGTGACAACAACATGTTGGATCGCTATCCTGAAGTAATCCGTGCAATGCGTGAAGTCGTTGAGAAAGGGGGATACGGTACATCCGTTACTCCGGTATCTCAGTTTTACTTTCAGCAGGCACTCAACAACGCCCTTATGGGACCGTGGAAAAAAATCGCTCCGGGCTATGGGAAAATGGTATTGGGTTACTTCGGTAAAACCCCTACCGCTCCCGATCCGGAAGTAGTTCGTATCGCACATGAGCAGCTTAAACTGGAGCCTACAACCGATCATGCAATCGATATTGCCGATCGTGACGAAACCAAATCAATCGCCTATTGGACTAAAAAGCTGAGCGACGAAGGTATTGAAGCGACCGATGAGAATATTTTCATTGCCGCTTCATGTGACGTTAAAGGGATTGCATTCCTCAAAGGGGAAGCAACTGTAAACGTTCGAAAAAATGGCCCTAAAACGGCAGAAACAACTCAATCAAACCAATCACAACAGGAGAATCTTCTTATGGCAAACGGAACATACACAGTAATCGTAGACGGACAACAATATAACGTACAAATCGTAGGCGGCAATGCGACCGTTCAAAGTGTCGTACCTGTAGCGGCTCCAGTAGCAGCTCCTGCGGCTGTTGCAGCGCCGGCAGCGGCAGCTCCTACGGCAAACGCAAATGCAATTTGTGCGGAACTTCCGGGTTCTGTATTTAAATTGGTTGCTTCTGTAGGCGATACTGTAAATGCAGGTGACAAGATCATGATTCTTGAAGCGATGAAAATGGAGATCGATGTTGTCGCTCCGCGTAACGGAAAAGTAACATCAATCAATGTAAACGTAAACGATAAAATCGAAGCAGGCCAAGTTTTGGCGGTTGTCGAATAAATCGCTTCTTCTTTCTCCCTTAACGAGGGAGAAGTTTTGCCCCAGATTCTCCCATTTTTTCAACAATCAACGCGAGTATATTTTCACTTTTTGTTTTATCGATAAATCCGTCAGCACCCAAACTGGCCGCTTCGCGTTTATTGTTTTCCCCTGTCATAGAACTGTTGACTATGATCGGAATCGCTTTGGTTTCAGCTTTGGCTTTCAGCTGTTGAATAACGGTAAAGCCTGACATCTCAGGCATTTCTATATCGGTAATGATTGCCGGAATAGATGAAGGGTTCGGGTGTTTGGAAATGAATTCAATTAAATCTTTTCCGTTGTTGAATATTTGGTATCCGATATGGGCATGTTCAAAAATTTGCCGTAAATGGCGCTGTGCCGTTTTTGAGTCTTCGGCAATGAGCACTACGCCGTTTTTAAGTTTTTCGGGAATTGAGATATTTTGGAGTGCTTTTGTAGCATTTTCAACATTAACCATTGCTTGCGGAATGACGTCCGCCAACAGTTTTTCATAGTCGAGGATTAGACACAGACTTCCGTCATCCAATCTCGTATCGTTAATAACAAGGCCGTCGTCTCCCAAACGGTAACTATCGGGTGAGTGCATCTCATTCCAGTTCTTTTTGATGACACGGTATGCAAACATAATCCGAATGCCGATAATGATTCCGTTAAAATCACATATCAATAGATTAGACGCTTTTTTCCTGTCATCTTCCATAGCAATTCCGAGCCATTGCGGAAGATTCAAAATCGGTATTTGCAGCTCACGCAGTACAATTGTCCCCTCCAAAAGCGGATGGGCTCCGGGAATTTGTGTCAGGTGGTGGCGTTTAGCTTCAACAACTTCGCGGGTTTTAAAGACATTAATGGCGTAATAGGGCGATTCTTCAGCGGTATCGATTTTAAAGACCAAAAGCTGTACTTCGTTATTTCTCGCTAAGTTTGTTGCCGCATCGACGTGTTCTAAAAGAGACATAGTGACCTCAAATTATTTATATTCTTTAATGATATCCTATTCGTCAGCTTTTTTTACTAAAAACTAAAGGGTGTCAAGGGTAAAATGCGCTTAATATGTTTAAAAATTCAGTGTATGAATGAAAAGTTGAGTTAAATGAATCAGACAACCGCCTGTCCGCTTGATTGTTATGACGCTTGCCGAATTGTCGTCGATGAGAACGGAAAGCTAAAAGGAGATAAATCGCATCCGGTAACACGGGGCTATTTATGTCCGAATCTTAACCATTTCACACAACAAAACAGATTGCTTTCCCCGCAGTTTCGCGGTGATGAAATTTCGATGGAGAGAGCATTCGAACTCTTGATAGAGGTATTGAAAAACTCAAAAAATGACCAGATCCTCTATTATCGCGGAAGCGGAAATGTCTCTTTGATGCAGCGCAGCTGCGAGCATTTTTTTGCCTCTATCAAAGCGGTCGGAACGTCAGGAAGTCTGTGTGACGGTGCAGGAGAAGCGGGTGTTTTGGCCGGAAGAGGAAGTAATGAGGTGTTATCGCCGCAGATGATCGATGAGAGCGAGGTTGTCATATTCTGGGGACGTAATCCCCATACGACCCATTCTCATCTGTTGCCGTTTTTAGAGGGAAAAACGGTTATCGTCATCGATCCCGTTAAAACATCGATAGCTCAGAGTGCCGATCTGCATATCCAGATCAAACCTCATTGCGATTTGCAATTAGCGTTATTATTAAGCCGTTTCGCGATCATAGAGGGGATTCACGATGAAGCGTTTTTACAGGAGCACGCAAGCGAATACAACGATTTTTACGAATTGACTCAGAGTGTAAGGATCAAAGCGACCCTTGATTTTATCGATGTTTCTCTCGGACAGATCGGGGCGATACTGGAGTTGATGAAAGGGAAAAAGTGTGCGATCTTGGTCGGTGTCGGTGTTCAAAAATACCGAAACGGCGCCGATGTGCTTCGCTCTATTGACGGATTCGGCGCGATTATGGGACTTTTCGGTAAAAGAGGATGTGGCGTGAGTTATCTGGGCAACTCTTTATCGGGAATCGATTTGCCGTTTGAATCGCTATCCCGTCGTATCAGTAAGCCGACTGCCGATTTTTCGAAGTATAATTGTGTTTTCGTTCAGGGTGCCAATCCTTTGGCTCAGATGCCCAACTCTACCGGAGTGAGACATGCCTTTGCATCGGCAGGCTTTACGGTCTATTTCGGGCTGTATGAGAATGAAACGTCCCGTTCGGCGGATTTGGTGATTCCGGCAAAAACGTTTTTGGAAAAAAATGATTTCCGCAGTTCATACGGTGATTATACTCTTCAGGAAATGCCGCAAATATTCCAGAGCGAAAGCGGTATCAGCGAATATGAGCTTACGAGCCGTTTGTGTAATGCCTTTGGGGTACAATGGGAAGACGAGTCGTATTATCTCGATTTTTTCCGAAAGCAAATGGACGTTCGCGACGGCGTCGGATATCGTCGGAATGTCCCTGAAATCCCTTATGAAAACGGATTTGAAAACGGTGAATTTGAGTTTTTGGACACCATTGATGCGGACATCGATGATAATGAGGGTTTTTATCTCATTACTTCAAAATACGGACAAGGGCTTAATTCACAGTTTAAAAGGGCTGGCGGGGTGTATTTTCATCCCGATGCGGGATTTGATGAGGATGCGGTTGTCCAGCTTGTGTCACACTCATGCTCTGTGGAGATGAGGGTAAGGCATGATAATCGGTTGAGGAAAGATTGTCTCCTGATCTATTCGGGTACACCCGATGTGAATGTATTAACGCCGCCGCACCTTAGCTATGAGGGTGAGAGTGCGGTGTATCAAGAAATTAAAATAAAGGTAATAAAAAAATGACTAAAAATTTTGAAAACTATGTATTGCCGACGTACGCTCGTCAAAATATCAATTTCGTAGCGGGTAAAAACGCTGTTTTGATCGACAGCGAGGGGAAAGAGTATATCGATTTCGCCGCCGGAATCGCGGTGTGCAGTGTCGGACATGCCAATGAGCGGTTGACCAAAGCGATTTGCGATCAAGTGAGCAAAGTGATCCATGTTTCCAACCTCTATTACATCGAGCCTCAAGCCGAATGTGCACGCCGCATAGTAGAAATGAGCGGGTATGATATGAAATGCTTTTTCGGCAACAGCGGTGCCGAAGCCAATGAGGGGGCGATCAAAATCGCCCGAAAATACGGTGAAGTAGACGGACAGCCGAAGCGCTATAAAATCATTACATTGGACCACTCGTTTCACGGACGTACGATTACGGCGCTAAAAGCGACGGGACAAGAGTCGATGCACAACTATTTCGGCCCGTTCCCGGACGGATTCGTTTATGCTAAAAATATCGATGAAATCGAATCGCTGATTGATGAGCATACGGTAGCGGTAATGATCGAATTGGTACAGGGAGAAGGTGGAGTTCAACCTCAGGATCGGGCTAAAGTACAAGCCCTAAGCGCAATGCTGAAATCGCGTGATGTTTTGCTGATGGTGGATGAAGTTCAGACGGGGATATACCGAACGGGCGAATTTTTAGCCTCTAATCTTTACGGAATCGAACCGGATGTCATTACTCTGGCCAAAGGACTCGGGGGAGGAGTTCCGATCGGTGTGGTGATGACCGGCAAAAAAGATATTTTTTCTCCCGGAGATCACGGCTCAACGTTCGGAGGAAACTATCTCTCAACCGCTGCGGCGAATGAAGTATTGGACATTCTCGAAGAGATGAAAGAGAGCGGTGCACTGGATGAACATCTCCTCTATTTTGAAACATCATTGGCCAAGTTCGCGAAAGCTCATCCGGCTATTTTCTTAGAGCATGTGGGTCTTGGGATGATGCGCGGTCTTCGTGTGGTTGATGGGGACACTCTGGGCAAAATTATCAATGCTGCGCGTGAAGCGGGGGTCATCGTCCTTAAAGCGGGTCGTAATACTCTGCGCTTCCTCCCTCCGCTTACGATTACCAAATCCGATATTGATGAAGGGTTTGCACGCCTTGAAAAAGCAATGGCAGCTCTGTAAGGCAACACGTGCGCTTTAGTGACTACATGCATGACTGGCTCTACGGAGCGGACGGGTATTACGCGTCGTATCGTCCTATCGGCAAAAAAGGGGACTTTTATACGGCGGTCAGTACGTCGAAATTTTTCGGCGGAACAATCGCAAAACATATTATTTCTCGCATTGATGAGGGATTTTTGCGCTCCGATTCGCTGATTTGCGAGATCGGTGCCCATCACGGCTATCTTTTAGCCGACATAATCGAGTTTATCCATACCCTTCGCCCGCAGCTGCTGCAGACGCTCAGGTTCGGGATTGTGGAACGATTTGAAAACCTCCGTACCGCACAACAATCGTATTTTGATGAATCGTTCGGGAATGCGGTTTCTTTGGAACATTACAGCGATCTCTCAGAGCTGAACGAACAGTCGGTATTCTTTATCGCCAATGAGATTTTTGATGCCTTTGGCTGCGAGCTTTTTTACAAAGGGAAGACCGCTCGGGTAGAGAATCATCAAATACATTTCGATATAGACGATCCTAAAATATCTTTGTTGGCAGAAAAATATAAGCAAGATCGCGGTGAGATCGCAGTAGGATACGAATCGTTTGCGTCGGCTATGCAGAAGTGCTCAAAGAGATTCGAGTTTATGAGTTTCGATTACGGCGAATTGGAAGCCCGAAGCGATTTTTCGATACGCGTGTATCAGGCACATCAGACGTTTCCTTTGTTTGACGAAGCGCTGGAACGTGCCGAAGCTTACGGAAAAACCGATATCACGTATGATGTTAATTTTACCCATGTCAAAGAGGCGTTTGAAGAAGCAGGGATTGTATGCGCTCAGTATGCGACGCAATTGGTCGCATTGGTCGAGATGGGGATTCTGGATCTGCTCGCGATTCTCAAAGAGCATGCCGGCGAAGAGATTTATGCGCAGGAACTTGAAAAAGTGAAGATTTTGATTACCCCCTCTCTTATGGGAGAACGGTTTAAGATGATTCGATTCGTTAAGGAATAGACGATGCGATTATGGGTGTTTTTATCTCTGGCTGTGAGTGTCGCGTTTGCCGGTGTCCTGCATGACGCCGCCTACGAGGGTGATATCGGGAAAATGCGCACTTATCTGAGCCAAAATAAAAATGTCGATGAACAAAATGCGGCGGGTCTTACGGCATTGCATGTCGCGATCAAGATGGGTGATCTGAAAATATCGCAGTTTCTGCTTGATAACGGCGCCGATATCAACGCTCAGGATTTTCAGGGTAATACACCCCTTATATTGGCGGTGAAGAAAAAAGATTTGGAGCTGGTCACCTTTGTCATCATACACCGTGCCGATGTCAATCTGGCAAACAATGACGGGATCACGCCGCTTCATCAGGCGGCATTCAGCGGCAATGAACCTGTAGCTGATTTTTTACTCAAAGCGCATGCCGATCCCCATCTTAAAAACAATGACGGTGCAACAGCGTACGAATTTGCGATTGCCAAAAAGAATTTTGCTATCGCGCAACTGATCAGAATGTCAATGTAGGAGAATCTATGCAAATCAAAGTAAACGGTGAACTAAGAGAAGTGAGCCCCGGATCGACCATGCTTGATCTTATCCGATCTCTCGGACTGGAAGAGAGGGTTATGGCTTCGGCACTAAACATGGAGATCGTCAAACAAGACAGATGGGGCGATGCCGTTTTAAAAGAGGGTGATACGATCGAGCTGCTGGATTTTGTCGGCGGGGGATGATGTAAATAATCGATTTTTGTAACCGTTCCAATACTATTAAGAATTATAATAGTAGAATAAAAAAAATGAAAATTCAAAGCCAAACCTGCTGTGAAGCAGGGACGGAAAGCCGCGGGTCTCAAAGCGAGATAGCCGGGTTGTCATTTATTGTCTTTGCTATTTAATGTTTATGAAATCGGGAAACAATGCAAAGAATCGTCTTTAATAAAATTGCTCTTCTCATTATCCTTTTCTCTATCGGATTTTTATTTCTCGAGTTCGAATACAAAAAATCCACCTATTTTCAAGAAAAAATATACGATTTGCAGCTTCAATATAACGATAAAGTTAAGAGTTTTTCGACCGGCGGGGCGGTTGAGAACGATGAAATCATCCAGAAGATGAACGAAAATTTTGATGCAGAGTACAGTTGGTATGCCGTAAAAGATTTTCATGCGGACAAATTCGCGCCATTTCAAGATGAGATAAAATCGCATGTATCCCAAAAAAAATCGTTTGTACTCTATCGCATGGATTCTATACCGGCGAGCACAGTGCTTGTTTTTGCCGCCGTCAAAAATTCACAAAATAGACTTACCGGATATGTCGTTTCAAAACGCCACGAGAACGATATCAATAGAATCTACATCGAGCAGTATCTAAAATTCTTCTCCGTCCTCGTCGCTCTTTATATTATCGGGATTTTCTATCGTAAACACCTCCACTCCATTGCGCTTCTTGACCAATATAAAGCAGTTGTCGATAAAACCACACTGTTGTCCAAAACCGATACCAAAGGGCGTATTACCTACGCTAACGAAGCTTTTATAACGCTAAGCGGATACAGTCTAAATGAGCTGATGGGGAAACATCATAATATCGTACGCCATCCGGATATGCCCTCATCGGTCTTTAAAGAGATGTGGAGAACCATTAAAGAGGGCAATATTTGGCATGGGAAGATAAAAAACAGGAAAAAAGACGGTTCTGCCTACATCGTCGATGCGACGATTATTCCGCAAAAGAACGAAAAGAACGAAATTATCGAATACATAGCGATCCGCCACGATATCACCGAGTTTGAAGAGCTTAAAGAGCTTTTGGAAAAAGATTTACAAGACAGCTCTCAGACGCTGAATGAGAAGATATCGCTGCTGGCGCAGTACGAAAGGGCGATCGAGCAGTCATCGTCGTATATCCGTACAAATCCCAAAGGGGTGATTACCTATCTTAACGATACGCATGAGCAGCTAACGGGGTATGCAAAAGAAGAGCTTATCGGTTCGACCCATAAACGGCTGCGTGATGCGGCTACTCCGAGTTCCACCTACAAAGAGCTGTGGGATACGATTCAGCAGAAGAAAATATGGAAAGGGATTATTAAAAACCGCACCAAAAACGGAGAGTTTATTTTTCTCGATACGATTATTGTTCCGATACTTGATAAAAATGAAGAGATTCGCGAATACATGGGTATCCAGTATGATGTGACGGAACTTCTTTTACTGCAAGAGGATATTGTTGATACGCAGCGTGAAGTGATCTATAAGATGGGTGAAATCGGAGAGACTCGGAGTAAAGAGACGGGCAATCATGTCAAACGGGTTGCCGAGTATTCACGCCTTCTTGCCATCAAAGCTGGAATGAGTGAGGAAGAAGCGGATTTGTTGTATGCGGCATCACCGATGCACGATATCGGTAAAGTCGGCATTCCTGATAGTATTCTGACAAAACCGGGGCAACTCGATGAGGGTGAATGGGAAGTGATGCGCAGCCACTGCGATATCGGGTTTAATATATTGAAAAAATCGGAGAGACCGATTCTAAAAGCGGCGGCTATTATCTCCTATCAGCATCATGAAAAATGGGACGGTTCCGGGTATCCCAGACGGCTTCAAGAGGAAGAGATCCATATGTTCGGGCGTATTACCGCTATCGCAGACGTATTCGATGCCTTAGGGACAAAACGGGTTTATAAAGAGGCTTGGGAACTTGATGAGGTTTTAGAATATTTCCGTAATGAAAGCGGGAAACATTTCGATCCGACGCTAACCAAACTCTTTTTGGACAATATGTCGGAATTTCTTATCATCCGCGATAAGTTTAAGGATGAATAGAAAGAACGAACGGCATTAGGATTATTGCCGTTCAAGCAATTTTTCGTATTTTGTTTTTAAGATAAGATACTCTTTGTGAAGTGCATCATACTCTTTTTTATAATCTATCTCGATTGTCTCTTCCGGATTTTGATTCGAAGCTTCGGCCGGATTGTTTTGTACCTGCGGTGTGATAACAATATAGGTCACCTCTTTACCGTTTTCTTCTTTTGTAACGATCGGAAGCTCTCCGTTCATCGTTTTTTTCACGACAGTATGGATGCTGAGACGTTTTTTGGCGGCGTATTTTTGAATCGTCATAAGTTCAGGGGATTGCATTGTTTCTTACTCTTGTATTTTTGATTGTTCTAATGCCACGACAGCAATGGTGTAATCGCCGTCATGGGTTATTGAGACGGAGGTGTCTGTAATGTTAAAATGCTCACGCACGCGAGTCGAGAAAGAGAGCTGCGGAGCGCCTTTAGGGGTTTTAGAGAGAATGATATCGTGAAAGCCGCATTCGCTTCCGATACCGCAGCCTAAAGCTTTGGCACATGCTTCTTTGGCTGCCCAAAGACCGGCGAAGTTGCGTTTGCTTTTGTATAAATGGATATCATGCTGAGAGAGGACTCTGTTAATGGCACGATCGCCGAAACGTTCTATCGTACGTTCCAAGCGTTCAGTTTTGATAAGGTCGATGCCGATCATTGCACCACAAAGTCGGTGAAATAAATATTTTTAACTTTGCCGTCTTTTAGACGTAGATTCAATTCGTTAACGATTTGCTCTTTAAGTTTCTCTTTACCCTTGACGGTTGAGATCTCTTCGAGAGATTTTGAACTTAAAATTCTGATAATGATATCACGGAAAATAGGTTTTTTCTCTTCAAGCTCGGGAGAGAGTTCTTCTCCACCCATTTCAAGGTTGATTTCGCATTTGAGATAACGGCGGCCGCTTTCACTTAAAAGGTTTACCGTAAACCCGTCGAGAGGGAACATTAATCCCACTTCGGTCATCACTTCGCCGCCCATCGGCGTTCCTCCGCTTCCTTCTCCCGAATGTTCGGCTTCAGCACTGTGGGAATCGGCGGCAACCTCTGTTTTAGCATGCCCGGCTTCTGCCTCCGCATCATGGTTGCCCATCATTAAAAAGGCGACAATCCCTCCGATGATTAAAATCAGAGCTAAAACACCGATAATAATGATCAGGAGCATATTTCCCGATTTTTTCTTTCCTTCTTCCGTTTCGTGTTCGTCTTTCTCTTTTTCCGCCATCCGTAGCTCCTAAGTAAAGTTAATTCTTTATTGTAGCGAGAAACTTATGAAATTTGCCACGTCTCATAATCGAAATTTTGGTAAACTTAGCAGATGAAAAGAAGGACATGTTGATGGTTGAGACACTTTTAGGCTATATCGGACGCCCTTTTGTCCAAGGTTTTGAGGCAATAGAGCGTTTTGGCCTGTTTATTTTATTTCAATTACAGCTTTTTAAACTCTATCCGCTGACATTTAAACGGTATAAAATCGTTTTGACTCAAATCGAAGTCATAGGATTGGGATGTATGGGTGTTATTACCCTTACGG
The DNA here is from genome assembly GCF_000183725.1 of Sulfuricurvum kujiense DSM 16994. Classification (NCBI taxonomy): domain Bacteria; kingdom Pseudomonadati; phylum Campylobacterota; class Epsilonproteobacteria; order Campylobacterales; family Sulfurimonadaceae; genus Sulfuricurvum; species Sulfuricurvum kujiense. The sequence continues at coordinate 1,605,331 of NC_014762.1, read as the reverse complement.
CACTCTTTACAGGAATGGTAGAAGCGATTCAGCTCTATAATGGATTTCATCAGTTCGGTGCCGAAAATTTTACGGGATATACGATTTTTTATTCGATCAGCAGAGAACTCGGTCCCGTATTCGCTTCTTTGATGCTGATTTCCCGCTCCATCAGTGCTATGGCGGCGGAGCTTGGGACCATGCGTGTTTCAGAACAGATCGATGCTATCGATATTTTGGGGGTCAATTCCAAAGAATATCTTATCACTCCCCGTATCATCGCAACGGTTATCTCGCTGCCGCTGTTGGTCATATGGTTTGATTTTATTGCTGTCGGTTCGGCCTATTTTATTTCAATCGGGGTGTTGGGGATCAATCCGGTCGCCTATCAAGACACATTAATGCGGCTGGGCGAGTTTGAAGATATTATGACGGGTGTGATAAAAGCGGCAGTTTTCGGGTTCATCGTCAGTTCAATCGGAAGCTATATCGGTTATCATACAAGCGGCGGAGCACGGGGGGTAGGGCAGTCGACGATCTATGCCGTTGTCTATTCGGCGGTAGCGATTTTTGTCACCAATTATTTCTTGTCCGCTTTATTTTTGTATTTGGACTGGTAGGAGAGCGACTTACTCTCCTACTTCGCTGAGGGGGCGGAACTGATAGCTGTCGGGATCGTAATAGTCGATGGCTCCCGTCTCGATATCGTAGTACCATCCGTGGATAAAGAGTTTTTCTTCCTGTACCATTTTTTTGACATAAGGGTAGGTCAAAAGATTTTCGATCTGGGTCACGATGGAAAGCCGTTCGGTGGCACGCAGGAGCTCCTCTTGTGTAGCATTTTCACCCAATGCAAGCATCGCCATCGATTTGGCTTTTTCACCCAATGTAAGCCATTTTGCGGTATGGATCATAGAGGTGTTGCACGATGATTTATAGAGCGATTCGATCGCACCGCAGTGGGAGTGGCCGCAGATAATGATTTCGGAGACGCCCAAAACCAAAACGGCATATTCGATCCCTGCAGCGGTGGAGTGAAAGTCTTCATCCGGTTTATACGGGGCGACAAAGTTACCGACGTTGCGGACGACGAAAAGATCACCCGGGTTCGATTGAATGATAAGGTCGGGAATAACGCGTGAATCTGAACAGCCGATAAAAAGGGCTCGGGGATTTTGGCCCTCTTTAACCAGAGTAAGGAGCTGCGCTTCATTTTTTTTGAAGTAGGTTTGTTGGAACGTTTCGTTACCGTCCGCAAACTCTTTGAGACGCTGAATACTCAAATCAGCGGCATTTTTGCTTAACGGCACTCTTCAATCCCCAAATATTTAATAATGGCATCGTACACTTTTCCCCCTTCGCGGTCACAATCGTCATGGTATTCGATCGTAATCATTCGTTTACCTTCGGTGACGGCTCCACCGTAGATATTGGGTTTTAATGAACACAGCTGAGTACATTCGGAAATCGCTTTTTCTATGAGCTGATGTTCTTCTTCGGTGCTGTAAGCAAGAGAAAGCTTTGTGTATCGCTCTTCGGATTTATGATCGGCAACAATAGAACATACTGGCATAAAAGATCCTTCGTTTTGATTTCGTTATTATACGAAATTTAGGTTAAAACCACTCTAATAACTTGTTTACTTCGTCAATTTCGTAACATTTGACGGCAGTTTTTTCCAACGGTTTTTTAGGAACCAGCGCTTTGGTGATCTGTTGGGATGCCGCCTCTTTGAGCCGCTGATCGAGTTGATACACCTCACGGATATCTCCGACGAGGGAGACTTCGCCGATGAATACCGTCTCTTTGGAGATGGCGCGGTTGCGAAAACTGCTGATGATGGCGGCGAGGATCGCTAAATCGGCGGAAGTTTCGGTGATTTTGATCCCTCCCGTGATATTGATGAAGACATCGTAGCTGTTGAGAGGTATTTCGAGTTTACGCTCCAGCAATGCCAGAAGCATATTTAGTCGGTTGTTCTCAAACCCGGTCGCCTGGCGTTTCGGATTGGGAGCATGGGTATCGCTCACCAGAGCCTGTACTTCGAGAACTATCGGGCGGGTCCCCTCCATGATAACGGTGAGTGCGGAACCGCTTTGGGATTTGGTGCGGTTGAAAAAGCGCGATGAGAGGTCTTTTGCCGATACGAGCCCGTCATGACGCATCTCAAATACCCCGATTTCGCTGGTAGGGCCGAAACGGTTTTTAAATCCGCGCAAGATTCGTAGTTCATGGCCGCTGTCCCCTTCGAAATACAAGACGACATCGACCATGTGCTCCAACACGCGAGGTCCTGCGATGGAGCCTTCTTTGGTGATATGTCCGATGATGAAGATGGCGATGCGGCGCTCTTTGGCGATTCGCATCAGATCAAAGGTGATCTGGCGCACCTGCGTTACCGAACCGGGTGCGGAGGCGATGGTTTCGGAATAGAGGGTTTGGATCGAGTCGATGATGATACACTCATACGCTCTCTCATGCAGCTCTGCAAGTACCTGTTCGAGCCGTATCTCGGCGAGGAGGTAGAGATTATCGACATTCGCTCCCAGACGGTTTGCCCGCAGTTTGATCTGTCCTTCGCTCTCTTCGCCGCTGACGTAGAGGACGTTACGGCGCTGTTTCGCGAGGTTGGAGCCGATTTTAAGAAGCAGGGTCGATTTTCCGACTCCGGGACTTCCGCCTATGAGGACGAGTGAACCCGGTACGACGCCTCCGCCGAGCACCATGTCGAGTTCGGCGTCGTCACTGCTGAAGCGTTCGGTATGCTCTTCGACGATTTGGGTGATCTCTTTGGCTTTTACTCCCCCCGATGGCGAAGAGGTAGAGGTGAGTTTGATCACCTCCTGCTGCGCTTCGCTGAGCTCTACAAAACTGTCCCATCCGCCGCAGTTGGTACATTTCCCCATCCATTTCGGGGTGGTAAATCCGCAGTGCTGGCATTCGAAGAGGACGTTTTTTTTCTTTGCCATTATTTTGCCGTTTCTTCCCCGAATATCGCATCCAAAATGCCGTCCACAAATTCGTATTTGTCAAATGGTATCAGATGCTCCGGCTGTTCTCCGACACCGATGTAGAGGATCGGAAGGGATAGGGCATAGGCAATAGAGAATACCGATCCCCCTTTGGCGGTTCCGTCGAGTTTGGTAATGATGATGCCGTCCACCCCGATCATTTCGTTGAACGCTTTGGCCTGAGCGATGGCGGAGCTCCCCTGTGTACCGTCGAGGATAAGAATTTTTCGGTGAGGGGCTCCCGTGTGGGCCTTGTCACAGATACGGACGATTTTTTTGAGCTCATTTCCCAAATTGGTCTGGGTATGAAGCCGTCCCGCCGTGTCAATAATGACCTGCTCGAATCCCCGTGCTTTGGCCGATTCGATCGTATCGTACGCAACGGCGCTCGGATCATGCCCCTGACGGGAGGATACGATAGGGACGTCCAGTTTGTCCGCCCAGCGGGTGAGCTGCTCGATAGCGGCGGCACGGAACGTATCTCCCGCTCCGAGGATTACCCGCTCCCCTTTGTTCAGATGGTGTTGCGCCAGTTTAGCGATAGTCGTCGTTTTTCCCGCACCGTTAACGCCGATGATGAGGGTTACGGTCGGTTTGTTCGGATTGTCCGGCAATGAATTTTGAGCATAGGCTAGCGTTGCGAGGAGTTTGGATCGCAGTTGATCGCGGGTAATATCGTTTTGATAGAGCTCTCGAAGAATAATTTCGACCAGATCGTACTCGACGTCGGCTTCGAGAAGGATATTCTCGAGCTCATCTTTAGATATTTTTGCTTTTTTTTCCGGTGCGATCGCGGCAATGGCTTCGATCGTCTTTTGCAGCCCTTTTTTGATAAAACTGAACATAGTTATTTCCCTAATGCCGCGGCGATATCGTGATCAATAATCTCTTCCTGGGTCGCTCCGGCGTAATGGGTGACGTATTCGCCGTTATGATAGAGAACCATCAACGGAATCGGGAACTGCTGTCCTACGCCGATAGTGGATGCGATGGCTCGGGCGAGATTCTGATTGTCGGCCTTGTTGCTGATCAGGTATTGTCCCCCTTTGTATTTTTCACGAAAGGCTTCAAGTTCCGCATTGCTTTTGTCCTCTTCGATGGTGATACCCATAATGATAAGATCGTCACCGTATTTTTTCTGCAAATTGCCCAAATGCATTACTTCGGCTTGGCACGGAGGGCACCAAGTCGCGAAAATATCGAAAAGCACTACTTTGTCTTCACCCGCATCAAGCGTGAAATTGGTACCTCTTTTTTCAACGTTGTAGCTTTTTCCTTGGGTATCCATCAGGGTGAATTGGGCGGTTGAGACCATTGCTTCGTCCGCAGATTCTTTTTTATTACATCCTTGAAACGCCAAAGCTAAAACAAACAGCGAGATTAAAAAATGAGATATTCGCATACAAAACCTTTTTTAGAGTAAAATAATGAAGATTATAACGAAGCAAAGGTAAAAAGTGTCCAAAAGCGATTTTAGAAATGACTGCCTTAAGCGGTTAAAGGCTCTTAGCCCGTATACTAAAAAATATCGTGACGCTAAAATACGATCGTTACTCGAAGATGTCCTTAACGGTCTACGGATACAGCGCATCCTGTTTTATTGGCCGATGGGATTTGAAGCGGATCTTCGAAAAACAGTTTATTCTCTTCGCCCTAAAAAAGATGTATATCTGCCGTTTATGGATGGCGTCAGTTTCAAAATGGTACCATTTAGATACCCGTTGGAACATAAGGCTTTTGGGATTTATGAGCCTCGGGATTCGTATAGAAAATATAATTTAATAGATGTAGCAATTGTCCCTGTAGTAGGGGTAGACGGGTCACTGCGCCGAATAGGTTTCGGTAAAGGGATGTATGATCGATTTTTTCCGACCCTGAAAACGAAACCGTTTACAATATTTATTCAGTCTTGCGCGTGTCGAACGATGCAAAATGTATGTGATGATTATGATGTGCAAGGAGACCTGCTCATTACCCCTCATGGGGTACAAAGCATGAGGAAAACCAATGTTAAACGAACTACTCGTAGGGGGCGGAGTCGCCCTCACCAGCGGGTTGGTCGGATTTTTAATTTCAAAAAAGATTACCGCAACACAATTTGATCTTTATCTGGAACAGGCGAAAGCCAAAGCCAAAGCAATTGAAAATGAAGCACAGATGATTTTAGAGCGTGCTTCACTGCGTTCCCGAGAGATTGAAAAAGAGGCGCAAAAACAATACGATGAAACGTATGAAAAAGTTAAAAAAGATCTCTCTTCGCGTGAAGATAAAATAGCACATACAGAGCGCGAGTTTGAGATTCTTCGACAAAGCGAAGAGGAAAGAATTGCTCAGGAACGATCGCATATTGAAAATAAACGGCTCAATTTAGAACGTAATGAGCGTACTTTAGAGAAATTAAAAGAAGACTACCGCCAAAAAAGTGAACAGTTAAGGGGAATTGTCGAGCAGCGCGCCGGACTATCGGTGAACGAAGCGAAAACAATTTTGTTAGATCAGGTGCGTGAAAGTGCACGTTTGGAGTTAGCACGCGAAGCACGTCTTTTGGAAGAACAGACCAAAGAGCAGCTGAAGCGCAAAGCCAATTATATTTTAGCGCAGGCAACGTCCCGCTTTGCGGGTGAATATGCGGCTGAACGGCTGATCAGTGTGATCCATCTCGATGATGACGAGCTAAAAGGGCGAATCATCGGCAAAGAGGGACGCAATATCAAGACCCTTGAAATGGTCAGCGGAGTCGACATCATCATCGATGAGACCCCGAATGCCATTATTGTGAGTTCATTCAACCTGTATCGGCGGGCAATCGCGGTGAAGACCATTGAATTGCTGATACAAGACGGACGTATCCAGCCCGCGCGCATCGAAGAGGTGTACCAAAAAGTATGCGATGAATTCGAAGATGCGATGCAGCGCGAAGGGGAAGATATTATCTCCGAACTGGGGATTCAAGGGGTCCATCCTGAGCTTACAAAGCTTATCGGACGGCTCAGATTCCGATCCAGCTACGGTCAAAATGCCCTGGCCCACACTCTCGAAGTTGCCCATTTGGCGGGTATTATGGCTGCTGAAATGGGAGGCGATATCAAACTTGCCCGCCGTGCGGGATTACTGCACGATATCGGAAAAGCCCTGACCCAAGAAAGCGGCGGGAACCATGTCGATATCGGGGTTGAATTGTGCCGACGCTACAATGAAGACCCTGTCGTTATCAACGCTATTTATGCCCATCACGGGTATGAAGAGATCAAAAGTATCGAGTGCGCGGCGGTATGTACCGCCGATACCCTCTCTGCCGCCCGCCCGGGGGCACGCCGAGAAGTGCTGGAAAGTTTCTTGAGACGTGTCAGCGAGATCGAAGAGATCGCGACCCAAAAAGCGGGGGTCAAGCAGGCGTATGCGATTAATGCGGGGCGTGAAGTGCGCGTTATCGTCAGTGCGCAAAGTGTCAACGATGATGAGACGGCGTTGATCGCCCGTGAGATTGCTGATGAGATTTCTCAAAAAGTGCAGTTTCCGGGTGAAATCAAAGTGAGTGTCATCCGAGAAAGTAGAGTCGTCGAATACGCCCGTTAGCGGGCCATTTCGACGGCAATCATCCCTCTCAAATCTCCCATTTTATATCCCGTTGCTTTATCGTCAGGGTAAGCGGCGCGAATCGCTTTGGCGAGTTCACCCTCCACATTTCCGTGACATTTCAGACACGCTTCATTATTGATCAGTATCGGTTTGTAATAGACCGCTGCAGTGTCGGACACGTTTACCAGTTCATGCGGCGGGAGCGGCTCGCCGTTTTTTGCCAATGTTTCCCATCGGTTGAGAAGGGCGGCTTCTTGTGGAGTCGGTGCATTGAGCGGATTGCGGTTTTTAAGGCTGAGGCGCTTCATGGATGTTTTGGTCTCTTTGGCGACTTGCTCCGTCAGGGTGAGGGCGTTTTGGGAGCAAAAATTGAGCGCTCCGAGTGCACTGTTGCTTTGCATCTGAATTTTTAGTTCGCCGCCGAGCTTTTGAACCAGTAGGGCAGAGGCCTGATTTCCTTTTGCGATGGCCTGCTCGTCAGCCGAAGAGGAAGCGAGCAGCAACGATGATGCGAGGGTGAGGGGAATAACGATAAAACGTTTCATAAACTATCCTTTTTATAATCAATCGGATAATTCTAACGAATATATGTTAAGGGAGTTTCACCCGCTCAATTTAACTGGTTATCTTCAGAATCATCATACGGATCGAGATGGATGAGAGAGTGGACGGTATCGTCGGGAAAAAGATTTTTAAATGCCAACTCTATCCGGTCTCCTACCATGTGGGCATCATAGAGGGATGTGCTGATACTGAAAACAATGTGGACGCTCAGATAGATATCGCTTCCGGAGCGGCGTGTCCGCAAATCGTGATGGGAACTGATTTCGATTTGGGAGTTTAACAGAGAGTTGATTTTAGCGACACTCTCGGCATCGAGCGCCGCATCGAGGAGCATCAAAATCCCCTCTTTGATCAAAGGAAATGCCGAATAGAGCATATAAGCACTGATCCCGATCCCCAAAAGCGGATCGATCAGCGGGATATCGGTCAGGGCGATCAGTCCGAGTGCAGCCAAGACGGCACCGTTGCTGAGCAAATCGGTTTGGTAATGAAGCGCGTCGGCACGGATGACCATATTTCCGGTTTTGTTGGCGACATGTCGGAGAAACAGCACCAAAGCGGCGGTAATGACGATAGAAGCAATCATAACGATGATGGACGATTCCAAATGCTCGATACTGCTTCCCTGCACGATCTTTGAGATCGATTCGTACAGGATAAAGAGTGCGGAGAGGCTGATAATCGTCCCCTCGATGACGGCGGCTAAGGGCTCGAGTTTGCGACGTCCGTAGTTAAAATGTTCATCCGGCTCTTTGTCGGAGTGGTGGAGGGCAAAATAGTTGAATGCCGAGACGACGAGGTCGAGCAGCGAGTCGATTGCAGAGGCCAAAACGGCGACGGAGCCGCTGATAATTCCGAACGTGAGTTTCAACGCTACCAATACGAAGGCAACGGAACTGGAGATGAGGGTGGCTTTTTGTTCTATACGCATGGCGCCATTTTAGCCTATTATGGATAAAATTATACGACCAAATCGAAGGAAAAACTATGGATCTTACTGCGGTACGCCAAGAACGCTCAAAATGGATGACATGGAAAAATATCGCTCCGTTACGTGAAGCGTTGAATACACTTCCGCAGGTTGAGACAAAGGTTGAGTTAGGCAATACCGTTGCAGTATCAAGCGAAGAAGCGGTTGATAGCGCAGAACTCGAACGTATTGCACGCCTTATGATGCCGTGGCGAAAGGGGCCGTTTGATCTGTTCGGCCTTTTTATCGATACCGAATGGCGTAGTGATCTTAAATACAATTTTCTCCGTCCCCATTTCAATCTCAGCGGCAAAAAAGTGGCCGATATCGGGTGTAACAACGGCTATTATATGTTCCGTTTTCTCGAAGACGCTCCGGCAAAAGTGGTCGGATTTGACCCATCGGCTCTTTTTAAATGCCAGTTCGATTTGATCAACCATTTCGTCAAGAGCGACATTGTCTATGAGCTTTTGGGGGTGGAACACCTGCCGTTTTACGAAGAGAAATTTGACGTTATTTTTTGTCTGGGGGTACTTTACCACCGCAGCGACCCCGTCGCGATGCTCAAATCTCTCGCTCAGGGGTTAGCCGAGGGGGGCGAGATTTATCTCGATACCTTTATCATTGACGGGGACGAGCCTGTCGCCCTGTGCCCGAGCGGAAGCTATTCGAAAATAACCAACGTTTATTTCGTTCCGACACTTAAAGCGCTGGAAAACTGGTGCATCCGTGCCGGATTTACGTCGTTTGAAGTGTTGGGAACCGTGGTGACAACATCGGACGAACAGCGCAAAACCGATTGGATCGAATCGCAAAGCCTTGAAGATTTTCTCGATCCTGCCGATAGTACCAAAACAGTAGAGGGATACCCTGCACCGAAGCGGGGATATGTACGGATTAAAAAGGGATAATTTTGGCAAAAGAGCACTCTGATAATATCGATGAACTGATTCAAGTCGCAATAACACCGCAGACGGCGTTAAATACCCATGAGAGAATCAATACGGTTTACAGCGGCGAAATCGTTAAGATGGAAGCCGGATACGCAAAAGTGATGTTGGAAACGATAGAAGGTATGCGTGCCGATGATTTGGGGCTGGTTCACGGCGGATTTATTTTTAGTGCAGCCGATTTTGCCGCAATGGCGGCGGTTAATGAACCTAATGTCGTGTTGGCGTCATGCAACTGCCTCTTTTTGGCGCCGGTGAGAGTAGGGGATACGGTTACGTTTGAAGCGACTGAACACCAAAAAGAGGGGCGAAAGCGTAACGTAACGGTTCGCGGCTTCGTCCACGAGATCAAAGTGTTCGAAGGGGAGTTTAAAACCGTCGTTACCGAACGTCACGTTCTTCGCTTAGATCTGATGAAAAATATCGATGCTTAAATAGCGCGAAGCCAATAGTCGACGTTGCGCTGTTCCGCAGCGACGGAGGTCGGATTTCCGTGACCCGGGTAGAGCGGTTTATCGATCGTCCATGTGGCAAATCGTTTCAAGCTTTGTCGCATTGCCTCACCGTCGGAATAGGGGAAATCCCACCGTCCGATAGAACCTTCAAACAAAAAATCTCCGCTAAAAATTGCATCGCCGATTTCGATCATGGAACACCCAGGGCAGTGTCCCGGAAAATGGTGAAATTTCACTTCGATCCCGCCGATATCAAATGCTTGATCACCCTCTACGGCGACATCGGGAGTCGACGGCGGCAATCCCGGCATCCAGGTGCTGTTTTGGAGCAGCATCATGTCCCCTTTGGGAGTATAGAGGGGAATGTTTAACTTTTCTTGCAACTCGCTGTTGCTCCAGACATGGTCGAAATGGCCGTGGGTATTTAAAATGGCGACGGGATTTTTGACGTTTGCTATCACCCATTCACTCGCCCCCATCCCCGGATCGATGATAATCTCTTTGCCGTCGATTCTGACAATATAGCAGTTGGTTTGATAGTCGCCCATCGGGCGTTTTAAGATTTCCATAATAGCTCTTTTTTTAGTCGGATTGTAGCATAAATTAAAAAGCAGATTTGTTCAGCTTATCCGATTGAAAACTTGACGTTGGAGAGTTCTTCGGGACGATTTCTGTTCATATCGTATATCCCCTCGAAACTGTAGGGAAACTGCCCGTTGAACTCCCCGATCCTCGCTCCGCTCGCCGTCGTCTCGGCGTAATAGAAATCCTTGCCGTCCATCGTGAGTTTCGCATTTAAAAACGGCACATTGCGGGTGTCGCTCAGATGTACGGCGACGAAAACATGGTGGGGGACATAGATGAAACGGTAATCGATCCCCCGCTCATTCAGCAATGAGGCAAAGAGGTTTGATTTATCATCGCAGTCTCCCCAGTTGCTTTTGACGACGGTGAGGGCATTTCGGCTCGTATAATCGGTGCGGTAGGGGATGGCGGTGACGTAGTCGAAGAGTTTTTGGGCTTCGCACCCGTCGTCACCGTTGCACCCCTGTGTAAGCCTCTCAGCGAGAGGGGCGAGTTCCCCCTCACGTGCCAGATTGGTTTTGATCACCATACCGTTTAGCTCGATGACTCCCCGATCATAGAGGCTTACAAATTGTGAAGAGTTCTTAGGATGATAGGCTCGCAGGTCGCGCGTCTCGACCCATGTCATCGACATCCCCGCATAGGTGAACATTCCGACGACGCTCCCTATGCCGATAAAAGTGATAAACCCGGCTTTTGAGGTTTGTACCGAGCGTGTGGAGGCGATTTTAGCCGATTTTAGAATTTCGCGGTACACCGTAAACGCGATAAGAGCGATTATCGCGATTTTTAGCCACAGATCCATAATGCCTCTTTTGCACTTCGTTTCATACGTTTGACGGCACGCTCGCGCTTGAGCGCCGTGCTTTTGTCATGGCAGCTCTCCTGATACATCAGGGTAACGGGGCGGCGATAGCGGGTGTATTTTGCCCCTTTATCCGACGTATTGTGCTCATGCACCCTTTTATCGATGTCCAGAGCGATCCCCGTATAGTAGGTATCGTCGCTGCATTTGAGGATGTAGAGGGTATAGGCTTTGTCGGACGGTTTCATAAAAGAGAGTATAGCAAAGAAAATTTCATGAGTGGAATACGACACGATATAATGGCACCTATGGAACTCTACAGCACTTTAGAAACACTTTTAACCAATTCCGATCCCAGAGAGAAGATAGCCCTTTTCGGCGATTTTTACGCCGCGTACAATCGCGGTGAGATCACACGGGACATGTCGGCTTCTCCTGTCGTCTTTGAGCACCCGTCTTACCGTGATTTTTGCACCGTAATCGATCCCAAAGAGGTTCCCAGACGGACGAAACTCAACACTTCCCACGGTCAGACGCTCCTGCTCCATGCGATCGCCCATATCGAATACAGTGCGATCGATCTGGCGCTAGACGCTGTGTACCGTTTCCGTGAATGCGGTGAAGTGTTTGAACGTGACTGGCTTGTCGTGGCGGAGGATGAGGTGCGCCATTTCGAGATGATCGAGGGGTTGCTCAAAGAGCTCGGGAGCTATTACGGCGAATATCCGGTGCATGACGCGCTGTTCGAAGCCTCCATGCGCACACTCGATCTGCTGGAGCGGATGGCGGTTGTGCCGCGCTATCTCGAAGCCAACGGACTGGATGCGACGCCGCAGATTTTGACTAAACTGCACCCCTACCGCCATGAGGCGATGATCGCGAAAATCATTGCCGCACTCTATGTTATTTTGGACGAAGAGATCGATCATGTCCGCAAAGGGGATCGATGGTTCGAGTACGCCTGTGCTCACTCGGGAAAAGAGACGTCGAGCTATTTTGAGATCATCGAAAAACACTATCCCAACAGTTTTCCCCGCAAAATCAATATCAACTGCGCAGCACGAAAGATGGCGGGATTCGGTAAGGATGAGCTGAACCGTATTTCGTTTACGAAGTGTTGACTTCTTTGAGAAAAATATTAGTTATAATACAAATTGTTAATACAAAAGTAAGGTTAAGCGGTGGGTAAATACGAGCTAATAAGCCGATATTTGTGCGAATTTCTGGGTCAGGAAGTCCGTAAAACAGGTCTGCAAAAAGTTGTTGTGGGACTGAGCGGAGGGATCGATTCGGCTGTGGTCGCGGTATTGGCGCATCGTGCGTTCGGTGATGATTTGCTTTGTATCAAAATGCCTTCTCACTATTCATCGATGAGTTCACTGGACGATGCGGATGAATTATGCGGCACTTTCGGCCTTAGATCAGAGACTTACAGCATCGAGCCGATGTTAAAAGCGTATGAATCTTCCGATATGTCACCGCTTCGGATCGGGAATCTCTCGGCAAGGTTACGGATGGTAACATTGTTTGATATATCGGCACGCGAAGGGGCTTTGGTTCTGGGAACCAGCAATAAAAGCGAACTGATGCTCGGATACGGGACGCTGCATGGCGATTTGGCCAGCGCGATCAATCCCATCGGAGATTTGTATAAAACCGAAGTATTTGAGCTGGCCCGTTATTTAGGAGTACCGAGTTCGATTATCGACAAACCCCCCTCAGCCGATTTGTGGGCAGGGCAGAGCGATGAAGCGGAGATCGGATACCCCTACGCCGATTTGGACCGTGTGTTGAAACGTTACGTCGAAGAGCGTCATACAGTGGAAGAAATTGTTTCAGATGGTGAAAACTCTCAATTAGTCGATATGATAGTGACAAGAATCTATAAGAATCAGTTTAAACGCAAAATGCCTTTAATCGCCAAGTTGACTTCACGAACGCCTAACCATGATTTCAACTATCCTAGAGATATTACACTTTAGTGCCATAGCGGCTAGCGTAGCCAAAAGGATTTTATTCTTTTGGTATTCAGAATAGAATAACAAGGAAGAGAATATGAGTATCCCATTTTACCGTGTCGATGTCGGCGGAGATGAACGCGAAAAGATTGACGAAGTATTCGACGGAGAAGCGCCGAATATTGTTGAAGACTTGGAAGCGGCATTCGAATCGTATGTCGGTGCTTCGTATGCACTGGCAACGTCGCACGGTACGGCCGCCCTTCATCTGGCGATGCTGGCCATCGATCTCAAGCGGGGCGATAAAGTGATTTGTTCGATCAACGCTTATCCCTCGATTCCCGAAGTCGTACGCCATTTCGATGCCGAACCGATTTTTATCGATATCAACCCGGACACGTTTACGATCGATTTGGACAAACTCGAAGCGTATTTGGCCGAAAACAAATCCAAAAAACTCAAAGCGGTGATCGTCTCGCATGTGGCGGGACAATGTGTCGATTTGGACCGATTGTATGAAATTGCTAAACAATATGATGTCAAAATCGTCGAAGACGCCTCAGATGCGCTTGGAGCAACCTATAACGGCCAAAAAATCGGCTCGACGGGTGCCGATATCACCTGTTTCGATTTCAGCCCCCATTTGCGGCACAACGTCTGCAACGGCGGAATGCTCGTCTGTGATGACGAAGAGATCATGGAACGGGCAAAATCGCTTCGCAACCATGCAATGGTGATCGAAGATGAAGGGCTGGGATATATTTACGATGTCGTCGATATCGGAAGCCAATACATGATGAGTCCGTTGGATGCGGCGACGATTCTCGTTCAGCTTGAAAAGCAGGATGACAATATAGAGCGTCAGCGCCAAATCGCCGAAATCTATAATGAACGTTTGGCGGATGCTCCACATATCAGACTTCCGATTGCCAATGAGGAACACCCTTATTCGCTCTACATTATCAAAGTCGATAAAAACCGTGACTCGTTTGCGCGTGAACTGGCCGCACGGGGGATCGAGTGCGGGTTGCACTATATACCGCTTCATTTGCTCAGTTATTACAAATCGAAGTATTCGCTGCGGGTTAACGATTTCCCGATTGCGCTGCGCAACTACCAGCAGGTACTCTCTATCCCGAACTATGCGGCGCTCAGCGACGATGAAGTCGAGGAGATTTGTGACGCAATTTTGGATGTAGCTTCTACACGCGTTTGAAACGGTTCTGGATACTTTGGGGAGAACGTTATCTATACAACCCATCGCTATTCCAAAAAATTCTCTCCGTACTCCTGTTACCTCTCAGCTGGATTTACTGTTTCGGTGCCTATATCCGCTACCGGCGCAGTAAACCCAAATCACTCGGAATACCGGTCATTAGCATCGGCAATCTAACCGTCGGCGGGAGCGGCAAAACGCCGGTCGTCATCGAGATGGCGAAACTGTTTGAAAAGCCCGCCATCGTATTGCGCGGATACGGACGGCAAAGCAAAGGGATGGTTGTCGTCAAAGACAAATCGACCATACTGTGCGATGTCATCCGAAGCGGCGACGAAGCGATGCTCTACGCTGAGCTGCTCGGAAGTGCCGTAGTAATCGTCAGTGAGATCCGAGAGCGGGCAATCGCTGAGGCTAAAGCCATGGGATGCGAAGTGGTATTGCTCGACGACGGGTACGGCAAGCATACGATCGAAAAACTTGATCTCGTTATCGCGGTACCGACTCCGAATCCGTATTGTCTCCCTTCCGGTCCGTACAGAGAGCGGCTGTGGAGCGGTAAAAATTCTATGATACTGATGGAAAAAGTCGCTTTCCAGCGTTTTGTGACCGTGAATAATCCGACCGAGAAAATGGTTTTGGTAACGGCGATTGCCCGCCCGGAACGTCTTGACCCGTTCTTGCCGGAAGTGTTGGAAAAAATCTATTTCGAAGATCACCATTTCTTTACGCAAGGTGAACTTGAGATGATAATAGAGCGCACCGGAGCAACCAGTCTATTGGTAACTTCAAAAGACTTGGTTAAAATGTCGCCTTATAAAAAATTCAACTTTTCCGTTTTGGAACTCTCCATAGTCTTGGACGAGACATTGATAACTACTGTTAAGGAATATGTACATGCAGCGCAAAATTGATACCGTAAAAACTTTGATGGACGCGATGCCGTTCATCAAAGAGTTTCGCGATGAGATCGTTGTTATTAAATACGGCGGTTCGGCTCAAAGTTCGGATGAGCTGAAAGCTAAATTTGCTCAGGATATCGTACTGCTTCACCTCGTTGGGGTAAAAGTCGTCATCGTTCACGGCGGCGGAAGCCGTATCAGCCAGCTTTTGGGTGATCTGAAAATCCCGACCGAATTTATCGACGGGGAGCGTGTCAGCACCCCTGAGGTTATGCGGATCGTAGAGATGGTTCTCAGCGGTGAAATCAATAAAGAGATCACCTCCCTGCTCAATTCGCACGGTGCCAAAGCGATCGGAATCAGCGGCAAAGACGCCCACTTTCTGATGGCAAAACCCAAAGATGAAGCCAAATTCGGCTTGACGGGGCGTGTTGAGAGTGTCAAATCCGACGTTATCCATAATCTTCTTCGCGAAGGATTCATTCCCGTCATCGCTCCGATCGGTGCCGATGAAGCGCTCGGGCATCCGGGATACAACATCAATGCCGATCTTGCCGCATCGGCGGTTGCGGCGGCTATCGGCGCCTGCAAAGTGATTTTTATGACCGATACTCCGGGCGTTTTGAACAATCAAAAAGAGCTGCTTTCGACGCTTACCGAAGCACAGGTCGAATCTTTAAAAGCAAACGGGACGATTCACGGCGGGATGGTTCCGAAAGTGGATGCGTGTCTCGAAGCGGTGGATGGCGGGGTGAAAAAAGCCCATATCATCGACGGACGGATTGAACACGCGATTTTGCTCGAACTCTTTACTTCGGACGGGGTAGGGACGCAGATTACGCTGTAAAATTTGAGTGAAAGAGTTATAAAAAAATATTCCCCGCAGTGGGGAATAAAGAGGATTAAACGAAATCGACTTTCGTTACGTGGTGGTTTAGTCCGAGTTCCGCAGGGGTACATCCGAGCGCCAAACCGACCATTTGCTGCATATGAAGGACAGGAAGAGAAACTTCACGTCCAAGAGCAACAGAGGCATGATGCGTTTGCGTATCAAGTTTAAGGTGACAAAGAGGACACGGAGTTACCATCCAGTCCGCATTCGCATCCATCGCACCGGCTACGGCATTACCAGTAAGCAAGGCTGCTGTACGAGGTGCTTGCAGCTCTGCATGGAATCCGCAACATTTGGTTTTTTCCACATAATCCACGCTTGCCCCGCCGCACGCAACGATGAGATCATCGAGCGATGTCGGTTTATAGGCGCTTTCAGGACTTTTATGCGTCTCATTTTGAAGTTCTGAAGGACGGATATTGTGACATCCGTAGAACGGTGCAATGTTGAATTGGCTAAGAGGTTTAACCACCATCTCTTTGATCTTATCCAAACCGAAATCATCGATAATGGCATATAAGAAATGGGTGATTTGAGACGTCCCTTTGTACTCCAAACCGACTTCTGCGAGCTTTGCGTTTACTTTTGCTTTCAGCTCTGCATTATGATCAAGGCGATGTTTGGTCATTGCCGTGTTGAGCTGACACGTATTACAGATGGTAACCATTGTAAGACCGTGTTTTTCGGCATACGCGATGTTGCGCGCATTTAAAACCAAAGATAAAAAGTCATCATAATCTTGTAAGTGTGAAGCACCGCAGCAAGAAGCCTCGGTGAGTTCTACAAGTTCGATCCCCAATTTATTTGCAACGGCCAAAGTCGACATCATTTGCTCGGGCGTACTCTCTTTTGCGGTACAGCCGGTAAAAAGTGCATATTTTAATTTTTCCATTGGGTACTCCCTAAAACTTTACTGTTGATGAAGATTTGATTAGTTTTTTGATCTCATCTAATTTATCGGCTTTTGGCATATTCCATGGCAATACGATTTTACCTTTGGCAAACATTTTAAGAGCGACAGGGACGTGTTTGAGAACACCGATATTCCCCTCTGAATAACGTACCAGTTCACCCTCATCGAGTAGACCGTGTTTTTCAATCGAATGGGCGAATCCGACGGCATGGCGTGTAGCGACATTGTTTTTCGCAATGCCCGCTTCAAATACCATGTTGTGCAGTTTGGTGATTTTCTCGATAGGGTTAACCTCTTTCGGACAAACCTCCGCACACTCCATACATTTGACACAATCCCAAACCCCTTGGGCTTCCTCATTGACGATGTGGAGACGATCAACTGAAGCCTCGTCACGTACATCGGCACTGAAACGGTACGCTGCGGCAAATGCCGCCGGACCGAAGAAGCTGTCATTAACCTCTAATGCCGGGCAAGAGTAGTGACACGCACCGCATTGGATGCAGTAGTCGGCTTCAAGAAGTTTTTCGGCATCGTGAGGGCTGACCAGGTGCTCTTGCGCAGGATGCTCTTCGATTTCGCTGACAAGATACGGTTTGATCGCCGCATGATTGTCCCAGAAATCTTTTTTATCGATGATCAAGTCTTTGATAGCGCGTTTTGTGCTAAGAGGCTCAATCGTGATTTCGTTTCCGAATACTTCGACAAGGTCAAATAGACGGGATTTACAGGCCAAGATTCCTTTGCCGTTTACTTTGATCGAACAGACACCGCAGATACCGTGGCGGCAGCTTCGGCGGTATGATAGGCTTCCGTCGTGATCCCATTTGATGCGGTTGAGGATGTCCAGGACAACCTCTTCGTGCGTTACGTCGAGAGTATAAGTATTATAGTAAGGAAGGTAATCGGTCTCTTCGTTGAAACGGAAAACTTTAAACGTTACTTGTTGCGATTTTATCGTATCCATAGTCTCTTCCTTAGTATGATCGTGCTTTGAGTTCATGGCGGCCTAGTGTGACGTCCATGTAGTCAAGTTTGATATTTCCGTTTTCATCCATGTATGCCATGGTGTGTTTCAAGAAATTTTCGTCATCACGTGTCGGGAAATCTTCACGGAAGTGAGCACCGCGACTCTCTTTGCGATCCAATGCGCTGGCAACGATAAAGAGGGAGTAATCAAGCATGTGACCGAATTCGATTGCTTCTTGAAGTTCCGTATTGAAAATTTTTGATTTGTCAGAAATACGGATATTTTTGTAGCGTGCACGCAAATCTTTCAGGATTTCCATTTGTTTGGAAAGTGTTTCAGCGGTACGGAAAACCCCCGCATTATCAGTCATCGATTGTTGCAATTCTTCGCGAAGGGCGCTGACTGATTCTTGGCCGTTATTGGTAAGAACCCATTGCATCTCATCGATCATACGCTGTGCATCCGCTTCGCTAGCCGGATGCAATTCGATAGAATCGACTTCATTAACCATGGTCTTACCGACGAAACGTCCGAATAACAATGCTTCGAGAACCGAGTTGGCTCCGAGACGGTTTGCACCATGGACGGATGAACATGAACACTCTCCCGCCGCATAGAATCCTTCAACAAACTCGGTATTGTTTTTGCGGACGTGACCGTGTTTGTCCATCGGGATACCGCCCATAGAGTAGTGAGCCGTTGCCGAGATCAAGATCGGCTCTTTAATCATATCAAGGCCGAGGAACGTGATCGCAAGGTCGCGAAGTTCCGGCAGGCGCTCCATGATTTTCTCTTTGCCCAAATGAACAAGGTCGATATAAACGGCATCTTTACGAGGGCCTACACCGCGTCCTTCACGGATCTCTTGGATGATCGCACGGGCAACAACGTCGCGTGATGCGAGCTCCATTGCGTTCGGAGCGTATTTTTCCATAAAGCGCTCACCGAGTGAGTTAAGGAGTTTTCCACCCTCACCGCGAGCTGCTTCAGAGATCAAAACACCGTTTCCTGAAAGACCTGACGGATGGAATTGTACGAATTCCATATCTTCAAGCGGAAGACCGTGACGCGCTACGAGTGAAAGACCGTCACCGGTATTGGCATGGGCGTTTGAATTGATTTTGAATGCACGAGCGTATCCGCCGGTTGCGAACATAACCGCTTTGGCATTGAAAATCGCTTTTTCGGAGTTGCGGATGTTGTAGGCACTGACACCGTACACTTTCCCTTCGTTATACAACAAGTCGGCGACATACCACTCATCCCAGAATTCAACGCCTTCGCGGAACGCTTGTTCATAAATGGTTTGAAGAAGCGTCAACCCCGTACGGTCTTTTGCAAAACAGGCGCGCGGTGAAGATTGGCCTCCGAACGGACGCTGTGCGATCGTACCGTCTTCGTTACGGCTGAATGCCGCACCCATACGCTCTGCCCAACGGATTGTCTCCGGTGCTTTTTCACACATAAACTGTACAACATCCTGGTCTGCAAGATAGTCAGACCCTTTTACGGTATCGAACTCATGAAGTTCAACGCTGTCGGCTTCGCTGAATGCCGCGTTGATTCCCCCCTGAGCTGCGCCTGAATGGCTCCGTAACGGGTGTAGTTTTGTGACGACGGCAACTTTTTTGCCGGCTTTTTGCAACTCGCGAGCTGCAGCACATCCGGCTAGTCCTGCTCCGACAATCACCGCATCATAAGTATAAATGGGAATACTCATACGCCTTCCTTGTTGATAAAATCTGTGGACGATTATAGCGCGCCGCTCCTTGGGTAAGATTAAAAAGGATTATAGTGTTTGCTTAGGATTGAAACTCTTTATTCTTGTCCGAAATAGTAACAAAATTGATATCTTTGCTGCTGTATGTGAGTGGAAAAGTTACAGTGTATGATATTCTGAAAATGAATTTACACAATGAATCGGGATTTAAAACGGGATAGATTGGTGTTTTAACGCAACCATAATCTCATTTTGTCTATAATGATAATATTTTTAAGATGGGTAGAGAGCGTGAACGCAGAAAATTATTTTATTTCCACTTTTTGCTCTTCCAAAACACATATCGGTGACGACGGAGCGGCAATCGGCAAGTGGATATACAGTAAAGATCTTTTTTTCGAAAATATCCATTTTAAAAGAAAGTGGCTTACCCCTTATCAAATCGGCTACAAAGCGATGATTATCAATATCTCGGATGCCGTTGCGATGAATGCCGTCCCTAAGTATGCACTGCTCGGTGCCGCGATGCCAAAATCGATGAGCCTTCATCAGATGGATGAACTCTCACGGGGAATTCGGACCGCCGCATCAGAGTACGGTATCGAAATCATCGGGGGAGACACGATCGGCAATTCCAAGCTCGATCTTTCCGTCACGATTATCTCTCATGCAGCGAATCCGCTGTTACGCCGCGGACTAAAGCGCGGGGATATAATCGCTTATACCGGTGAGATCGGAAAATCGGCAAAACAGCTCCGCTATCTGATGTCGGGGGGGAGCGTTCATACGCAAAGCCGTTTCGTCGCGCCGAAACTGCGCCAATCGTTTATTGCGGAAGCACGTCCTTATCTGCGCTGCGGGATGGATATCTCTGACGGATTGTTCAGCGATATCGAAAAACTGTGCCGTGCCAACCGGATGGGGGTACGATTTACAAAAAAAGTTCCCAAAAAGATAGGGTGCAGCGGAGAAGAGTATGAGATGCTGATCGCTTTTTCTCCGCGTCGTCTGCAAACCCTGCGCCGTATCGCGGCGCAAAATCGAACGACCATCACACCTGTCGCCCGCGCTGTGCGCGGAAGCTATACCAATCGCTGCAAAGCGCACCATTTTTAGGAGTTTCATGGAACGTCAATATTATCTCCCTCACAGTGGAATCGACTTTCACTTTCGCCAATCGCCGCGCGATTTCGTCGTAGACGAGATTCCCCTCTATCCTTTTAGCGGAGACGGGGAACATCTGGTACTTCACGTCCGCAAAAAAAATCTCTCTACCTGGCAGATGATCGATATCTTCAGCAACCATTTGGGGATCAAAGGGCGGGATATCGGGTATGCGGGGCTCAAAGACAAGAATGCCCAGACCAAGCAATACATTTCCCTGCCGCGCAAATACGAAGGGGTTTTGGAGAACTTTGAGCACGAAGGGATCAAAATCCTGGAAAAAACCTACCATAACAATAAAATCCGTGTCGGCCATCTCAAAGGGAACCGGTTTTTTATCCGCCTCAAAAAGGTCAACCCGACCGCCGCATTTAAAATTCAAGAAGCGCTGAAGCTGATCAAAAAACAGGGGATGCCGAACTATTTCGGATTTCAGCGTTTCGGGCTTGACGGAGAAAACTATAAAAAAGGCTCAGCGATTTTGGCGGGGACGCTCAAAGAGCGAAATAAAAAATTGGCGCAGTTTTACGTCAATGCCTATCAGAGTTTTCTTTTTAACGATTGGCTGAGCCGACGCGTTCAGATCTCAACACTCGTAGAAAGTTTCGGTGTGGATGAGCTGTGCAGTGTATTGGTGTTTCCGAAAGAAGAGATCGAAGCGATGAAAAAGCAAAAACACCCTTTTAAACTGATCCACGGGGATGTGATGATGCACTACCCGTACGGAAAAATCTTCCATTATGAGAGCGAAGAGGAAGTTGAGCGATTTTTCAAACGGGATATTTCGGTCACGGGATTGCTGAGCGGCAAGCGTGCGACACGTGCCGTCGGATTGGCTGAGAGTGTCGAAAAAGTCTATGATGCGATCACCTCCGGGATTGACGGTGCACGCCGCTACGGATGGATTTTCCCCGAAGATATCGAGGGGGAGTATAAAGAGAACGATGCGTGGTTCGAACTCCATTTCACCCTCCCCAAAGGGTGCTACGCCACCGTACTGATCGAAGAGATCGCCAAACGCCCAATTCAAACCGATGAAACACAGGAGTAACCATTGAAACAACACCTCACCTCTGCAATTTCGCAAACATTCGGACGTTTTGCGTCCAAAACACATGGAAAAAGATTCCAGAGCGCTATCAATCATGCCTATGTTAGAATGATGGGACTAGATATGAGCGATTTTGATTCACCCGAGAGCTATCCGAGCCTTAATGCCCTTTTTACCCGAAGATTTCGCCATAAACGCTCTTTTTCAACCGACCCGCGCGATATGATCAGCCCGTGTGATTCGCTTATCACCGAATGCGGAGCTATCGAAGAAGATCTGGCGCTACAGATCAAGGGGATGAGCTACAGTATCGACGGTGTTTTGGGGGATGGAATCAGCAGCGATTCGAAAAAAAGCGTCCATAACGGAACCTTTGTCAATTTTTATCTCTCGCCGCGCGATTATCACCGCTATCATGCGCCGATCGACATGCAGGTTCTTCATGCCGTCCATATACCGGGCAAACTCTATCCGGTCAATATCCCCTCCCTGAAAAAACAGGTCAATCTTTTCATCGAAAACGAACGGGTCGTTTTGGAGTGTCTCAGCTCGGAGGGGAAACGGTTTTTCCTGATCTTGGTGGGTGCCTTGAATGTCGGTGAGATGGAAGTGAGCTTTGAGCCGCGCATCCGTACCAATACAGTCCTGACTCCGAGCCAATACAGCTATCGCGATTTGCATCTGAGCAAAGGGGACGATTTCGGATGTTTCAGAATGGGATCGACCATTGTCATGCTGTGTGAAAAAGATATGGTCGAATTCGGAATTTCAAGCGGGCATAACGTCAAGTTTGCCCAGACGATCGGGCGGCTTACGTTCTAAAGAGGATATCGAGACGGATGCTGAGATGGCCGTCTTCCTCGTAAATATCGATATTGCTGTCAATTGCGGGATGAAGTTTAAACAACGCCCC
Source organism: Sulfuricurvum kujiense DSM 16994 (assembly GCF_000183725.1). Taxonomy (NCBI): domain Bacteria; kingdom Pseudomonadati; phylum Campylobacterota; class Epsilonproteobacteria; order Campylobacterales; family Sulfurimonadaceae; genus Sulfuricurvum; species Sulfuricurvum kujiense. Next base: position 1,582,734 of record NC_014762.1, on the reverse strand, counting down.
CTGTATCGAGTGGAATACATGCTGGAATTTCGGAAACATGGGGGCGAAGATCGTATCGATATGCCCTTTTTGGATGATATGCGCCAATGACGTGATACCGCTGTAGTAAACGGTTTTATTGATAGAACGGCTGATCAGGTAATTTCGCATCAGCTCAATATTTTTAACCAAGACCTCTTTCTCTTCTTCACACAATACTTTGTTCGCATGTGCATGTTTGAGCTCTTCTTCAATTTCCTTTTCAACGATCTTTTGTCTATCCTGGATCTCTTGGTCCAGCTGCGGATCGTTTTGTCGGATAAGATCAATAATACGGTCGGTATCCATCGGTTTATTGGAGGCGAGATAGGTATAGCGTTTGCCCCCCTCATATTCATGGTTTAGTGCCTGAATAAGTTCTGCAACGATACTCAGATAAACGAATTTATCTTCTTTATTCAGATCAAAAGATATCCCGTGAGCCGAGATAAGAGGTTTGGGGCCGGCATACTTCAAAGACATTAACGCCTCCTGTAAAGGTGTAAATACTAATTATACATTAAATCTGAAGTGCATGATATCACCGTCTTGCACAATGTACTCTTTACCTTCCAAACGCATTTTCCCCGCCTCTTTCGATTTGGCTTCGCCGCCGCAGGCAATAAAATCTTCATATCCGATCACTTCGGCGCGGATAAACCCTTTTTCAAAATCGTTGTGGATAACGGCTGCGGCTTTCGGTGCGGTGGTGTTTTTATGGATCGTCCATGCACGTACTTCTTTGACGCCGGCGGTGAAATAGCTCATGAGCCCGAGTTTATCGAACCCTTTTCGGATGATCTGCTCCAACCCCGATTCTTCTACACCCATATCGCGTAGGAACTCGTCACGCTCATCGTCTTCCATACCGACGAGTTCTTCTTCGATTTTTGCGCAGAGTTTGATCACTTCGCACCCGTGTTTCGCGGCGTGTTCGCGGAGACGCTGAACATACTCGTTGTCAGAGCTCAAGCCGTCTTCATCGACGTTGGCACCGTACATGATCTCTTTAGCACTCAAAAGTCGAGTTTCACTCATCAGTTTTTCATACATTTCCGAATCGGCTTTCGGGAAGTTGCGGGCAAGATTCCCCTCTGCCAAAAACTCCGCCAACTCTTCGGCAAACGCCATCATCGCTGCCGCGTCTTTTTCGTTTTTCGCCTGTTTTTTGAGACGCTCGATACGGTTTGTAAGCACTTCGATATCGGCGAAGATCAGCTCGTTTTCTATGATTTCGACGTCTGAAAGAGGATCGATACGTCCTTCGGTATGGACGATGTTTTCATCGTCGAAACAGCGGACGATCTGCAAGATGACTTCGGTTTCGCGGATGTTGGAGAGGAATTTGTTCCCCAAACCTTCACCTTTGCTGGCTCCTTTGACAAGTCCTGCGATGTCGACGAAATCGAGGGTTGAGTGTTGGATACGTTCAGGGTTTACGATTTTTGCAAGCTCAGTCAAACGGATATCAGGTACCGGAACGGTTGCTTTGTTCGGCTCGATTGTACAGAACGGATAGTTCGCCGCTTCGGCGTTTTGTGCTTTGGTAAGCGCGTTAAAAGTGGTCGATTTTCCGACGTTTGGTAGTCCTACGAGTCCGATTGATAAGCCCATTGAATGTTTCCTTAATAGTGATTCGATGCGTAAAGTATTGGCGTAATTATAAACTATAGTTGTTGAGTGGGGACTGAGGGAGATGGCTATTCTCGACAGAACTCGAGAATAGGATGAATTATTTACAATGTTTCAAAAGCCATTCAAGGGTCATACGGACACCTGCACCCGTACCGCCGTATGTGTGGACATCCCATGCACTTTCGGTATACGCTGAACCCGCGATATCGAAGTGTACCCATTTATCTTTCATCTCCTCATCGATGAAATTATCGAGGAACAATGCTGCCGTGATCGCTCCTCCGTAGGGTTTAGACGAGACGTTGCACACATCGGCAAGGTCGCTTTTGATCAGTTTTTTGAGGTGGCGGTTGAACGGCAGCATACCGCAGTATTCACCTGCGGCGGCTCCCGCTTCGACGTACATTTGTTTTAGCGCTTCATTATGCCCCATGACTCCGGTCGTATACGGCCCGAGGGCTACCATACAAGCACCCGTAAGGGTAGCGTAGTCGAAGAGGTAGTCGGCTTTAACGTTCTCCTGTGCATAGCCTAGAACGTCAGCGAGGACGAGGCGACCTTCCGCATCGGTATTGCGCACTTCTATCGTTTTGCCGTTTTTAGCACGGAGAACGTCATCGGGTTTGTAGGCATTGCCGCTGATCATGTTCTCAACCGCTCCGACAAACGCGTGCACTTCGATATCGAGTTTCAGTTCACTGATCGCTTTGATGATCCCCATAACGGCACATCCGCCCGCTTTGTCCATTTTCATAGTCACCATCGAGGTTGCCGCTTTGAGGCTGAGACCGCCGCTGTCGTAGGTTAGCCCTTTACCCACTAAGGTGATCACTTTTTTCGGATTTTCGGGTTTGTAGGCGAGATGAATCAGGCGGGGAGGGTGGGCAGAACCGCGTCCGACGGAGAGCATGGCAAACATTTTCTCATCTTCGAGGCCGTTGACATCGAGAATGGTGCATTCGAGATCATTGCTTTCGGCCAGAGCATCTGCGGTGATCGCCATTTGCTGAGGCGTCATATCATCGGGGGTCTGGTTGACCAGATTGCGGACAAAATTGGTCGCTTTTGAAATGATAAGGGTTTGATTTAAGATACTTTCCAAAGTATCGAACGCATTGGATGATCCGTCATTGTTTTCGCTTGAAAAGATCACTTTGCTCAGTGCAGAGGGTTTGGGATCCGATTTATAGCTCTCGAATTTATAGCTTCCCAAAACAACCCCTTCGATCAAGGCGCGGAAACGCTCTGGGGAGTATTGGGAACATTTGAGAGATGTGTACCCATAATTCATCGCCGCTCTAATGGCTGTTGCCATAGCGGATCGAAAATACTCGTCGCTTTGTGCCGTATCGATACCGCATACGAGAAGACGGTGTTCGTGCAGAGCACAGATTTGTTCATGGTCGGCTTTAAATCCCGCCTGTGTTAAAAGGGGACGATGCGGGTGCGTTTCAAATGACGCGGCACTTACAAATTCTACAGTAAGTTCGGCTCCGATTTTTGCAAGGGGTTGATTAAACAGTTTGACGTTCACGGCGTTTCTCCAAAAGATTTTTTTCGAGGCGGTTTAGATTAATCACGATTAGATTGATAATAATCAGTATGATCGGTATGGCGATGTACCAATGTTCTTTGCCCCATTTTAGCATTTCAAGGATTTGAGCACCGTAGTAATAGGCGGGAATAATAGTGATGGCGGCCCAAAAAATAGCGCTGATAAAGTTGATGATGGCAAACTGCCGGCTCGAATACTGTGTCAAACCGATCGCCATAGGGATAACGGTACGCATACCGTACATATAGCGTTGAATAAAGATGATCGGCCAGCCGTACCGCTTGAGCAGGAGGTGGGCGATAGCAAATTTGCGGCGCTGAGAACGGAGCTTGTTATGGATGTAGCGTTTATTGAAACGTCCGATGTAAAAATAGATCTGATCCCCGATAAATCCTCCGAACCCGCCGACGGCAATCGCTATAGGTAGAGACATATCCCCCATATGGGAAAAGATACCGGCCATAATCAGCCCCATCTCCCCCTCCAAAATACTCCAGAAAAAGAGGACGATGTAGCCGTATTCTTTGAGCCACCCAATTAATAAGTCTTCCACGGACAGCCTTAGTTATCGAAATTTAAAATTTGTTTTGCCTGAATCATATCTTTATCTCCTCGGCCGGAGAGATTGACGATGACGAGTTTACCTTTGATGTCGGGCATCTTTTTTAGATAGGCAACGGCATGAGAACTTTCAAATGCCGGGATAATCCCCTCACGGCGGCTGAGCCATACGAAAGCATCAAGCGCTTCATCATCAGTAATATTGTCGTAGCTGACGGTGTCGTTGTCTTTGTGAAAAGCGTGTTCCGGACCGATACCCGGGTAATCCAGCCCTGCCGAGATAGAGTGGGCTTGGAGGATTTGTCCGTCTTCGTCTTGGAGAAGGTAGCTCATTTGCCCGTGCAGTACCCCGGGTCGCCCTTTGAGGAGCGAACATCCGTGTTTGTCTGTCTCAACACCCAATCCTCCCGCTTCGATCCCGATACAGCGTACCTCTTTGTCTTCCAAAAAGTGCTGAAAAGTTCCGATCGCGTTTGAACCCCCGCCGATGCAGGCGATGACGTAATCGGGCAGACGCTTTTCTTTCTCTAAAATCTGCGCACGGGCTTCACATCCGATAATCGCCTGAAAATCGCGTACCATCATCGGATAAGGGTGCGGTCCCGCAACGGTTCCGATAATATAGAAGGTATCGCGTGCATGGGTGACCCAGTGGCGGATCGCATCGTTCATCGCGTCTTTGAGGGTTTTGGAACCGCTCTCGACCGCATGGACTTTGGCGCCGAGGAGTTTCATCCGAAAAACGTTCAGCTCTTGGCGTGCAACGTCTTTGGCTCCCATGAAGATTTCGCATTCCAATCCCAAAAGTGCGGCGATCGTTGCGGTAGCGACACCGTGCTGACCCGCGCCTGTTTCGGCGATCACTTTTTTCTTGCCCAAACGTTTCGCCATCAATCCCTGCGCAATGACATTATTGACTTTATGGGCACCCGTGTGGTTCAAATCTTCCCGCTTGAGATAGATTTTGGCTCCCAACTCTTCGGAGAGATTGGCGGCATAATACAGAGGACTCGGACGACCGACATAATCACGCAGATAGCCGTCGACTTCGCTCCAGAATGTTTCGTCGAAGCGGATCTCTTTGTAGGCTTCTTCAAGCTCCAGCAAAGCAGGCATTAATGTTTCGGGGACATAACGTCCTCCGAAGATGCCGAAGTGTCCGTCAACCGGATCAAATTTAGAAGGGCTAGGGATGTACATCAATCGACTCCGATCACGGTATAAACTTCAACAATATCGCGCAATTTCGATTGACCGCTTAAAAAATCAAGCCCCATGACAAAACAGGCTTCGATGCATTCCGCACCCACTTTGTTGATCAGATTGGCTGCCGCATAAGCGGTTCCTCCCGTTGCGATGAGATCGTCGATCAAAAGAACGCGCGGTTTTTCAACCGCACTGAACGCATCAATATGGATTTCCACTTCATCGACTCCGTATTCGAGAGAGTATTTCTCCGATACCGTAGTGTAGGGAAGTTTCCCTTTTTTGCGGATAGGGACGAATCCGACACCGAGCATTTGCGCCAAAGCGGAACCGAAAATAAATCCTCGCGCATCAATACCCGCAACATGTGTCAGATCATACGATACATAACGATCGTGCAGATGCGTCATCAAAACGCCGAACGCTTCTTTGTCCGAAAGGAGAGTCGTAATGTCTTTAAAAATAATTCCCGGCTTTGGAAAGTCGGGGATATCGCGGATAGCGTTGATTAAAATTGCTCTGTCATTGACGCTGAGATTCATAAAGGTTTCCTTTCTTAAATAAGGGCGTCGATACGCCCTTCAAGCTCTTTGATTTTATTTTGTAGGCGGTCGGTTTCGGAGCGGTGCTTAGAGTTACGCTGTTTAAGTGATTTTACTTCGTTACGCAAATTGTTCAACTCTTCGCTGAGAATGTCGACATTTCCCAATGCACGCTGAAGTTGTATCTGATACTTTCGAATCAATACTTCAGCCTCTTTCAGGGTGAGTTTCATCATTTCACTGCTGCGTTGTTCTTTTACGGTAATGCTTCTAAAATAGAACATTTTGACTAAGAAGAAAAGGGCACCTAAGGTGACGATTGTGAGCAATGACCACTCTAAAAACATACCTTATCCTTTGATAGCCTCTATTTTATCTACTCGGCCGCAATGGCGTCCCCCTTCGAATTTTCCGGCAATCCAGGCATCTAGGATCGATTCGGCAACCCCTTGACCGACGATACGCTCACCGAAGCAGAGGACGTTGGCATCGTTATGTCCGCGTGCGACGCTTGCGGTATAAGCATCGTGGCACAGTGCTGCGCGGATACCGTGAAAACGGTTTGCCGCCATGGACATGCCGATTCCCGAACCGCAAATCAAAATCCCCTGTGCCGAAGAGTCGGCAAGGACGTTTTCACATACTTTGACCGCATAATCGGGGTAATCGACCCGTTCTTTATCGAATGGTCCGAGATCAACGACTTCATGCCCTTTTGAGCGGAGAAGCTCAACGGTAAAATTTTTTAGATCGATTCCGGCGTGATCGGTGGCAATGTAAAACTTCATAACTCTCCTTACTTCAATAATAAATGTAAAACGGCTTCAATAGGCCACATAACCAGCGGTATTTTAAGCGGAGTAACCAATATGATGATGATAACAATCATTCCATAAGGTTCGGCTTTAGTGAAAAATTCGGCGACGGCGTGCAGTTTATATTTCAGTGACAAATAGGTGACAAAATGGGCGCCGTCGAATCCGGGAATAGGCAATAGATTGAATACCGCCAAAACGACGTTGATCAATAACAGCTTTATGATCAGCAGGTAGGCGAAAATATAGGTAATGCCGTCGGCTTCACTCGGCTGTGCCATCGATAGAAGGACAACGGAGGATAAGGTAGCTAAAAAGATGTTGTATACGATCCCTGCCAGACTGACCTGCATCGCCGCATTGTATCCGCCGCTGCGAAGGACGGTGAGTATATTGACGGGAACCGGTTTCGCCCATCCGAATAAAAATCCGCTGGAAGCGCCGAGGAGCATAGGGATAAAATAGGTCATAAGGGGGACGAGAATCGAACCGAACGGATCGATATGGATGAGGGGATTGATACTGAGCCGTCCTTGGCTTTTGGCAGTATGATCGCCGTATTTATAGGCTACCCATCCGTGCATAATTTCATGGCCGATGATGGCAATGAGCAGCGCTATTATCGCCGCAGCGATTTCGAGCAGATCAATAGAGCTCATGGTCATTGGCGTCTTCGCGGATCCGCTCTGCTACGGCACGGCTTAGCGGCTCTTTCTGCTCTAAATCGGCAGGAGTTTTTCCGATTCGATCCCATCGCACTTCGTAATTGGAATCCAGACTGAAATAGACAAACCACGGTGTCCCCTCGATCAATCCGTACGGAACGGCTCCCCAAAATCGGCTGTCGTTGGAGTGGTCGCGGTTGTCCCCCATCATAAAGTATTGTTTCTCAGGGACTTGAATCGGGCCGAAATCAAAGATTTCCGTCGGCATCATGCCGTCATTTATGATACGCTCATCGTGATGGATTCCCGGATGCTCTTTGGTATAAGGATCTTTGACCCACATTTTTCCGTCGATGTCGACCAGGTCATATCCCGGAAATGCTTTTGCAGCATATTCATTCCCCTCCCGCGGGTGGAGGTAGAGGATTTTGTCTTTTAAAAACAGTTCATCACCGGGGAGGGCGACGCATCGTTTGACGTAATGGAGCTGTTGGTTATTCGGATAGCGGAAGATGACGATATCGCCGCGTTTAGGTTCGTCACCGTCGATAATGTGCCCGTCGGTTCCCGGAATCAGAGGGATTTCGAGAAACGGAATATGGGGAGTAGAAATACCGTAAGCAAATTTTTTAGCGAAAAGATGGTCTCCGATCAGCAGGGAGTCTTTCATAGATCCGCTGGGGATACGGAATGCTTGGGCAACGAAAAAAATGACGAACAAAACGATGATGATCGTCCCGGTCCATGAATTGGAAAAACGGTACGCGCTGTGTGCCGCGCTAAATATTTTTTTTTCAAAGGTTATTTCTCTTCTTCTGCGTGTATTTTGGCGGCTTTGAGGGTATTGGAAAGAAGCATGGCGATAGTCATCGGCCCGACTCCGCCCGGAACAGGGGTAATATAGGAAGTTTTCGGAGCAACGGCATCGTAATCGACATCTCCGACCAGGCGGCCGTCAGGGGCGCGGTTGATTCCGATATCGATAACGGCGGCACCTTCTTTAACCATATCTTCTTTGATCAGATTGATCACTCCGGCACCGACGAGGATAATGTCGGCTGCGAGCGTGTGTTTTTTCAAATCATCGGTAAAAATATGGCAGATTTCAACAGTGGCATTGGCATTAAGCAAGAGGGATGCCATCGGTTTTCCGACAATGTTGGATGCTCCGACGACACAGCAGTTTTTCCCTTTCACATCGATGTTGTATTCGGCAAGAAGCTCCATAACACCCAGCGGCGTACACGGTACAAACCCGTCAAGACCCGTCGTCAGACGTCCGACATTGTAAGGATGAAACCCGTCAACGTCTTTTGTGGGGGCGACTACTTCAAGAATTTTCGTAGTATCGATGTGTGAGGGAAGAGGAAGCTGGATTAAAATACCGTCGATATTGGGATTTTGATTCATCATTTCGATCGTTTTGATAATCGCGTCTTGAGAAATATCGTCCGGCATTTCATGGGTGACGGAGTAAAATCCGGCACGGTCGCATGCTTTCTTTTTCATTCCGACGTAGGCTTGGCTCGCAGGATCATGCCCGACCAAAATTACCGCCAAACCGGGAACCCGCCCGGTAAGAGATTTGAATTCTTTGGCTCCGGAGGAGACCTTTTCTTCTATTTTTTGTGCGAGCGCTTTACCGTCAAGAATCTGCATTTAACCACCGTCAAATTGTTTTTGGGTATCATACCGCTAAAAGACTAATATTTGGTTAAAGGGATCAGGTGCGCGGGGTTTTTCTACTATTTTTGACCTTTACACTCTCATTTGCGGAGTCGTTTATTACCAAAGAAGAGTATGCCGCCGGGCTCTATCACAATCCCCGGGGAGTTGGCTGTCATTTGTGCCACGGAGAGGCAGGTGAAGGAAAATTGATCGCCCGATATCGGGACAAAGGGGAAGGGAAAATTTTCGCGGGCAAAGCGATCAATAAACTTCCGTTTCGAGATTTTTATTTGAAGTTGAACAGCCGAATTCTTGGAATGCCGCGCTATTATCTTACCGACACCGAGATTCAAACACTTTATTATTATCTCCATCGAGAGGAGTTTAAACATGCCGCTTCGCAACCCGCAAAAACTCAGTGAGCTTATCGCCTCAGGCGATATCATATCCCTTAAAGCGCTTGCCGTTCCTACAAAACGGCACCTTAATAACTCTATCTCATTTCGCTCCGCTATGATGATCTCAGCCCATAATATCAAACACCTCTCTAAAATTCCCTCCTTGAGCGCCGAGTGTCTGATGCTTAATCTCGAAGACGGTGTCAGTACGGAACAAAAACCGTATGCTCTTGCCTTATGTGCGATAGCATTGGCCTCCAATCCCAAAATCGACAAAAAGCTCATTGTCCGGGTTAATCCGCTCGGTGAGGGGGGAGAGGAAGAGATTTCGTTTCTCAATCCTTTTATGCCCGATGGGATAAGAGTTCCGAAGATACGAAGTGCGGAGGATGTCCAAAGAGTGCTTGAATTGGTGGATGAGGGGATCGAAATACACCTCTCCATCGAGACGAAAGAGGCATGGCTGGCGCTTTCGCACTTAGCGCTTCATCCGCGGATCAAAGCATTTTATCTTGGTGTTTTAGACCTTTTCGCCGATTTGGGGCTTTCTCAGAGCCTTTTGCTGCCGGATAATCCAGCCGTACAGTATATGCTTTCCCATTTTTTGATGACATGCCGTGCCTGCGGTGTCAAACCGGTCTCGTTTGTCTATCAGGATTATAAAAACAGTGACGGTCTGCGAAACTGGCTGGAGCTAGAGAAGATGATTGGATTTGATTCTAAAGGGTGTATTGCCCCAGCACAGGTCGAGATGATCCATGAGATTTTTGGCCACAGCGAAGCGGAGATCGAGAAGTGCCGTGAAATAGTCCGTCTATTCGAAGAACAGTATGCACGGGGAATCAGCGGCTTTACGGATGAGCGCTTCGGTTTTATCGATGAGCCGATTTACAAGGGGGCGCTGGCGGTGCTGGCGCACTGCAATTATCCCTCGGCGACTACCTGATTCCTTCCCCCGTTTTTCGCCTTATAAAGGGCAATATCGGCTTTATAAAGAAGTTCGTCATTGCTCATTTCGGCTTTGAGCTCAGAGACGCCGATACTGATCGTGAGACTTCCTATCGCATCAAAAGAGAACGATTCCACCTCATGCCGGAGGTTTTCTGCTAATGCGGCGGCTTCGTTCTTATCTGATTCCGGACAGAGGACTACAAACTCTTCCCCTCCGAATCTCCCGAGCACATCGCTTGAACGTATATGCTCGGAAAGTATTTTAGATACGGCTACCAAAGCATAATCTCCGATTTGATGTCCGTAAGTATCGTTTACTTTTTTGAAATGGTCGATATCGATCATCAGCAAAGAGAGGGGACGATGATAGCGCGATGCTTTTTCGATTTCATGGTGGATGCATTGATCAAGCTGGCGCCGGTTGAAAACACCGGTCAGTTTGTCAATGGTAGATATCCTTTCCAACTCTTTTTTAGCGGTTATATCGATTCCGACCGATATATAGGAGATGATAGACTCATTTTCATCTTTGATCGGAATGATAGACTCTTCAAGCCAATACTCTTGTCCCTCTTTATCTTTGTTTTTGAGTTCACCGTGCCACTCATTGCCGTTTTCGATCGTATTCCAAAGATCTTCATGCGTCTCTTTAAGGGTGTCGGGATGTCGGATAATATTTATTTTTTTCCCGTAAAGTTCCTCTTTTGTATACCCTGAAACCCGCTCAAAAGCGGAACTTACCGTCGTGATGATAGAGTTTGTTTTTGTGGTAACGGAGATGACGTATTTGTCGAGAATATCAGTAAAACGTTTGAGCTCTTTATTGGATATCCAGAGCGCTTTTTGCAATTTTGAGGGGGTTATTGATGCATAAAGCGCAAGCGGGATACTCAGGAGAATACTTAAAATGATAACAACCACGGCCGATTGAATATTGGAGAGAATGAGCGAATGTTTATAGTCGGCTTTCGGCTTCAAAATTAAGATCGCATCATCGTCATTATGCAATACATCATCCAGTGTATACGCATAAAAATTCTCCCCTTTGCGGACGCCGGACAAAATTTGTGATGCTTCGGTCGGGAAATCGCTGATAAGTTTGGCAGAGGTTTTGGCATATTTTGACCATGAGAGTTTGTCATCGGGATGTAGGATGAAATTCCCCTCTTTATCGATAATATAGTGTTCAAATACGGGTGATGTACGCAAACTGTCTAAAAGTTTATTGGTGAGCATATTGATGATGACGATACCGACAAATTTATCTTTGTTGTAAATCGGTGTCGCGATACGGATGGTCGGTCTGAAAGGGACCTCAATCTTACCGTTTTCGATATTGAGGTCGAGTTTGGAGTGCCAGATTTTTCCATGAGGCATCTTGCTGACATGTTGAAAATAGTCCCGGGTACTTTTGTCTTAAAGTTTTGCATCCTCTACGACAAACGGTATGCTCGATTCGTTAAGGCGATCAACCCGAATTTTCTCTTTACCCTCCGCGTCGATATAGCGCGCCTGCATGATCAGATTGTCCGACATGGCAATCGCATAAAACAGATTGATCATGTCGTTTTTATGCTGATAGTTTGGCTCTTCAATATATTCTTGGAGTGTTTTATTGGTAGCGAGTGCTATGACCATACTGTCCATGCCGTCTATGCTGGGTTCCAAAGTATTTATTTTTTTATTGAACGCTACCTCTTCGGCGTTTTGATCAATCCGTTCTTGGACATTGATCATCTGGATTTTATATCCGATCATTGAGCCGAAGAGTGCAATGACAATGCCGAATATAACGAAGTAAAGGGTAAACATAAATCTAAAATTTTTTTTGAACATAATTCTTCCTGATTGTGCTGATAATATTATACTATGATATTGTGTGATTGTTATTTTTTGTGTTGAAGAAAAATCTATATTTATTTGACGATGATATAAACTCGTATCCGTATGTGCGTCGGTTGTTCGGGCTTGGGATATTTGGGATAGGCGAGATTGATGGTTTGCAAGGTCAGCTCATCCAGCGGTGTTCCGATCCGGTTTTTTTCCAAGCTCAGGTCACTGATGGTTCCGTCGGGATTGAGGATGAATTCGACGACATTATTGTCATTCGGATCGACATCGGATCTCTCTCGCAGCAATCGGGTACCGACAACTTCGTTTATCTTTCGGATTTTTTGAAGATTATCGATAATGAAGTGCTGCTCACCTGCCGAGAGGCTGAAAAACTCCTCGCCGTAGTGGTGGAGAACGGAAAAAGGGAGTTCGTCTCGGTCGGCTTCGCTGAAAGGCTTTAGCCCGCTTTCGAGGGAAGTGGTTTCAACGCTTTTAGTCGGTATCGGGGCATTTTTTGGCTTTTGGAACTTTAAACGCTCAATGGGTGCCGTGACGGGCGGTGTCGCTTCGGAAGTATCGGTCACTTCGGTCACTTCGGTCTCTTCGTTTAGTGTGAGACCGAAACGTTTCTCTTTGTAAAACGGTTTTCTATCCTGTCTATCGAATGCGGTCGATCCCAAAAACAAACCTATTAACAAAGCATGAATCAAGAGGGCGATGAGCAGTGCGAAGAGTGGTCGGTTCGGTTTCATCTTCTGATACAAGATAGCGCTTAATACCCGGTAAGGTTATACCACACCCGATAGCGGATCAGCGTCTTTTGCTGCGGTCTGGGGTATTTGGCATAGGCAAGTTCGATCACCTCTCTGGTCGTATCGTCCAAAATCGAGAGCTGGCTGTTTTTCAGTAGACGCATATCGGAGATGCTTCCGTCGGGATGGAGATAAAACTCCACCATATTGGTATCGTTGATACGGATATTGTCGGGGATGCGGGAGTGTCCGTAGCGGTCCAGAACGCTCTGAGTAATACGGCGCATTACCTCTTGGTTGTCGAGGATGTATTTTTGTTCCCCTTCTGAGAGCTGGTTAAACTTGTCACCGTAAAGACGCTGGATCGAATCGGTCAGCTTCGTAGAACTTTTTACCGGTTGGTCTTGTGCGGAGGGATCGGCTTTGGAAAGGATATCGTACAATCCCTGCTCTTTTTTTGGGATCGGTTTGCGCTCTATATCGGCAACTGTTTTGGCGACATGGCGCTCGAACGCTTTTTTTGGTTCAGGGAGCGGTTCGGGTGCCGGGGCAACGGGCTTGACTTCGGATGCCACCGATTTTTGTCGCTGAGGTTTCGGCAGAGGCTGAGCCTCTTTGATCAGCTGCTCTCCTCGCGGTATGGAGCGTTTCGGCGTAACTTTCGGAATATCGTTTTTAACGAGAGACTCTTTGGCGGGAGTGGGGCGCTCTTTGATCGAGAGTTTGAACCGCTCTTCCTGAGGTTCGTCCGGTTTCGGCTGCGGCGGAATAGCGGGTTTGAACTGATCGAGCAAAATAAGCACGAGCAAAATGATGATGTGAACCAAAAGGGCGATGATGAATGCGTAAAGAGAAAAAGATTTGGTTCGTTTCATAACCGCGCATTCTACCTTGATTTTCCTAATGGAAAGTTGCAATGGAGTGAAAAAAGATTTGCCTGAATATCGCGCATGAAAATTGCATTGTCTAAACAATAAAACCGTTCAAGGATACTGCAATGAGCGAATTGGATATTTTAGCCCGCGAAATCGAAGGGTATCTGAAAAAATATGCCGCGGATGATGAAGCGCGTTATGTCATCGCACCGCTAATCGCCAAAAAATCGCTGGAGATGAACCATCTTTATCAGGATTTAGGGTTTAAAAGCCGTGTGCAGATGGGTGCATATATGGCACAGCACTTCCCTCGTCTTGCCGAACTCAAACCCAAAGACAAATTGTGGAAAAAATTCCTCTACGATGCGATCGGGAAAGTGGCTCCCGCCTGCGCGACCTGCAATGATCAGGAACACTGCTTTACCTGTATCATCGCGGAGGCGAGTGCGTGAAGACCCCATCGATCACGACCACGGAACTCTACACCCATCTCGATACTCTTATCGGTGCCGATCTCCCCGTCTTTATCCACGGCAGTCCCGGAATCGGAAAATCATACATCGTTGCCGAAGTGGCGAAAAAACATAATCTTGAACTCGTGGATGTCCGTCTTTCTCAGATGGACCCCGTCGATTTGCGTGGCGTCCCCGCTATAAGAGATGAGCAGACGGTATGGATGAGCCCCGTTTTTTTCCCTCGGGATAAAGATTCGAACGGCATCCTTTTTCTCGATGAGCTCAACTCCGCTCCCCCCTCGGTTCAAGCGGCGATCTATCAGCTGGTACTGAACCGCAAAATGGGGGAGTATGAACTGCCCAAAGGGTGGCGGATTATCTGTGCGGGGAACCGCATCTCCGATCGGGGCGTCGTGTTTCGTCTTCCGACGCCGCTGGCGAACCGGATGGTTCATCTGAGTGTCGAAGCGCGGTTTGAAGATTTTAAACTCTTCGCGATCCGTGAGGGACTTCACCCGTTTGTCATCGGATTTTTGGGTTTTCGCCCCGATCTGCTCACCTCCGAACCTGTCAGCGAAGACGACAGCAATCCCGCATTTGCAACGCCGCGCAGTTACCATATGCTCTCGAATGTTCTAAAAACCTCTGAGGATACCTCACGCATCGCTCCGATCATCTACGGATTGATCGGTTACGGTGCGGGGATAGAGTTTCTCTCCTACGTCAAAGTATATGAAAAACTCCCCGATGTCGGGGCAATTTATCGTGGGGAATATCCGAGCATCGATAAAAGCGAACCGGCATTGCTGTATGCGCTTGTTTCGGCGCTGGTGGAACTGTACCGAGGCGATGCGGAGGCATCCAAACATCTGTTCGGCTTTGCTCAGGTTTTACCGACCGAGTTTGGGGTGATGCTGATCAAAGATGCGATCGTCAAAGATGCTTCGATCGCTGAGTGTAATGAGTTTGATGAGTGGATAGAGAAGTATGGGGATTATATTCTCTAAATCTTCCGTTTAATGTGAAATCAAGATTAATAGTTTATACTTTAAGTATAAATTTAAAGGATTTGCAATGACGGTAACCGCCAAAGATTTACGTTTTAACGTTTCGTTTTTGTTTGATGTCCTCAGCAAGGGTGAGGATGTGACGATCACCCATCGCGGAAAAGCCAAAGCCAAACTCATCTCCTATGATGACTCCACTCAATCACCCAAAGATGATGCAATATTCGGGATGTGGAGTGATAGGGATGATAATGTCGATACGATGGTACGAAATATGCGTAAACGTAGAGCGTTTTAACCCTTATGGCATTTGAAATATTAGTGGACAGTGATGTTCTGATATGGTATCTACGAGGCAATGAAAATGCCAAAAAGCTAATCCACTCACTGGGAGATTTTTGTATCTCAGGGGTGACCCATATCGAATTGGTGCAGGGGATGCGCAACAAAGAGGAACTGAGACGTTTTCAGCAGACACTGCGACAATGGAATACCAAAACGATCTACATGAGTGAAGAGATTTCGGCGAAAGCGCTTTTTTACGTTGAAGAATATTTTTTGAGCCATAGCATGGAACTCGCCGATGCCCTCATCGCCTCGACGGCTACGACGTATGGGATGAAACTCATCACCGCCAATGACAAACATTACCGAATTGTTAAAGAGCTGGAGATAGAAGTTTTTAGAGCATAACATGGATTTTAAGGAATACTGCTTGCCCTCGATTGTCTGACGCCTCAATCAGCCGACGCTTCAGCATTTGGTACTAGGTGTTGTTGTATCTTCATACAGAACTGTTCGTTGATAATATTAGCAACTTCTGGTACACCTTTTTTAAAAATATCAATATTGTTTTTTTTCATTTCTTGCAATATATTATTTAAGAAGTTCGTTTCTTGAACGATTTTGGCAAATTCATTGAAATCTATTTTAATTAATTCCTTTTTTTCTACTGTGTAGTAAAAAATATAAAATACAATTGTTTTTTCTATCATATTTTTAAAAAACTCATCTTCAATAAATGTATACATTACGAGTGTTAAATAATGAAAAGTAGGTTTAAATCGAATAAAAGGAATTGTATTTGTAATAGATGCAATTAATAGAATTTCCATTATCTGTGTGACGTAATTTTGAAGTGCAACGATGAATTTTTCAGCTTCTGAATAGTTTTTTGTGACTGATACCATCAAATCAAATGAGTTTATATATGCCTCAATTGCTTCTTTTAAATTTGATACTTCATTGCAATGTTTTTCAAGTATTAAATTATTTTTGAAAAATGGAACTATGTTTTGTTCAATTTCATCGTAGGTTGTATATTTTTCAAAAAAATCATCAAAATTTTCAAACTCTTCATCTAAAACAGAATTGACAAATCTTAAGTAGAATTTATGCAATAGCTCAAAATGTTCTTCTGCATTAGTTATAGCAATTATATGGATAGGTAAAATATAAAAATAGGTTTGATAGGTTGATAATATTTCTTTCAAATCACTATAGGCTCTCCTAAATAGTTCAATAGATTTAGTATCAAATAATTTTGCAGGAATTCTAAAGAAATGCTCTAATCTTAATAATGGGTCAGAGACAAAATGTTCATTTCCTAATGCTTTGTAAATATAATGATCATTATCTTTAATATCTAAATATATTGCACCTGCCAGTAAAAAACACTCTTTTTCTGAAGACAAATTTTTTAATTCTAAAGATGCGATTTCTTTTCTATCGAGCCAAAAGCATACAATCTCATCAAGTATCATAGAGATTGTTTTTTGGTCTGCTCCATCTGAAAAAATATGCTTTTCAAAACCATTTATCAAATCAAGATATTGAGTTTGAAATTTTTGAATATTGGCAAATGACATGCTAAATTGTTTCATCAATTAATTTTTGGATTTTCATCATGATTTTATAAATATCATGATTAACGGAAGGCATTTTTTGCTCAAAATTGATATCAGGCAAAAAGTGATATTTATGTGTAGCATTCTCACAATGAAGCATTGAACTTTCTCTTACAGCTCCCCAAAAAGCATGTATAAAGTTATTGTCGTATTCATAAAGAACTTCATATAAATACTTTTCGTCCACCATATCAAATTTTTCCTTGACTTTTTTATTGTCGAAATATCGTAGATCTATATCTACATATTCTTCCCATAAAATTTCATTTATGATTGTGTCTATTATTGGCTCTACAAAATGGATATGCTCTTCTTTGTTACTATTCTCTCTTTCTTTTAGTAATGGGAACTTATATTTTCCAACTCCATAAAGTTTATATTCCATCCATACATTTGAATTTTCTGGTTCTATCTTCAGTAAATATTTTATATTTATATATGCTTCTAAAATTGTTCTAAATGCATGACGACCTAAAATTGAGTCACCTAATTCTTTTGTAATAACATCATTAAATATTTTTAATGCATAGATAGCTGTACCCATAATAACATGGAATTTATCATCATGTAATGACTGCTCTTTCTTTACAGATAACAAATGATTCATTTTGTCTTGAAGTTCTAAAATATACTTTTTGTAATCCAAGTCCTCTTCCTTATTGAAACTGATTATTAATGGCTGACATTCTGTTTTCAACCCTATTTCTTTCCAAAAATTATTAATAAAACTTTGGTTTTGTTGATTTCCAATATCCATTTCTGTTGCTCTAAGCATTGGGCGATACATTCTCATTTTTTCATCATTATGATCAGTATATGGATAGTTCGCAAAAATTTCTGGCAATTCACTTCCTCTATGAACACGAAGTTTGTCTTGAAAAACCATCATTGACAATACAACAAATCTCAAATCAGTAGCTTCATATGACTGATGACCATAATATATTTTTACAGCACTAGCAATAGATTTAATTCTTTCACTTATCAATATATCTGGAAAATTAAAATATTTGTTAAAAACTGGATACTCAAAATTTCTGTAGATAGCTGTTAACGGTGCTAAGTATTTTGGATTTACGTTATTACAAATAATTTTGTAAATGTCTTCTTGTTCTATTTCAGGTAAAGATAAAACAATAGATAATTTAGGTTTTATGATCGTTTTGTTAATATGAGCAATTTCTTGTAAAATTTTTCCAGCTTGCTCAATCCCTTCCGTACGATCAAAGTTCATAAGTATTAAACCAAGCCAAAGGTATTCAGGCAATCTATCATTTGTCCATGAAATTGGTTGCATATTTTCAAGGGTATTCATAGGAGGCTGAATCAAGCCTTTATTATATTTATGACTTTTTAAATCACTTGTCATATTGTTTTTTTTCAAAAATTCTCCTATCCATGACAACTAGATGCAACGTTTGAGTTGATAAATATAATACTTTATTATAGAGTTTTAACAATATCATCTTCTGTTGTGAACATATAATATTCTACCCATCTGTTGAAATGTTCACTCTCTAGCGGTAGTCCAAACCTAAGAGCAGAGTTATTGTTTTCTATGTTGGCTTCTTTTGTACCATTTAAAGGTATGGCTTTTAATATTTTTAATTCTTTTTCCATATTGTCTTTTGAAAGTTTAAAAGAATAAGTAGTAATACTTTCATATTTTATTGCATCAATAATGAATACATAATAGCCATCTACGTTTTGCTTAGACCTAATGCCTGCAATATTTGCAATTTTATTTGTAATGGTTAGTAGCGAGGTTTTTATTTCAAAGTATTTATTGTCTTTTTTAAAATCACCTAAATTCTCATTTGCTTTTACCGATAACAAATTATTCTTTTCCATAATTCTATTTTGAATTTTTGTTCCATATGATTTTGGAGATAATGGCAAAATTTTTTTTATAAATATGTCCCACTCATCATCAAATCCATATCTAGCATTTATGGAATCTTCTTTGAGTTTATAAAATAATTTTAAAAAATTATCTAACTCACTATTTGTCATAAAATTCCTTTATGCTATAACTCTTTTTTTTTATACCAAAATATACTATTTTTCCAGCAATTCACTACACAATGGAGATTTGAAATATCCTATTATATGTTGTTTTTCTTAAAATAGTTTCTGTGAACTTGCCGTGTTGATTTTGATAGAGAACATAGTATAAAAATTGCATTTTTTTGGATAAATATCCAAAGGATACCCCCATCAAAAATCGTCTGGAAAAAATACGGGTTCAGTTTCTCTTTGACCATCCGTTTCTCAGCGTCCTAGCCCTCTCAATTCCCCATAAATACCAGAGTAACCCCCATATGCTCTTCGAGACCGACGGTGTCAGTATCCGTGTCGATGAAAGCAAAGCATCGGGATACGATGACGCGCGGCTTAAATATCTCTATGCCCATGTACTGCTCCATATCCTCCTCAAACATCCGTTTCGCCTAAAGGGGCGTGATAAGCCGACATGGAACCGCTCATGCGACATCGTTATTGGACTATTGCTGAGTGATTTTCAACGTGTGGGACAGGCGGATGAAGAGGCGATGGTAATCGAGTCGTTTCGCGACAAAAGTGTCGAGGAAGTCTACCATGCCCTTTACCGTGAAAGCGATGAGGGGGAGGGGCAACAATCTGAAGATAACCCGACACAGCAAAAGATGGATATTATCGAACACGAGGGGGATACCCAGGTCGCCGAGGAAGAACTCGATGCGTTAATTATACAAGCGATGGGGGCGGCGCGGAAGCAGGGGAATATCCCCGCATCGCTTTTGGAGATGTTCGATGAGATCACCAAGCCTTCCATTGACCTTCATACGCTGCTGCACGCTTATATGTCGGAGAGCTTTTTCGACAAAGAGTCCGATTTCTCCCGTCCGAATCGCCGATTTATCCATCAGGGGCTTTATCTCCCCGGATACCGCTATGACCGCAGCCGACTCAGTTTTTTTATCTTTTTGGATCGTTCTATGAGTATTACAGGTGACGTTTTTTCCCGATTTTTAGGGATAATTGACTCAATAGTACGCATGAGCCATGATTTCGAGGTGAGTGTCATACCGTTTGATGAGCGGGTCTACGTCGAGGAGAAAAAAAGCTACGATGCCCAAGGGATACTGCCGCAGATAGAGTTTGCCAAAGGAAACGGCGGGACACAGTTCACCCCCGTATTGGAGTATCTAAACACCCATGCCGGGGAGAAAAATTTGGCGGTAATTTTGAGTGACGGCTATTTTACGGTTGAGAAAGCTCCTGCTATGCAGACACTGTTTTTACTGAGTGAAAAACAAAATTTGAAAAGGTTTGAACGTTATGGAGACGTCGTCTACTTTGATCTTATCTGATTCAGAACGATCCGAGGGCAAAGCCCCCGAATCTGCGCTTGCCGCTATGGCACTGAAGCTTGCCCCAGATGGGGCAGAATTAAGCTATCGAGATCACATCGAATTATTGAAAGACGATTTGGACTTCGAAGAGCAGGGGGATGCGATTTATCTAGATCATCCGGATGATGAAGCAAGGCTGTTATGGGCATTTCACCGTCCCAGCGGTTCTCATCCCACTCAGGTAGGGGATAGAAATACGGATGTGGCGATTATGGCGTTTAACCACTCCCGTCTGGGGGCGTTGGAGCGCTTTATTCGTCTGAATCCCGCGGTGATTGAAAACCCCGATTTGCGCCGTCATATCCGCAACCGCAGTCGAATGCTCTTTCGCGCTCTCGTCGATAACGATTTTTCCGAATTGCTGGAAGTATTGAGCCTCTTTCCCGTTTTTGTCGATCAGGCCTGTGATCAGATGATCAACGGCCGTATTTGGAACGAACATTATGCGACGGCGCTGAGGGGATCACAGTTTCTGGAACTCTCAGGCGCATTATGCAACGACAGATTGGTCGAGGGAGTAATCCGCCGTTTGCGTCCGTTGAAGCATCAAACGTTCGATGAAGCCAAAGCGCTTTTGGTAGAGTTGTGCGATCAAGCACGAAAGTTGCATCCGAAGATCAAAGAGCACTATGTCGAAGAGTTTGACACATGGATGAAGAGAGAGAAACTTCATCCGTTGCAGATGATCGTCCTAACGAAGCAAATCGCTCTATTGAAGGATTCCCATGTCTGAAAACAAACTAAATGTCATGAAAGCGATTTACGCCCTGAGTGATGAGATCGATTACAATATCTACGAGGCCATCGATATCGCTGAATATGCCCGTATGGATGAAAGTGTGGTAGAAGAAAGTATTCGGGAACTGTATGATGAGGGATATCTGGGGGAGTGTATGACGGTGGGAGATGACGGGTATGACACCTTTTATCTCAATAAAAAAGGGCGTATGCTCATCGGAGTGGAATAGTGATTAAACTGGTCGTATTTTATGAAAAACCTTTTTGTGCCGCCAATGCCAAGCAAAAACAGATTCTAAGAGCGAGCGGATGTACGATCATCGAACGCAATCTTCTCGAACACGATCTGGATAAAGAGACGCTTCGAACGTTCATGGGAGAAAAAAAAGTTACGGATTGGTTTAATCCGGCAGCCCCCGCCATCAAGAACGGAGAAATTTCTCCCGATACCCTCAATGAAGAAGCGGCGATGGAGCTGTTGATGTCCAATCCGATCCTCATTCGCCGTCCGTTAATGGTGATCGGAAGCGAAAAACTGTGCGGGTTTGATGCGGATAAAGTATCGGAAGTATTGGAACGCTATGTCGAACCGATGCCGAAGATTAATTGCATGGAAAAAGGGTGTTTGGAAAAGAGGTCGGAATAAATATTAAGAGTGAACGCAATAGTTAGAATATAATGTATTATAATAGTTTGAAAGGAAGGATATATTTAATAATCAAATATTTGTGTGATAAAGGCCTATTGTGAAGTTCTTGGTCGAAAAGAATCTTATTAGAGTTATCGCGTACGGTCCTCTGGTCTTTATACCGTTTGTTGTTATCCTCATCTCCTCCGTCGTTATCTATCAAAATCAGCAGCGTTATATACATTCGATTCAAGAGATTGAACGTACCTATATCGAGACGCAAAAAAATATTATTATTTCCAAAATCGACAGCTCTATAAAATTGATAGGATATCAACGCTCAATGACAGAGCGAATGTTGAAAGAAAAGGTTAAATCCCGCGTTGATACGGCCTACTCGGTTGCTAAAAATATTTATGTTCAAAATAAAGATACGCACACTCCGCAAAGCATCCAAAAAATGATAACCGATTCATTGAGACCTCTTGTCTGGAACGGCGGTGAGAGTTTTATATTTATTCTGGATTATGACGGTGTTTTTCATTTGGCACCGAAGTATTTACGACATTTGGAAGGGCACAGCATCATCAATTTTAAAGATTCTACGAAGCGAAATGTCATACGTGAGGAGATAGCGCTGGTTAAAAAATCGGGCGGCGGGTATTTATGGGATACGTTTACCCGGCCGAATTACGATCCGAAACTTCAGTTTAAACAATTGGTATACGTTAAAAAATTAGGTATGTACAATTGGTATATCGGCTCTGCGGAGTATCTTGATACATCCATCAAAGAGATTGAAAAAAATACTCTGGATATTATTAATAACAGTACCGTCGGGACAAGTGAATATTTTTTCGTCATTGATCATGAAGGCAACTTCGTATTGGCCGGTAAAAATCGCGATTTGATCGGTAAAAATGTTTTGCAGTTGAGAGACAGTGACGGCAAATATTTAATAAAAGAGATTATTAAGAGCTCTGGTTTAAAAGATGCCGCTTGGGTCTCATACAAATGGAAAAATCCTGAAAACGGCAGGATTGAACAAAAACATACCTATGCCAAACGGGTACCGAACAGTAACTGGATTATCGGAAGCGGATTTTACTCGGAAGAGGTTAATCGAAAGATAGCGGATAAAAAAATGGAGCTGACACGAATCAATCAAAAACAGTTGAAAAATATCCTTCTACTGTCCGGTATTATTCTTTTCGTATCACTTATCGGCTCGTACAGCATATCGAACAGTATTCGCAGACGATTTCTGAACTATTCGAGAATGATTGAAACAAAAAACAAAGAATTGACGGCATTAAACTATGGACTTGAGAATATCGTCAAAGAACGGACAGCCGAATTAAACGAAGCGTATGAGAAGATGGAAAAAATTGCCCTGACCGATACTCTGACCGAGATCTATAATCGGTACTACTTCAACAGTGCACTCCAAAATGAGATATCAAGAGCCAAACGGTATGAACGCTTTTCACTTTTGATGTTTGATATCGATCACTTTAAGGTAGTCAATGACACATACGGTCATAATGTCGGCGATATCGTATTGCGGATGATTGCCGAAAGAGTCAAATCGTGTTTAAGAGAGAGTGACATATTTGCACGGGTCGGCGGTGAAGAGTTTATGATCATATTGCCGAGAACGACACTCGAAATGGCCAAGGAAGTAGGTGAAAGAATACGCACAACTATCGAAATGCATACTTTTGACGGCATAGGAAAAATCACCATCAGCCTCGGATTGGTAACGTACAGAGATGATGAGAGTTTTGCTGAGATTGTAAAACGGGTGGATACGGCACTGTATAAAGCTAAAAACAACGGGCGGAATAATTTAAATATGCAAGAATGATCGGTCTCTGTCCGAAGAACAGAGGCGATGAGAGAGAGTTATACTGCTCCGAAAGAGAGTTTTCCGCCGCGTTGCAACGCTTTGATCTCTTCATACGTTTTTTCGCTAAGGCGGAGGTTGCTGCGAAGAATATCTTTACATACCGTATCGATTTTCTCTTTATCAGACATCTTTTTCAAATCCCCTTTTGAAAGATCGGCAAGATCGAGCAAGTCGTTCCAGACAGAACTCTCATCCAATGCAAATGTATTGAACGTAATCCCTTCATAAACAAATGTCCCTTTTCCGATGATATCAGAGACGAAAAGGAGATATTTTCCCTCAGGAGTCAAGAACTCTTTATATTTCGCTACGAAACCTTCAAAAACATCCAAAGATGTGAGCTCACATGCCAAGAAATCGATTTTGTCCGAGTTTGTCGCAAGGATAACTTGTTTAACGATCTCTTTTGGAGGGAGACTTTTATCCGGAGTGATTACTTTACCTTCAGTGACTACGAGACATCCGCGGTATGCGTATTTGTATGCGTCGGTCGGTGCGTTGTAAACGATCATCCATTCGAGTTTGTTGTCAGCGATGTAGCTTTGGATAGACATAGTGTGTTCCTTCAAATATTGGTTAACTCTCTCAATACAATTCCTGTTCTACCTTTTTCGCACAATAAATGCATAAGTATTTTAAACATTGTTATTTTCAAGGATACTCATTATGAACCCTCAAAGTGCCAAACGCTCGCTCGCCCATTTGTGTGAGCGTAAAGTCCCCGTATTCTTATGGGGGCCTCCGGGGATCGGGAAATCTTCGATAGTGGCACAGATCGCCAAGGAAGCCGGCATTGGGTTTATCGATCTGCGTCTTTCGCTTCTTGATCCGACCGACTTGCGCGGTATTCCGTTTTTTGATTCCAAAAACGACAGCGCGATCTGGGCGCCTCCGGCATTTTTGCCCGATGGCTCGCAAGAGCGGGGGATTCTGTTTCTCGATGAGCTTAATACCGCCGCACCGATGGTACAGGCCTCTGCCTATCAGTTAATCTTAGACCGTAAAATCGGCGAATACCGTCTCCCTGATGGATGGGCGATCGTGGCGGCAGGGAACCGCGAGAGCGACCGCGGAGTCGTGTTTCGGATGGCGGCACCTCTGGCAAACCGGTTTGTCCATCTGGAGATGGAAGCGAATGTCGACGATTGGCGTAACTGGGCGATAGGCTCGGGGATAGAGCCCTCGATCATCGCCTATATCTCCCACCGTCCCGATGCACTGTTCGTCTTTAATGCTGAGAGCAGATCGTTTGCGACGCCGCGAACCTGGCAATACGTTCATGACATCATTGCTTCCAATCCGGAAGACGATCTCATTATGGCGATGGTAAGCGGGGCGATCGGTGAAGAGCTTGCCGCATCGTATCTCGGATTTCGTCTGGTAGCGTCGCAGCTGCCCGATTTGGATGCGATCATGGAGGGAACCTGTACGGATGTTCCGAGTGACCCTTCCGCTTTGCATATTCTCTGCACGGCACTGACGATGCGTGTCAACGATTATACGGGGAGCAAAAAACTGGGCAATCTGATCACCTATTCGCTTAAACTCCCGGGAGAATTTGCCGTAATGATCGTTCAGGATCTCCGCACCCGCAAAATCGAACTCGATCATCTCGAGAGTTGGCCTTTATGGATGCGTCAGTTCAACACATTGTTACGATAATGTCGTCCGAACAACTTCTCCTCAGAGCCAAAAGTCTTTTGACGGTTAAATACCCCTATTTCGGGATGCTCGCTTCACGGCTCAAACATGAACCGAGTGATGCTTTGAACTCATATGCGAGTAACGGAGTACGGTTTCTTTACAATAACGATTTTTTGGAGCGCAGAAGCGTCGAAGAGGTGATGTTTATCCTCACCAATTGTGTAATGCATCACGTCCTTTCCCATCAGCAACGGCGGTTGAACCGTCGGGGAAAACTGTGGCAGCTCTCAACCGATTACGCCATCAACAATCTCCTAAGCAAAAGCGGACTGCATATCCCCGTAGGCGCGAACTACAACAAAGAGTATGAGGGAATGTACGCCGAAGAGATTTATGAAGCGCTCAAAAGCGAAATGAATCTGGGCGAAGGGGATGCGTTCGATGAGCGCGGCGATAGTATTCCTAATGCCGTTGCGGGAGATCAAGAGATCAGCGATCAGGAGAGTTTCGGCAATATTGAAGGAATCGCGGATGAGCTTGATACTGCCGATGAAGTGCAATGGCAATACGCCGCTTCGATTGCACAGGAGGTAGCGCAGCGCAAGGGGGCGATGCCGCTGGGGCTGGAGAGGCTGGGGAAAAAAGTGAAGCCCGCCGATGTGGATTGGCGCTTTGAGCTTTACAATGCGATCAACCGCCATATGCGCAATAATTACGCTTTTATGCCGCCGAATAAAAAGCATATCCATCGCGGTATCGCACTCCCTTCGCTCACCAGCGATACCCTGAGCCTTTGTGTCGCTATCGATACCAGCGGCTCGATCGACGATCAGCTGTTGGGGGCGTTTATGGAGGAATTTAAAACGATCATGCAAAACTTCCCTTCGGTAAAAATCGAACTCATCATCGCCGATGCAAAAGTCCATGCCCATCATACGTTTATCAGCGGAGATCCGATGGATTTTCCTCTCAAAGGGGGAGGGGGGACCGATTATCGTCCGACGTTTGATTACGTCGAAGCTGCTCTTCCGATGACGACGATGCTGCTCTATTTTACCGACGGAGAAGGCTCATTCCCCCGCATTCCCCCTAATTATGAAGTGTTATGGGCGTTGTCGCGAAAAGCGAAAGTGCCGTTCGGAAGAGCTTTGGTGATTTTTCATTTGTAAAGAGATTGTATAATTTCAGTATGAGAAACAATTTACATATTAGAGCTCGTCAAATCGCTCAAAGCCCCGTAACTCAAAAAGCCGTTGTTTCCATGAAGCCGGATAAATCAGTATGGGGCTTTTTGGGAATCGTCGTTTTTATTATACTTCCCGAGATCATTGCATTTATCTGGGGGGTTGAAATCACCGCCTATGCCAAAGAGGGGTTGCTTCATGCGACTTCTCTCATCGATAAGTATTATTTTGATCTTCTGGTTATGCTCTTTGAAGAGGGGGGAAGCTGGTTCAACCTCGGACTCGGTGCGGCTTTGCTGATTTGGCTTTTTGTATAACCGGTATTCTCCCGAGAGGGAGATTTCTTTTAGAGCCCTTTGAGTGCTTCGTTGATCTGATCCAGAGCCAATGATTTGGCGTTTTCTACCTCTTTGTTATCCCACCAGTATTCGATGATGGCATGTTCGATCTGCTCAAGCTGATCCATTCTTAGATTGGCGAATACTTCGTAGGAACTGACCTCTTCAGTAGTGATCCCTTTTGATTTCGCCACTTTATCCAATGTCTCGAGAATACTCTCTTCGAGAGGTTTCGGATTGATTTCAAGACGTGCCTGATCGATCCATGCGCGGATCTCCTCTTCGAGATAATCGTGCCCCCACACTTGGTAGCACAAAATACGGTTGGGGCTGTAGACGATTTTTTCTTCTTCGCCCAGAACATCGCTTGTTTTGACGGTACCATCAAAGAGATACACTTCGATACGTTCGTTTTCGCGTAAAGTACATGCTCTCTCAAACGCATTTCGGGCATGTTTTAATATTTCGCTTCGCAGATTTTCATTCATCGTTTTATATCTCCATTGTTAAATTTGAACCGTTTAGGTCATGTACGGTATATCGAGATGGGAATCCCGATCGGATGCTTCGTAATCGTACGTAGTCACCTCTTGGATAGCGGAGAGCTTTTTTTGCAATACGATCCGTTGCAGCGGATGCAACAGTGTAGCATTAATGTGTTGCGAAACCGCATTACGATAATGCATGACGATGATAGGATGCCATATCTCCTGATGAGCGCTTAGGCGTTCGATGAATTCTTGCAGTTCATCGCGCTCTATCGTATCGATCCGAGGCAGTTTTCGGATGACGTTTCGGACAAACTGTTTCGTAAAATAGGGTTCCCCCATCTTTAGCAGCGTCGATGTCGCATCGATATTCGCTTCGTTTTCGCTGTAACTGTAGGCATAGCGGAAATGCTCACAAACGGCTTCGATGTATTTCGGATAATGTTCGAGTACCATCACCAGATGGGTCAGATCCTGATCGATCAATACCTGAAAAAGGGTGATCGTATTTTTCCCCATACTCGCCCAGTGGGGTTCTCCGCTTTTAACCTGGTCTTTATCGAATATCCGACGGTATTGGTCGATCTCGCTGATATCGGTTACCAGACGCGCCGAAGAGGAAAAACTGCTCATGAAGCTCTTGTTGATCCGTTATGATAGTCCCATAGACGTTTGTAGTGACTGTCGAGTTCACTAAGGGTCGAATCGACGGTAATCAATTCATTGGTTCGGCTGAAACGCCCGGTATTGGACTCGTACCATTTTTCCATTTCAATTTTCAGGGTATTGCGTTTGGCGACCGTTTCGACGATTAGACGGCGGATTTCGCCCATTTCAGATGTAATGATCTCAGTCATGGGAACACCCGCATTCGCACGCACCCGCCGCGGTACCCGGATCAAGATATTGCTTGGCATTGTCGAGCGTGACATGCGTCAGTGTGTCGGATAAGGCGATATCGATTGCTTGGGTGAGAGGCATCGCCTCTTTTCCCAACCAATAAACGTTCATGCCTCCGCGAACCATGACATGAAACGGTCCGTCACCCAAAAATCCGTATACGGCGGAAGTAGCCCCTTTTTCCAACAGATAATTGGCGGTCATAATACCGTTGCCGCATCCCTCATTAGGAACGAGGGTATAGGACTTGTCCGATGGATTGACCAATGCAAAAAACGGTGCGTTACCGAAAAGCTTCGTGCTCATAACGTCACGGCTATCGGATTCGACAGGGATGGCTATCATAGATGCTCCTTTGTGTCAGATACGGAGTGTTATGCATTTATTATTCTTCGTGTTAGAACGGCAATTGCAGTATCTTTGCCAAATCAGTTAAAAAGAGATTCCGATGGATGAGCTTCGTACCCATTATCACTATTTCAGCAACGAAGAGGGAGACGGCTATGAGATTTACAGCTGTGATCTTCCCGACGTAAAAGGGTTCGGTGAAACGTACGATGAAGCTATGGATGATCTGCGAAGAAATATCAAACGGTATGAGGAGAAGAGTATGGAAGCCCAATCATTAATGGAAACGGCCATTACGGCGTATGACGCAAAAGATTATACGAAGGCAAAAGCGATTTGGGAGTCATTGGGCGAGTCCAATACGGATGCAATGGTAAATCTGGGGACAATGTACGTCAAAGGATACGGTGTCGCCAAAGATATACACAAAGCATTTTCTCTGTTTGAACGTGCGGCAGAGAAAAATCATGAAGTAGCGTCATTTTATCTGGGCGGTATGTATGAAAACGGAATCGGTACGGAAGCGGATAAAGAACAATCGATCCGCTATTATACGGTAGCTGCAGAAGCCAATATGCCGACAGCCCAGCTGAAACTCGGGATTTTACTTCGCAATGATGACGTCCTTAACTCGATGAAATGGATGATCCGTGCGGCCCATGCGGGTGAATCGCAGGCACACTCGCTTCTCACGTATGTCAGCAATCAAAACGATGCCTCCGACATAAATGTCACATTTCGTATGATGGATGAGAGCTCACAGCGTGCTAAGATCGAATCGGTTATCACGGAAAATCTCGCGCCGATTCTCGCCAGTGACGGTGGAGGGGTGGAACTCGTCAACTATGTCGGTGGGGACACTCCGGAAATCTGGCTGCGCTATCTGGGCGCCTGTTCGGGATGCCATTTGGGGCCTACGTCGACGGCGGGGATGATTTTGGAGCAGTTTGAAAACATTATCGATAAAAAGATTGTGATTTATCTCTGGTAGGAGGATCGTCATGAACACGATAAAAGCAAAAGTAGAAGATATCAAAACTGATGAGTTTTTTAGCTGCATCACGGTTCGTGTCAACGGGACAGATTTGAAATTGCTGAAAACACAATTACCTAAATGGCTTCGTGTAGGTGATGAGGTGGAGTGTCAGGTTCAGGAAGCGGCGATCGCCCTTTACAAAGGGGACAAAGACGAGAGTGTCTCGATCGAAAACCACCTAAAAGGCGAACTGCAACATTTTCGTAAGGGGACAGTTCTTAGCGAAGTGAGTGTCGATACCCCCTGCGGGAAACTCAATTCGCTGATTACGACCGATGCGTTTGAGAGGATGGAACTTTGCGAGGGGTGCAATGTAACGCTGCTGCTCAAAGCGGTCGATATCAAGCTTACTCCGCTTTTGGATCCGGCCTCGTATGAACAATGTGCAGCAAAGCTGACACATTCGTAAAGGATAGTATTATTTAGGCTCCGATATTTATTAAAGTACCTGCTGTAGGTAATTTGATATTTTTAGCGATTTGATAGCCTTGAGAGAGTGGACTGGACATATCAATATCGTTCGATTTCGATATTGATGTGTCTAGTGACGAATATTTGTTTGCCTGATACAGGGCATATTGGGATTTCATCTCTTTATTCATCTCTGTTATAAACTTATCCGCTAATTCTTGAGAAAATTTTCTCTCAGCGAGCGGAGCACCATGGTCGATTCCCATGTAGTTTATTATTTCATCGAGTGTATTTTGTCCAAATGCATTTATAATATATTGAGCATATCCCTGACCGTTTTTCAATGTCTGCCAATAGATTTGCGTATCTTTGACCGGTGCAGCATACTCGTGATTCGGGTCTAAATATTGTTGTGTTTCATTCCCCACAGAATTGCTAAAGAAATTTCCGAATAATTCACCGATGGACAATTTGTCTTTAGGTAATGAATTATCGTTTTTATTGCCTGTATAGGAATTGTATAAATCACGACCGCGTTTAACAATCTCTTCATCGGTACCTGTGCCGTACTGAGCCATGCTTCTGAACCCTGGATTACTCATTGATTCGGCATGGGGTGATGCTTTTACAGATTCAGCAACGGTATATTGAACTGCAACGATACCCTCAAGCACATTTCCTTTCGATGTGTAAGATTGAGGCATAGCATCTACTTGTTTAGGACTCATATAGCCTGTCCCATCGGGATCTAGGGTACTACCTGTAACGGTTTTATATAAACTCCACACTTTGGAAACAATCGTTAATGGGTCTGCTCCGGTTCCACTGGCTTGTTCGAATGCTTCGGCTTGTTGCATCGTGATTTGGTGGATTTTGACATTTACGGGAATCCCCGCCGCTTTGTTGAAATCGCTTCCGAAGAAACCGTTCTCATCGACTTTGAACCCCCACTTGGTAGAAACGGTTGCATTTGTGTTATTCGCGGCAGATACAATAATCGCATCTGTCGATGTTACGGCGGTATCGGAAGCCGTATCCGTTCGTTTGATAACGGAGGCAGCAGTATTTTGAAAAATCGACTGTGATGCGACACTGTTGACAGACATTGCCCGTTCCTAAATTGTATTTGTAAAAACAAGCAAAAAATATTCCAAAAATAGTTTTTTTTAATTAAAAATAACACCTTATGAGTTGCTTCGAACGTTATTGTCATAAATATGCTCGTACAAAAAATGCATAGATGGTTTATATTAAAATAACTAAGGAGCTAATTATGGCTGTAATGATTACCGATTTATGTATTAACTGTGACGCCTGTATCGAGGTATGTCCGGTAAGCGCGATTGTAAGTGAAGGCGATTCACCGCGTGATGACTGGGAATATACCTACGTAAAACCTGAAAAATGTATCGAATGTGTCGGTCATGCGGAAGTTCCTGCGTGTGCGGCTGAGTGTCCTACGGAAGGATGTATCGTTTGGGATATGCCATACACTGCTGAGTATAACGATTATTATGTCAACAGCTCAGACTATGTTATCGGCGAATCGAAAAAACGCGGTGTATTGACACCGGAAGTATCTCCTCAAACTTACAAAGAAGATATTTCAATCGCAGCTCGTGAAGCGCACGAAGCGGTAGCGGTTTAAAAGGTCATCCTATGCTAATCGCGTTCGCTTCCACCGACGGTGTAACGGTTAATCAGCATTTCGGCTGGTCGAAGAGTTTCGAACTCTATCGAGTGAGTGCCGAGAGTGCCGAATATGTAAAAACACTGGACAGTTCGGAAGATGAAATAGCCGATGAGCATGAAAAACTGGCCTACAAAATAAGCTCGATTAAAGAGGCGGATATCCTCTATTGCTCTGCGATAGGGCCGACCGCTTCTAAAATGGTATTGGCTTCGAAAATCTATCCGGTTCGATCCGGTGAAAACGATCGTATCGATGAGACGATTACAAAGCTTCAAGAGCTGTTGCTGGGCAATCCGCCGCCGTGGTTACTCAGAATCGTCCACACGTCAAAAGAGAACGCCATCTGAATTCAGATAGCTGTGCTTGCCGCTAAGGCACAAAACAAGGGGACCGTTCGCGTAGCGATCTCTCTTTGAAACGATTGCCCTCTTAGGGCAGATTTTTAGGAGATAAAATGTCTGTCATTATCAACGATACCTGCATCACGTGTGATGCGTGTTTACAACAATGTCCCGTTAATGCGATTGTGGACGATTCCTCCAATCCGACAGGTAAAAAACAATATTACGTTCAGCCCGATAAGTGCGTCGAGTGTGTCGGAATATACGACGATCCTCAATGTGCGGCGATCTGCCCGAGCATCGGATGTATCACATGGGATATGCCGTTTACCGCAGAGTTTGACGAACATTTCCGAAACGAAGAGATGTACAAACTTGGCGTAAGCAAAGATGGGACGCTTAAATCTCCTCTTTATAAAGAAAAATCATATCGCAAAGATATTTCGGTCTCTGAACGCGGTATCGGCAAACTTGTCCAGGAAGAGCCTGAAGAATTGGAAGAAGTGGGTTGATGATGGATCCGTTTGCAAAAGTTGCCGCAGATCTCGATCAGTTCGGCTGTGATTGTGCGGTAACGGTTGCCCTAAAAATTACGGACGACTCGTGCAAGATGGATGATGAGCAGCGTGCATTGTTTATGGCATTGTACGATGCGCTTCCTCCGTATGAGAGCGCGATGTTTGACGAATCTATCCATGACCTGATACGTGAGGGGCGAAATACACCTTCCACACTGCTATTCGGACAGATCAAAAAAGAGCGTGAAAGAGCTATGGCGATTATCACGAAAGAAAAAATGAAAACCTTCAAAGCTTCGGTTCGAGGCTCGCTTCTTATCGCACGGCATACGGCGTAATCCATCTTTATTAGTAACAACAATTAGAACGCATTTAAAAAAAAATTACAATATACGATAGTATATGATACGAATAGAGAAAGAAGCAAAATGCGGACTGTCGTTTATCATATTTCATCCGCAATTGCTTTTTAAATTTCAATCTCTTTTTTCTGAAGACGCATCGTGCCGGACACTATTGCGAATCGGCAAAAATACAAGAGAAATAAGTAGAACGAGAAGACAAAAAAATGTCTTTGGACCGATTAGGGATAAGCTGAGTGAACATGTCAAATTCAAATACCGAAGAGTTTTCCGATACTAAAAAAAAGGCTGACAATTCGGATGAGACACTGCCGGAAGTCATCACGACGGAAGAAGCCATACAAGGCTATTTCCAAGACCTTCGGACAAGAGTCAGCCAGTTTTCGGATTATCAGAACGAAAGGCATGAAATAGATTTTTTGCTGCTTCGACGTTTTTTAATGACGGCGTATAACAATTTAGTAGAAATTGATATGAGTCTTACGGATACGCCTGTTTTCCCTATTCGTAACGACGTATTGAAATTAAGTCAGATATACGATCAGTTTAAATTTCGTGCCCTTCACGTAAAGAGAGCATTTTTCGAACTTTTTTTAGATAACCACGATGTGTTTTTGAAATATCAGAAACGCCGTGATGAGAATAAAGAGAGTATCGCCACGTACGACATAATGATTCGTACGACGGATGCATCGTTAGAACAAGTAGAATCTGAGATGAAAAATGTTTCCATTGAATCCGAAGAATACGCTCCGTTGATGAAGCAATTGAAAGTTTTACGGGCGAAGTCGGTAGACTCAGTCCATAATAAACGGAGACTTGAGGACGAGAACATCCAATTAACGCTTTATCTTGACATGATTATCAACGAAAATGAAGAGAGTTTTACAAAGAAGTTTTCCTCCATGGCGGCGGTTTTCGAGCAGGAAATCACTACTCTTTTGAATAAAGCCGCCTATTTGCTCGATTTTTCTTTATGGAAAAACGCGCGCAAATCCAATATGATCAGCAAATATTTTTCCGAATTGCCTATTCAGGGGGAGATATCGAGTCAAACCTATTTACGCTACTATCTCCAAACATTGAATGAAGAAAAATTGACCGATGAGCATCGGACTCTCATAAAACTGCTTCCCTATCTTGAAAGCCTCAAAAAAATTTCTGTCTTGTATTTATCCTCCGATGCCGAGTCTTCAAAACGACTAACCGGTATATTCGCGTCATTGAGTGTAAAAATAGAACTCCAGTGTACCTCAGACGTCTTAAATGCGATCAATTTGATCAAGAAAAACCTTCCGAAATACATTTTTGTCGATTATCAGTCCGATTTTAAAACGTTGATCAAAGTATTGAAAAATTTTCCCAATTATGACGAGGTAACAGTGATTCTCCTGGTTGACGGTCCGAACGATATTAATGATGAACGACTGCAGCAAGGATCGATCAACCATATCATCGGCACTCGGATTTCAAAGCAGTCTTTAGTGGATAAATTCGAAGATATTTTCAATATGGAGTGAATTTTCCCTGTTTATTCAACGATTAACAATATAGGGTAAAATGCGGCATCGATCATCCGAAGAGGGGAAAAAATGCGAAAAATTATGTATCTGTTTCTTTTTGCCATCGTATTTCTGATCGCAAAAGCTTTTGTGTTTGATAACTATATTGAGCGCTATACAACCAAAGAGACGAATACTACGGCAGAAACTAACGAATCAATCCAAGCGGCAGACAGCGAAACCGAACCTAAAAATACTATAGAGCCTGAGAGCAATAAAAGTACAACGGCAGGAGAGAAAAACAACTCTTCAAAAGATCTGGACTCGCCGTTGGAAAAGTTGGGAGAGCGAATCTCAAAACACATCAACCTCTAAAAAATCATTTTTGCCGAGAGAGGAGTATTCCGCTGGCAATAATCAACATTCCCCCCGCGATTACCGTCGGGGTCGGAAAAATATCCCCTAACATTATTCCGAACATTGTGGCAAAGAGGACGACCGAATAGCTTGCCGTACTGACGATCCCGGCTTTAGCGTAAAAATAGGCACGGGTCATAAAAATCTGTCCGTATGCGGCGGCGACACCCATCAGGGCGATCCAAAGCCAGTCGCTTCCATGCGGGAGGACAAAAGGGCTGAGGGCAAAGGCGAAAATTTCAGACGTTACGTATTGAGACACTATCATCAAAATAATCGGAATAAACACCCCCGAAAACATAAATGAGAGGACGACGGTACGTTCGTCATAATAGGTTTTAAGACTGCGGACACTCGTATAGGCCAATGAGGAGAGAAAGCCGGTTAAAAGCCCCATAATGTGCAGATACCCCATCTCCAGCCCACTGAGCAGCGCTACCCCCGCAAATCCGATGATAACCGCAACGATCGAGTAGGGTTTGAGTTTTTCACCCAACAGAAAAAAAGCAAGCAAAGCGGTAAAAATCGGCTCGGTTTTGGAATAAACGATCGCATTGGAGAGGGTGGTCGCGCTGATCGTGTAGAAAAAGGTGAGAAGAGCTACCGTTCCGATGACTCCGCGAAATACCAGCGTAAACGGCTTGCCGCCGACGTTGCGTATCGGTTTGCGCAGCGTAATCGCGCCGATAACGGCTAAACCGACGACATTGCGCCAAAACGTCACTTCAACCGATCCCATGGATGCAGAGAGGAGTTTCGCGAATAACATTATCAGCGAAAAAAGAAACGATGCGATGAGCATAAAAAAAATGCCGCGGCGGGTATCGGACGAGGTTAAATTCATAACGCCATTGTACCATGTGAACCTCATGAAAAGGGGGATTTGAAATGAAACCCGATAGTTTTAGGATACAATAAATTAACGCAACGATTTATTTGATTATAGGGTTTTAGAGGATGTTGAAAACAGCTAATTTTTCGGGTGATTTTTGGGGCGGTACGGCAGCGATGCTGGTTGCATTGCCCTCGGCTATCGCATTTGGGGTAACGATCTATGCAGTGATAGGAGGTCAATACAGCGCATACGGTGCATTGGCCGGTATTTTAGGGGTGGCGGCAGTCGGAATCGTTGCAGCTATGATGGGGGGAGCGGATCGGCTTATCTCCGCACCGAGCGCTCCGGCAGCTGCCGTATTGTCAGCATTCGCGTTGCAATACGTTTCACAGGACTTCGGACCCGATTTGCTGTTTGTCATGCTCATGGTGGTCGCTTTATTGTCGGGCGGATTTCAGGTACTTTTCGGTCTCATCGGGCTGGGACGTTTGATCAAATACATGCCGTTCCCGGTCGTCAGCGGATATCTCACCGGTGTCGGGCTTTACATTATCGCGGCACAGTCGCCGATTTTTTTAGGACTCCCGCAGGGGACGCACTTTTGGCATTCGTTTCAGATTATAAACGGCTGGCAATGGCAGAGTATCGCAGTGGGGACGGTCACGATTATAGTCATGCTGTATGCCGATAAAATGTTCCGGATTATTCCGGCGGTTATTACCGCATTGTTCGTCGGGATGGCGGCGTATTTTCTTCTGGGGCTTGTTGATCCGAGCCTTTATCAGCCCAATAACCCGTTTGTCGTCGGTGAACTCGGAGGAAGCGGAGGGATAGATTATCTTCAGATGTTTACGGGGCGTTTTGAAGAATTGTTCCTTCTTCAGTGGGATGATATAAGCCTTTTGCTTTTTCCCGCATTGACGCTGGCGGCTCTGCTCTCTATCGATACGCTGAAAACCTGTATTGTTCTGGATTCTATGACCCATTCGTATCATAACTCCAATAAAGAGCTGATCGCCCAGGGCTCAGGCAATATCGTCTCCGCATTGATCGGCGGAATGCCCGGTTCGGGGACGATGGGGGCAACCATGGTTAACCTCTCAGCCGGGGGAAATTCCCGACTTTCTGGGGTGATCGAGGGGGTAATGGCGGTCGGGGCATTTGTCGCTTTGGGATCGTTTATCGCGTGGATTCCCGTTTCGGCATTGGCGGGTATTTTGATCGTTATCGGCTTTCGGATGATCGACAGACACAGTTTCAAATTATTGAAAACGCGCCAGACGGCACTCGATTTTTTTATTATCGCTTCCGTTGCCGTAACCGCCCTTACGGTAAGCTTGATCGCCGCATCGGGGGTGGGGCTTGTTTTGGCAATTGTCCTCTATATTTTTCAGCAAATCGGTGCTTCGGTCGTGTACCGCCATATTGACGGCAGCGAAGCGAGAAGCAGAATCATCCGCAGTCGGGAAGAGGAAACTATTCTGGTTGAGAAAGGGGGGAATTTTTCTGTGTATGAATTGCACGGAAGTCTCTTTTTCGGAACGGCCAATCAGCTTTACACGATGCTGCAAGATGACCTTCAGCACAAAAAATACATCATCATGGATATGAAACGGGTACAGACGGTCGATCTGACGGCGGCGCATATCCTGTTGCAGATCAAAGATATCCTCCATGAACGGGACGGATATTTGATTTTGTGCCGACTGCCGCATAAGCTTCCGACGGGAGATGATTTAGAGAGCTATTTCAATCAGGTCGGATTGCTCAAACACTTGAGTCCGATCAAAGTGTTTAACGATTTGGATGATGCGATTGAGTGGGCGGAGAATAAAATAATAAAAGAATTTTCGTTGGGAGAAAAAGGGGAGAACCTTTTAGAACTGCACGATTTCGACCTTTTTAAAGGGCGGCGGGATGAGACATTGGAAGAGATAAACGGTCTTGTCGAAAGCCGGTTTGTTAAAAAGGGTGACGTGATTTATTCCGAAGGGGAAGGGAACGGCGAAATATTTTTGATCCGACGCGGTCTGGTGAGGGTAATGCTCCCTACTCCGGGAGGCAAAAGTATCCATCTCAGTACGCTGGGACAAAATAATTTTTTCGGCGAATTTTCCTTTTTGGAGGGAGTCCCGCACTATACCGATACGATTGCGGGAAGCGATACTGAGTTATACTGTATTACAAGAGAAGCATTTGACGTGTTCAAAAAGCTCCATAAAAAAGCGGCTTACGGATTTATGCACGCACTTGCCGCCGTCTTGGCTGAGCGGCTCCGGCTGACACGTTCCGAATTGGTTGCGGAGTATGATGCCTAAGCTATGAGTTTCCTTAACGGATAAACGAATTTTAATTTTATTAGTTTGAATACGGTAAAATCTACTTACTATTTGAATGTGACTTATGAGATAAGCGAAAGGAGAATTATGCAGTTTTTTCTCCATGCAGCCGAAGAGCGCGGGAACGCCGAACACGGATGGCTGCACAGCCGTTTTAGCTTCAGTTTTGCCGATTACCAAAATAAAGAACGGATGGGATTCGGTGCATTGCGTGTACTGAATGATGATTGCATCGAGCCATTAGGCGGATTTGACATGCATCCCCATCATGATATGGAAATCATTACGATTGTGACAATGGGATCGCTAGAACATAAAGACTCCCAAGGCAATCACGAGAGAATCGAATCGGGAGAAATACAATATATATCAGCGGGACGGGGGATAGAACACGCTGAATTTAATCCCTCGTCCAAAGAGCGGACAGAGTTGTTTCAAATATGGATAATACCGCGTAAAAAAGGGACGATTCCCCGCTATCAAAAATGCCGTTACGATTTGGACAAAGTCAATCGATGGGTACTGATCGCCAGCCCCCACGGCAGAAAAGGGTCTTTGAAAATCGATCAAAATGTCACGATACGTTTATCGCATCTTTTTTTCGGGCATACCCTTGTTTCCGATTCGCTCAAAGCGGGATACGGAAGGCTGTTGTTTGTTATAGACGGAGAGGTGAATGTCTGCGGCCATACTCTCAAGCGAAGAGACGAGCTGCAGATTATCGGGGAGGAAGCGTTTGAGATCACGGTCAACAGAGATGCCCGACTTTTATTATTCGACGTACCGCTGGCCAATTTTGAGCAAAAAAGAGGTTCTCTTCTCTAAAGGTGGATAAGCGGTGAACTTGCCGAGGATCGGTTCAATGCTGTTTCGGCACGGGAGATAATATCGTCTATCTCTTCATCACCAGTTTGAACAGTCGTCCCCAGACGCATAGTGAACGAGTCTAAATGTTCAAACGGCTCTTCTTTCATTACTCCGAGCAGTTTTTGGCTGAATTTCATCGCATTATCCGCATTCTCGATGAGATACGCGAGCATAAAAATCTTTTTGTCCCAACGAACCAGCATATCGCTTTGACGGATATGGTTTTTGATACAGGAACTGAAATCATGCAGGTATTTCTCGCAGTCGCTATCGCTTGCATCCATAGCAAGCATGGTTATACCGATCGATTTTTCATTAAACAGGGCCGCATTTTGAAAACTTTTTGAGGTATGGACGAAATAATCTTTGTAGTACGCACCGCTCTCTTTTTCAATACTGACATCATTTTCGATCATAATCCGCTTTATCAGGTCTTGCGAGATATCGCAGAATGAAATGGTCGTGTACTCCGGAACCGGTGTGTCGATGGTGACCGAAAAAGCATAGGGTTCGGCACGGCTGTTGATCATACTGACAATTCTGTCGGATTCGGGAATATTTTGAAGCGATTCGATCCAATGATCGGGATCGGTTTTTCCGGCATGAAAATAAGCGTCATGGGGTACAAAGCGGTTTAAAATAGAGCCGAATTCACGGAGAAATGCTTTAACCGTGGGCATATTGGTAAAGTTTTGAAACGCTTTGTTGAAAAGAACAGGGGTATTTCGATGCATCAGGACGACGAGATTGTTTTGGGTATCTATCGCCGATTGAAGAAGTTTGCTAAATACATCATCATTATTTATTAAACAATTATGATTATTCGGATGACACATCGAAATCCCTTACTTTATGAATAATTTTTATAATAGTATCATATTAAAAAAAATTACAATCTAAAACAAAGTTTTATGTATAGATATAATCAATGTCTAATAGAATTTCTTAATAGATAAAGTTGACCGTGGCAGTTGCAGGATCTCTTATTGCCGTAGGGAGAAAAGAGATTTTTCCCAGTATGAAGCGAGTAGCTGCCGAAATCGGTTTTGATAATCTCTCCCTCTATTTTATAAACAGTGATGAGACGTATTAAACAGGAATTATGCGCTTCAAGGCGGTGAAATCGTTCACGGCTTGCATGAACCCAGAGGATTTTTGAGGGGAGGGTGAGGGAGAGGAGATACTCTTTGCTCCACTCACGCACCGCACCCAGTGCTTCGAGCTCCGAATCACTGATGTTACGATAGGGTCGCATCAGCCAACTTCGTTCGTATAGGCATAGGTTGAGGAGATGGAGCGCAGACGCTCTGCCGCTTTGACAAAGACATCGATGACGTAATCGATCTCATCAGCGGTCGTAAAGCGGCTGAGGCTGAGACGGATCGCCGTATGGGCGAGCTCAGGATCTTGCCCGATGGCGCTCATGACAGGGTTAGCTTCGAGGCTCTCTGAAGCACATGCGCTTCCCGTAGAGGCCGCGATCCCCGCACGGTTGAGATCCCATAGCATCGATTCACCCTCGATACCGCGCAGAGAGATAAGGATAGTGTTCGGGGTACGGCGCTCACGGTCACCGACGACGAAGGTGTCGGGGATTTGGGAGATGGCGTCTTCGAGACGGTCGCGGAGTGAGCGAACATCGCTGTTCATTTTCTCCAGATGTCCGACCGACTGTTTCATCGCCAGACCCATGCCGATGATGTAGGCGACGTTGAGGGTTCCCGCACGTTTACCTCCCATCTGTTCTCCGCCGTGGAGGAGGTTCGGAAGCTCTGAGCCTTTTTTGACATACAATCCGCCGATCCCTTTCGGACCGTGGAATTTATGCGCCGAAAATGTCAGATAATCGATCGGCGTTGCGGTGAGATCGACTTTGACTTTTCCGATGGCTTGAACCGCGTCGGTGTGGAACAAGATACCGCGCTCTTTGGCGATCTGTGCGACCTCTGCGACGGGAAAGATCATCCCCGTCTCGTTGTTCGCCCACATCATACTAATCAATATGGTTTTGTCGGTGATCGCCGCGGCGATGCGCTCTGCGCTGACATATCCGTAAGCATCAACGTCGACGAAGGTGATCTCGGCCCCGTTCTCTTCGAGGAAGTGGAGGGTTTCGAGAACCGACGGATGCTCTACCGCAGAGGCGATGATGTGGTTTTTGGTCGGGTTTTTGAGGATGTGTTTGAAAAAGACACCTTTTAGTACGGTATTGTTGCTCTCTGTCGCACATGATGTGATGAGGATGTCATCGGCATCAGGGGCGTTGAGGGCATCGTACATGTTACCCATTGCTTCGTTGAGATAGGGGCGTACTTCGATACCGTACTGGTGAAGGGAATTCGGATTTCCATAAAGCTCTTCAAAAAATGGCTGCATTTTAACTTTGACGATAGGGTCTAGTTTGGTAGTGGCATTGTTATCGAGATAAACACGTTTCATTTTTTGTCCTCAGTGTGTCGTTATTATGAGGAGAGAATGCAAGATTTGTTCGAGAGGAATGGAATAATAAAATTGATAAATTTTAATATATTAAATTATTTTATACTATTATTGTATTAATAGAATAATGTTGAATGAAGGTGAATAGATGGAGTGGCAAGTTACTTTAGCAATCTCAGGACCAATTACTGTAAATCAAAAAATTAGATTCAATACTGAAAAAGGTTTTGATGATCCTTTTTGGTCAAATATTCAAATTACAGCCGTCCAACACGGTGTTAAGATGGATATAGTTGCAAGAGCAGATAATCAAGAAGAAGCGAATGAAGCAGCTTTATACTTTGCAGGTCAGGCTTTAGATTATTTATGTTTAACAATTAACTTGCCTTTGTATGTAAGTCAATCTGGAACACAATTTAAGCCATTAAATGAAAATGTCAAAAGAATTTTAACTCGAGAAGATTGGATTAATAGTTTTAGACAAGCACGAGAAATTGCCATAGATAGAAGAACTTTATCTCGTTCTCTAAGTTGGTATCGAAAGGGAATGGTTAGTGAAGATCCAATTGATTCATTTTTGTCATATTGGTCTTCGTTAGAAAGTATAGGTTCCAGATTTGCAGAAGATAATCAAAGAACAAGAAGTGGAATTATTAATAAAATTTGTAATTGCTTTGATCAGATGTGGGGGAGTTGCAACGAGTGGAAAATAATCCCAAGTAGCTCTGATAAGTTAAATTATTTTCATCACCTAAGGAATGGTATTGCTCATGGATTTATTAGTGTTGATATTGATACAATTAAAGTGATTTCAACTGAATTGGCTATTATTAAAAATTTATCATATGAATTTCTTCAAGATTGGAAAAGTAGGGGGGTAAATCCTGAACCTTATGCTGAAAGATGACTTGGATAATTGTTTGTCAGAAGAGCCTTTTCAGGCATAGATCGCTTCTTTTTGGATTCGTTCTTTTAAAAATGTGTTCATGCTTTCTCGGTAGCTGATGAGGTCGACATGGGTGTGCATCAGCTCTTCGAGATCGAGACGGATGCGGGAGAGTTTAAAAAGGTTGGGTTGTTTGGTCTCGATCACGACATCAACGTCGCTTTGTTCCGTCGCTTCATCCCGTGCAACAGAGCCGAATACGCCGATACGGATGATTCCGAATTCATCGGCATGATGTTGCTTGTACGATTC
Source organism: Sulfuricurvum kujiense DSM 16994 (assembly GCF_000183725.1). NCBI lineage: Bacteria > Pseudomonadati > Campylobacterota > Epsilonproteobacteria > Campylobacterales > Sulfurimonadaceae > Sulfuricurvum > Sulfuricurvum kujiense. The sequence continues at coordinate 1,540,361 of NC_014762.1, read as the reverse complement.
TAATACTTTGAGTACGTCTTGTCGTTTCATGCAATGATTATAACCTATCTCTAGGATGTATTTCAATGATGCTTTCATTTTCCATGATTTTGCCGACTTTTTCACCACCGTTTTACGGGAATCTGCCTCACAATATCGTTATAATTGAACTTATTCGATAAAATACGAATTTTAATACTATTAGCGACTTCAAATCTCCTGCATCCGGAAGATGCAGGTAGCTTTAGGGGGTTGTAGGGACATAAATGTCCCTGCCGCAAATATGGGCTTGCTCATATTTGTGCATAATATCAGTCAGAAGGTTTTAGAGCAATGAACGAGAGCAAAGATTTTTTACGCACCATCGTCGAAGAAGATATAAAAGCACACAAATATAACGAAGTCGTAACACGCTTCCCCCCTGAGCCAAACGGCTTTCCCCACATCGGTCACGCCAAATCGATCGCGATCAACTTCGGTATCGCGCGGGACTACAACGGTCACTGTAATCTGCGGATGGACGATACCAACCCCACAACCGAAGATACACGCTACGTCGAAGCACTCAAAGACGCCGTCGAATGGCTGGGATTCAAATGGGAGGGGAACGTCCGCTACACCTCCGATTATTTCCCTGAACTCTATGAATACGCAAAACAGCTCATCAAAATGGGCAAAGCCTATGTCGACAGCCTGAGCGAAGAGGAGATCCGCGAGTATCGCGGAACGGTAACCGAACCCGGACGCCGAAGCGTCTATGCCGAGCGCAGTGTTGAAGAGAACCTCGACCTCTTAGAGCGGATGAAAAACGGTGAGTTCAAAGACGGCGAGCATGTTTTGCGTGCCAAAATCGACATGAGTGCGGCGAACATGAAAATGCGCGATCCGCTCCTCTACCGTATTCGTCATGCCCACCATTACCGTACGGGGGATGCGTGGAATATCTACCCGATGTACGATTTCGGTCACTGTCTCTCCGACTACATCGAGGGGGTTTCCCACTCGATCTGTACGCTCGAATTTGAAAACAACCGCGACATCTACGACTGGGTGCTCGATACGCTGGGGCTCACATCACCGCGCCCGTATCAGCACGAGTTCGCACGGTTGGGGATCAACTACACCGTCATGAGCAAACGAAAGCTCCTCGAACTGGTCAACGAAAACTACGTCAGCGGGTGGGATGATCCCCGTATGCCGACCATCGCGGGATTGCGTAGACGCGGGTATACCCCTGAGTCGATCCTCAATTTCTGTCATCAGATCGGTATCGCCAAAGCCAACTCGATGGTCGATGTCGCACAGCTGGAGTTCTGCATCCGCGATGATCTGAACACCAAAGTGCCGCGCGTCATGTGTGTCCTTGATCCGCTGAAAGTGACGATTGAGAATTACGAAGGGAGCGAAGAACTCGACGCTTCGTACTACCCTGAAGACGTACCGAAAGAGGGATCACGCAAACTGCCGTTCTCTCGAGAGATTTTCATCGAGCGTGACGATTTCAGCGAAAACCCGCCAGCGGGCTTTTACCGCCTCACACCTGAACAGAGCGTGCGTCTCAAACACGCCTACATCATCAGCTGCAAAGAGGTTATCAAAGACGCGGAGGGCAACATCACCGAGATCATCGCGACGTACCATCCCGACTCGAAAAGCGGCTCCGACACGAGCGGCATCAAGGTCAAAAGTGCGATCCAGTGGGTCGATGCCCATAGAGCCAAAACCGCCGAAGTACGCCTCTACGACCGCCTCTACACGTGCGAAGCGCCGGAGGGCTTGGAAGACCTCAATCCCGACTCGCTTAAAGTGATCAAAAACGCCCTCGTAGAACCGGCTCTCATCACCGAAAAACCGGATGTGCGGTTCCAGTTCGAGCGTCAGGGGTATTTTTATGCCGATCCAGTCGATTACACCGATGAAGCGCCGGTATTTAACAAAATCGTCGGACTCAAAGACTCGTGGAACAAAAAAGTCAAAGCCGATGATTCCCAAGCCAAACCTGAGCGTAAAGCGGCAGAGAAAAAGGTGCAGATCGACGGCGAAGTCGCGCCGATGAATGAAGCGGAACAAGGACGCTTTGATACCTATACGGGGACGATGAAACTGGGGAATGAAGTGGCGAACACCCTCGCACGGGATGAGAAACTCTCCGCATTTTTCGAAGCGGCGCTCTCCGTGCATAACAGTCCCGTGACCCTTGCCAACATCGTCTCCAATGAAGTGGCACGTGAACTCAAAGAAAAAGATGCGGATGAGCTGAAATTCACCCCTGCACAGGTCGCAGAATTGGTCAAAATGATCGATGATGAGATCATCTCCAATAAAATCGCCAAACAGGTGTTCGAAGAGATGGCGCTAAACGGCGAAAATCCTGCCGCAATCGTCGAAGCGCAGGGATTGGTACAGATCAGCGATCCGTCGCTTATCCTGCCGATCATCGATGACGTGATGGCGAAAAATCCCGACAATGTCGAAAAATACAAAGCGGGTAATACGAAACTGTTCGGATTTTTTGTAGGGCAGGTGCTCAAAGCAACGGGAGGAAAAGCAAATCCTCAAGTCGTCAATGATCTGGTGATGCAGAAGTTAAAATAAAATAGATAGTTTAATTCTGCCTCGACAGAGGCAAGCTTCAGTGCCATAGCGGCCAGCGTAGCCGTCGGGGTTCACGTGCCCTTTTAGGGTATTGCTCCGATGGCGTTCAACATAAATAATAAAAGATCACGCTTCCGCGTGTTCTTCTTTGTAGACGTAGATAGGCTCATTGTCCGGATTCTCGATCACCGCTTCGGTGACGGTGACACTCTGGAGATTCTTCTTCGACGGACAGCTAAATTGCAACGGCAGCATCGCTTCCTCGATAATTCCCCGTAATCCCCGCGCTCCGACACCTCTGTCGATCGCTTTTTGCGCTACCGCTTCGAGGGCTTTATCCTCGAAATTCAGCTCGATACCGTCCATGTCGAACAGCGCCTGAAACTGTTTGATCAGAGCGTTGTCCGGCTCTTGGAGGATTTGGATCATCTGATCTTTGGTCAGTTCGCCCAGCTGTGCGACGACAGGGATACGTCCGATAAACTCGGGGATCATCCCGTAATGCACCAGGGCTTTGGCATCGATTTTTTTCGGTTTCGCATCGGCAGAGGCGCTTTTGCTGAATCCCACTTTGTTCGTTTTCTTCGTATGGGTGTCAGGGACGAGACCTACAAATGCCCCGCCGCAGACGAAGAGGACATGAGAGGTGTTAAAGAGTACCGTCTCAGTGGTAGAGTTTTTACGGCTCCCTTTGATGGGGACGTACACTTCGGCACCCTCCAGGATTTTGAGAAGCCCTTGCTGAACTCCCTCTCCCGATACGTCGCGCCCCATCGTCGAACTCTCGCCTTTGCGGGCGATTTTGTCCACTTCGTCGATATAGATGATTCCGCGCTGTGCGAGGTCGATATCATAATTTGCCGCGGCGAGGAGGCGGCTGAGGATGCTCTCGACGTCCTCACCGACATATCCCGCTTCAGTGAGGGCAGTTGCGTCGGCGACGGCGAACGGAACCTGCATGATCTTGGAGAGCGATTTGGCGAGGAGTGTTTTACCGCTACCCGTCGGTCCGACGAGCATGATGTTACTTTTCTCCAGCTCTACATTATTGTAAACCGGATTTTCGATCCGTTTGTAGTGGTTGTACAACGCGACGGCGAGGACTTTTTTCGCATCTTCCTGCCCGATGATGTATTTGTTCAAAAACTCGACGATCTTCTCCGGAGTCGGAAGCTGCTGCTGCATCGCGGAGCGCTGTTCGTAGCGCACCTCTTTTTGTAAAATGGATGAACAGGTCGTGACGCATTCGTTACAGATATGGGTCGTCTCCGAAGAGAACATTTTTTTGACTTCGCTTTGTTTGCGGCCGCAAAATGAACAGGTTTTTTCTGGTTGCATCAGACATCCTTAGCGGTGAATTTTGTGAGAATCTCATCGGCGAGGCCGAACGCTATCGCTTCTTTGGCCTCCATGTAGTTGTCGCGATCAGACTCTTTTTCGATCACTTTCGCGCTTTTCCCCGTCGCTTCGGCGAGGATCACATACAATCGGCGTTTGAGGTTGAGGATATGTTTGGTGTGGATCTCGATATCGCTCGCCTGACCCGAATATCCTCCCAGTGGCTGATGGATCATCACTTCGGCATTCGGGAGCATATAGCGGTGCCCTTTTTCGCCGCAGGTAAAGAGTACCGCAGCCATCGACGCGACCAGCCCCATCGCGTAGGTGTGGACAGGGGCGTTGATGAGATTCATAGTATCTAATATGGCAAGTCCCGCCATAACCGAACCGCCCGGAGAACTGATGTACATGTGGATCGGCTCGTCAGGGTCCATCGCTTCGAGGTACAGCAGCTGAGAGACGATAACTCCCATCATATGATCGTCGATCGCTTCGGTGATAACGATAACGCGATCCCCCAAGAGTTTGGAAAAGAGATCGAAATAACGCTCTCCACGCGGTGAAACATCTTTTACGGTTGGAATAAACGGCATAAGCGGCTCCTTTAGATAAATGCTTTGATGAATTCAGGAAGTGACATCGGGATCACTTCGAGGTTATGCTTCTCGATGAACTTCTTCTCTTTTTTGCCCAGTTCTTTGTCGGTGATAACGTACCCGCCCTCCAGATCGAGGCTCAGTTCGTTAGCCACCATACGGTCGGTATCGCGGTCGAACGATGTCCCTAAAAAGAGGTACTTTTTGGTCTTGCGGTAGGTTTTGAGGATTTTCGGTACGGCAAATCCTCCCATCGCTTCGGTGAGCCAGTCGACATAGTCGGCGTCAGAGATGACGAAGCTCGGATTCGGCAGAGGTGAACCCATCGGTTTAAAGAGGATCTTTTCGGCGGTTCCAAGCACCTCTTCGTCTACCAAAAAGTATTTTTGGTTTTCGACATCGTATTCGTACACTTCGTATCGGTTCAGATCACCCATGATGCGTGATTTTCCGATGATGAGACAGTGCGGCGTGTAGGCCAGCAGCTCTTGGAACTTGGTGTCACGGTTCGTATCGATAATATAGCGCGGCGACATATCGGTGATTGCTTTATGCAGCGGCGTCGGATCGAACGGCTTGGTATAGATATGATTCATCAGCTGAGTCATGTACTCTACCCCTCGGCGCTGTTCGAGATGCATGGCGGCGCGGGAGTATTCGAACATCAGTCGAGGCGACATCGCACGTCCGCCGTTCATTGCCAAAATCAGAGAATCGCTGTCATGAGGAACCGCTTCTGCTTCTTTGGTCGTAATCCCTTCAAACACACCCAAACCGAAGTAGGGGATCGTGGTCTGGTTGCGTAACTCTTTCTTTATCGTTTCAATTAGTGTGTCCATTGTGATCCCTTTTGGAGCTTTCTTAAACTATTGCATTTTGCGTTCTTGTCGTAAATAGGAGTAAATTAGTCTTATTTTGTTGCATTGTATACTGTGAATCGGGAAACGGGACAAAAATGTTACCCGTGACACCCTTTTCCGGTGTAGCAGCTGTTTGCCGCGACGATTTTGGAGAGCGCTTTGTCGATACTGAAGGGAGCATCAAGATCGTCTAAAATCTCATGGTAGAACACCGCGCCGTCTTTTGAGATGATAAACAGCGATTTAGCCAGTTCTTTGTTGGAGAGACGGACGCCGTAATAATCTCCGTACGCTTCGTCATAATCATACCCGCATAACCACTCATCCAATGCGGGCAATTCCTGTTTGTCGTTAGCAACGACGAGTGCTTTGGTGATTCCCCCCAGAGCGTTGAGGGAGAAGAGGGTGTTGAGCTCATTGAGCTGAGCGATAAGAGAATTATCGATAAAAGGTACACTGATGAGGAGCTGAGTAGAGCCGTTTTGTCCGCCGATAACGAAGGTTTCGCCGGAACGGTTTTTGAGGCTTACTTTTTCGGATGCGTATCCGACATCCAGCGGCAAATCTTCGAGTAAAAGGGTAGAATTTTGATAGGTGATCTGCACGGTAGGCTCCTTAGATGAACTATTCTTCAATCACTGCATTTAGCGTTCTTACGTGCCTTATGCGGGGTGAACGTAGCGAAGATGTTCGGCGATTTCGGTACCGATAACAAAATGTTCGATCGCATGTACGGCCGTTTTGATAAAAGGGGGAACTTTATGAAGTTTGATGCCCACATTTTTCATGGCATACAGAGTGTTGAGGCAGTATTGATCGACAATGAGGACATTGGACTTTCCGATCACTTCCAGAAGGGCATAATGTTCACTGATATGATGCGGGCTTTGAGCTAAAGCACTTTCGCATTCGCAGGCGATCATTTTCGGGTCTTTTACCATATCTCCGGAATATTTTTCCCACGGATTGAGTTTGGTTTCGAGATAACGGTATCGTATGTCCTTGCGGGTTCCGACCACTTCATACATAGAAAACATCGCACATGCACAAGGATTGTGATGGTAAACATTTTTTTTGGCATCCAGCGGAATAGCAACGATCATCGACATGCTCCTCTATATTTGGCATAGAGATGCATTTTTTGTTCTGCACTATTAGTATGTTTCGAAAATGCATATAAAAAACATAATAGTTAGCTTTTATAATGATAGAATAACATACAGGCAAGTAAAAAAAGGGAGTGTTGATGCGTCTAATTAATCATAAATATGAGAACTTAGAGCAGCTCGAAGCATTCATTCAAGAACATATTCCCAAAACGGGATCGCTTTTTATCCAACTCTTTAGCGGCGTGATGTACAAGTCGCTCATTCAGCCGATACTGGATACTCTCGTATCACGCCTTCCCCATGCTTCATTGATCGGTTCTACGACTGCGGGTGAAATCATGGACGGTAAAATGAGTTCCTTTCAGATCGTCATCTCTTTTTCGATTTTCGATTCGACGGACGTATCGACCTATTATTTTCAAAAATCCGATTTCGAGAACGGGCAACGTGCGGCGCGGGATATTCTGACTTCGCGTACAAAGGTATGTATAGCCTTTAGCGAGGGGTTGATCAATGACTCCGAGTCTTTTTTAAACGGATTTACCTCGGTTCGAAATGATGTAATGATCGCCGGAGGAAATGCCGGGGACGATTTAACCTTTACCCGTACGTACATATTCCATAAAAATACAATCTATGAAGACGGAATCGTTATCGCGGTACTGGATAGTGACGTATTGCAGGTACATAATGCCTACTCGCTGAACTGGACTTCCGTCGGTAAAGAGATGACGATAACCAAAGCGGACAAAAATGTCATTTACGAAATTGACAATCTCCCTGTCAAAGAGCTCTATACCCACTATCTGAGTGCCGAGACGGTTGAGAGGGTGCCGGCCAGCGCTATCGAGTTTCCCCTTATTAAGATCGAAGACGGCGTTCGTATCGCCAGGTCGATCATCGGGCAGAGCAACGATGGGGGATTCATATATGCCGGACATTTTCAAAACGGTGAGAAAGTCCGTTTTGCCATCGGAAATGTCGAAGAAATACTCAATCATGCCGTCGATGTTCAGGAAGATGTCGCGTCATCACCTGCGGAAGCAACCTATATCTATTCATGTTCGGTGCGTAAACTTTTTTTGCAGGAACAGCTCAATTATGAATTCGGGCTGATCAATGAAATCGCTCCGACGGCAGGCTTTTTTACCTACGGCGAATTTTTTCATTCTTCCTCGGATAATCAGCTTCTCAACATCACGACGACGACTCTTTCATTAAGTGAATCCGAAACGGGCGTACGTTTCCAAAAACATGAAAACGAACACGAATATCGCCATTCGATGCTCAAAGCGCTTACCCATTTGATTAATGTGACACAGCATGAACTGGATGAAAACATTACCTTTCTCGACCAGTATAAAATGGTTTTGGATGAGAGCTCTATTGTTTCTAAAACGGACGACAAAGGGATAATAACCTACGTCAATGAAGCTTTTTGCGAAATCTCGGGATATTCCCGTGATGAGTTGATGGGAAAAAACCACAATATCGTCCGTCATCCCGACAACTCTCCCGAAATCTTCAAAGACCTTTGGGACACTATCCGTGCGGGGAAAGTTTGGAAAAATACGTTTAAAAACTTTTCAAAAACGGGCAAAGAGTATTACGTCAAATCGGTCATCGCCCCGATTTTTGACGAGAGAGGGCAGATCGTCGAATACATTGCCGCAAGGATGGATGTTACCGATTTGATTATGAAAGAGCGGATCATTCAACGCCAGCTCACCGATGAACTCACCGGATTTAAAAACCGTACCGCGCTCTTCGCCGATTTGGAAAACAGTTCGAAAGAGCCGACGCTGGTCGTATTAAACATCGACCGTTTTTCCAATATCAACGATTATTTCGGATATGCGGCCGGGGATGATTTGCTCAAAGCATTTGCAAAAAATATCGATGAGTTGATCGAGCATCATCACCTCTACCGTATCAGCGGAGATGAGTTTGTCTTTATTTGCTTTGATGAGTTTAGTAATGAACTCAAAGAACATATTGTCGGATATGTCAATAATCTCGAAAGCCGAAAATTTAAAATCGGTACGTACGATATCTCTGTCAAAGTTTCCGGCGGTGTAGCGCACGCATCCAAATCGGAAGTCTATAATTTAGCTCATATTGCTCTCAAAGAGGCGAAAGAGAAGCGGGCTAAAGTAATCTTTTTCAATGATAACCGGGCGTTGAGCGAAAAAACGCACAATAATATCATGATGGTTAATACGATTCAATCCGCTATCGAAGGGGATCGTATCATTCCTTATTTTCAAGGAATCGTTGACAATAAAACCCGCCGTATTACAAAATATGAAGCCCTGATTCGTATGATCGACGATGAGGGACGGGTCGTAAGCCCGTTTTTGTTTCTTGAGCATGCCAAAAAATCGAAGCTCTATGATAAACTGACGCAAATCATGATCGCAAAAACATTTGCCGTATTCGAAACGTTGGAGTATGATTTTTCTTTGAATCTGACATTGCATGACATTATCTCGAAAGAGACACGGACATTCCTGTATAACGCTTTGGAAAAATCATCCGCTGCAAACCGTCTCGTATTTGAGATCGTTGAAACCGAAGAGATCGAAAATTTCGGCGAAGTTATCGAGTTCATTAAAACGGTTAAATATTACGGCTGTAAAATTGCGATCGACGATTTCGGAACAGGGTATTCGAATTTCAGCTACCTGAGCAAGCTGGATGTCGATTACATTAAAATAGACGGATCGCTGATCAAGAATATTAATGATGATAGGGACCATCTGCTAACAGTTGAGAGTATCCTTCACTTCGCACAGAAAAAAGGGATTGCAACCATTGCCGAATTTGTAGAAGATGAAGCGATCTACGCAAAGCTTGTTGAACTCGGTATCGACTACTCCCAAGGATACTTCTTCTCGGTCCCATCTGCGACTATTCACCCGTAATCCTACGGGTTTTTCTTCACAATTTTCCCTCTTTACGACAAAAACGTCGTTATTTGTCTAACTCCTCTTTTTAAATCGAAGAACATCATTTGCATTACACTAAGTTAAGAAAATGGTTACGTGCTGGATGAGGCAATTGAATCATTGGATTTTTTACTAAGGAGTTTAACATGAGTTGTTCCTCAAGCGGTAACGAAGCTTTTATGCCAGATGACATCAAAGAGAAGATTCACAATCATCCATGCTATTCAGAGGGGGCGCATCACCATTACGCCCGTATCCATGTAGCGGTTGCACCGGCGTGCAATATTCAATGTAATTATTGTAACCGTAAGTATGACTGTTCTAACGAATCCCGTCCCGGCGTAACATCCGAGCGCTTATCACCGGAAGAAGCGGCTAAAAAAGTGCTTCTTGTCGGCGGTGAAGTCCAACGGATGAGTGTTCTTGGGATAGCGGGTCCGGGAGATGCGTTGGCAAATCCGGGCAAAACGTTTGAAACATTCGGTCTGGTTCGTCAGTTCGCTCCGGATTTGAAACTGTGCCTTTCCACCAACGGTTTGGAACTGGCAACCTATATCGATGAGATGGTTGAACACAATATCGATCACATCACCGTGACGATCAACAGTGTCGATGAGAGCGGAGAGATCGGAAGTCAAATCTATCCGTGGATTTTTTACAACAACAAACGTATTTATGGAAAAGAAGCGGCACAAATTCTCTTAGAACGTCAGCTAGAGGGGATGAAAAAATGTGTCGAAAAAGGGATTTTGATCAAAGCTAACTCGGTTTTGATCCCCGGCATCAATGACAAACATCTCCCGGAAGTTTCCAAAAAACTAAAAGAGATCGGTGTTTTCTTGCATAATATCATGCCGATCCTATCCGAGCCGGAGTTCGGAACCAGATTTGCCCTAGACGGTGTACCGAGTGCAACCGATCAGCAGCAAATGGAAGTCCAGGAAGCGTGCGGCATGGATATGAAACTGATGCAGCACTGCCGACAATGCCGCGCCGATGCGGTCGGTCTCATCGGAGAAGACCGCGGAGCGGAGTTCACGAAAGATACATTCGCCGGGCTCAGTTTCGACGAACTTCAGATCAAATACGATCTTGAAGCGCGTCAGGCGGCTCAGGCGAAAATCGAAGAGTTCCGATTCTTCCTCGATCAAGCCAATGAGCGTGTTCGCAAAGAGAAAGAAGAACTCAGTTCTGACGGTCATACGATCCTCGTTGCGGTAACGACGGCGGGCGAGGGGATGATCAACCAACACTTCGGAAGCGTACGTGAGTTCTTGATCTACGAAGCGGGGGACAAAGGGATCCGATTCATCCACCACCGTAAAGTGGAAGCAGAATACTGTGCTGGGCCGGACGGTACGAATCCGCTTCAACCGATTTTAGACCGCCTAAAAGATATCAAACTGATCCTTACGGCAAAAATCGGAGGATGTCCGCAAGGTGATTTGGCAGCTGCCGGGATCGTCGCTGATCAAAGCTATGCCTATCAGCCGATCGAAGCATCGGTTCTAAAGGCGACACGCAAATATTTCAACCTCCCAGAGGAAATGGAAGTAAATTAGTTTAGTCGCTATTTGAGCAAAGCCCAAATAGCTTTCGCTCGACGCTAAGGCACTAAAACTTGCCCTTATAGGGCAGATTGGAAAAGGATATGGCACTCATCAACGATACTACTTTACGCGACGGGGAGCAGGCTCCCTACGTTGCGTTCAATACTGAAGAGAAACTCCGTATTGCGACACTGCTGGATGCATGCGGTGCGGACGAACTCGAAATCGGTATTGCGGCGATGGGTGCCAAAGAGCGCGAAGATATCAAAGAGCTTTTGAATTTGGGGCTGAAAGCCCGGATGATGACCTGGAATCGGATGAAATTGGAAGATCTGGACGCATCGCTTTCATGCGGCGTTCAGGCAGTCGATCTCTCCATTCCGATCTCCGATTTACTCATCGGGGTCAAATTCGGCGGAAGCAAAATCAAAGTATTGAACGAACTCGAACGCGTCGTTACCGCAGCGACACGCGAAGGGCTTTTCGTCTGCATCGGCGGTGAAGATAGCTCACGCGGTGAATTGTCTTTTATGCGCGATGTGATGGAACTTGGGCGTGAATGCGGAGCAGGCCGTTTTCGTTATTGCGATACGATCGGCGTTATGACGCCGACGCAAACATATCAAGCCGTAAAAGAGTTATGTGACCTTAATCTTTTACCGATTGAAATGCATACCCATAACGATTTCGGACTTGCAAATGCCAATGCCCTCAGCGGTATCGATGCAGGGGCGATCAGTATGAATACGACAGTCATCGGATTGGGCGAACGGGCAGGGAATGCATCGTTCGAACAGATTCTTATGTCTCTCAAACATCTCTACGGAGAATCCAGAGCTGTCGATCCGCTTTTACTCCGCAGTCTCGTACAAAGTGTCGCTGATGCGGCAAATATCAATCTATCTGCTAATGCCCCTATCATCGGGGAACGTATTTTTGCACATGAGAGCGGTATACATGCCGACGGAATGATGAAAGATTCGCATGCGTATGAGCCGTATGAAGCTAAAGAGGTCGGGCTTACCAGTTCGTTCCCGATCGGAAAACACTCGGGAAGTGCAACGATACGGTACCATTTGGCTCGTATGGGGATCAGTGCCGACAACTCGATTTTAGGAGATTTATTGCCTAAAATTCGTGAAATCGTTACGTCTCGCAAGCGGGTATTGGAAATAGGCGAGTTAAAATCTCTTTATCAGGATGCGGTATGTTTATAGGATGGCTTAAATACGCTGATGTTGCCGAACTGACGAAAATCGCCGAAGAGACAGGCTGGCTGTTGGACGGCTATCATGTCAAATTGATGATGATGCACGCTCCTCATCTATGCTATGGTGCCTATGAGGAGGGCGTTTTAGTCGGTGCGGTCATGGCAATCGAGTTTGAGACATCGGCAATGATCAAATATTTCATGGTTAAACCGAGCCACCAAAAACAAGGTATCGGACGTCGGTTGTTTAAAACGCTTTTGGAAGTATTAAAAGAGGAACACCCCTCACTGTACCTCCATGCCAATCCGCAGCTAAAATCTTTTTTCGAAGGGTATGGCTTTAAGAGCGTTATGGAAGTAGGGCGATATTTAAACGTCGGGAAAGTCCCGCCGTTCAGTTTTACCAATGCCCAGGCAAAAGAGCTCGACAGCGGCAATTTCGATGCCACAATCCGCCGTATTGATGCAGAAACGTTCGGAGAAGACCGAATGGAATTTATGCTCGATGAGATGGAGCGGAACAGTTCGCTTAAATTCGCCCTTCCGAACTCTTTTCAGCACTCAAGCGTTATCAACTCCCGGGGAGTTTATCTCGGTCCGTGGCAATGCCGTGAGGGATTTGAGGAAGAAGCGGAGAAAATGATGCAGGGCGTTCTTTATTTTCGCGGACTGAAAAAAGTGATAGCCGATATTCCGTTGGGAAATCAAAAAGCGGTTGAGCTTTTTGAAAAATACCATTTTCAGCAAAAAGGGGTATTTTTGCATATGTGCTACGGAGAACCCCGCAGCATTAAATTTGAGAATATCTACGCGTTTTCGCTCTAAAAGCATCCAATAAAATTTCTTAAGAATGCTGGTTAAGAAGCTCTTAAAGCAGTATGAATTAGGATGTTCCATTAATGAATTAGTAATCGTTTTAATTCCGTATAACAAATGTATACAGAGCTGAGAAATGGTGGCGCAAGGGATGCAGTCTGGTTTTTAAATCGAAAGCTTTATATACTTGTTTTCTGGCTTTTTTTTCGTGTACGTCCGTCGGTGGCGATGATAAACTTTTTGATGCTCTGCGGGAAAGTACAATCTCCGGATATGCAAAAATGATGTATGTCTATGATGATCGGCACTTGCCGAAACTGGATCAATCTACCTTCGGTATAGGGGGAAAATTAGCGCTTGATACGGGTTATTGGAACGGACTGAAAGCTAAAGTCGCTTATTATCAGACGAGTGATCTTGGGCTGAGACATTCAAATCCGAAAAGAACCGATGCCTATATGTTCGATGTTGATAAAAGGCCCTATTCGGTTATCGGTGAAGCGTCGATCGAATACAAAAACGAAGATTCCACCCTTTTGCTTGGGCGTCAAGAGATTGACACACCGATCGTCTCTACCTACGACTATAGAATTATTCCCAATCTTTTCGAAGCGTATACGTATACCAATAAAAAATTCTCTCATACAGCAATCACACTCTCTTATATTACCAAAATGTCCGGTTTGGACGGACTGGTGAGTTTCAAACGGTTTGAAAGTATGTCGCAGCAGACGTATACCTCTTTGGCGATGAGCGATCTGCAAACGATTGATTCGAATGGCGGTGATACACTGGATATCTCCGGAATCTCAGGGGATCAGGGTGTTATTATGAGCGGAATCGTTTATGATGAGGGAGTCAGGATACAAGGGTGGAATTATTACTGCCGGGATGTAATTGATGAATTCTATATCGATATAGCCTATCCGTACGAGCTGAATTCCGATCTTACGTCAACGTTTGAAGTTCAAGGCTACGGCGTCCGTGAGATGGGTGTATTTAAAGATTTTCTCCATAACCTGGGGCTGAACGGTTCTTATGAGCTGTTCGGTGCAAAAATGTCATTAACGGATAAAGAGGCCGGATTGACGACATCATTGGCCTATAATTTTTTTACGGGCGATGCACATACTGTTACAGCATTCGGAAACTGGGGTGGATATCCTGAATATGTCGCGATTCCCTATATGTTCGCACAGGATAGCTCCGTGTCCGCTCTTGCCAAAAGCCGGATGGGCAAATTGAGTGTGAAGTACGATTTGGCAAAAGCGGGATTGGAAAATCAAACCTTTATTGCGGGATACTCTATAATTGATCTGAATGATCGGGTTATGCCTCACAGTGACATCCGAGTCATGAATATTGTTTACAAAGCCAAGTTCAGCAATCCTCTCGGATTAAAAATGCAATACGAAATGCGGCAATCGGACAATTACCGATATGCGGACGATATGCTCACTCTCTCGGCGACGTACAAATTTTAGGAACACATTTATACTCTTAGGGTGATTAGCAGATGAACTATAGATTTTATACACTTTTTTTGTTTCTGTTCGCAGTGATTGAAGTCAATGCCGTTGAGAATTATGTCCGTTTAACTCCAGAAGAACAAGCTTACCTAACGCAAAAAAAAGTGATTACGATGTGCGTTGATCCCGATTGGGAGCCGTTTGAGATTATTAATGCCGAAGGGGAACATGTGGGAATTTCCGCCGATTTGATTTCCTTGATGGCGAAACGTGTCGGGTTAAATATCAAACTTGTTCAGACAAAAACGTGGGACGAGACTCTGGAAAAATCCAAAAGCGGACAATGTGATATCCTCAGTTTTGTCAACCAAACCCCCGAACGTGAAAAATGGCTTATTTTTACCCAGCCGCTTCTTTCCGATCCGAATATTTTGATTACCCGTGAAGAACACTCTTTTGTCGCCGATTTGAATGGCTTGGACGGTGAACGTGTTGCTTTGCCAGAGGGGACGGCGGTGCTGGAACGCATGAGCAAAGATTTTCCGAATCTCAAAATGATTCCTGTCGTCTCTGAAGCGGATGCCATGGAGATGGTCTCGGAGAAAAAAGCCGATATGACGGTCAGGTCATTGATCGTCGCTGCTTATGTCATTAAAAAAGAGGGGTGGTTTAACCTGAAAATCTCAGGGCAACCGCAAGGGTATGAAAACCATCTTCGCATCGGCGTGTTGAAAGATGAGAAAATATTACGGGATATTTTGGATAAGGGAATCCAAATGATCACCCCGATTGAGCGTGAAGAAATCATCAATAAACATACGGGGCTTGTTGTTAAAGACGGTATCGATCGTAAAACGGTTCTGCAGTATATCGCTTTAACATTGTTAATTGCGGCTATTTTCTTATGGCGCTATTATGATCTTAAACGCTACAACGCTAAATTACTGGAACTCTCCATTACCGATAAACTGACGGGTATTTACAACCGGCTGAAAATCGATGAGAGATTGACAGACGAACAAAAGAAGGTCAACCGCTACATGAACTATCGTTGCAGTGTCATGATGATCGATATTGACTTTTTTAAAACGGTTAACGATACTTACGGACATCAATACGGCGACGATGTGTTAAAACAATTGGCGGAACTGATGCGTCAAAACTTTCGTGAAACGGATGTATTCGGACGTTGGGGTGGCGAAGAGTTTATGGTCATATTTCCCAATACTTCGGTGGAAGATGCGTATGCCGCTGCTGAAAAATTTCGTCGTAATGTTGAAGAAAACGTGCGCAGTATGGATAAGCCCGTTACGGTCAGTATCGGTTTAGGAACATTTTTGACGGCTGAGAGTGTCGATAATATGCTTTCGCGTATCGACGCTGCATTGTATGATGCCAAAGAGCAGGGGCGTAACCGTATCTGTACACGCTGATTAGGATTTTTTTATACATAAGTTTTACTTTAGAAGTAATAGAGAGGAAATAAAAGAAAAATTGATATAATCAAAATTGTTTTTAACAGCTTTTTGAGCATATGAGTCTAATGTTTCGACTGCATCTAAACTTTCCGCTATTAATAGCTCTTTTCCTCGCCTCTTTAGTGACTGTCATTAGTGTGATTTATGTCCAAGAAAATACCATTCATACCAGTAAAGAGAATATTTCATACCAATACGCCAGATTTTTGAACCAAAAAGTTAAATACGATGCAGACGTACTGGGTGAATATATCAATTTTATCCAAACCGACAACGATCTGGCGGCACAATTCCAAGAAGGAAATAAAAAAGAAATTTTTGCTTCGATGGAAGGGCTTTATAAAAGGCTGAATCGAGACATCGATGTAACCCATATGTATTTTATCAGAACCGACGGTACCGTTTTGCTCAGAGTACACGATTACAACAGAGACAATGACGTTATTGAGAGGGAAACATTTAAAAAAGCCAAAGAGACGCAAAAACTTGTGCACGGTTTGGAATTCGGATTAAAGATGAATTACACTCTCCGAGTGGTAAAACCGTGGTACGTTAACGGAAAACTGATCGGCTATATCGAAGTGGGAAAAGAAATTGACAAAATTATAGATGAATATGCCCATTTACTGGGGAATAATGTTTATATCGCTATTAAAAAAGATATCTATCGTGATGCCCCTGATTTTGTGCAATCAAATCTCAAACGAAATTGTTTAGTTGATGATTATTACATAGCCTATAATACTTTTGCCATTCCCCCGCAAATGGGATCGATTTTAAACGGTTCGATAGAGCATCAAGATATTTCATTCCAAAATCATGAATATTATGTTTCAAAAATAGATTTTTCGGATTTTTCAAAAAAGAAGTTGGGCTATATCGTATTTTTTCAAGATGTTTCGATAGAACACAACGCGATGTACAGTTCGGTAAAAGCACTGATCATAATGCTGATACTTATTTCGTCGATTTTTTTTATTCTGGGATATAAACTCATTCGAAGAAAAGAAAAAAACATCAATGCGTTGACGTCGGTATTAAATGAACAAAAAGAAGAGCTGTTTCATGCCAGCCAAAAACTTCAAAAACTTTTTGATCTTCAGAAAAATATTATTATTCTTACAGACGGAAAAAAATTGAATATGGCCAATCAGAGTATGTTGGATTTCTTCGGTTTTGAAGATTTGGGCCATTTTCTCCAGCATTACAACTGTATATGTGAGAGGTTCATAGAAGACGACACTTTTTTTCATTTAGGCAAAGTGCCAAATGGGGAAAACTGGGTTGAAACCCTAAACCATCTTTCCCCGGAAAATCGGATTGTCGCCATTTACGATAAAGACAATAAAACGCATGTATTTAGTATTTCTCTCAATGAGTTCGAAGATGAAAGATTTGTTGTCGCTTTTGCAGACATCAGCAATACAATGAGGGATCAGATCAAACTAATTCAAAAAGTAACGCATGATAAATTGACGGGGGCATTTAACCGGGAATTTTTGGATAACAGTATTCATGATATTATCAGAGAGATAGAACCGAATCACCTCGGCGTCATTATGTGCGATATCGATTATTTTAAACGGGTCAATGATACTTTCGGTCACAACCGGGGTGACGAAGTATTAAAAGAATTTGCGGCTACCGTACAAAAATCTATTCGAAATGAAGATTATTTAATCCGATGGGGTGGTGAAGAGTTTATCGTTCTGGTTAAGGTAGACACGATCGAATCTCTTCAAATCATTGCGGAACATATACGTACCGCCGTTCAAAACACCTATTTTGAAGAAGTTGAAAAAATCACCGCAAGTCTGGGCGTGACGTTGTTTCAAGAGAATGAGACAATCTTGGCATGTATTGCAAAAGCCGACAAAGCGCTCTATACAGCGAAAGCCAACGGTAGGAATCAGATACAAGTTTATGAATTCCTTGAATGAATAAAGTGCATATCGAATAAAAAATGCATTTTGATTCAAAAAGGAGTCTGTTATGTCTGAAGAACTGGATCACAAAAAAGAGTTGGCAAAGCTCAAACGTTTAGCGGTGGAAATCGCCTCTGAAATTCATGATATCGTTGAAGATACGGTTTGGACGAATCATGTTAAAATGCCTGAACTGGCCAAGAAATTGTATGATGCGGTTGAAAAAGCAAATCAGTATAAGGCTGAACATTCCCTCTAAGGGTTGAATTATGGCTACCAAAGAAGAAGTCTTAGCGCTTGAAATTTGCGAATGCGGCAACAAGAACGTTGCCGATGCTATCAAAATTTTTCAAGAGACATCCCTTCCCTATAAAAAAGCAAAAAAACTCGTCACAGAGTGTGACAAGAGTTGCTGTCGTGCAGCCCTTCTCAGACTTTTTGATATGGCATACTTCGGTACATTCGATTATGATGAGATCGAGCGGCTGATACAGCTGCGTCATGACAAACTGGGTGAAATATTAGAACGGATGAAAACCGGACGATGATAGTTCGTCGCGCTAACTATAAAGATATCCCGGAGATGTCAAGTCTGCTCAGCGAGCTTTTTGCTATCGAAGACGACTTTACCGTCGATGCCGAAAAACAGTCTCGCGGATTAAAACTTTTGCTCGATACGCCGAATGCGGTCGTTTTGGTTGCCGAAGAAGATGAGTGTGTCATAGGGATGGTATCGATGCAGTCTCTGGTCTCTACGGCGATAGGAGAGAATGTCGGACTGATCGAAGATATGATCGTTACACAGGCACACCGTGGAAAAAGGATCGGATCGTCTTTGCTTGAAGCGTTGATTGCGGAGTCTGCGAAAAAAAACTACGGGCGGCTTTCACTCGGAGCCGATAACCGCAACAGCGGTGCAATCGCCTTCTATCAAAAGTACGGATTTACAACCAGTCATATGGGGCTGATGTACCGGGTCAACGGATAATCAACCTGCAACAGATACTCTGTTTTTCCCCTCTTTTTTTGCTTGATACATTGCATCGTCCGCTTTTTTTACAAAGGTTTCAATACTCTCTTCTTTATCAAACTGTGCAACACCCAGACTGATGGTAATATGACCGATATTTTGAAACTGTGTCTGTTCGATTTTTGTTCTAAGCCGCTCCGCCAGTGCAATCGTCCCTTCATAGGGGGTATTGATCTGCAAAATAACAAATTCTTCACCGCCCCATCGTGCGAACATATCATGACTCCGTATGACAGAGTGGACGATTTCGGCGGTATTGATTAATACGGCGTCTCCCGCATTATGTCCGAACGTGTCGTTAACGTGTTTAAAATCATCAATATCAAACATAATGAGAGCCACAGAACTATTTGATTGGCGGGCATGATCCGTTGCGGATTTGAGCCATCGATTACATTGCAGACGGTTTGCCGCTCCGGTCATCGGATCGGTAGCCGCCGCTTTGGCCAGTTCGTTTTCAAAGAGGATACGGGAAGTGATGTCTTTTCCGGTAGAGACGAAATTGGTAATTTGCCCATGTCTGTTTTTCATGGGAACGATAGTTTTGAATTCATGATAAAACGTAGCGTCTTTTCGTTTATTGGTGAGTATGCCCTGATAGGTTTCGCCCTGGAGGATTGTTTTCCACATCTGCTCATAAAAAGCGTTCTCATGTTCGCCGGAGCGGAGAATATTCGGTTTTTGATCAACGGCTTCTTCCGCCAAATATCCGGATTGCCGTTCGAATGCACGGTTGACATATTCGATTCGGCCTTCTGAATTGGTAATTACAACGGTATCTCCGCTTGCTTCAAGTGCTTTTGAAAGTTTGAGAAGGTGAAAATCACTTTGGTGCTTAAAGACGCGAAGAATTTGAGTAATCGCATATCCGGCAACTATGGCGCACAGAGCGCGAAAGAACTGAACAGGAAGATTGAAGAGTGATTTAAATGTTTCTTCATTAATAATAGAAGCAGGGAAAAAACTCCCCTTGGGGACAATTACCCCTGCAAGAATGCCGTATACGAAAAAAACGCCGGCAATGGTATACATACATCGCTTGACGGCTGCATAGACCGGCCCGTGTATTACATAAGCGGGATGGGCGAAGATATAGGAAGTCAAAAAAATTCCCGGTATGCCGAGAATATAGCGGACCAGAATATTCGCATCTAGGTAAGAATGGGTTGTAACACTCAGTTGGATGAAGGGGACCCCTAAGATAACAATAAATAGAATCAGTCTTGCCCGTGCGTGTCCCCATAGAACACGTGAAGCAAAATAGAGCAGAAAAATATACGAGATTCCCATAGTAATGAATACAGCTGTCACCGGTATCTCGTTGCTAACACTCATATCCAGTCTCTGAAAAAGTACCAGCCATTCGGAGATTCCATGCAAAATGCCGAAGGTACCGAGATATTTTAGATCATGGGCAAATTTGAAAATGGAATTTTCACTCGGGTAATAAAGAATACTGTAGCCGAAGAGAAAAAAAGCAAGACCGTAGAAGAAATAGATATAGTCAATGAAGTACAGCATACAACCTCTTTATGAGAGAATAGAGACAAGCCTAAACCAGATGATACTATTATTCTTATTATTATATAGTAGAAGCATACTCAGCAGATGTGCTGAAAGAAGATCGAATGTGATACATTTTGTCCGTTTTTCATCCCTGCAAGACCTATTCCTACAAATTTGTCTGCAAAGTGTCATTTTGTCGCTTTGTTGGATGAAATGTCGCGAAAAACCTTAGAACACCCCTTGCATCAACCTAAGTGAAGTTCACAAAAAGGGGTTAACATGGCTGGATCAGCTAGCTTGCGTCAAATCGCGTTCTACGGAAAAGGTGGGATCGGTAAATCTACCACATCTCAAAATACATTGGCAGCGATGTCACATTACTTCGGTAAAAATATTATGATCGTTGGTTGTGATCCGAAAGCGGATTCAACTCGTTTGATTCTTCACGAGAAAGCACAAGATACTATTCTTTCTCTTGCAGCGGAAATGGGAACAATTGAAGATGTTGAGATGGAACAAGCTCGTCTTTGGGGTAAAGGTCTTTTCGATCGTGAAACTCCGGGCGGTTGGATCAACTGTACAGAATCAGGCGGACCAGAACCAGGAGTAGGTTGTGCAGGTCGCGGTGTTATTACTGCGATTAACTTCCTCGAAGAAGAGGGTGCTTACGATGAAGAAGGTTTGGATTTCGTTTCTTATGACGTTCTTGGTGACGTTGTTTGCGGTGGATTCGCAATGCCGATTCGTGAAGGTAAAGCACAAGAAATTTACATCGTAATGTCAGGTGAAATGATGGCGATGTATGCGGCTAACAACATCTCTAAAGGGATTTTGAAATACGCAAACACTGGTGGAGTACGTCTTGCAGGTCTTATCTGTAACGCTCGTATGACTGACCGCGAATACGATCTTGCGTTAGAGCTTGCTACTCGTATCGGTACTCAGTTGATCCACTTCGTACCACGTAACAACATCGTTCAACATGCTGAATTGCGTCGTATGACGGTTGTTGAATACAGCCCATACTCTGACCAAGCTCGCGAATACAAAGAGCTTGCTCGTAAAATCGTTTACAACGATATGAAAATCATCCCTACTCCGGTAAGTATGGATGAGCTTGAAGACTTGCTCCTTGAGTTCGGTCTTGAAGACGAAGTTGACGAATCACAAGTCGGTAAAGCGGCTCACGAAGCGTAATTAAATAACCCCGGAGATTCCTCTTTCCAGAGGGATCTTCAATGGCTGTCATAGTCTACTATGACTTTTAACATCTTCAAATAATGAAAAGAAAAGAACAGAAAAAGGAGAAGAGATGTTTGTATTAGGTTTTCACTTCCCAGCAGATATGGGGAATAAAGTTCCGGATGAAATGGTTGCAGAAAAAATTGCTGGTGTTGACATTAGCGATGTAAAAGAGATCAAATTGTTGATGGGTACAAAAGACAAAGATAAAGTTTGGTTGAGCTACACCAACAAAAATACATTCTTGTTCAAAGCATTGGTTCACTACTTCAAAGAAGAGAACCCAAATAATGAACAAAAATACATGATCTACATGAATCGTTACCAAATGTCTGAAATCTCTAAACGCGTTGATGCTGGAGATGACGAAACTATGAAATTGTGTCACAACTTAGATTCGATGGAACAATTCCGTATCGAAGTCGCGTAAGGAAGGGGTGTATTATGGGTCCAGAAACACTAGAAGCTAAACAAAAAGCGGCCATTGAAGAGATCTTAAAAGCGTATCCTGAGAAAGCGGCAAAAAACCGTGAAAAACATCTCGGTGTCGGATCTCCTAATGATGAAAATCAAAAAACGTGCGGAGATGTCCGCTCTAACAAAAAAACCGTTCCGGGTGTAATGAGCCAACGCGGTTGTGCTTATGCAGGTTCTAAAGGGGTTGTATGGGGTCCTGTCAAAGACATGATCCATATCTCTCACGGTCCTATCGGATGCGGTCAATATAGCCGTGCAGGTCGTCGTAACTATTACATCGGTGTAACCGGTGTTGATACATTCGTTACAATGAACTTCTGTTCGGATTTCCAAGAAAACAACATCGTTTTCGGTGGAGATAAAAAATTGGGTCAATGTATCGATGAAATCGAAACTCTTTTCCCATTGAATAACGGTATCACTGTTCAATCAGAGTGTCCGATCGGTTTGATCGGGGATGATATCGCTGCGGTTGCTAAAACCAAAGCAAAAGAAATCGGTAAAACGATCGTTCCGGTCAACTGCGAAGGTTTCCGCGGGGTGTCTCAATCACTCGGTCACCATATCGCCAACGATGCGGTTCGTGACTACATTTTTGAAGGTGACCTTAGCCACATTCAAACAAATGACGTTACACCGACTGAGTATGACGTTGCGATCATCGGTGACTATAACATCGGTGGAGATACATGGTCAAGCCGTATCCTTCTTGAGGAAATGGGTCTTCGTGTCGTTGCACAATGGTCAGGAGATGCTACTCTTAAAGAGATGGCATTGACTCCAAAAGTTAAATTGAACTTGCTTCACTGCTACCGTTCAATGAACTATATCAGCCGTCACATGGAAAAAGAATTCGGGATTCCGTGGGTAGAGTATAACTTCTTCGGACCGAGCCAAACGATCAAATCACTTCGCAAAATCGCGTCGTTCTTTGATGAGAGCATCCAAAAGAAATGTGAAGAAGTTATCGCTAAATATCAACCGATGATCGATGCGGTTATCGCGAAATACAAACCACGTCTTGAAGGGAAACAAGTAATGTTGTTCGTCGGCGGTCTTCGCCCTCGTCACGTTATCGGTGCCTATGAAGATTTGGGTATGGAAGTAATCGGAACAGGTTATGAGTTTGCTCATGATGACGACTACAAACGTACTAAAGAAGAGATTTTCCGCTCAACCGTTATCTACGATGACGTCAATGAGTATGAACTTGAAGCGTTCGTTAAAAAACTTCAACCTGACCTTGTAGCTTCAGGGATCAAAGAGAAGTATGTATTCCAAAAAATGGGTCTTCCGTATCGTCAGATGCACTCATGGGATTACAGCGGACCTTACCACGGGTACGACGGATTCGCCATTTTCGCCCAGGATATGGATCTTGCGATCAACTCTCCTGTATGGGCACATTCCAAAGCACCATGGGAGAAAGAGGGCTGAAGCCCTCTTTTTCTGAACTAGGAGAATAAGATGCAAGAAGTAGAAAAAATCGTAAACGGGAAAGACCTGTTTAAACGACCTGAGTACAAAGATGTACTCGCAAACAAAAAACAATTCGAGTCGTCTATGCTCGCGATCAACCCTGCAAAAGTGGATGAAATCGCAGAATGGACAAAATCATGGGATTACCGTGAGAAAAACCTTGCTCGTGAAGCAATCACCGTCAACCCTGCAAAAGCTTGCCAACCTCTTGGTGCGGTAATGGTTGCTCTCGGGTTCGAAGGTACTATGCCTTACGTTCACGGTTCACACGGTTGTGTAGCGTATTTCCGTTCATACTTTACTAAACACTTCAAAGAGCCGACTCCATGTGTTTCTGACTCTATGACTGAAGATGCTGCGGTATTCGGTGGTTTGGTAAATATGAAAGAGGGTCTTAAAAACTGTGCTGCAGTTTATAAACCTAAAATGATCGCTGTTTCAACTACCTGTATGGCTGAAGTTATCGGGGATGACTTGATGGCGTTCATCACTTCTGCTAAAGAAGAAGACGGCGGAGAATTTCTACCGGCTGAATACCCGATTCCGTATGCGCACACTCCTTCATTCGTAGGAAGCCATATCACGGGTTACGACAACATGATGCACGGTATCATGTCTCAGCTTACTGAAGGTCAAAAAGGCGAAACGAAACAACGTATCAACATCATCCCTGGTTTTGAAACGTATATCGGAAGCCTCCGTTCAGTAAAAAGCATCGTAGAAGCGTTCGGTACAGACTATATCATGTTGGGCGACCACTCTGATCAATGGGATATGCCGGCTGGTAACTACGAAATGTTCTCTGGCGGAACAAAACTTGAAGACGCAAAAGATTGTATCAACTCTTCTGCAACAATCAGTCTTCAAAAATATGCAACGTCTAAAACTATGAAAATGGTTGAAAAACGTTGGAAACACAAAGGCGGTTTCTCTAACCCTGTCGGTCTTAAAGGGACAGACGAGTTCGTTATGAAATTGGCTGAATTGACTGGAACTGAAGTTCCACAAAAACTTAAAACTGAGCGCGGTCGCCTTGTCGACGCTATGCAAGACAGCTATCCGTACATGCACGGTAAAAAATTCGCTATCTGGGGTGATCCTGACTTCCTACTTGGTGTCGTTTCATTCTTGCTAGAGATGGGTGCTGAGCCGACTCACGTTCTTTGCCACAATGCACCGAACGGTTGGGAAGCTGAGATGAGAGAATTGCTTGACACATCTCCGGCAAAAGACAGCCTAAATGTATGGGCTGGTAAAGACTTGTGGCATATGCGTTCACTCTTGTTCACTGAGCCGGTTGATTTCATGATCGGTAACAGTTACGGAAAAGAGTTGATGCGTGATACAGGAACTCCGTTGATCTACATCGGATTCCCGATTTTCGACCGTCACCACTTGCACCGTTACTCTATCAGCGGTTACGATGGAGCATTGAACCTTCTTACTTGGATCACGAACAAAGTTCTTGACCAATTGGATGAAGAGACTAAAGACATCGCTACTACTGACTATTTCTTCGACCTCGTCCGCTAATCGGACTGTCCCCTTCCGGGGACAAAACTTCATTGATTCTCGTCATTTTCCCTCTTGTGTGAGGGATTTTTTTGATTCAGTTTTTTACGGAAAATTAAGTCAAAAAAATAGGATGATGTATGGCTAGTGTGCAGGACAAATTAAAAGCGGAATTGATGGTTGAAATTTACGCCAGTATCGACCGTATCTATGATTCGATCGAGCAGCATTTTGAGCTTGATGAAACACGACGGAGTAACGTTATCAAAAGTCTTAATACTCTCAAAGACGAGCTTTATTTTGTTGTGCAGACGACACCGCTTTCCTAATCAGCCTGCATAGGTTTTATTATGATACATTGCCTTATCGGCGGTTTCTATAACGGTATTGATACTGTCGCCATGGGTAAATGAAGCGATACCGTAGGCAAAATTGATTTTAAATTCGTTTTTATCCACTTTAAAATGAATGGTATTGCAATAGTTTAAGAGTGTTTCCATCTTCAGTTTAACTTCGTTTTGCGCTATTTTAGAATCGAAAATTATAATAAATTCATCTCCGCCGTAGCGAACGACACGTCCTCCGCTTTCTCTAAGCTTGAAGGCAAGATGTACCAGTACTTTATCGCCGATAATATGACCGTAGGTATCATTGATTTGTTTGAATTTATTAAGATCCACCATGACAAGAATACCGTTTTCATGGGTTGAAATGGTGTCTCCATCACAAATAGTATCTTCAAACCATTTACGGTTATAGCATTTGGTCAAACCATCCTCATACACTATTTTTTGGAGGGCAAAAATCTCTTCCTGAAGGGCCTTTGTCTGTGAAAGTATTCTTTTTAGCGACAGTTTGTCTTCCGTTTCAATAGCGTTGATCGCTTCATCGGTGCATTTGGAGAGAGTGATAAGATGACGTACCATTTTTTCATCGAGCATTTCCGAATTGAACACTTCGGTGGGCTGAAGCTCAATATGGTGTGATTTTGCTTTTTCGGTATAGAGTTTACTGTAATCTGCAGGGAAAACTATTTTGAGTTTTTGGATGCTCTCTTTGACTTCATCGGTTATAAGTATATGTTCTTTGTATAAATCACTCATTTTTGTCCATATCTGCAAAATCTCATTAAATATTATTGTATCTATTTTTTTAATAATATCTAGTTAACTATCGGTCGATTCTCTTTAAATAACGATTCGACGGATTGGCTATCCATCGGTTTGTAGAAATAATACCCTTGGATTGAATCAATCTGATTTAGGCGTAAAAACTCAAGCTCTTCACTTGTCTCAACACCTTCGGCAAGCACTTTGATGTCCAACCCTTTTGCCAGTGCTATAATCGTTTTAACGATGGTTTGATTTTTTCTATTGTCAGTGATATTTCGAATGAAAGATTGATCAATTTTGAGTTTGTCTATAGGAAGGTTTTTGAGATAGGAGAGGGAAGAGTACCCTGTGCCGAAGTCATCTATGGAGATAAAAAAGCCCCGTTTTTTGAGTGTATGGAGTAATGCGATGACGTATTCGGGATCGTTTAAAATAGAGCTTTCGGTAATCTCAAGCTCGATCAGCTTCGGATCACACTGCGTTTCGGATACGATACTATCAAGTGTATCGATAAAATCAACATGAGAAAGCTGGCGTGCAGAAATATTGATAGCGACACGCCCGTTTAACAGTCCGGCTTTATCCCATTTAGATGTCTTCAGGCACCCTTCTCTTAGGACAAATTCTCCGATTTCTAATATAAGTCCGCTCTCTTCGGCAATCGGGATGAAAACTCCGGGAGAGACGGCTCCCTCAGGCGTAAACCACCGGCATAACGCTTCTAGTCCGATAATCTCTTCGGTAAACTGGTCGACTTGCGGTTGATAGTGCAAAGAGAGTTCACCGCTTTGAATCGCTTTTTTCAGATTCGTCGATATGGTTGTTCTTTGTATTGAGGTTTCGGTAAATTTTGATTCATAAAAACTGTAGGTATTTCTGCCGCTCTTTTTTGCATTATACATGGCGGCATCGGCTTTTTGGAATAAATCCTCACTGTTGTCCGCATCGGAAGGGTACATAGCGATTCCTACGCTTGCCGTGATGTAAACATCGACATTGTCGATATTAAAAGGATGACGGAGTGCAAGGACAAGATTTTGCATCATCAGATCAATCCGGTTTTCTTCTTCATTGCATTCGAGGATAACAACAAATTCATCTCCTCCCGTACGTATGATTTTAGAGTTACTGGGTGTAATAGTCTCTAAGACTTCGGCAATGCGTATAAGAAGCTTATCTCCAAACCGATGTCCATAAGAATCGTTAACCTCTTTGAATCCGTCTAAATCGAGGAATAAAAAGGCAAACGGTGAATTTTGAGAACATTTGATTTTTAAATATTCCATTAGACTTAGGCGATTAGGCAGTCCGGTAAGTGAATCGTGGTGTGCCATAAAGTCGAATCGGTCTTTTTCATTGGTCATAATCTGTTCATGATGCTTTTCATTTGTGATATCTCTGTAGATTCCGAAAATCCCGAAAATATCTCCGTTTTCCGTTTTGAGCAACCCTTTTGTTACCCAATAGATATACATTTTTCCATTAGGCATTATCAACGTTTCTTCATGTTCGATAAACGATTGGTTCTTTAGTAAATCGTCATCGATAGCGTTGATAATTCCGGCCGTTTTAGGGGGGAAAATTTCATCAGCCGTTTTCCCTACGGCATCGCTTGATTTAATACCGGAAAATTTGGATGCACCCTCGTTGAATACAATGTAGCGGCGGTCCAGCCCTTTGATGACAATGGCGTCGGGCGTGCTGTTAATCAAAGAGGTTAGAAGAGCGTTTTGTTTTTCGAGACGAATTTGAGAGACTGTTTCTTCGGTAATGTCACGAGAGATACCAAATAAGCCGAATATTTTCCCTTCTTCATTAAAGAGAGGACCTTTTGTTACCCAAAAGGATTTTTCTTTTCCTTCGGATGTCGTCAAATACTCTTTATTCGTTATAGTTTTAGCACCTGAAATAATTGAGCGGTCAAGCTCCCGTATTTTACTCGCTGTTTCCGGAGAAAAAATCAAGCTATCGGTATTGCCGATCACTTTTTCGGGTGACATACCGACAATTTCACCTGCTCCGTTGTTAAAGAGAAGATATTTTCCCTCTAAATCTTTAACAAATATCGCATCCGGTGAACTGTTGACGATGGTGCGTAAAAGGGCATCCTGTCTGGCAAGCTGTATTTGTGCCGTTTTTTGTTCATTGAGCCGTCGAGTGTATTCGAGAGAGCGTTCACGTAATATACGGTAACTGAGAAGATAGAGTAGAACAGATGTTACGACAATAAAAAAGAACCCTTTATAGGTTTGAAGAAGAGATATCTGATGGGGGTCATTTGAGAATAACTCGATAAGGGTATCGGACGAATAAATCCATATCATCCCGAAAATAAGATAAAAGGCTGAGATTTGCAAAGCATTTTTAAAACTTTGTGAATCTTTCATACTGTCCATACCTTTTACTGTATATCATGGAAAGAGTATAACATGATTCTTTAAAAGAGGGTTTAATTGATTTTTGATCGAAAATGATGTGATTTTTGCTGATTTACAGGGATACTAGAACGCCATATGCAGATATTTTTCAAATCACTGTTGGAGAAATAGTATGGAACACCATGTTGTTATTGAAAAACTTTGCAGTTGTGCAAAAAAAGAGGAGATGTCTCAGATTACTTCCTACGAGACGAAGGATTCTGCCCTGGAAGCGGCCCAAACACAATTAGCCTACATGCAGGGACACTTTTGCGGAAAGCACGAATTTCAGCTTGTTGAAGTCAATGACAATTATGTCATCGGAATGGTAAGCGGCTGCGGCTGCCAAGGCTGAATTATGGAATACCACGTAGTTGTTGAAAAACTGTGCAAATGTGCAATAAGAAAAAATATGCCGCAGATCAAAACGTTTGATGACAAAGAAAATGCCTATCGCGTAGCGCGTGCATGGGCTCAGGAACTCAATGAGAGTTTTTGCGGACAACATTCATTCGGAGTCGTCGAAGTGGATGACAACTATGTCATTACGGTCGGAGAGGGGACCTACTAAAGTTTTGCTCAAGACAATATTCAGTAAAATCAAACGATATCTATTTTTACTGGGGCATCGGAAGAGATGAGAAAATATTATTACGGTGCCGTCGCATTTTATCTTATAGCATTACTTTCGTATATTACCTACCAATACACTTCCCAGCGTTCGGAATTGATTGCCAAAATCGATCAAAAATTGATTCGGTGTGCCAGTGTAACCGACCAGTTTCTTCCCTCATCACTGCATACACCCGATATGAATGCTGAGTCGATCTCTCCGGAACAAGATACCCGCAACCGTATAGCATTGTCCCGATTTTCTCAAAGCATGAACGTCAAATACGTCTATTCATTTATTTTAGAAGACGGGAAAGTTTATTTCACCTCCAGCAGCGCAACCCCCCAAGAGCTTAAAAGCGGTGAAGATATCAGCTACTATTTTGATGAGTACACCGAGATAACACCGCTGTTGTTAGAAGCTTTCAAAACCCGTCAGATGCAGTTTGAAGAGTCTTCGGATCAGTGGGGACATTTCAGGTCGGTTTATTTGCCTCATGTCTCCCCAAGCGGGCGTGTCTATATTACAGGTTCCGACATGGAAATCAGTGATATTGATGCACAGCTTCATGACCTTTTGATTAATGCGTTTATTGATACTCTTTTTTATACCTTTATTTTAATACCGTTTTTTATTGCGTATCGGATGCATAATATGACGATCCAAAACGAGCTTTCCCGACTGGTTGATGAACGCACAGCTGATCTGAAAGAACGTTCCGTCGCCGTTAAGCGGCTGCTTGATAATGCAAATCAGGGTTTTTTGACTTTTTCAACTTCTTTGAGTGTGGAGAACGAATACTCTCACAAATGTTTGGAAATTTTTGGAGAGAGTATTGACGGCAAACCTATCAGTGAGTTGCTTTATCCGGAGGAAACGCAGAAAAGAGACTTTTTGGAGCAAACGATCCAGGCAGTTTTCAATGAGGAAGATGAGGTAAAAGTCGAAGCGATTCTTTCCCTTCTTCAACAAGAATTTATCATCAGACACAAATTGATTCAAGTATCCTACAATCGGATAGAACCTAATCGATTAATGCTGATTCTCACCGATATTACCGACAAAAAGAATTTGGAAATAAATGTTGAAAGAGAACGTAACCGGCTTAAAATGATTGTTGCAGTGATCAGTAACAGCGATGAGTTTTTTGAGCTATTAGATGAATATCAAAGTTTTTTGTCCCGTCGGTCCGGTTTTGTCAATATCGATCATACGCCGTTTCAGAATCTGACAGAATTGTACCGTTTGATTCATACCTATAAAGGTCTTTTCGCCCAAAAAGATTTTATAACCACACCGCAGGGACTTCATAAAGTGGAATCCCGTTTCTCCGTATGGCTGCAGGATGAGACGATATCGAATGAAACGATTCAGGCGATGCTGACGAAAATCGATTTCGAATCGTGGCTTAAAAAAGATATCGATGTGTTAAGGGAGACGCTGGGTGATGATTTTATGGATAAAAAATCGACGATAACGATTGATGATGAAACATTTGAGATACTGCACGGCAAAATTAAGGAGTTGATAGAGACGCAGCCGGATGAATGTCATGAATTGTCGGAACTTCTTGAGGATATACGAAAGTTAAAGTACAAGCCGATTGGAGAGTACTTTGCTTCCTTGCCGAAATACGTCGAAATGATCAGTGAACGACTTGAAAAATCACTGAAACCGATGGATGTATCTGACACGACCAATATTTCAGTGGGTGAAGAGTTTAAACCGTTTGCAAAATCTTTGATACATGTTATTCGCAACAGTGTTGATCATGGGATTGAAACCCCTGAAGAGAGAGTGGAAAACGGTAAAGATGAATACGGTACGATCCTACTCTCCATTACCGATACGGAAGAATCCGTTGTGATAGAAATCAGTGATGACGGTCGAGGAATCAACAAAGAGAAACTCAAACAAAAAGCGCTTGAGAGGGGATGCAAAACTCTCTTGGAACTTGAAAATGATTCAGCCGTATTTGAACTGATGTTTGAAGATTTTCTATCGACAAAAGATGAAATCAGTGATCTCTCCGGCAGGGGGGTCGGATTGGCCTCGGTACGTTCGGAAGTTTTGAAACTCGGAGGGAGCTACAGTGTAGTATCCGAGCAGGGAAAAGGGTGCCGGTTTATATTTAGTATTCCCAAAAAATCACTCGTTAGGGATGAGGATGAAAAATAGTGAAATTCTAAAAGAGGTTCTTACCGCCATTGTATACCGTGCCGAGCTCTTCATGACTGATGAGATGAAGATAGAGGCAAAATTTGACGGAGAATTCCGTTCGATGGAAAAAATAGAATTGAAAAAATACACGACGACGATCGGAATCGGCGGCAGTATCAATCTTTTATTTTATGTCTCCTACAACGAATTGCTGCTTGAAAAATTGACCCGGGCATTTTCATACGGAAAGATTCATGAATCTGAATTAGCGGAATTACGCGAGAGTGCAGCCGGTGAGATCGCCAATATGATTTTAGGACATGCCGTGAATGACTTTCCCAATCGGGGCAAGGGGGTGACGATTACCCCTCCGGTAACGGTTGAAGATGCAAAATCAATCTTAAAAACGAACGGAAACGGCATTATGACCGCAGTATTTTCGACACCCTACGGAAATATGGAATTTAATGTCATCGGATTAATTAAAGGAGAATGAAATGCTTAATATTCTGGTGGTAGATGATTCATTAATCATGAGACGTAACATTATCAAAATGATTGAATCATTGGGACATAAAGTAGTCGGAGAAGCAAAAGACGGTCAGGAAGCGGTCGAAGTTTATCGAAAGCTTAAACCCGATTTGGTAACGATGGACATTACAATGCCAAGGATGGACGGCTTAGGTGCCGTAAAAGAGTTAAAAAAAATCGATAAGAATGCCAAAATTATTATGGTCACGTCCCACGGTCAGGAAGAGATGGTCATTGATGCTATTCGATCCGGTGCAAGCGGTTATCTTTTAAAGCCGGTAAAGATTAATAAATTGTCTGATTCGATTCAGAAAATTTTTCCCTCAATGATTGATCAAACGGTATCGGAGCAAAAGGAGACGACCTTGTTGGAGAGCGAAGAAATTTTGTTGCCTGAAATTGAGGATCTCGCTTAAAAAGGGGCGACCTCTTCGCGAATTTAACGTAATTTATAGCTACAGTCTTTTATAATCCCCTAATTTTTTAATTTTGTTGCTATTTTTTTCGAATAGGGCGATAAAAATTATATTTTTTAAAATAAGGAGACGACATGCAAATCAGCGGTGCACAGATGGTTATCGAAGCACTCATCGCCGAGGAAGTCGAAGTCGTATTCGGTTACCCGGGCGGGGCGATCATGAACGTCTATGATGAGATATACAAACAGCGCTCATTTCAACATATTTTGACCCGTCACGAACAAGCGGCGGTCCATGCGGCAGAGGGGTATGCCAAAGCTACCGGAAAAGTCGGTGTCGCAATGATTACTTCAGGTCCGGGATTTACCAATGGTGTGACCGGAATGGCCGATGCCTATATGGACTCGATCCCTCTCGTTGTTATCAGCGGCCAGGTACCGATGTCGCTCATCGGTACCGATGCGTTTCAGGAGATCGATGCCGTCGGTATCAGCCGCCCGTGTACGAAACACAATTATCTCGTGACCGATGCGGCTGATTTGCCTCGTGTCCTTAAAGAGGCATTTTATATTGCCCGTACAGGGCGTCCGGGACCGGTTCACGTCGATATTCCGAAAGATGTAACGGCACAGATTGCGACATTCGATTATTCCAAAGAGGTTGAGCTCGAGACCTACAAGCCGACGACCAAAGGGAATGCCCGACAAATCAAAAAAGCGATCGAAGCGATCGCGAGTGCGAAACGTCCTCTTTTGTATCTTGGAGGGGGAATTATCAACGCCAATGCGGCAGAACTGGTGCGTGAATTTTCAAAAATGACCCAGATTCCTGCCGTTGAGACGTTTATGGCACGCGGAACCCTTCGATATGATGACCCGTTGCTTATTTCAATGCTCGGGATGCATGGTTCATACGCCGCCAATATGGCGATGAGCGAGACCGATTTGGTTATCGGTTTAGGTGCACGGTTTGATGATCGTGTTACCGGAAAACTTTCCGAATTTGCGAAAAATGCCCAGATCATCCATGTTGATATCGACCCCGCAAGTGTTTCGAAATTGGTTCATGCCCATTTCCCGATTGTCGGTGATGTCAAAAACGTATTGGAACAGATGATTCCGTTGGCAAAAGAGCAGATCGATCCGGCCCGTTATGCGTCGTGGCACAATACGATTGCCAATTTCAATAAGCTTCATCCGCTCTCTTATACGGAAGAGGGTGATCGACTTAAGCCGCAGTGGGTCGTTGAACGTATCGGGCAGCTTTTGGGCGATGATGCCAATATCTCGACCGATGTCGGACAGCATCAAATGTGGACGGCTCAGTTTTATCCGTTTACCCGTCCCCGTCAATGGGTAAGTTCCGGAGGTCTTGGGACAATGGGATTCGGATTCCCGGCGGCAATGGGTGTTAAGCGTGCCGATATGGAACGTGTCAGTATCAATATTACGGGTGACGGCTCCATATTAATGAATATCCAAGAGCTGATGACGGCGGTAGAGTATGAACTTCCCGTCATAAATGTTATTTTGAATAATAACTTTTTGGGGATGGTACGGCAGTGGCAGACCCTGTTTTACGATAAACGCCACTCGTCAACCGATCTTTCGATACAGCCCGATTTTGTAAAATTGGTTGAAGCCTTCGGCGGAGTCGGATACCGTGTTACAACCAAAGAAGAGTTTGATGCCGCACTTAAAGATGCGGTCGAAAAAAATGTAGTTGCGATCATCGATGTTGTCGTCAATCGGTTTGAAAACGTTCTGCCGATGGTTCCGGCGGGCGGGTCGCTCTTTAATATGATGTTAGAGTACAAGGAGAAATGATGGAACAAACAGAACGTCGTGTTATTTCCGTTATTGTAATGAATGAAGCCAGTGTACTCTCACGCATTGCAGGGTTGTTTTCGGGACGAGGGTACAATATTGAATCGTTGACGGTGGCTCCGATTCCCGAGTCTAAATATTCGCGTATTACAATTGTTACGGCAGGTTCGGTACGTGTGGTCGAACAGATCACTAAACAGCTGCACAAACTGATTCCGGTATTGAAAGTCTATGAACATGCCGATTTGGTTGAAACCGAGATGGCGTTGGTCAAAATCCCTATGAGTGAATCATTAGGTGATATTGAAGCACTTACCCATGCCTATAACGGACGGATTGTGAATGTCGGAAGCGATACGATGATTGTCATGGTTGCGGATGAGCCTATGAGAGTCAACCATTTTCTCGAAGCGATCAAGCGTTTTCATCCCAAAGAGATCGTCCGAAGCGGTTCTGTCGCTTTAGAGAGATAAAGCAGATGAAACTTTTTGAAATAGCGGCATTGCTGGGGTGTTCAGGAGTCGAAGATTCCATAGAAATCACCGGAATGAATACTCTTCGAGAAGCGTCAGCGGGAGAAATCTCTTTTCTCTCCGACAGTAAATATGAAAAAGAACTTGAGAACACTCAAGCTTCTGCCGTAATTCTCCCCTCATCTAAAGCGCATCTTCTTCCCAAGGGAGTTATTGCTCTGCCGTCGGATGAGCCGTATATGTCGGTTGCCCTTTTATCCAAACATTTTTCAAAACCGATACGCAGCAGTGAAGTCCCTCCCGTAATAGGCGAGGGGAGTGTAGTTTATCCGAGCGCCCATATCGAAAACGGGGCATCTATCGGGTCGAATTGCACCATTATGAGCGGTGTTTATGTCGGTGCCGACGCCGTGATCGGAGATGACGTTATCCTCTACCCCAATGTGTGCATTTACCGCGATTGCCGCATCGGGAACCGTGTGATGATTCATGCGGGATCGGTGATCGGAAGCGACGGATTCGGGTATGCCCATACAAAAATGGGTGAGCATGTCAAACTCTATCAGAACGGGAATGTAGTCATAGAGGATGATGTCGAGATCGGTGCCAACACAACAGTCGACTGCGCCGTATTCGGCTCAACGATTATTAAGCAGGGTTCGAAGATAGACAATCTTGTCCAAATCGGCCATAACTGCATTATCGGCGAACACTCCATTTTAGTCTCTCAAACCGGTCTGGCCGGTTCAACGACTTTGGGGCGCAATGTGGTGATGGGGGGGCAAAGCGCTACGGCAGGGCACCTGAGCATCGCACCGTTCACCACCATGGCGGCACGCTCAGGTGTTACTAAAAGTATCACAAATAAGGGTGTGTATAGCGGCTTTCCGTTGATGGAACATAAAATGTGGCTGAAAATGCAGGCAAAATTGGCTAAAATGTTGGAATCTTAAGGTAAAGGGGACAAAGGATGCGTTTATCAATCGTAGGTTTGGTCATAGCAACGTCATTATTGCGTGCGGACAGTGTACCTACGAGTGATATTCGGATGCCGGATATTGTCCTCGATGCGATCAAGCATTGCGAGTGTCTTCAAGAGGGAGGTAGATGCAATCCTCACGTCATACGCATCAATGCGGATGATGAAGCGCAGCGTGCGCTCAATGCCGGTTTTGCGGTGACAGGACATATCATTAAATGCGGTTCAACGGAACAATGCACGCTTCAAGCCCAGGCGTTGATTGACGGCGGCATTACCAACCTTGATCTAGGGCCTTACCAAATCAACTATAAATACCATCCCAATCCGATGCTGCAGGAATATTTTGAAGATACGACCGCCCGCGAACAGGCTAACGGTATTTTGACGAAACTCGTCAAAAGCTTCGGATATTCATGGGAAACGCTGGGACGCTATCACCATTTCAGCGCAACGGACCGGACCCGTAACGAGCGTTACTATCGAAAAATGTACGCTTTTATTTATGGCAATAATGCCAATGCTCAAGGTTCAAATTAATTCTTTTTCTTTTAAGATTGCTTTAGCCAAAATCGGCTACACTCTTTCCTATACACATTTAGTTAGGAGAGATTATGAGTTCTGCTGTAACCATCATTAAAGAAATTCCATTAGACGGTACGAAAAAAGGTGTCATTTCTATCAGTAAAGTAGATGAGCCATACGGTGCCGGAAGTGACAGCGTAGCCAGTATCGGTATTTCATTGGCGGGGGACTCAAAAAATCCTGAGTGGAAAGTTCACCTTCCGAT
The DNA here is from genome assembly GCF_000183725.1 of Sulfuricurvum kujiense DSM 16994. Lineage (NCBI taxonomy): Bacteria > Pseudomonadati > Campylobacterota > Epsilonproteobacteria > Campylobacterales > Sulfurimonadaceae > Sulfuricurvum > Sulfuricurvum kujiense. The sequence continues at coordinate 1,503,919 of NC_014762.1, read as the reverse complement.
GGGGAATATCGATGCGGTTGTAGAGGCGTTGAAAAGTATCAAATAAGCAGGCCATTCCCGAGCTTTTCGGGAATGAAAAAGTAGATTTATTTTTTTGTGGCTACAAAAGCGGCGATACGTTTGATCCCTTCGCGGATACTGTCGATATCGGTCGCGAAACTGAATCGGAAATACCCCTCAGAACCGAATCCCACACCCGGTACTACCGCAATCCCTTGATCTTCAAGCAACTCTTTACAAAACTGCATGGAATCGTTACTGACCTCTTTGATGTTGACAAACAGATAGAAAGCACCGGCAGGTGATAGAACCGACAATCCGTCAATTTCATTAAACAATTTGACCGCTTCGTCGCGGCGGGCTTTGAACTGAACGCGCATCGCTTCGATATCCGCATCGGCTTCACCGTTAAGGCCTACGATTGCCGCCTTTTGAGTGATAGAGTTGATATTCGAGGTACTTTGGCTTTGGAGCTTTTTAGTAGCCTGGATGATTTCGGTATTGGCTGCTGCCATATACCCGAAACGCCATCCCGTCATCGCTACCGATTTAGAAAGACCGTTGATGGTGATAGTACGTTGGTACATATCGTCACTCACCGCTGCAGCTGATGTAAATTCACCGTCATAGATGAGTTTTTCGTACATTTCATCGCTGGCTACGATAACATTAGTCCCCTCTAATACTTTTCCTAAGGCAGTCAGCTCCTCGCGTGAATAGACCGCACCGGTCGGATTTGAGGGAGAAGTAAGGATAAGCATTTTCGTCTTTGGAGTCAATGCCGCCTTGAGCTGCTCAGGGGTGATTTTGAATCCGCTTTCATCGTCGGTCATAATCTCGACAACGCTTCCTCCGCAATACATTACAAGCTCCGGGTAGGTAACCCAATACGGAGCCGGGATGATTACTTCATCACCCGCTTGAATCGTACAGGCAAAGAGGTTGTAAAGCGAATGTTTCGCCCCGTTGTTGGCGATGATTTGGTTTGGTTTGTAGTCCAATCCGTTATCACGTTTGAGTTTAAGTGCGATAGCTGCTTTGAGTTCAGGGATACCGTCAACGGCGGTGTATTTGGTAAAACCGTCATTGATTGCTTTGATGGCAGCATCTTTTATCACTTGAGGAGTGTCAAAATCAGGCTCACCTGCGGAAAAGCTGAGGATATTTTTCCCTTGTGCTTTGAGTTCTTGCGCTAACGTAGAGATAGCAATGGTAATCGATTCGGAGAGTATATTGACGCGATCGGTTAACATGGATCAGCCCTTGTAAAAAATTTGCGAATTGTACCATGGTTAGGATTAAAAATCACATTAGTTACTTATCAAAAAAGAGCGGTTTCCCTGTATGAAATCCCTGCGCGTAATTGATACCCAATTCAGTCACCTTCTGAAGAATCTCTTCCGAAGCTACGAACTCGGCAACGGTGTCAATCCCGATTCGGTGGGCAAAGTCGATAATAGCTTCAACAACGATGCGGGTACGAGGATTTTCATTAATCGATTTGATCAACGTACCGTCAATTTTCAGGATATCGACATTGAGTTTAAGAATATTTTCGAAATTGGAATAACCTGTTCCGAAATCATCAACCGCAAATTTTGCCCCCAGATTTTTCATTTTAGCAATAAACGAGGCGACTTCCTCAAAGTTCTCAATCCCCTCAGATTCCAGAATTTCAAATATAACCCGATTCGCTGTACCGGTTTGGCGGAGAATATTTTCAATGGTTGTCAGCGTTTTAGCATCTAACATATCGCTACTGGAGAGATTGATTGAAAATTGTTCGTCACGATCGGCAAAAAGATGGCATGCTTGGTATACAACTTCTTGGGTAATGTGGTGATACAGCTTTGTTTTCTGCGCAATCGGTAAAAAATCATACGGCGGGATTAGGGAACCGTCTTCGTTTTGAATACGTACCAATGTTTCATATTTTTCAATTTTCCCGGTAATACACGAGACAATCGGTTGATATTGACAGACAATACGATGTTCGACCAATGCCTGACGAATTTGAGCCGACATTGCAATATTGGTTTGATACTGCTGCTCGATTCCCTCTGAGGGGTCATAGATACAAGAAGGGCGTTTAATACTTCGCGCTTTATTTAGTGCGACATCGGCATGAATGAGGGGCTTATCGCTGTCAATGGCAATACCGACTGTTGCACGAACATGGACGGTTTCGTCCGCAATCATAAATAGCTTTTCACTGAGCAAGGAGAGGAGTATTTCAATGTCATGTTGAAACTCGACATTCGAACTCCCTTCTTTTAGACGAAACGCAAATTCGTCTCCGCCGATTCGGTAGGGGTTCAGTTTCATTTCGCTGAGCCAATGGGCGATTTGGGTTAAAAGCCAATCACCCGCGTCAATTCCGAAAAAGTCATTGATCTCTTTAAAATCATCAATATTCAATATTGCTACCGTATTGATTGGATTTTTAAGGAGATCTTCTTGCAGTTTGATTCGATTCGGGAGGGAAGTGAGAGTGTCGTAATACAAATGATGGGTTGCTTTATGCGTTTGTTCCGTAATCTTCATCTCAAGATTTTTATTTATCGTTTCAATCTCATCCGAGTATTGGAGCACGCTCTCTTGCATCGCCTCGAATGCATGGGTAATTTGGGTAAACTCACGCTGAGTATAGGGGAAGTCAAAGGTTATTTTTTCTCCGGGTTTAAAATTCCGTACTTTATGAGCGATCAATGTAATGGGATGCAAAAGACGGTTGACCCAAATCATCATCAGCCATAGGACGCTAAATACGCTGATGGTTATCCAGCCGTATAAAATGTAAAAACGCTTCATCGTTTTGGTGAACTCTTCGCCTGAATAGGTAAGGGTGATCGAGCCGATCGGTTTAAGGGTAGAGGGTTCCATCAAATTTTCGGTGATATCAATCGTCTGATACGATCGTGAAAGATCATGCTGATGATAGTTCAGAAAAACGGTCCCTTTTAAATCGGTAATTTTTAACGCGATGACTTCATTGCGTTGGGTAATGGCAGATAGTTTATTTCCGAAATCATTGATTCCCAAAAAAAGAGAAAGGGATACGGCGGGATTAACCGCATCAATAAGCAAATAGGCTTTTTCTTTTTGGGAGTTCAGTGTTAGATCCCGAACAATCCAAAATGTGATTAACGTAACCGTGAGGAAAAGGATGAATGTCCCCATGACAAGTGTTACAAAAAGTTTAGTGGATAAGCGGGCATTTTTAAAAAAGTTCATTCAATGAGTCTCGCAATCTGATATAAAGTGCCGTCGAAATGAAATTTACCCTCTTTGAGGGTTTTTTTGTTGATGTAGATGACCGTAGAGCGTTCAAATGCGATAGAACCCAATATGCCTGATTCCAAATCTGCCACATCATAGGAAAAAGTCGGAATAGAGTTCTCTATTCCCCATTCAGCTACTTGTTTTAGGGACTTGGAACTGCATTTTTGAATCATGTACACGAAGGCTATGTCTTTTCGTTCCGTTACTTCGTTGACGGAAAGTGCGATGGCGCTAAAAGGGATATTGGAAACTCTTTCGTGATGAACCCGATTGATTCCCTCCGCAATAAACTGGGCGTCAGATTTTCGATTTAAATCGTATACTACGGCAAATATCACTTTGGATGAATCTGTTTTGGATTTCAGCCGGGTGTCGAGTGCCATGATTTTAGGAAGCATACGGATATGGCCGTTTACTATAAAAGATTCATGTGCCGATGCAATGAAAAATCCGAAGAGAAAAAACAAAATTATCCGCATTAGAACTTCCATCCTGTTCTAATCCAAAAAGTTCTTCCTTCAATCGGGTAATCATCAGGATAGGTTCCGGGAGGAGATATGTAGCGGTAGATGGCATTGTTGGCATTTTTCAATGCAGCTTGCAGGTAAAATCCGTCAAAACTCTCCCAACCTAAAATCAAATCATAGGAAGCGAATGATTCCATCGAATTTTTGCGTACATCGTTCGGGCGACGTTCTTTTGCACTGCTGTAGCGTCCTACGATTCCTCCTGTCATTTGAGGGGTAAACGTATAGGAAAGCCCCCCCTTAAGCAAATGGGATGAAGCATATGGAAGATAGTCGGTTGTTTCGCTCCCTTTAAACGTTTCCCCTCTGATGTAGCTGTAGGAGAGAAATGTTGTGTCATTTTCTCCGATACTTCCTCGAAATTCGGTCTCAAATCCCATGATATTGCGTTTGCCGATATTTTGGTACATCTTATTGGTTGTATTCGGAGTGATTTGCCCTTTATTTTTCAGATAAAACAGATTAAGACCCAATGTCGTATCTATCGACGGTTTGTAGAGGTATTGTGTTTCATAGGAGACGACATGTTCAGACTCCAAATCGGGATTACCGACCTGAGTCGGATGATTTTGGGTATAGAGCTCGCGAAAGGAGGGCAGTCTGAAACTGTTGCCCACCATGAATTTCAGGATGTGTTGGCGGTACGGCTGAAAAACCAAGGCCGCTCGGACATACGGTTCGAAATTCAAATTTGACGCTTTGGTTCCTCCAGCATTAAGTGAAAGGGCAAGTATGTCACTAATGTCAATGGTATCGCTAAGGTAAAACTCATCGGTATGGCGGCATGCCGATCCCATATCAATAAACGGCGCGGTGTCGGTATAATCGACGAGAGTCGTTCCTCCGGTTTTATTCGTCGTGACGGTGTGCATATCAATAATGTCTTCATACTTTTGGCCATAGCCGAGAGTGATTTTATGATTTTCGACGCCGGTATAGGTTGCGGAAATATTGGCATACAACATTCGTGCATTAAAATTCCAATCTTCCCAAAAACCGTTTGGAAAACTAAGGACTCCGTACGTTCCGGGAGGAAGCAGTCGGGAATCTTCTTCCCATCCGTCTTCCATCATTCCAGCCTTTGCGTTTAAAGTCAAATCATCGGAAATCTTGTGTGAAAATCCCCCCTCAACATACCATGATGGGAATGATTGGGTACCGTTCATATTCGGCAATGCGCTCAAATTACCAAAGGCGCTTCCGGTCGTAAAATGGTTAATACGTCCTTTAAGATAGAAATCATTATAAAAATAAGAGAGGCCGAAACCGATTTGATGGCTGTTGAGAGGCGCATAGCCCGTATTGTGATATTTATCCGTCACGGTGATAGGAGAACGGGCATCGTTGCTTTGATAAAACAAGTCGCTGGAGACTCTCCAATCCGATGCGCGGTGCGTATACCAAAATCCTGCCTGTTTAGCCAAATCGCTGCCGAAACTTCCGAATACAACACCGTTTTGCAGCTTATCTTCGTCTTTTGCATAGGTGATAACATTGATAGTCCCTGAGTATCCGTTGACTCCCTCGATAAAACTTCCGGCCCCACGGACGACTTCAATGCGCTCTATCAGCTCGATTGGAAAATCGAGGTAAGCGGTATAGGTATCAGCCGAACGGTCATTGACCACAACCCCGTCGATAGCCAGTTTTGTCTGTCCGTAGGAGAGGGGATTGGAACCGCGGATGACAGGGGTACGGTTGTTGTTCGTATTACCCATCATATCGATACCGGGAAGCAGCATCAAGGCATCTTTCAAGGTGTGAACACCGAAAAGGGTAAGATCTTTTTGCTCCCATACCGATAAAATAAAAGGCTGATAATCGATATTCTGATTGGTTTGTGTCGCCAACTGTTCCGTATAGCTTATGTCTTCAGTAAGGGTAGTCTCAGGAGGTAATTCAGACCCGTATACAGCCAGGGGGATAAAGGAATACAAAACGACTAATGACGAAAATCTCAAAACTACCCCTGCTTGGACGGTTATTTCTTAAATACTCTTGGACGGTTATTTCTTAAATACTATCATAAAAACACTATATTACATTCAAAATTATATATAAATGGGACTAAATAGACTGCAATCTGTATACATACGAAAAAACCCTGATCTTTATTGTTAAAATTAGCGGTCTTTTATTATGTCGAATCCCTCGGGAATGATTGGTTTATATCGGTTTGCCTCTATCGCTTTGTTTTGTACCGGATTGGTGAACTGGATTGTTACACGGTTGTCATAGCTGTCTTTGTAGGCGATAGAGAGCAGCTGGGTATTTTTAAACTGAACCGTATAGGTTTGACCTTTTACCGTTGCACTGTATTGATCGTCATTAACTTTCTTCGCTTTTTGGATGATTTGCAAAAAATCGATCTCATCATCCAGCGTACGCATCGTTACCTGCTCTATTTGCGGTTCGATCACAGTAATTTTGGAACCGTTTACGTAGACGCTCTTTTGAATCGGTTTTTGGTATACCCAGAGGGCATTTTGGGGTTTGCTTGCCCAAAGTTCACCGGAGTAAACGATTTTTTTGTTGCTGTCATCGATAATGGTCTGAATAAATTTGGAGTTAAACGAACTCATCTCTTTCGGTGAAGCAAAGAGGGTAAGGGAAAGGAGAACCAAGAGGGGTAAAAAACGCACACAAAATCCTTGAATAAAGTAATTGTGCTATTGTACCCAATGCTCATTTACCAAAACCATAGATTTCGTATGCTAAAATCACCAACTTTTTCAATACTGTTCATAATGAAGGCTTTTAATGCTCCAATCGCTAGTCGGAAAAATCTTCGGTACCAAAAACGATCGAGAAGTCAAAAAATATCGTCAAAACGTCGCGGCAATCAATGCCCGAGAACCCCATTTCAGCGCCATGAGCGACGAAGCGTTGCAGCAGGCTTTCCATGCTCTTAAAGAGTCGGTACAAAACAATGTTAAAACACTTGATGAGGTTTTAGTCGATTCATTCGCTATTACCCGTGAAGCGAGTAAACGTGTTCTCGGTATGCGTCACTTTGACGTTCAGCTTATCGGCGGTATGGTTTTACATGAGGGGAGAATCGCCGAGATGAAAACGGGTGAGGGGAAAACCCTTGTCGCAACCTTGGCGGTTGTTCTCAATGCAATGAACGGCAAAGGGGTTCATGTCGTGACGGTCAACGATTATCTGGCATCCCGTGACGGTACGCAGATGTCGGCACTGTATGCCTTTTTGGGATATTCTACGGGGATATTGGTCGAAGAGGGGTATAACCCTGCTAATAAACGTGATCAGTACGCATGCGATATTACTTACGGCACGAACAACGAATTCGGATTTGATTATTTGCGTGACAATATGACCTATTCGCGTGATCACATGGTTCAGCGCGGACATGCGTACGTTATCGTCGATGAGGTCGACTCGATTTTGATCGATGAAGCACGGACACCGCTTATCATCTCCGGACCGACCAACCGTACCTTAGAGAACTATACCCGCGCCGATGCGGTTGCCAAAGCGATGGTAAGAGATGAACATTTCACGGTGGATGAAAAAGATCGTCTTATCCTCATCACCGAAGAGGGGATAGGACGTGCGGAAGAACTTTTCGGTGTCGACAATCTCTACAGTATCGAAAACTCTGCTCTTTCACATCACCTTGACCAGGCGTTGAAAGCAAACTACATTTTCGAAATCGACGTAGACTATGTTATCCAAGACGGCCAAATCGTTATCGTCGACGAGTTTACGGGACGCCTCTCTGAAGGGCGACGTTATTCCGAAGGGCTCCATCAGGCATTGGAAGCTAAAGAGGGGGTCATCATCAAAGAAGAGACCCAAACACTGGCCGATATCACCTACCAAAACTATTTCCGCATGTACGCAAAAATCGGCGGTATGACCGGTACGGCACAGACCGAAGCGACCGAGTTTGCACAAATCTACAATCTCGACGTTATCTCGATCCCGACCAATGTTCCCGTTATCCGTCAAGACTTGAACGACTTGATCTATAAAACGGAAGGGGAGAAATTTGATGCCGTTATCGCCAAAGTCAAAGAGCTTCATGCCAAAGGTCAGCCGATTTTGATCGGTACCGCTTCGATCGAGAAATCCGAAAAACTGCATGAATTGATCAAAAAAGAAAAAATCCCTCACACCGTTTTGAATGCGAAAAACCATACGCAAGAGTCTGAGATCATCAAAAATGCAGGTGAAAAAGGGGCGGTAACCATCGCAACCAACATGGCAGGTCGCGGGGTAGACATTAAAGTCAGCGATGAGATCAAAGCTCTCGGCGGTCTCTATATTCTCGGAACTGAGCGCCACGAAAATCGCCGTATCGACAATCAGCTTCGCGGCCGTTCAGGGCGTCAGGGCGATCCGGGAACGAGCCAGTTTTATCTCTCATTGGAGGATAACCTTCTCCGTATCTTCGGTTCGGACAAAATCAAGTCGATCATGGAGCGTCTGGGTGTTGAAGACGGTGAATATATCGAATCGGCGATGGTAACCCGTGCAGTAGAAAAAGCGCAGAAAAAAGTCGAAAGCATGCATTTCGAAGGGCGTAAAAGTATCGTTGAATATGATGACGTCGCGAATGAACAGCGCAAAATCGTCTATAAATTCCGCGGTGAACTGCTCGATCCGTCGTATAACGTAGCCGATAAAATCGATCTAATCCGCAGTGAATACGTCAACCGTACGTTGGCGTTCTGCGGTATCTTTGAGGGGATTGCCGAAGAGGAGATCGATTTGGAACGTCTGGCAATGACGTTGAAAGAGGAGATGAACGCCGATATCGATGTTTCACTCTTCGGCGATAAATCGTTCGACTCGATTCAAGGTACATTGCTAAATGTATTAAAATCTCAATATGACGAAAAAATGTCGGTTGTGGATGAAAAACTTCGAAGCGAAATCGAGCGGGAGATTTACCTCAAAACCCTCGATACCGCATGGCGTGAACACTTGTACCAAATGGACAGCATGAAAACGGGGATCCGACTTCGCGCCTACAACCAAAAAGATCCGTTGGTCGAGTATAAAAAAGAGAGTTATAACCTTTTCAGCGAATTGGTCGAGACGATCAAATACGATACGATTAAAACCCTCCATGTTATCCGATTTAAAGTAGAGAGCGCCGAAGAAGAGGCTGAAGCGTTTGCCCGTCAAATGGAACTGGAGAAAAAACAGGAAGCATTTCGAATGTCTCTCAATCATCAAGAGCACGAAAATGACGATAAAAAAATTTCCCGAAACGACGATTGCCCGTGCGGAAGCGGTCTCAAATACAAAAACTGCTGCGGTAAATCAGGACCTAAAAAAGGGGTATTTGCCTCTTGAATATCGTCTCTTACCTCGTCAAACGATTTTTGCGCTTTGACAAAGAGCAGCCCTTTATCTTCCTCTCCGCACTCCTCGCATTCTCCGGAATTGCGCTGGGCGTGATGGTTCTTATCATCGCTATGGCACTTATGAACGGTTTTGACAACGAGTTTAAAAAGAAACTTACCGTGATGAACTATCCCATGACGATTCAGCCAAAATTTTATGCGACATGCGACACGGCTTTGCTCGAACAGCTGCGTCAGAAATTTCCCGATCTCTCGTTTAGTCCGTATGTCACCTCTGCCGTTCTCTCCAGAAGCGGCGATCAAATGGAGGGGGGGTATCTTTTCGGTGTCGATTTTGCTCAGGAAGCCAAAGTCAACCGCATAGTTGCCGAAGGGCTGAGAGGGGGGATACCTAAAAACTTTGAAGTGATGGTCGGCAAATCGCTCAAAGAGGAGTTTCAACTCGATTCTGGGGAGAAACTGACTTATATATTCACTCAGATGGAGCCGGGCGGTTTGGCCTTGACTCCGAAGATCAAGCGCTTCAACGTCGTGAGCACATTTAACTCCGGACTGAGTGCCTATGACAAGGGGTTCTCCTATACCTCTCTGAGTGCGTTACAGCGTATTTTGGGGATCCCTGAAAACCTCTATGACGGGATTCACGTCCATTCCGCCAATCCCGAAGCCGATATTGGCCGTGTCGCTGCCGCATTGCCCGATACGGTATCGATTCGCGGATGGTGGGAAGACAACGGCAACTTTTTTGCCGCGCTGAAAATGGAGAAGATGTCACTGTTTATTGTCCTGATGCTCATCATCCTCATCGCCGCCATCAATATTATCTCATCGCTTTTGATGACGGTGATGAACCGCCGAAGTGAAATCGCTTTGCTTATCTCACTCGGTGCATCGAAACAAGAGGTTAAAAAAATCTTTTTGGTTCTGGGTATCGTCATTGGATTGTTGGGAATTACGACGGGAGCCATTTTAGGCTTTTTGGGGATGTGGATTTTGGGGACATTCGATATTATCTCCCTTCCTGCCGATGTTTATCCGACCTCGACACTGCCTCTGGATTTGAGTGTAGTCGATTTCTTTTCCATCATAACAGGGGCTTTTGTGATTGTCTTGCTTTCTGCCTGGTATCCAGCAAAAAAAGCTTCTGAAGTGGATGTTTTGACCGTTTTACGCAACGAATAAAATTGATGCAATAAATAATGTGAAGGTAGATAGTGGACGAGTTTTTACAAAATGATCAAGTATATAAAACTTCATTATATGGGCGTTTAGGCTATTTTGTAATGATACTTATGTATTTGATTTTTGTTCCAGTGTTTATCGGTTTAGGATATGAAAAAATCATTACTCCTGATTATCCTACTGAAATTATAGTTGGTATTTTATTTTTTGGAATGGGCTTAGGACTAGTGAGATGGCTTATATGTGATTTGTTTTTTCTATTTTCATTTAGAAATCGTGTTGTGCTTGAGAATGATAATATAATTTATTACGGATGTTTCAAAACTCTAAAGATAAAATGGAATGATATTGGTTATATACGACTATCATTAAGAACAGGCCCGTACGCATTGCTTTGGATAACTGTTAAGCAAAGAAGATGGCCATATATGCTCGATGTCTCAGGTCTAAAACCATCGTATACAAAATTAATGGAAGAAGTGGAAAAACGAAAAGACAGAAACAGCACGGAGAGGTAGGGGGGCAAGGGGTAAAAAAAAGTAGCCTGTCCCCTTTTTTCTGTGATCGATTTCTTCTTTATCATCATCGGAGCATTTGTTATTGTATTGCTCTCTGCGTGGTATCCGGCGAAAAAAGCTTCTGAAGTGGATGTTTTAACCGTTTTACGCAACGAATAGTTTTTTTAGTCTGAATTTAAGGCAAACAAAATAGGGTCTTTATTACAATGAAGCACTATATCGGGATACGGGTACCAAAGCATGAAGATTGACTATGCAAATCGTTTCACTCTGGCTGCTTTACTCGTTTTGATCCTTGTCGGATTTGCCGGATGCGAACGAAAGAAAGAGGGAAACGATGTCTCGACATCGGTTGTTAACCCTTCCAAACCTTTTGCAGGACAGTCTATCGTTCTAATTGTTCCGACCCTCGAAGCCCGCCTGATACGCGGTCCGATTTTGGATGAAGTGGAGTCTTTTGAAAAAAAGACGGGTGGCAAGGTACGGGTCGTGACTCCCAGCTGGAACGAAACGATTGAAAAAATCGATCAGTCTCTTAAAGACCCGAACCTCAAATATGATATTTTTGTTGTGATTTCGATGTGGAACGGAACGCTTCTTGGAAACAACCATATCGAACCGATCCCGGAAGCGATCAAAAAACAGATTGACTGGGACGATGTTTTGCCGATTTACCGCAATACGGTTCTCTCCTGGAATGGAAAAGCATACGGACTCCCTTATGATGGAGATTGTATCAATCTCTATTACCGCAAAGACATTTTCGAAAAACCTGAATACAAGGCTGCATTTTCCAAACGCTACGGCTATCCTTTAGCGCCGCCGAAAACATGGAAAGCATTTAGAGATATTGCAGAGTTTTTCAACGGCTGGGATTGGGACGGAGACGGTAAAGTTGAATACGGAATGGCCGGTTTAAGGGTCAAAGACGATATCTCCATGCTGCAATTTTTTGCACAGGCGGGAGCATATGCCAAATATCCGGACGATAAAGCATACTATTTTGATCCCGATACGATGAAACCGCGCATCAACAATCCGGCTTTTGTCCGTGCCCTGAGCGATTATGTCGATTTTATGAAGTTCGGGCCTCCGGGGATGGCAAGCTTCGCAGGGCATGACGTTCGTAACAGTTTTGCTTCGGGCGAAGTAGCGATGGCACTGGATTGGGCCGATATGGGGATTTTCGTCGCCAATTCTCCGGTATCGATTATTAAAGACAAAGTTGGGTATGCTCAAATTCCGGGATCCAATACCGTATACAACTCTCATACGCATAGATGGGAAAAGCGTCATAATGATGTCTCGTCGATCAGCGGCAACTGGATGTTTTTAGTTAACAAGGATTCCAAACATAAAGATTTGGCTTTTGCGTTTGCCGCCCATATGACATCCAAAGAAATGACAAAAAAGCTTACTGCAACAAACGGTACAGCCGTAAATCCATCGCGATATTCGCATTTCAACGATCCTGCATCATGGGAACAAGCCGGGTTTTCAACCGCTTCGGCGAAAGCGTATCTGGATGAAATTACCGTCTCACTCTCGAACCCGAATGTCGTCTATGATATTACCATTCCGGGAGCTGGAGAATATTATCAGGCAATCGATGAATACGCGTACAAAGCCGTTAAGGGTGAGATGACGCCTCAGGCAGCTATGGACCATGCTGCTCACTCATGGGAACAAATAACGGACGACTTGGGACGAGAGAAACAGATTGTTTTCTACAAATCCTCTTTGAACTGAACATGCAGAAAAGTTTAACCCTTCGGCACATAGCAAATCTTACTTTTATCACGATTTTGCTCGGATCGCTGGTGGTCGGTTTTTTACTGAGTTCGCTCTTGAAAGAGTATGAGCAGATTATTGCCGATGAACAGCTAAGCAAATCGACCTACGAATCACTGTTTATACTCAAATACGATACTGAGAGGCTTTTGACGACGGGAGATCTTGATCAGCAGAAAAAAACGATTATTGAATCCGAGCGCGAGTTTATAAAAAAATTCGATGCTCTCTCACCGAATATTTTTGATAAAAAAGAGTGGTTTGAGTTTAAAAACATCATAGTCAGCGAGTTGGACAAGGTCGAAATCTTATTGCAGGATGATTTGTTTTCAAAACAGAATATGATGGAGAAATCTCTCTTGAGACGGTTAGGAGAAGGTCTGAATGCGAATGAAAACAGTGCCTATTACATCAAAATTCGGGATATAAACAACCGAATTGTCTTTTTAAAGCAATATGAAGACTTTTTGCTTGACGAACTTTACACGTTTCAACGTGATAATTCGATCAGAGCGGATCAGCGGATTGCTCGAACAAAAGTGATATTGATTCGGGTCATAGTGATTACGTTCAGTTTTTTGGTTGTATTGATCTTTTTCGTCTCTCGATCGATTAAAAAAGTGGAAAATAAGCTCCTCGGTATCCAGGAAAATCTCAAAAATGCTCTCTCCGAGCTTGAAAAGAAACAAAAGACACTAGTAGTGCAACGGGATATTTTGGACCATTCGGCTCACTACGATTTACTTACGGGGATTCCGAACCGCCTCCGTTTCGTGGAAAAATTGAACCGTCTCATATACGATTATCGTCAAAATAAAACGCCGTTTGCCGTATGGTTTATTGATTTGGACCGTTTCAAAGAGATTAACGATTCATTCGGCCACAGTATTGGTGATCGTGTATTGCAGGAGGTGGCTATACGCCTTGAAAAAACCATTGACAAAGAGTCTATAGCCCGTTTCGGAGGAGACGAATTTGCGATTATCGTCGAGAATGCGCAGAGCATGGAATATGTTGAAAGTGTAATTCACAGATTTGTTCATTTGTTGACCGAACCTCTGGATGCAGACGGTTACGAAATCTTTATTAGTTGCAGTGCCGGAGCCAGTTTTTATCCTATAGATGCGGCAAATGCCGAAGAGCTGTTGCGCAATGCCGATTCGGCCATGTATCAGGCAAAAGAGAGGGGAAAAAATACCTACCGTTTCTATACGCATGAATTGACCCAAAGAGTCTATGAACGGCTTACTATGGAAAACAGTTTACGAAAAGCGCTCAAAAACAATGAACTTATTTTGCATTACCAGCCGCAGGTCGATATGTCAGAGAACAAAATAATCGGTGTCGAAGCTCTGGTACGCTGGAATAATCCGGACATGGGAATGGTACCGCCGGTAAAATTCATTCCGATCGCGGAAGAGACAGGGCTGATCATTAGCATAGGCGAATGGATTATTGATGAAGCATGTCGTCAAATTGTGCATTGGAAGAGCGAAGGAGTAGAGATAGGCTATATAGCGGTAAATATCTCTGCTAAACAGCTGATGCACGGAAATCTAGAAAAAACGATCCCTTTGATCCTCGATAAATACGGTTGCAAGCCCGAATGGATTGAATTGGAACTGACAGAGAGCATTTTGATGGAGGATCCGGAATACTCCAAAAATATTCTCACACTCTTGTCCGAAAAAGGGTTCAAATTGGCGATCGATGATTTCGGTACGGGATATTCTTCCTTGGCATATCTGAAAAATCTCCCGATTCATAAACTTAAAATCGATAAATCTTTTGTTGATAATCTCCCGTTTGCGGCAGCCGATTGTGAAATCGTAAAATCGACGATTCACTTATGCAAAGGGCTAAATCTGACTATTGTAGCAGAGGGAATTGAGCAAAAAGAGCAGGGAGAATTCTTGTTAAGAGAAGGGTGTATGATCGCCCAAGGATATTATTATTTCAAACCTATGGCAGCCGATCTTGTGACACAGAATTTTCACATATCTATTTGAGTCCGTGTGCTTGCGATTGCATTGTTTTTGTACGATATTGGATTAAAAAAGCTTTCAAAATCGTTGAAGTGATAATTTGCAGAAATGAATAGAGAGGCGCTACAGCTAGCGTATAGCTGTAGACTAACCTTTTATGTCAAGATTTTGACCTAGGCCGGTAAGCTCTGAGCCGGAAGCGGTGCCCGAGCTACCTGACATAGGCATAGCACTCTCTAACACTTTCATTATTCCCTGTCCCTGAATATCAATCGCTTTTTTCATCGCATAGATTTCAAGTCCACTACCTAAATTGCTGCTGCTGATCGGATCCATTTTGTAACCTCCTAAATGGGGTTCATGGTTATATCGGTCATAAATCACTATTTGTTAAATGTCAAGAAAGTGTCAAGGGATTTTACGTGAGGGATTGACAACTTTGGCGTAGCATTAGAGCATCAAAAAACAGGAGGAAGGTTATGAAATACCTTGCAATCGTCACAATGTTCTCAATGTCACTTATGGCGGCATCGCCGGAAGTGCTCCAGTATATGAATGATCTCTCAAAAACGGCTAAAGCCGAAAACAGTGCATTTAACGGCTTTGATGCCGCCAGAGGAAAAGAGATTTTTACCTCTACCCACACCGGAAAGCAGGGCAAGCCGATGGCATGTACCAGCTGCCATACACTCAATCTTGCAAATCCGGGGAAAAACTCTCTTACCGGAAAAGTGATCGAGCCGCTCTCGCCCCGTGCGAATCCGCAGCGTCTTACCAGCACCAAAGAGGTGAATAAATGGCTCAAACGCAATTTTATGGATGTGTACGCCCGTGAGGGGAGCGCACAGGAAAAAGGTGATGTTCTCACCTATATCATGAAAAACTAAACTAAAGGATCCACAATGATGAAGTTTTTAAATCTATCCGTAGCCGCTCTAATTTTAGCCGGCGGAGTTTATCTGTATGCAGAAGATGAACATGAAGAGCATGAACACCGTTCTTCAAGCGTTGTAGCAAAACCGATGACGCCGCAAGAAAAATCGACCGTTGCGTTGTATCAAAAAGAGTGCGGATCGTGTCACATGGCCTATCAGCCGCAGTTTCTGCCGAAGCGGTCATGGGACAAGACGATGAATACGTTGGAGAACCATTTCGGTACCGATGCCACGCTCGATCCAAGCGACCACAAAACGATCCAAAATTATTTGGCGACCCATGCGTCTAAAAACGATCGCACAAGCGATATGAAGGGAGCGGTTGCTCTGCGTATATCGGAAACACCGTATTTCGTACGTGAACACCGTGAAGTAACCAAAAAAATGGTCACACAGCCGGAAGTAAAAAGTTTCGCAAACTGTAATGCATGCCATACCCAAGCATCAAGCGGAAGCTATCGCGAACGTGAAATCCGCATCCCGAATTACGGGCGCTGGGAAGATTAAACCACTCTAGGAGTCAACTATGAAACGGGTATATGTTTGGACACTGCCTACACGGCTGTTTCACTGGCTGTTTGTTTCCCTGATCCTTATCAGCTGGATTGCTTCCTTGGAAGATCGCTGGCTTTCACTGCACGTAGCGGCGGGAATGGCGGCGGGTGTATTGGTCGTGTTTCGGATCGTGTGGGGGATAATCGGTCCAAAATACTCCCGTTTCGGCGATTTTACACTTCGATTTGATGCCCTCAAAGAGTATCTGATGACTCTCCTGAACCCATCACGGCACTATGTCGGTCACAATCCCGCGGCAAGCTATGTGATGATCGCTATGCTTCTGACGGTCGTATTGGCCGTGATCAGCGGAATATTCGCATACGGAATACAGGAAAACCGCGGTATTTTGGCATTTTTGCACAGCGGATATTTCCAAGAGATGAAGGTGTTTGAAGAGGTACACGAATTTTTCGTCAATCTTTTGTGGATTTTAATCGCGGCTCACGTAGGCGGTGTCATCGTCGATAGAATGTTGCATAAAGAGGAACGGACACTCCCCTCTATGATCGACGGGCACAAAAACAGTGAGGGGGAGAGTGCTGTTCTCACTGTACCGCAGAAAACGGTCGCTCTCATCGGCATCGGCGGAGCTATCGGATTGCTCATTTACACTCTGAGTGTTCCTAATAATCCGTTGATTGCGGGACACAACCAAAAAGTAGCTTATGAGCAGGAAAATCCGGTCTTCGTCAACGAATGCGCATCGTGCCATACCCTCTATCCGCCGACCCTTCTTCCGAAAGAATCATGGTCGGCGTTGATGGGGGATTTGTCAAACCATTTCGGCGATGATGCTTCGCTTGACCCCGCCGATCACCAAACGATATTAGCGTATCTTTTAGCCCACTCGGCAGAAACCTCGACGCAGGAGATGTCGGTAAAAATGGTGCAATCGCTTCAAAAACGCGATATGATAGCAATTACCCAAACGCCGTTTTGGAAAAAGAGACATAAAAATATCGCGGCTGACGTCTTTGCAAGCGAGAAGGTCAAAAGCCGCGCAAACTGTAAAGTGTGTCACAGTGACATAGAGCAGGGGACCATCGAAGATAACGCCATAAAAGCGATATGAAAAAGAGGATAAGATGAAACGGATTGTCTTTGTATTGACGCTAATGTTTCTGATCGGAATGAATCCCTTATATGCCGACGATCATCGTCTTCCGATGGATCTTCATGATTTGGGATTGAACAAGCAGCAGCATCGAGCCGTTGAAGAGGCTATGAAAGAGTATCAGCATTCTTATCGCCGCTATCATCATCAAAGCGAGAAAACCCAAGAAGAACTTAATGCCTTGTTTTTGAATCCGACGTTCGATGCGGAGATGTTCCGGGCTAAAAACCTGGAGAGGGAGAAAGCTTCCGTAGAGATTCGTACCCGGTTATTCGAGCGGCTTCATACTATTTTGACTTCTGAGCAAAAACGGCGCTTTATCGCCCATATAAAGGAGTGGGACATTGAGTAGAAAGGTATTGTTGATCGAAGACGATCTTTCGCTTCAGGAATTGATTATCTCTTTTTTGAAATCGTACGGATTTGAAACAGCCGGATATGCCGATCCGAAAAAAGCGCTTGATCGGCTGCTGGTGGAGAAAGAACCGTTTGACATCGTCGTATTGGATCTGATGCTGCCGGGGATGGACGGATTCGATGTGGCAAAGATGATTAAATCTCAGTTGGATATTCCCATCATTATCTCATCCGCCCGCACCGATATCGGAAACAAAATATACGGCTACGATTTAGGAGCCGATGATTATCTTGACAAGCCCTATGAGCCTCGCGAGCTTGTCCTTCGCATCGAGGCGGTATTGCGCCGCTACGGGCGTAAAAATGAGCTCGTCGTATCCGATTTTACGATTGACGAAACCAATAAGACAGTGATGATGGAGGGGTATCCGATCGACTTGACGCGGATCGAGTTCGATATATTTATACTTCTGATTAAAAATCGCGGTAAAAACCTCTCACGCGATCAGATCATCGGTTCTTTAGGGCTTGAAGATGAGATGAAGCATCGCACCGTCGATATGCACATCAGCAATATTCGCCTCAAAATCGGTGACGATGCCAAAGAGCCCCGCTATATCAAATCGGTATGGGGTATCGGCTATAAATTTACGGGGTAACGTATGTCTATTTTTACAAAAATCACCGTATTATTTTTGATCAGTCTGGCTCTGATGGTCGGGATAGGGTACAAAATCGATACGATCAATACCCAAAAATACGAATCGGTCGTTCTACAAAAATATCTCCTTGACGGACGAAAAATATTTAGTTGGATGGCAACGTCAACCGCCGATGAGCTTAACGACAGATTTCGGAGCCTGAATTTGGTCAAGATATCTCCTGTGGATTCGAAACTGGTTATGTTGCGCCAATCGCACACCTTTGGATTATTGGAAATCCTAAAGGCGGATGAGGGGGATTATATTCTCCATATCCGCTACTTCGACGATGATATCTATTTGCGCGATATAACACTTCAGAGGGCTCAGAAAGAGGGGTGGATACTCAATGTCCTTGTTATCGCCGATATCGTTGTTTTGGCCATTATATTTTTTATCATCCTTCGAATGCTCTCACCACTCCATTCGATAACGGCGAGCATGCGCCGATTTGCGCAGGGAGAGTACCGCAGCCGCAGTCCGATACATTCGCGTGACGAGATAGGCGAAGTCGCACGCAGCTACAACGAGATGGCGCAAACGATAGAGAATCTGATACGGTCGCGTCAGGAACTTTTACGGGATGTGGGGCACGAGCTTAGAACCCCGATAGCGCGCGGAATGTTTGCGCTGGAACAGTTGGAGGAATCGAACATACGCGATTCGCTGAAACATTCGTTTAAAGAGCTTGAGCAACTGACTCAGGAGCTTTTAGAGATCGAAAAACTTCAGGCAACCGATTCGATCCAATCGGAGAGCTTCAGTGCCGAAACACTCGTTATGGAGGCCCTTTCAAAACTCTATCTGATCGATGAATCGAATATCGAGGTCCGTATCGAAGAGAATTTTTCGATAACGGGCGATTTGCAGTATTTATCGCTTGCGTTAAAAAATCTGCTCGATAATGCGCTGAAATACGCGGATCGGCTGCCGATACGGCTGGAAGCCGCGTCAAAGAGCATTAATATTTATAATCACGGAGATCCTTTGGAAAAAGAGTTCAGTTATTTTCTGACACCCTTTACCCGTCAGGAAAGTTCGCGCACGACCGATGGCTTCGGACTCGGACTAAATATTGTCAGTAAAATTGTTGCCAAACACGGCTTTTTGCTCTCCTATCGATATGAAAATGAAGAGCACTGTTTTTCTATAACTGTTCAATAAATTATTTTTTATTTTTATCGTCCAGCATCCATAAAAACGGATAAACCAACGTTCTTCGCAGGATATTAAAAGGTGCGGTGACGATCTCTTTGGCGATAGCGGTACTGATTTTAGGATCATCGAGTTTTCCGCTGAGCGTCAGCGTAGTAGAGAGCGAGCCGTCTTCCCCCAGAAGAATATACCCTACCATCGGCACTTTGCCGAGTTTCGATCCCAAATCGGTTTTCAGTGTCAGTACCCCATCAAGCTGATTGGCATTAAAATTGGCCTGAGCGTTACCGGTGATTTTGATTTCAGGCGAGTTAAGGGTGAAATTGTCGACGGAAACGATCCCTTTTTGATAAGCGAAATGGGCATATCCTTCATTAACCGGCAACCCTTTGGAATTATAGGTCGGAAGGGAAAATGTTGCCAAGGATGGGACGGTATTTACAAATGCCAGTACGTTGTTGAGGACTTTATAATCTTTAAGAATGGTATTTTCAACTCTCATCAATCCGTCAAAAGAATCGGTTTTCCCTTTTGCTTCGAAAGCAAAGGTTCCGCCGCTGAAATCGCTGAGGGCAAAAAGATGTTCCATAAACTTATCGTTAAATCCTTTCCCGTTGATTGAGAAAAGATTATTTCGTATTTTGAGGGTTGCCGAACCGTTCATATGCTGGAGCGATGCATCGAAATTATCGTTGTTGAGTGTCGCGTCTAGCGTATCGGTCACGATCTTTCTGTCTTTCATGAGATACAAATAGGAATTGGTCGCATGAATATTGATGGGCTTTGACGCATCGTCAGATGATGATACATCACTCTCTTCGGTGTGTGCAGAGAGAAATTTGAATAAAACCGGCATGTTCAGGCCGGTATTGTTAGCTCGTATATAGATATTTTCGGGAGAATGGGTAATCGTTAAACGGTCGTTAACCCTGATTTGTGTGACATCGTTTTGATGTGAGCCGCTAAACTTGTAATGTTCTATCGGAAGATTGTTGACGACCATGAGCGGATAGAGGTAGTCAATTTCTCCGTTAAAAAGGAAGCGGGAACTCTCTCCCGTATAGTAGAGATTCAAATAGCCGTTATTGATATTGTAGCGTCGTAAAATAGGGGATTTTTTGGAAATCAGAGAAATGTCGTTCAATAAAATTTTCCATCCGGTTGATATGGTCGAAAAATGGGCTTTTAGCTCGGGGGCATCGATTTGGATCGGATCGCTTGTAGCGTCAACGATTAAATTGATCGACTCTTTAGATTCTATGATCGGGGTCAATTTAGGAGAAATAGGAATCATGTTACTCAGGCGGATTGTCCCCTTATGGGTATTCATGCGATAGGTTCCCGTAAAGTTCCCTTTGAATAAATCACCCAGTACAGTTTCAATCTGATCAAATGTTATAAGATCATTTTTAAGGATTGCACTAAAGGGGGATACGAGAAGAGGGAGCTGATGAATCGACCATGCGGAAGCGCTGCTGATCCGTAGTTTCAGCATTTCGTCACTGTAGTGCAAATCTACATCAAATTGGGATTGGTTGAGCTTGACTTCGCCAAGTTTAAATTCATTCAGACGGACTTTAATGTCGGATAGTTTTTTTGTACCGTCAAATGCGGCATTGATTTTTCCTTTAACGGAATCGGAGAGGATAAAAGGGACTGAATTGATTGCCGT
Organism: Sulfuricurvum kujiense DSM 16994; assembly: GCF_000183725.1. Lineage (NCBI taxonomy): Bacteria > Pseudomonadati > Campylobacterota > Epsilonproteobacteria > Campylobacterales > Sulfurimonadaceae > Sulfuricurvum > Sulfuricurvum kujiense. The sequence continues at coordinate 1,482,803 of NC_014762.1, read as the reverse complement.
ATAGGCACGATGATAATCAAACGGAGCACGGAACCCTTCAATCGTTAATTTTTCTCCTAAAAGGTTCCAGTGAGATTTTTCTACATTGAGAGTATCGCCGTCCGGGGCGATGACATAGGCGACACGAAGCGGCTCTTTAGAATCAAAAAGGCTTAGGCTCCCTTTTACGGGTGAGACTGCGTAGGCATTAATGGAAACGACCCCTCTCTCTTTTTTGGTATCGTACTCACCGGTGACGTTCGCATGGGCAACGTCATTGCCGTAATGGGCGATAAAATTTTCAAACGTTACATGATTTCGATTGACTTTTACGATCCCGTTTTCGGTGTTGAGCAAGATTTTATCGAGTAGGATTTCAGAAGCGGTAGGGATGAATTCCCCTTTGCCGGTCGTATCCAGCGAATGGAGATTAATGGAGAGATTTAAATCTACCGCACATTCCCCTTTTTGTTGTTTGATCGGCAAATGGATATCGTAAAATGTCAAAAGAGATAAAATCGGATCATTGAGTTTGGCATGCTGTGTCCGGATATAGGCATCCAGCATAGTATGCGGTGTCATAAAATCGATGATTACATGGCTCTGTTCGGTAGGAAGCGTATAAAACGTCCCATTTTTAGGGAAGATATAAAGTTTTCCTTTGCGAAAATTCAAATCGATTTGAGGGGAGCGAATAGGCTCAAACCCTTGAGCAAAGGTATATGACGCATCAATGACGGTAGCATCCGCCGTAAGTGTTTCTATAAGCTCTTCGGGGGTATCATAATGGCATGTCCCGTGTAATCGCTTTAGATGTAGAGATGAGGCTTTTGCGTAGTCGACAATCCATGGGGTAATTTCGGGATCGAGATTGAAAAAATCGATTAACGGCTTGAGTGTTGTCAACGAGTTATCGGCGAAGAGGGAGAAACTCAGCAAATCGGAATCTCCGGAAATATTGAGTGTTAAGCGAGGTGTTTGTGGAAAATTCGCCATGATGGCGGCGTTAAGATGCTGATTAAGAAGATTAATATGCAGTTTGGTTGAAAAAATACCGTTTTTCAATGCATAGGAGGGCAAAGTGACGGCAAAGTCCCTCTCATTAAGCTCAAATGTCCCTTGTGTACGGTTCGATTCATCTCCTACGGATAGTGTACCTACTTCACCTTTACGATAAAACAATGAAGCCACGTTGTCGTCATACTTAATAATATCAATTTGAATGGATTCTACCCACTTTTCAGTCCAGCGTATGTATCGGGGAAGTTTAGAGAGGGGTTTTAGCGTAAAAGGCTCATCACTGTTTTTTAAGCCGCTTAAATCTATTTTTGATGCTTTTATCTGAAGGGAGTTGTCCCATTTTAGGTATAATTTCTCAACTTTGACCTTACCTAATTTCAGGTGATCAATGCTAAATCCCTCAAGCAAAGCGACAAACGTGAAAAAACCGAGAAAAAAAGTAAAAACTAAAAAAAGTAAAATACTCTTATGGGTTTTCGGAATGATTTTGGTGATGATTATATCTTTCATGACCTACCTGTTCTCCACCGTCACATCACCCAAAATCGTATATATTCCGAAAGGTTCCGTCTTTAAAAGTATATCACACCTCCAAAACGAAGGGGTCAACGTCTATAAAATCGATGCATTTATTTTACGTTTATTGGGCAAACCCCAACAGGGATGGATTGACATTAAAGACGAAAATATGACACGTATAGGGTATCTTTATCGGCTTACAACGGCAAAAGCGGTGAGCAGAGCCGTCACATTGATTCCGGGAGAGACTACGGAGATTTTTTTACAACAGCTCGCAAAAGAACTTTCATTAGACCTCAATAAACTTCGTGAAGCGTATGACGAACATGCCCGTTTGAAAGAGGGAAATTTTGTCCCTGAAACTTACAGCATTCCCAATGAATTCAGTGAAGAGAAACTGATCGTTCATCTCTTGAACGAATCTGATCGAATAATGAAAAAGATAGCTTCTGAGAATCTTTTACAACCCGATAGTGAAAAATGGTTACAAATCGTAACAAAAGCGTCCGTTATCCAAAAAGAAGCCTCATCTGTTGGCGATATGCCGTATGTGAGCTCCGTTATTGACAATCGGATCAAAAAAGGGATGAGACTCCAAATGGACGGTACGTTAAATTATGGAGAATTCTCACATCAAAAGGTTACGGCACGTCGTATAAGAACCGATACAAGCCCCTATAATACTTATAAAAACAAAGGTTTGCCTCAATATCCCGTATGCAATGTTTCCAAAGAAGCCATTGCGGCGGCACTCCATCCCGCACATACCGATTATCTTTATTTCGTACGAGGTAAGGATGGGGAGCATGTCTACAGTAGTTACTTTTCTACACACCATAAAAACATAGTAAATGCTACAAAATGAAACACTTTGTCAACTTTTGCCCTCCTGTGATGTTACAAAGTGAAAAAAAATCGAACTACAGTGTTATGATGCTTGCATAAAAAAAATAACAGGAGAACCTGATGGCAAAAATCATTTGGTCAGTAATTGATGAAGCACCGGCATTAGCGACATACTCGCTACTACCGATCGTAAATGCATTCACAAAAGCAGCAGGCGTGGAAGTCGTAACAAGTGATATCTCACTCGCAGGTCGTGTTATCGCAACATTTCCAGAACGTATGACAGACGCTCAACGTATTCCGGACAATCTTGCACAATTAGGCGTAGTTGCAACTCAACCGGACGGTGTTATTATCAAATTACCGAACATTTCAGCTTCGATTCCACAGCTTAAAGCGTGTATTGAAGAGCTTCAATCACAAGGCTATGATCTTCCGAACTACCCGGAAGAGCCTAAAAATGATGAAGAAAAAGAGATCCAAGCACGCTATTCTGCATGTTTAGGTTCAGCGGTTAACCCGGTTCTTCGTGAAGGTAACTCGGATCGCCGTGCGGCGGTTGCGGTTAAAAACTTTGCTAAGAAAAATCCACACAAACTTCGTGGATGGGATGAGGGTTCAAAAACTCGCGTTGCCCACATGAACAGCGGTGATTTCTATGCAAACGAGCAGTCAATCATCAAAAACGGTGACGGTAAAGTGACGATCGCTTTGAACGGAAAAACTCTTAAAGAGATCGACGCAAAAGACAAAGAAGTTCTTGACGGTACATTTATGTCTGCTAAAGCACTTCGCTCTTTCTTGGCTGAGTCTATGGATGAAGCAAAAGAAAAAGGGATTCTTTGGTCGATTCACCTTAAAGCCACGATGATGAAAGTAAGTGACCCGATCATGTTCGGCCATGCGGTTTCAGTGTTCTTCAAAGACGTTTATGAAAAATTTGCGGACGATTTCAAATCGGTCGGTGTTAACCCGAATCTTGGTCTTGGCGATCTTGAGAAGAAAATGCAAAAACTTTCAGCAGAAAAACAAGCTGAAATCAATGCTGCAATGCAAGCGGTATACGCATCACGCGCTCCGATGGCGATGGTTGATTCGGATAAAGGGATTACAAATCTTCACTTCTCGAACGACATCATCATTGATGCGTCGCTTCCGGTTGTCGTACGTGACGGCGGAAAAATGTGGGGACCGGACGGAAAAGTAAACCAATGTATCGTTACAATCCCGGATCGTTGTTATGCGACAATGTACTCGGAAATCATCGAAGATTGTAAAATCAACGGTCAATTCGACGTTACTACAATGGGATCGGTATCGAATGTCGGTTTGATGGCTCAAAAAGCGGAAGAGTACGGCTCACACCCGACAACATTTGAAATGAACGAAGACGGTGTTGTAACGGTAAGCGATGCAAGCGGTGCTTTGATGAGCTTCAACGTTGAGAAAGGTGATATCTGGCGTATGTCCCGCACAAAAGACATTCCGGTTAAAGACTGGGTACGTCTTGCGGTTGAGCGTTCAGAAATCGAAAACGTTCCGGTAGTCTTCTGGTTGGATGAAAACCGTGCACATGATGCAAACATCATCAAAAAAGTGAACGCGTATCTTCCGGAATTCAACAAATCAAACGTTGAGTACCACATCATGGCTCCTGAAAAAGCGATGGCGTTCTCACTAAAACGTGTACGTGCAGGACAAAATACGATTTCTGCAACCGGTAACGTTTTGCGTGACTATTTGACAGACTTGTTCCCTATCTTAGAACTCGGAACATCTGCTAAAATGCTTTCTATCGTTCCATTGCTTGCGGGCGGCGGATTGTTTGAAACAGGTGCGGGCGGATCTGCTCCTAAACACGTAGACCAATTTGTTAATGAGGGTCACCTTCGCTGGGATTCACTCGGTGAGTTCCTTGCTTTGGCAGAAGCGATGCGTCACATTAACAAAACCGAAAAAAGCAACAAGTTGTCGGCATTGACTGCTGCGCTTGATGAAGCAAATGCGGCTTATTTGGACAACAATAAAGAGCCTTCTCGTAAAGCGGGTGAGCCGGATAACAAAGCTAGCCACTTCTTTTTGGCACAATTCTGGGCAAAAGCTCTTGCAAATCAAACGGTAGATGCTGAATTGGCAGCACGTTTTGCTCCGGTTGCTAAAGCATTGAGTGAAAATGAAGCAAAAATTATGGAAGAACTTCTTTCAGTAGAAGGTAAAGCACAAGATATCGGCGGTTACTTCCACCCTGATTTTGCTAAAACTGAAAAAGCAATGCGTCCAAGTGCTACACTTAACGCAATTATTGCCGCTATCTAAACGATAGCAACGATTGGGGAAACTCCCCGATCGCTTTTTATCTGTAGAATGCTTTTCTATAGATAAAAGGCGATTGAATCGTCTTTTATTTCTCTCTGTTTTTCAGAGAGCAATAGTGATATGACACAAGGAGTATGGAATGGTAAAAGGAAAACGCGTCGGAATCGTAGGGGCAGGAAATGTCGGATCGACGATTGCCTACTCGCTTGCAATGCTCGGCTCTTGCCATGAGATTATTTTACGCGACAATAAAATCGAGATTGCCAAAGGTAAAGCACTCGATATGTCACAAGCCGCAGCGGCGGTACGATCGCACTCTATTGTTACCGTAGCTGAGAGCATGGCGGATATGACCGATTGTGATGTCGTTGTCATCACTGCAGGAAGCCCGCGTCTTCCGGGTATGAGTCGTGATGATTTATTGATGATTAATGCAAAAGTAACCCGTGAAGTGATCGAAGGGGTTGCAAAATACTCTCCGAACGCTATCGTCATTATGGTCTCTAACCCGTTGGATGCTATGACTTACGTCGCATTGCGCGAAAGCGGATTTGACCGAAGCCGTGTTATCGGTATGGCGGGCGTTTTGGACAGTGCCCGTATGGCGGCATTTATCCAAGAAAAACTCGGATACGGAGGCGGGCAGATCCGTGCTTCGGTCATGGGGGGGCATGGCGATGACATGGTTCCGCTGCCTCGCTATTCGACCGTTGCGGGTGTACCGTTGTCGGATGTATTGACGCATGAAGAGATCGATGAGATCGTTCAGCGTACCCGTAAAGGGGGAGCCGAAATCGTTGCATTGCTCCAAACGGGATCAGCGTACTACGCTCCGGCAAAAGCAACAGCGATTATGGTCGAAGCGATTTTAAAAGACACGAAACAAATCCATCCGTGTGCCGTCTATCTCGAGGGCGAATACGGATTTAACGATGTTGTCAGCGGTGTACCGGTAATGCTTGGAGCCAACGGTGCTGAAAAAATTATCGAAGTCACACTCAATGAGACGGAAAAAGCGATGTTTGCCGCATCGTGCAAATCGGTTCAGGGATTGATCGATACGTTGAATGCCAATAAATTTTTTGAAGGAGCCAAATAATGAGTTATCGCATCGAAAAGGATACGATGGGTGAAGTTCGGGTACCGAACGACACTTACTGGGGAGCGCAAACACAGCGTTCTTTGGAAAACTTCCAAATCGGGGAAGAGAAAATGCCGTATGAAATCACACGTGCATTCTCTTATCTGAAAAAAGCGGTTGCTTTGGTTAACTGCGATCTTGGAATGCTATCCAAAGAAAAAGCCGATGCGATCGCTCAGGCTGCAGATGAAATGCTCTCAGGCAAACTCGATGAGCATTATCCTCTTGTCGTATGGCAAACGGGTTCAGGTACGCAATCAAATATGAACAACAACGAAGTATTGGCTAGCCGTGCTACCGAAATTCTCGGCGGTGATTTCCGTACTCAAAAATTGGTTCATCCGAATGATGATGTCAACAAATCACAAAGCTCCAACGATACCTATCCGACGGCATTGCACGTTGCTTCAGTCATTGCGGTTGAGACACGTCTTCTTCCGGCAATCGATCATTTGCGTAAAACGCTGCAAGCTAAATCTGAAGCGTTCAGCGATATCGTTAAAATCGGACGTACCCATTTGCAAGATGCGACTCCGCTTACTCTCGGCCAAGAGATCAGCGGATGGGTAGAGATGCTCAACAAATGCGAGAAAATGGCGAAAGATTCTCTGGAGTCGGTTAGAGAACTGGCACTCGGCGGGACAGCGGTCGGCACAGGACTTAATGCACACCCTGAATTGGGCGAGCGCGTAGCGGCAAAACTATCACAGCTCACAGGGCATCAGTTTGTTACCGCACCGAACAAGTTTCATGCGTTGACCTCTCATGACGCTCTCGTATACGCTCACGGAGCCCTTAAGGCCCTTGCGGCAGATATGATGAAAATCGCAAATGATGTCCGTTGGTTGGCGAGCGGTCCTCGCTGCGGCATCGGCGAGATTACGATTCCTGAAAACGAGCCGGGTTCATCGATTATGCCGGGTAAAGTCAACCCGACACAAAGCGAAGCGGTGACGATGGTTGCGTGTCAAGTCATGGGTAACGATGCGTGTATCGGTTTTGCGGCGAGCCAGGGGAACTTTGAGCTTAATGTATTCAAACCGGTCATTGCGTATAACTTTTTGCAGTCGGTCCGTTTATTGGCTGATTCAATCGTATCGTTCAATGATAACTGCGCCGTCGGTATCGAGCCGGTTCGCGAGCAAATCGATGCATATCTGAACAACTCATTGATGCTGGTAACGGCACTAAATCCGTATATCGGATATGAAAATGCGGCAAAAATCGCCAAAACGGCGCATAAAGAAAACTCTACATTGAAAGAGACCGCGATCAAACTCGGTCTTCTTACAGCGGAAGAGTTCGATAAATATGTCATCCCGGAAGAGATGACAAGACCAATAGCGTAAACTTATAACAGGAGGAATGGATGAATATTCACGAATATCAAGCTAAAGAACTATTCAAAAAATACAACGTACCGACACCGCGCGGTCACATTGCTTTTACACCGGATGAGGCTGTTAAAGCGGCACAAGAACTCGGCGGCAGTGTTTGGGTGGTTAAAGCTCAAATTCATGCCGGCGGACGCGGTTTGGGCGGCGGGGTTAAACTTGCCCGTTCTACTTCTGAAGTACGCGAATTGGCCAGTCAAATTCTCGGTATGCAGCTCGTTACACATCAAACTGGACCGGAAGGTAAACTCGTACAAAAAGTTTACATAGAAGAGGGTGCGGACATTAAAAAAGAGTACTACCTGGGTATGTTGCTTGACCGTGCATCGGAAATGCCGATCATGATGGCATCAACTGAGGGTGGTATGGCGATTGAAGATGTTGCACACGATTCTCCGGAAAAGATTATCAAAGTAGCCATCGATCCGTTGACAGGGTTTCAAAGTTTCCACGGGCGCAAATTGGCGTTCGGTCTCGGACTTCCGGTCGAAGAGATCAATACGTTTATCAAATTTGCATCCGCACTTTATCGTGTCTACATGGATCACGATGCCGAGATGATCGAAATCAATCCGTTGATCAAAACGGGTGACGGCAAATTCTTGGCGCTTGATGCGAAAATGGGATTTGATAACAACGCCCTTTATCGCCAATCGCAAGTGAATGAAATGCGTGATTTGAGCGAAGAAGAACCGACTGAAATCGAAGCGGGCAAATTCGGTCTTAGCTATATCAAACTTGACGGTGACGTCGGTTGTATGGTTAACGGTGCCGGTCTTGCGATGGGTACGATGGATACGATCAACTATGAAGGCGGAAAACCGGCTAACTTCCTTGACGTGGGCGGCGGAGCAAATGCCGAAACCGTTGCAAAAGGGTTCGAAATCATTTTGAAAGACCCGAACGTAAAAGCGATTTTTGTCAATATTTTCGGCGGAATTGTTCGTTGTGACCGTGTTGCAAACGGTATTTTGGAAGCGACAAAACTGACGAAAGTCGATGTACCGGTTATCGTTCGTCTGGATGGAACCAACGCAATTGAAGCGGCTGAAATTTTAAACAATGCCGGAATCTCAAATATCATTGCTGCTACCGATCTTGCAGACGGTGCGCGTAAAGCCGTTGCAGCAGCAAAAGGAGCATAAATAAATGTCTATTTTGGTCAATAAAGATTCGAAAGTAATCGTTCAAGGTTTTACAGGAAAAGAGGGTACGTTCCACGCTGAGCAATGTATCGCATACGGTACAAAAATCGTCGGTGGGGTTACTCCGGGTAAAGGTGGACAAGAACACCTCGGTCAACCGGTATTTAATACGGTAGAAGAAGCGGTTCGCTCAACGGGCGCTACTGTTTCAATGATCTTCGTTCCGCCTGCTTTCGTCTCCGATGCGGTTATGGAAGCGGCAGACGCCGGGATTGAACTTGCGGTTATCATTACCGAAGGTGCTCCGGTAAAAGACATGATGTATGCAAAAGCGTATGCCGTTAAGAAAAACATGATGACTATCGGGCCGAACTGTCCGGGTATCATTACGGCGGATGAGTGCAAAATCGGGATTATGCCGGGCTTTATTTTCAAAAAAGGAAATATCGGCCTTATCTCTAAATCGGGGACGTTGACCTATGAGTCAGCCAATCAGGTTGTTAAAGAGGGATTCGGTATTACGACTGCGGTCGGTATCGGCGGTGACCCGATCATCGGTTTGTCGTATAAACAATTGCTCCCGATGTTCGAAGCGGATCCGGAAACGCATGCGATCGTCATGATCGGTGAGATCGGCGGTGACTTGGAGATCCAAGCGGCTGCTTATATCAAAGAACACGTTACTAAACCGGTTGTCGCATTTATCGCGGGTCAAACGGCTCCGGCGGGCAAACGTATGGGACATGCAGGTGCGATTATCTCCGGCGGGTCAGGTACGGCAGCGGAAAAAATGGCGGCTCTTGAAGCGGCAGGTGTTAAAGTCGTTGTTTCTCCGGCTGATATCGGAAAAGCGGTTGCTGAAGTGATGGCAAAAAAATAATGATTCAGATCTTTGAGGTTGCAAATATTCGTTGCGGCGGTTGCGCTAATACGATTACCAAGGCTCTCAATGAAGCTGGATTTACTGAGGTCAATGTTGACCTCTCGTGCGAGCCTCGTAAAGTTTCCGCTGCGATAGCGGAAGAGGCGCAATTAGCACAGTTTAAAATGATATTAAGAAAGCTCGGCTATCCTCTAATCGGTGAGGAAGAGGGGGCTATCGAAAATGCCGCCCTGAAGCTCAAGAGTTTTGTCTCATGTGCTGTAGGGAAATTCTCAACAAACGAAGAGACGAATCAGTAAGTGAATTTCACCGGATGGTGTAGATTCGGTGCCGTATCGGCCAGTATAGACGCGGAGATTTTCCGTGATGTTCAAAACTAAAAGGTAGGAGAGCAGATGTTTAAAACGATCAATCCCGGTAATGTCCCTGTATGGGTAAACACCGATAACTGTAAAGCGTGTGATATTTGTGTATCAGTATGTCCATCAGGTGTACTCGGTATGCGTTATGAGCCTACATCGACTTTGGGTGCCATGATCTCGATCGATCACCCTGAGAGTTGTATCGGATGCAATGAGTGTGAGCTTACTTGTCCAGACTTTGCAATTTATGTTGCGGACAAAGCAGACTATAAATTTGCAAAATTGACGGATGATGCAAAAGCACGTCAAGCGGCTATTATTGCGAATAAATATATGTCTTTAGACCAAGCAGGAGTGAAATAATGGCAAGAGAAGTAATTTCTACAGGTAACGAATTATCAGCACTTGGTGCTTTTGATGCCGGATGTATGTTTTTTGGCGGATATCCGATTACTCCATCGTCTGAAGTAATGCACGAGATGTCTGATCTTCTGCCGACAGTGGGTGGAAAATTTATCCAAATGGAAGATGAGATTGCCGGTATTTCGGTTGCGCTCGGTGCTTCTATGGCGGGTACAAAGTCTATGACGGCAACGTCAGGACCGGGGATTTCACTAAAAGCGGAACAAATCGGTCTCGGCTTTATCGCCGAAGTTCCGTTGGTTATCGTTAACGTTATGCGCGGAGGTCCTTCAACCGGTCTTCCGACTCGTGTTTCCCAAGCCGATATCGGTCAAGCACAATATCCGACGCACGGTGACTATGCATCAATTACCTTGTGTGCCGGTTCTCTTGAAGAGTGTTATACGCAGACAGTACGTGCGTTTAACTTGGCAGAAACGTATATGACTCCGGTTTTCGTCCTTTTGGATGAAACAGTCGGTCACATGCACGGTAAAGCGGTTCTTCCTGATTTGGAAGAGATCCGTGCAAAAAATGTTAGTCGTAAACGATTCGACGGGAAACCGGAAGACTATCGTCCGTACGATGTTCCGATGAACACACCTGCGGTTTTGAACCCGATGTTTGAAGGGTACCGTTTCCACTTTACGGGATTGCATCACGGCCCGACCGGTTTCCCGACGGAAGATGCGGCACAATGCCAATTCAACATCGAGCGCCTTGTCGGTAAAATCAACACGGTTGCACTTGAAAATGACGGTTTGGATGATGAGCCGGATTACGAAGAATTCATGCTTGATGATGCCGAAGTATGTATGATCGCATACGGAAGTATCTCTCGCGGTGCGAAAGAAGCAGTAATGAAACTTCGCAATGACGGTATTAAAGCAGGTCTTTTCCGCCCGATTACTATCTGGCCGAGCCCGGTAAAAAAACTTAAAGAGATCGGTCAAAAATTTGACAAAATTTTCGTAACCGAGCTTAATATGGGTCAATACCTCAAAGAGATCGAACGTGTAACAGGACGTAGCGATTTCGGTACGCTTCATAAAGCAAACGGTCGTCCGATTGCGCCGCTTGAAATGGTAGCTAAAGTTAAGGAGATGTTCTAATGGCTTTCAATTACGATCAATATTTACGTGTAGATAAAATGCCGACACTTTGGTGTTGGGGTTGTGGCGACGGTGTTATCTTAAAAGCTGTTATCCGTGCCATTGAAAAGATGCAATGGGATATGGACAAAGTCTGTGTCGTATCGGGTATCGGATGTTCAGGCCGTTTCAGTTCATACATCAACTGTAATACGGTACATACGACTCACGGACGTACGGTTGCGTATGCTACGGGTATCAAATTGACCCGTCCTGATGCACACGTTATCGTTGTAGCGGGTGACGGTGACGGTCTTGCGATCGGTGGTAACCATACCATTCACGGATGCCGCCGTAATATCGATTTGAATTTTATTCTTATCAACAACTTTATTTACGGTTTGACCAATTCCCAAATCTCTCCGACAACTCCGCAGGGTATGTGGTGTGTATCGGCGCAAAACGGGAATATCGATCCTACGTTCGATGCGTGTAAACTTGCTATCGGAGCCGGTGCGTCGTTTGTAGCGCGCGAGACTATGCTTGATCCTAAAAAATTGGAAAAAGTTCTTGTAAAAGGGTTCTCACACAAAGGATTCTCGTTCTTTGACATTATGTCTAACTGCCATATCAACCTTGGCCGTAAAAACAAAATGGCAAATGCGATGGAAAACCTTGCATGGATTGACAGCATTACGACACCGTTGAAAAAATGGGAAGCATTAAGCCCTGAAGAGCAAATGAACAAATTCCCGACGGGTGTATTACGTGAAGTAGAGCAGGCGGAGTATTGTGATCTTTACGATATGGTCATCGAAGCGGCACAAGGCAAACGCGCGAAAATCACGCAAGACGACTTTGCGAAAAAAATCTAAGGAGAAACCATGAGACATACGATACGATTTACAGGCGTCGGTGGACAAGGGGTTCTTCTCGCCGGTGAGATTATGGCTGCGGCTAAAATCAAACTTGGCGGTCATGGGCTGAAAACAGCTACGTATACGTCACAAGTTCGCGGTGGGGCAACGGTTGTTGATATCACCCTTGATGATAACGAAATTTTCTACCCGTACGCAAATGAGGGTGAAATCGATTTCATGCTTTCCGTTGCAAACGTAAGCTACCAACAGTTCAAAAACGGTGTTAAACCGGGCGGAATCATCGTCGTTGAACCGAACCTGGTTCATCCGACGGAAGAAGACCGTAAAAAATGGATCATCGTTGAGATTCCGATTATTACGATCGCAAAAGAAGAGGTCGGAAACGTTATTACCCAATCGGTTGTTGCACTCGGTATTACAAACGAATTTACCGGAGTTTTGGAACCGGAAACCTTGAAAGAGGTTATGCTTTCGAAAGTACCGAAAAAAGTTCACGAAGTGAACAACAAAGCTTGGGATTTGGGTATCAAATACGCCAAAGAAGCTAAAGCAAAACTTGGGATGTAAATCCTCTCTTCCCGCTTTTGCGGGAAACATAAAATACTTTCCCTCTTCCTTCTTCTCTTTTCCATCATTATTTTTAAATTTCAACAATATTGTGTTACTATGAAAAACAAGCGAAAGGCAAAATTTTTATGTTTAAATCTATAGTTTTGATTGCTCTTTTATTTTTGTCCTTGCATGGAAATACAGCGGTAAAAAAACGCATTTTTATCCTTCACTCTTATTCGCAGGAATATGAATGGACAAAACGTCAAAATGAGAGCTTTGTTTCTGAGTTAAAAGATAATTTTCCTTTACCCATTGAGATATCAGTGGAATATTTGGATACGAAGCGGCTTGAATTCTCAGAAGAGTATCAGAAGTTTTTTTTAACGTATCTGGAAACAAAATATAAAAACTATCTTCCAGACGCCGTTTATGTGACAGACGATAACGCGTTGAAATTTTTTCTAAATCATGGGAACCGGCTGTTTCGGCATTCTCCCGTCTTCTTCTCCGGTGTCAACGATCTCTCACTTGCCAAAACGATTGATCCTTTACGATATACCGGAGTGTATGAAACCAAAGATATTGTCCAAAATATTGAATTAATACGGCAGTTTTCGCCCCAAACGAGAGATATTTGGATTCTCGGTGACGATTCTACGACGTATAAATCGATTGAAGCCGATATCCGAAAACATCTCGTCAATTACCCTAAATATACCTTCCATATTATTGCTTCCGCACATATCCATGATATTATCGAAAAGCTCCCAAACACTCCTCAATCGTTTGTATTATTAACAACTATAGGTGGATGGAATGACGAAGACGGGCACAATTTGACACTTAAAGAGTCAATAGAACATTTGACACAAAACCCGAATCTGATTGTATGCAGTATGGAAGATGCGTATGTTACAGGCGGAGTGATCGGCGGTTTTGTGACCAGTGGAACGAGTCAGGGTAAACATGCGGCTGATTTAGTCGTCCGTTATTTGAAAGGTGAAGATCTAAAATCAATCCATTCGGTTTTAAAAAGTCCGAATATTTATATGTTCGATCACGATGCGTTTAAGAATTCTCGTTTAATACTCTCAGAATATACAGTGCGCGATGCAGTTATTTTACATAAAGAAAAGAGTTTTTTTGAGCGGTTTCACGAGATTATATTGGATGTGACGTTTATCACCTTTGTTCTGTTTTTTGTTTTTATCGTTGCGGTAATATTTATGCTTCATCAAAAAAATAATCAGATTGAGACATTGAAAATCGCTCTGAGAGAAAAGAACTCGGAAGAGCAAAATGACTAAAAGAATAGTTCTTTCCGCTTTTTTCTTTATCGTAATGATTCTTGTCATTCCTGCAGTTCAAACAATGTTGTTTGCAGGGCATACGACAGGTAAAATGGTCATTGATAAAGAACTCGTCGCCCCTTATCTTCAAGGCTCGGAAAAAGAGATGATGCTGGTTTTTTTCGGATATGTAGGGTGTGTGAAAGTATGTACACCGATCTTGCAGGAGTTGGACAAACTGTACGATTCAAAAGAATTCGCCAAGAATAAAGGGAATGTTGATTTGATGTTTGTCAATTTAATGCCGGAATTAGAACCGGATCAGCCCGATCTATTCGCCAAATCATTTAATCCGTCATTTAAAGGGGTCTATTTGACCCAAAAACAGCTGATGAGTCTAGACAGAGAACTGGGGGTCTATTTTTCAAAAAGTATCGGAGATACTGCGGAGATCGATCACAGCGATAACCTTTATCTCGTAAAGAAACAAAAGGATGGAACCCTGATATTAAAATCAATTTATTCCATGCATCCGCTGAAGAGTGAAATGCTGATAAGCGATATAGAAAAAATGAGCAAAGAGAAAAAATGAGTACTATAGATTTTAATCAATTATTCCGATTGCCGAAAGTTCCCGTATTTGCGGAAAAAAATTTTAACGACCATTTTTTACAAGCCGATAAAGTGATGTTGGTGTTGATCGTTATTCAGTGGTTTATAGCAACTTTTATTACCTCGATCACTTATGATACCTATTTGTACGGGTTTGTGGGGGGAGGGTTAATAACCCTTATCCTTTTTTGGGCTTATCGTACATTTAAGGGAACGCAGGTAATGCGTGCTTTAATGGGTGTAGGAATGATGCTCTTTTCGCTGATCTACATCCAACAGCATCTCGGACGTATCGAGATGCATTTTCATGTGTTCATCGCTTTGGCCATTCTGTCTCTCTATAAAGATATCATTCCTATTGTAGTAGCTGCGGCTACGACGATTGTTCATCATTTCGTATTTAATTTTTTGCAGTTCTACGAAGTTTCCCTTTTCGGTATGCCGGTAATGGTGTTTAACTACGGCTGCGGGATGGATATCGTCATTTTACACGGTGTTTTTGTTATTGCAGAGGCTATGGTGATCGCATACATCGTTAAATTGCAGATGGAACATGCCATCGAGCTCAACCGTACCGAAAACCAAGTTCTAGGCCTTAATGAAGAGCTTACTTTCGCCTCACTGCATGATTCGTTGACGGGGCTGCCTAATCGTCACAGTCTTTATACGCAGATGAAACTGATGGTAGCCAATGCCAATCGATACGACCGAAAATTTGCCGTCTTATTTTTAGATCTAGATCATTTTAAAAATATCAATGATACGCTCGGACATCATGTGGGTGATGAGCTTTTAAAAGCAGTTGCACAAAAATTAAATTCGATTGTCAGGGAAAATGATATTGTCGCCCGTATCGGCGGCGATGAGTTTATTATGATATTGAGCGACTTTAACAATGCGGTGACGATAGAACCCGTAATTTCGAAAATTCTGGATATGTTTCATCAAGAGTGGAGAATACAAAGCCATTTTCTTCGACTTTCTACCAGTATCGGTGTCTCGGTCTATCCCGATGATTCAAAAGATATCAATGAATTGATGAAATATGCGGATATCGCAATGTACAAAGCGAAATCGGAGGGACGTGATCAGTTTAGTTTTTTTACGACAACGCTGAACGCAAAAGTGCATGAAGAGGTTGCTATCGCCAATGATATGTATCGAGCATTTTCGGATGGTGAATTCGAACTTTATTATCAGCCGAAAATACATATCGAAAGCGGCAAGATTGTCGGAGCCGAAGCATTGATTCGATGGAACCATTATCAAAAAGGGATGATTTCTCCGGACCATTTTATTAACATTGCCGAAAATACCGGATTCATTTTAAAGCTCGGTACATGGATAATCGAAGAGACGGCACATACGATTAAACGGTTACAAGATGCGGGATATGACAGGGTACACATATCGTGCAATGTCTCGACGCGGCAATTTCAAAATCTCAATCTGTACGGAGAAATAAAAAACGCTATTCAAAAGAACAAAATTAATCCTAAGTTGCTGGCGATTGAAATAACCGAAAGTGTCATGTTGGATTATCTTGAAATAACATTGGAAACATTGAAAAAAGTAAAAGCATTGGGAGTCAATATCTGTATGGACGATTTCGGTACGGGCTATTCTTCGTTGTCGTATTTGCGTCAACTCCCTATCGATTCGTTGAAAATCGATAAAAGCTTTGTAGACGATATTTCTTGCTGTGAACAAAATGAAACTATTTTGCTCAATACCATCATCGCCATGGGCCAGACGCTTAATTTGCATGTCATAGCCGAAGGGGTGGAAGAGGAATATCAGATGCAATATCTCAAAAATCGCGGCTGCGGATATTATCAGGGATACTATTTTTCCAGACCGGTACCTGAAAAGACTTTTTTTGAATTGCTCCGAACCAATTATGCTTCATCTGTTACTGATGGAAAATCAATCTAAAACTTTTAAAAGGATGAAGTAAGGAATTGAAATACATTTTTTTAATATTTATTGGTATGGTCATAGCTGTACACGCTCAAGAGACCGAAAAAGTTCGAATCGCTTTAAAATGGTTTTACCAATACCAGTTTGCCGGTATTGTTATGGCCAAAGAAAAAGGGATATACGAAAAATATGGACTGGATGTTGATATTATTGAACGTGACCCGAAGAAAAATAATGTTCTACAGGTTGCAAACGGGGAAGCCGAATATGGGATTGCCGATTCGAGTATTCTTTTATACCGTGCACAAGGATATCCTCTCAGAGTTATCGCATCCATCTTTCAGCACAATCCGCTAGTCTTGCTAACACGTCGGGATTCGGGTCTTCTAAGCCCTTATGACCTTAAAGGGAAGATCGTCGCCTATCAGCAAGGATTAGACGATGCCGCAATCACTGCTATGCTCAGTTTTGCAGGGTTGGAGGCTGGGGATTATACCCATGTTCCTCATGATTTTGGGCATAAAAAACTAATCAGCGGTGAAGTCGATGCAATCGAATCATATATTACCAATGAGCCGTTTAAATATAAAAAAAGCGGACATGACATCAATATTTTGAATCCGATGAGTTACGGCATCGACCTTTATGGCGACAATCTTATTACTACCGATCAAGAGATTAAAAATCATCCCGATCGGGTCAAACGGTTTGTTTTGGCAACGATTGAGGGGTGGCAATACGCATTTAACCACACCGAAGAATCCGTCATGGCTATCAAAAGACTTAATCCTAAGAATGATGTGGATGCGCTATGGTATGAGGCCGGTATGACGGAACAGCTCATTATGCCAAAAGTTATCCCCATCGGAACAACCAGTCAGGAGCGTTTTGAGGTCATTTCCAATCTCTATCTCTCTTTGGGAATGGCAAAAGAGGGGACGTTAAACAAGGCTCTTAAAGACCTGATTTACAATCCTAATGAAAAGCCCAACGAATTAAAGCGCTATTTGTATCCTCTATTAGGCGGCGTTGCTTTTTTAAGCTTGATCGCGCTCTTTCTTTATCTCAACAACAAACGGCTTAATTTTCTTGTTCAAAAGCAAACAAAAGAACTTAAAGAGTTTTCCGAACATTTTCAAAAGATGATGGAAATTCAACAAAATATCATTGTGCTAACCGGTATCGATCATCCAGAATATGCAAATCCTGCTTTTTTCGAATTTACCGGCTATGACTCTATGGAAGAATTTTTCAAGCTGCATCAATCGGTACATGAACTTTTTATACCTATGGATTTTTATTTTCATACCGGAAAGATTAAACCCAATCAAACTTGGATTGAGGCTCTAAACGCACTTAGTGATAATAAGCGGATTGTCTCTATGATTGACCGTCACCATATTCCACATGCGTTTACGTTATCCATTGCCCCGTTTGATGATCAGCGCTATATTCTCAGTTTTAGCGACATCAGTTCAACCATGCAAGATTTTATCGACCTTGGTCAAAAAGCGACTCACGACCCTCTCACAGGAGCATATAACCGGACTTTTTTGGAAAGCAATTATGATCGAATTGTTCAGAAAATCGGCTACCATCAAAAAGAACTGTGTGTCATGATGTTCGATATCGATTATTTTAAAAAAGTTAATGATACCTATGGGCATAATCGGGGTGACAATGTTCTGAAATATTTTGTCAACGTACTTAATGAGTCTATCCGAAATGAAGATGTTCTCATCCGTTGGGGAGGAGAAGAATTTATTCTCCTGCTTGCCGTCGAATCAGATGAACAAGCACTCAAGGTTGCAGAACATCTCCGACACACGATAGAAACAGCATATTTTGAAGAAGTTGAACACATAACGTGCAGTATAGGTGTAACATTGCATAATTTTGAAGAGAAAATCATGCAAACGATCAAGCGTGCCGATGAAGCCCTTTATAAAGCTAAGTCAAGCGGAAGAAATCGGGTTGAAATAATTGCTGGCACTGTTTAGAAATATTATGACTATTATGGGGCATGTAGATGATTAGTCTCCAAAAAGCCGATAACATAGGCAATATGGGGAATTAATCTATTATCTCCTATAATTATGCAGGTACAACAGGTGATAGCTTGAGTCACAGCTCAAGAGGTAAAGTCCGGGCTGCCGTAGGACACGGTTCCATCTAACGGATGGCCACGGTAACGTGAGGGAAAGTGCAACAGAGAGGAAACCGCCTCGAAAGAGGTAAGGGTGAAACGGCGGGGTAAGAGCCCACCAGTTCCCTGAGCAATCAGGGGAGCTATGTAAACCCAACCGCGCAGCAAGAAACAGATGGTTAGCGTCCTACATTGCTATTGTTTCGCTAGAGGCCTAGAGCGATCTAGGCAGTAGATTAATTATCACTTCATCCAGAACCCGGCTTACGTTGTACCTACTTTTTCTGCTCCTCCACATAATGCTCAATCGCACTTTTTATATTGACCAGCTTATTCGGATTACCCTGAAGATTTTTAAAATAGACCGACATGTCGTTCTCTTCCTCCAAAGGCAGCGATGCGATTTTTGCGCAAATCTGCAAAAACACTTCATAAGGGACGTCATCTCCCCGTTTTAAAAAGTAGATTGCCCGCTGGAGCGATACAAACGGGTTAAGGCTGACTTTGGATAAACGGTTGACGCGGGTGTTGATATAGTTGACGAATTCGATTCTCATGTCGCATCGTACAATCGTAAAGAGCCTCTTGAGTGTGTCGTAACGGCACTCAAATGCGATCTTTGTCGAATCAAAATCAAATCCGTCCACCAGCTCTTCGAGTGTCGCATCTTTAAACCTCTCCCTATAGACAAGCTGGTAAATATCGTTTTTGTATTTGTAGGTATACGAGTTGTTTTCGTACTCGAAATAGTCCTTGTTCATCGCATTGTTGATCAGCTCCTGATCCTCTTTCGAGGGAAAGAACATGTCAAGGTCTCTGAATGTGTCGGCCTTGATACATGAACCGGCCAGATAAAAATGGATTTCCCGTTTCTCTATATGTTCGATAATCAGTCTTTGGAAGAAGATATTGAGTTTTATGGCGATGCTATCGAGCCTATAGTCGAGCAGGGAGGCCTGCTCATACGAAAGCAGCTGATCGTAGTCTTTCCAAAAATCGTAAATCATTTTATCTCCTCATCCGGCTAGAATTATCTTATCTATCTAATTTTCTCTAACATCAAACTTTTATTATATCGATTCAATGCAACACTGGTGCAACGTTACACTATTATAATTAGATTATAGTAATAGGAGATAGATTCAGAGGATAATTTTTAAAAGAGCTTAAAAATTCATTCTCACTCAATTTTGCCTATGCATCTAATACGAATCTAATATACAATGATATAAATTTATTATACGACAGGACAAAAAGGAGGGGTATGTCTTTTATCGATAAAAGAAAAATGACGTTTGATGAAAAAGTAAATATTTATAAGGCACTCGGAAATAAAACAAGGCTTGAGATTTTTGAACAAATACTGTCAAACGGGGATAAAAGTATCCATAAAAATGGCATGATGTGTATTACGGAGATTGCATCATTATTCAGTTATTCCATGCCGACGATTTCGGCACATATAGATATACTCAGAAAAGCCGGACTGATCAAGAGTTTCAGAGAAGGCAAAAAAATATACGTTGATGTAGACATTGAAAAATGCAAAAAATTGTATGAAATGTTTAGCGGATCCATTTTGTCGTATGAAGAAAAAAAGTTGAGCCAGAAATCAGTATAAAACTGATTTTAAATTTTCTACGCACTCTACAACTCTCAAAAATCTCACTTTTTATAGATAATGTAATATTTTTGTAATAATTAGTTAATTAGCTAAGTAATTAAGTATTAATAGTTCTTTCATTTGATATCATATAAAAAACCAAATATAGGGATTATATGCATAACATTTTTATCGGCAGACAGCCTATTATTGATCTGAATGGGCATATTTACGGGTATGAGTTATTATTTCGTCAGAGTTTAGACAACTATGCGGCCCCAATTTCTTGCAATACACAGGCAACCTGCCGTGTTTTGGTCAATGCCCTTAATAATTTCGGTTCACGTAAACTTCTCGGAAAGCATTTCGGCTTTATCAATATCGATCATACTTTTTTTAACACGCCTCTTTTTAACGCCATCCCTGCAGAAAAATTTGTTTTGGAAATTTTAGAAAATACCTTTGTCGATGATTCGTTTATATCAAATGTTAAAAACCTCAAAGATCAAGGATACTCATTTGCTTTGGATGATATGGACTTAAGTGAAGAGATGTTTGAACGATTCGAACCGTTGCTTGAATATTTGTCGTATGTCAAAATCGATTTGTTTTCAGCGAGCAAAGAGAAAATCGTAAAAAAAATCAATTTGTTCGAACCGTATAAGAAAATAAAACTTCTGGCTGAAAAAGTCGAAACCATTGAGGATTACGAATATTATAAAAAACTCGGATTTGCCTATTTTCAGGGCTATTTTTATGAAAAACCGACGGTATTCAGCCAAAAGAAATTTGATCCTTCCCATCGCGTCCTATTAGAAGTAATTGCGCTGATCGATGCCAACGCCGATATAAAAGAACTCGAAGGAAAACTGCTTAATTGTCCGAATCTGATCATAAATCTTTTGAAATATATCAATTCAGTTGAAATAGGGGTAAGAGAGCCGATCTCTTCTTTGCGGCATGCTATGTCGTTACTCGGCAGACAATCTTTAAAACAGTGGATTTTGTTATTTCTCTACGCAGATGCAACCGGACCGATGTTTTCGGAGCCGATACTTTTATCAGCTCTCTTTAGAGGAAAAATGATGAGCTGTATAGCATCCTGTACGACATCATCCATGCAAGATGAGGCATTTTTGACCGGTTTGATCTCTTTGTTTGACGTAATGTTCGGAATGCCTATGAAAGAGGTACTTTCAGGCATTAATCTAGACGATTCTATCTTATCCGCATTGATTGATAATGATGGGAGACTTTGGGAAATGCTGTCATTGGTAATTTCCATAGAGGAAGAGAAGTTTTCCAATCTTCAAGAGAGTATGACAAAATTGGGTCTTGACGAAGATAAACTAAACGCAATGGCGACGGAAAGCTATAATTGGTCAAATGATTTTTATGAAGAACATTTTGCCGAGTAAATGAGCCGCCCGTGATGAGGGCAGTTTAAATCGATCTAGTAGAATCCTAAAAAAACAAATTGGAAATACCATACCGCCAGAGAAACAATGTAGCCTATCAGGACAGTCCAAGCTAGTTTAATGTGGGAAGCGAAGGTGTAGATACCTGCCATTTTACCCATAACTCCGACACCGGCCGCACTGCCGAAACTAATCAATGAACCGCCGATACCTGCCGTCATCGTTACCAGCATCCACTGTGCATGATCGATTGCCGGACTCGCTTTGAGAACCGCCGACATAACGGGAACATTGTCAACAATAGCGGAGAGGAATCCGACACCGATATTGACGATGGTCGGATCGAACATTTCATACAATTTTGCCGCGTACGCTAGAAAACCGGTGAAGTGCAGGGCGCCGACAGCTGCAAGAATACCGAAGAAAAAGAGCAGCGTATTATTTTCGATTTTACTCATTGCCTGAAAAATACTGACGTCGACATTATGCTTTTGTTTGAGAAAATACATATAAAGCTGCAAGATCGCCAAACCGAACAGCATACCCCACATCGGAGGCAGATGTATAATCTGTTTGCCTGCGACAGCCAGGGCAATAGTCAATGCGCCGAAAGCAATAATGACTTTTCCCCCCTTAAGTATTTCAATTTTCTCTGCCGCTTCGGGGTCTCCGTCTTTATTGGGATCGAGATCGGGAACGTATCGGCTCAGGAGATATGCCGTAACGGCCCAACCGATAAAGGATGCGGGGAAGAGATAAAGGAAGTCGACAAATGCACCTTTTTCAGCAGCCCATACCATCAATGTCGTAATGTCCCCAAACGGACTCCATGCACCTCCGGCATTGGCTGCAACAACGACGTTGATTGCGCTGGGAACCAGAAATTCTTTGGTTTTGTTGTCGATAGTCAACAAAACGGTTGAGAGGATCAAGGCCGTCGTAAGGTTGTCGGCCACTGGAGAGATAAAAAATGCCAATGTTCCCGTAATCCAAAAAAGTTCACGGTAACTGTATCCTTTGGCAATCAGTTTTGCGCGCAAAGCGCTAAACACTCCCCGTTCAATCAAGGCTTCGATATAGGTCATTGCGACAAACAGGAAAAAGAAGATTTCGGCAATTTCCAAAATCATGTGATCCACTTCGTGTTCGAACGGAGTCAAATCCGCACCGACTGAGACATAATAGAGCCCGATGAGGATAAACATCAGTGTACCGATAAAGAGTGCGGGCTTCGCTTTATCGATATGGTATTTCTCTTCAGACGCGATAAAGTAGTAACCGACTATAAAAATAGCAAGTAACAGCCATCCGAACGGATGACCTACAAAATTGATAGCCGCTGAATCGGCAACGGGTACAGTCATAGGTAAATTCCTTATGTATGAGGTAAATGCGGAATACAGTACAAAAGTATTTTATTGTATAGATTTAGGGAGGTAGTGTATCGCAGCTTATATTTGTGATAGTTGAGAATGCCGAACATTCCGGATGAAGTTGCCCTATTTTTTAATCATGATAACAAACAGATGCGTTCGTACTGTTGATAGAGCATCAGCTATAATGACGATTATAAAATAAAGAGGAATTACAAATGAATGAACAAATGTTACTAGAATTGCAGCATCATATCGCTCAGGTAGTCGGTGACCATACGGCTAAAATGGCGATGGCATTGAATAATTATGTACTCGATACTGCGGCTTCAACGGCAATCTATGCAATTGAAAAATCAACAGGGAATAAACTTTCCGATGATGAAAAAGATAAAATTCTTTCATCAATCATGACGGCTATGGACGGAAAACTTGAGGGTTATATCAAAATGGCATACGAAGCGGAGTGATTTACTAGGGGTTTAGTTACTTTTCCATAACAATTTTTAGGAATGAATTTTGCTTAAGGTTAGCATATTGTTGATTCAAGGGATTGTTATGACTATTGCTTTGTATAGTGGCTATTCAGAAATACTTGAAATTATCGAATCTTTTTTCGGCGCATGGGCTGAGGAACTCTTTTAATTTTCTTTTTCGGCATACCACTTATCGTATTGATGCCCAACTTTTAATGATTACATGAGAGACAAGGGAAAAGGCTAGAATGAACTTTACGATCAAAGAGAGCATATTAGGCGTCGATTCGCCGATCATTAAACCTAATCCCGGTTTCTTCACGCAAGTAGGTGAAGAGCGTTTTCGCAAACTTGTGGATGAACATTATGAAAATATCCGTCATAGTGATATTGCTTTTATGTTTCCGGTTGATTATCCCGATGAATTTGTCAAAGTAAAAAAGCACGCAGCCGATTTTTTTATACAGATATGCGGGGGACCGGACTATTTTTCCCAAACACGCGGTGATCCGCGTATGTTGGCGCGCCATCAGCGTTTTCGGATTGATGAGCGGGGGCGGCAGATTTGGCTTGAGTCTTTTGCATCCCTTTTGCCCAAACTTGAAGAGGAAGGGATTGACCCTGAGTATATCCAATCATTTTGGAATTATTTGGAGCGCTTTTCAAGTCTTCTTGTCAATATTCCGACCCCTAAATAAGAGTCGAATTATTTTCTTTTCCATAAACTGTGCGGTCGGTGCCAAAACGATTCGTTCGGTTTTCCGACATGGATCTCCTCATAATACTCTTTTTCATGTTTTTGCATCGCTTCGCGGATAGCATTGACTGTCAGTTTTTGCGCTTCAATCGGTTCGGACAGCACACAGTACTCTCCGTCGGTAAGCTCATTGTTAAACCGCTCTTCATCAAAAGATTTTCCTAAATATTGAACGATGTAACGCAGATCACGCTCGGCATTTCCCAGACAGCTTGTCGCACCGGGGGAGGGAGTCATGTTGAAAATAATCCCTTCCCCCGTATTGATAGAAGCTTCGCCTAACATCAGTTTCTGCTGTTTTTTATCAATGACCTGCGGACGTACTCCGCCGAATCCATGTGCGTATTCAAACTCGTCGAGTTGAAGGGAGGGGACGATTTTACGCGCATCACGCAAAAAAAGCCGTTTATTCATCCATGGGATTTCAAACAGAAAATTACGGAAGATATAGTTGCGGATATCGGCTTCCCGAAGAAGTTTCCACAATGCGCTTATGACGTTGTGATCAAGCCGGAGCGTTTTCCAAAAGTCTAAATAGGTTCCGCCGCTAAAGCGTTCGAGTTTCGGGAGGACGAGGGCCGTCGGACCGAAACGGGTGTTTCCCTCAGCGAGAATATCGGGATCACCATGGAGTGCCGCAAACGGAAGCTTCGGATTTTGGATCATATAGACTTTGCCGTTCAAAAGATGTTTGGATGTGATATAAAAGCTTCCGGCTACGGGGAGGCAGGCATAGTCGAGTCCGTGGCCGATACCGTGCGCCAGGTAAAGACTGTGTGCCCCGGCATCGGTTACGATGAAGTCGGCAGTATACATTCCGTCGGGTGTTCGGACGGTATAACCGCGCAGAGGATTTTTTTCGATGGCGGTAACGGGTGAGTTTACAAACAGATCGACTGTCGTATTCGGTTCACGTTTGGCATTGTCGATAAACGACTGGGCCATTTTCCCGTAATCTACCGTCGTCCACTGGCCGCGTGCCCCGATTCCGACGATCGCTTCGGGGCGTTCCTCCCCATTTTCATCGTACACGACGCGCGGTTCTAAGATTTTGAGCCTTTCTTTGTCCCATACTTCCAAATAGGGAAAAAGCTCCGAAAACTCTTCATAGCGGTGCAGCAGGAATTCAACCTCCTTATCGCCTATTCCGAGTGCCATTTTTTGGTGAGAAAAAAGTATGCTGTTTTGATAGCCGTACTGGAGACAATATTTTTCCACCATTTTAGCCGTTCTTTTGGTGACAGCCGCTTTTGCCAGCGTATAGTTGGTTTCAATATCGCCGACATGGATCGTTTGGGAATTTGCGGTCCCTTTGGAATTCAATGTAGCGACGGAGCCGTACTTTTCAAGAATGGCAATTTTGCCGATGTCGGTATATCGGGCCAGCTCATACGCCAGTGCACATCCCGATATTCCCGCTCCGACGATGAGCACTTCATAATGGCGATCGTTCATACGACCCTTTCAATTGAATCAGAGATAAGGTTATTTTATACTATATACATCAAAAAAACTCTTGAAACGGAAAAATTTCTACAAATAATGCTATATTGTCTTTTAATGAAATCAAGAAGGAGCAGGTATGCAAACTGTTACCCTTACCGATAATCGTACAGGCAAGAGTTATGAATTTTCGATCCTAAGTCCCAGTATAGGACCGGACGTTATAGATGTCCGTTCTCTTTATAAAGAGACGGGGATGTTCACCTATGATCCGGGGTTTACTTCCACGGCAAGCTGCAGTTCCACCATCACCTATATTGACGGCGAAAAAGGGCAGCTCCTTTATCGCGGATACGATATCAGTGATCTGGCAACCAAAAAGAGCTATTTGGATGTAGCCTACCTATTGCTCGTCGGTAAACTTCCAAACGAGCAGGAGAGGGCTTCGTTCGATATGGAACTGCGTAAACGCTCCTTTATTCATGAGGGGCTCAAACGGCTCTTCGATGCTTTTCCGGATAAAGCTCATCCGATGGCGATGATGTCTTCGGCGGTATCGGCTCTCTCAACCTTTTATTTTGAACACCTCAATGTCAGCAACGAGGAAGAAGCGCAGGTCATGGCACGGCGTATCATCGCAAAAATTCCGACTCTGGCTGCGTTTACCCATCGCAGGATGTTCGGGATTCCCTATATATACCCCGACATTGAACGCCCGTTTACCGAAAATTTCCTCTATATGCTGCGTGCTTATCCGGGGGAGAATCTTGAAATCCGGGATGTCGAGGTTAAAGCGCTCGATACCATTTTCACACTCCATGCCGATCATGAACAAAACGCTTCGACGTCGACCGTTCGTGCTGTCGCTTCTACGGGAGCACATCCTTACGCCTCGCTTTCCGCGGGGATAAACGCATTATGGGGCAGGGCGCACGGAGGAGCAAACGAATCGGTCATCGCTCAACTGGAATACATCGGAAGTGTCGAGAATGTAGATAGTTTTATCGCACGGGCAAAAGATCCGAACGATGAATTTAAACTGATGGGATTCGGTCATCGGGTCTATAAAAATTTCGATCCGAGAGCCAAAATACTGAAAAACCTTCTCGATCAGCTGAAAGACGAACTGGGTGTCGATAACCATTTGCTCAAAATTGCGGAGAAGATCGAGCAGATCGCTCTAAGCGATGAATATTTTATTAAGCGCAAGCTTTATCCCAATATCGATTTTTATTCGGGGCTTATTTTGACCGCATTGAAAATACCGAAATCGATGTTTACGATTATCTTTGTCATCGGACGTTCAGTCGGGTGGGTTGCCCAGTGGATCGAGCTTAAAAATGATCAGGAGATGAAGATTGCCCGTCCGAGACAGCGCTACATCGGAGAATCTAACCGGTCACTATAATTTTTTTTCCAATCATTCGCATTCGGAGAATAGCTTTGTAAATCTTTATAGGAAATGATTTCCGTTTTGGGCAAATCAATATGATTATATTCGCAATAAAGATCGTTTTCACTGAGTAGAGGCAGGGCATTGATCTTATCAATATCAATCTCTTGATGAACCGTATTCAACAGGGCAAAATCATCGCCGAAGATACGGAAAATTTGAAAATTTGAAAATTCGGATTCTAAATAGGTACTAAAGTTTGTTAATAATACATCACCTTCGCTCCAGCCGTGTTTTTGGTTGTAGGAGGTGAAATTTTTAATATTGATCAAATGCAAACAGATTTTTTCATCTCTATCTTTGCTTTTTCTAAGGACGAAGTCAAGATAGTCGTGATTGTAGAGATGTGTCAACGGATCTTTATAAAAATAGGCAAACCGTTCATAGTCTATCTCAGAAGTGGGTTCCTGGCTTATATCTTCAACGATATCGAAGGCTTGCAAAACATTCAATGCACTTTCAATGACCGTTGGGTCATACCAGACACCGCTCAGTTCTTTTAATTCGGAAATTGCTTCGGCGGATGTTTTTCTCGATTTATATATCCGCCCCGTCGTCATGGCGTCAAAAGCGTCGGCTACCGCCATAATGCGTGCAGCCATCGGAATTTCATCCCCTTTGAGAAACCGAGGATAACCGCTCCCGTCATAATGTTCATGATGTGCATGGATGATATCGACAAACTTACTGTACATAGGTACTTCGGAGAGTATGTCATATCCTGCCGACACATGGTTTTTGATCAAAGAATATTCATTTTTGGATAATTTCCCCGGCTTGAGCAAAATAGCGTCAGGGGTTGTGATTTTTCCGATATCGTGTAGTATACCGGCCTGATAAATCAAATCACACTCTTCCTGAGTATATCCCATAGCTTCCGCAATTTTTTGGGAATAGAGGGCAACCCGTTCGCTGTGCCCCCCTGTATAAGTATCCCGTCCCTCTATCATTTTGACGAGGGAACGAATGACATGATCATAGTTGGATGCCTGTTCATTCTGTAAAAGGAGCACCTTTTGAGTCCGTTCATTGACCAAAGATTCAAGCTTGGTTCTGTAAATCTCGTTTTCGCGAAATGCATTCAGTTTGTCTACCGATTGATCAAGTACTGTCAGTACTTGGTTAAAATCAATCGGTTTTATCAGATAGCCGGTTACCCCCAATTGGATGCATTTCGACAAAATTTCGGAATCGGTATCGGCAGAGAGGACAATAATTTCTTGCTTATCACTATGTCGGCGGATATTTTGAATTAGTTCCAAACCGTTCATGACGGGCATCAGCATATCGGTTAGAACGATGTCATAAGAGTTACTTACGTATTTTTCAAGTGCTTCTGCACCGTTTGAAGCGGTTTCTACATTCTCAAAAATTTTATTAAGAAAGTGAGAAGCTTTTTCTCGAAGACCAGCTTCATCTTCGACATAGAGAATGTTAAGACCTTTCGTTTTATTTTTTAGTGATTCGACTTTTTTCTTTAGAAGTTCGATATCCATGCATTTACCCTTAACTTTTAAATTTCTTGATGGTCGGTCTCATGATTTTTCAATAACCGTATTGTAAAACATGCCCCGCCGTCTTTATTGTTTGAAGCATCAATAAAACCGTGAAGATGTTCTTCGATAATCATTTTAGACATATACAGCCCCAGCCCGGTTCCTGTTTTTTCATCTTTTGTCGAGAAATAAGGATCAAATATTTTGGGCATAATCGTCGTATCAATGCCTCCCCCGTTATCGCATATTTCAGCACAGACATACTTCTCTTCATCATAAACTTTGATTTCTATCAGAGCGTTCTGGATATGATTGGACACTAATGAGTCTTTGGCATTATTGATAATATTCACAAACACCTGCATCAGCTCGCGAGGAAAAGCATTGACAAGCGTATTTGACAGATATGATGTTTTAAGAGCTATCGAATGGCTTGCAAGGCTCTCTTTGACTATGGCAAGCGTCTCTTCAAAAATACTTTCAAGGTTGACGGCTGAAACCGATTTGTCCGGTTTGAAAAAGTTTCTAAAATCATCGATGGTTTTGGATAAGTGATTGGTTTGATCTAAAATATCCTGGGTATATTCTGCTGCCGAGGTATTATCAAACGTTTCAAAGGCTATATCAAGCAGCATATTATTCGCATCCATCGCAATGCTTGCAATAGGCTGTCTCCATTGATGCGCGATCATTCCGATCATTTCACCCATCGCGGCATGACGGGACTGTGCCATCATCATTTCATCTTTCTTTTTCAGCTCGGTAATGTCCATAGCCGTAGTGACGATGGTACGTTTGCCGTCGATAATCCCTAGCGGAGCCGAGCTGAACTGCCAGATAAGGGTATTTCCGTCTTTTGTATTTACCGAAGCTTCTCCCATATCTATTTTATGTTCCAGAGAATATATCGAATCCATATACTGATTCATTAACGGTTTGTTTTTGGAACAAGCCAGCTCCGCCCATTTATCTACGGTATTGATCTCATCATACGTATACCCGCTGAGAGACTGCCAAACACGATTGACCATGACCACTTCTCCATTTTCGTTGTGGAGCATAATGGGATTGGGAGCCTCTTGAAGAATCGTTTGCAACTCTTTGGATTTTATTTCGAGTGCGGCGAGGAGTTCGTTCAGTTTTTTTCGTGCTTCGGTTTGTGCTGTGAAGTCTCGTGCCGAGCCTTGAAAGCCGATCGGTGTATGGTTTTCGTCAAAGATCAATTTGCCGTTGACTTCCAGCGGTACTGTAGTGCCGTCTTTTTTATACATGGCGATCTCTAGCGATGCCCCCTCTTCAGAGTTCGTACGTACTATTTCGGATATGATTTCGTGGGCTTTTTTAAACTCTTCAGGCGAAAAATGGTGATTCAGCTTGGTACCGATAAACTCTTCTATCTCGTATCCTAACAATGCTTTGACGGTCGGATTGACATAGGTAAAGGTGAGTTCCATATCCATTTTCCAGATCATATCGAGGGCATTTTCGGTTAACAGCTGATAGTTTTCCTGACTTTTTCGCAAGGCGTTTTTCGAGGTAATCTCTTCGGTTACATCCTCGTGGGTGATAACGATATTTTTGACGGCGCCTGAACTCTCTTTGAGCGGGTATATGCGGGTTTTTAACCACCGTTTTCGTCCCAATCCTGATGCTTCGGTCGGTCCTGTCGGATCGTACTTGTAAGGAGGAATCTGCACGATTTCGCCGTTGTAAGCACGTTGAATATAGGGGAGCAATCCTGTTTTTTCAACTTCAGTACTTTTGAACAGATTGAACGTGTGAAGCGTTTGTTCGGCAGGAAAGCCCCAAAGCTCTTCGTAGGCACGATTGACTTCGATTTGTGTCCCTTCAAGGTCATACAGCTCGATGACGGAAGGGGATTGGCGCATCATCAGAGTAAAACGCTCTTCGCTCTCTTTGAGCGCATCTTCGGTATTTTTCTGTTCCGTTAAATCCGCAGAGTTGCCGACGAGACCGAGTAGCTCTCCCTCTGCATTGATCAGAGGGGATTTGACGGTGAAAAGGTAGACCTTACGGCCATCGGGATAGGTAACCCACTCAAAATTGGCTTTTGCCCTTTTTTCCGCGAGCATGATCGTGTCATGTTCACGGAAAAAATCGGCGACCTCTTTGTCAAACAGCTCGTAGTCGGTTTTACCGACGATTTCATCGTTAGATTTTCCGACGAATTTTTCGAATGCCTGATTGCAGACGGTATATGTAAAGTCAGTATCTTTGACGAAAATGATGTTGTCGACGCTGTCGATGATATTTTCGTAGAGCTCTTTGGTATGATAAAGAGAGCACTCTCTGGTTTTGAGGTGCTCTTCCGTTTCCAGATTATACAGTGCATACGCTATATCGCTTGCGACTTCCTGCAAGAGCGAAAGTTCCTCGTCATCTTTGAGATAGGCCGCATTCACAGAGAGGGTCAGATTACCGTAGAGTTTATCGTTGTGTTTGATCTGGATACTAAACGCCCCTTTGTTCTCGTACATATCGGCAAAAGGGCATTGGGGACAACTCTCTTTGGTACTCTCGATGATGAGATATCCTTTGCTCCGGTCGGTTTCACTGTGGACGCAGGGGGGAATCCATCCACCATCCATTTTATTTTTGATTGCGGTGAAATTTTCGGATGTATCGGTACTGGCAATATAGTTGGCTTTTTGTCCTTGATCGTAGAGGATAATCCACGCATTGCTGTAGACACGGTTGGCGATAAGAATGTCGCATATCTCTTGAATGAGTTTAGGGACATCCTTCTCTCGGACAATGAGCTGATTGACATTGCGGATAACGGACAATACATCGGTCAGATGGCTGCTTTTTGAGATATAGCGAGAGAGTCTGTTTAGGGTGAAATAGGCGATTATAAACAAAAGGAGCAATACTGCCGCGCCGTTGACAAGGCTGATGAGATAGTATTGCGAATGCATGGCATTGGAATGGTTTTTAAAACGATGGGCTTCATTGTTGGCATATTGATAGAGGGCTGACGTCGAATGTTCCAACTCTAAGACTTGTTTAGCCCCTTTGCCTTTGGTAATGGCAATCGCTTCGGCGCGGTGACCCCCTCTGACCAATTCGACCACTTCGTCCCGGATCGGTTTCCATGCACGAGACAGCTCACGAGTTTGCCTTTCGAGCTGTTTTCCTTTTTCATCTCTCACCTTTTCTCGAACAACCGATAAGTAGTCATAGACATGGCGTTCGTGAGTGTTGACTTCGTTGATTTTTCTCTCCAACTCCTCATCGGATACGGAGAGAACGATATCCTTCATATCGCGGTGCATTTTGTATACTTCCGATTGCACGATCAGGGCTGCGTTGGAGATTTGAAAAGGAAACTCAAAAATCTCTTTTGTATCCTTCTTCATGACACCGATCTGATGCAGGGTATTGATTTTGGAACCAATGATAAGAACGGCGATAAGAATAAAAATAATCAATACAAAATGTATCTCTTTGCGCCCATTTTGAAAAATATTCATCAAATATTCCCGTTGATTTCTTACAGAGTATCCGTTTGCTGTAGAGCAACGATTTTATTGCAGACGCTCTTGCCTTTACCTTAAAATGTTAATTTATACTAAATGAAATGAATCAAGTCGGATAAATCACTATCTGAAATATGAAGTTGTGTCGGTAAATTTGGTATAATAAGTGATATTTACCTTTTTTAGGAGCCTTTTATGGAATGCGAATTCCCCACGGTCAATGCAACGAATACCGAAATTAAAACTATTTTGGAAGGAGTCAAAACAATTGCGGTATTAGGGCTCTCTCCCGATTCGAGCAAAGACAGCTACCGCGTAGCGGAATATCTTAAAAATGCCGGATATACGATTATTCCCGTTTATCCGAAGGAAGAGACGATACTGGGAGAAAAAGTGTTCCGTTCTCTTGCGGAAATCCCATTTGCCGTTGATATGGTTAATATATTCCGTAAACCCGATGCGCTCGATGCAATCGCCGATGCGTGTATAGCCCGCGGTGATGTGAAAGTATTTTGGGCCCAAAAAGGGATCGTTAACAACGAAGCAGCCGAACGTGCCCGCAATGCGGGGATGCGTGTGGTACAAAATCATTGCAGTATGGTCGAGCATCGTCTCCTCCATTCTTAAAGGGAAAGCTTGATCGATTTAAAAACAATATATGAAGCGCATGAACGCATCAAAAATGTGATCACAGAAACACCGTTTGCCCATGCCCCGAGACTTAGTCAGGAATCGGGATGCAATGTCTATCTGAAAAAAGAGAATCTCCAGGTTACCGGTGCTTTTAAAATCAGGGGTGCCTACAATAAAATCGCATCGCTGAGTGATGAAGAGCGTTCTCGCGGAGTCATCGCGGCCAGTGCGGGAAATCATGCCCAGGGTGTTGCTATGGCGGCCCAAATATTTGGGACACGTGCCCTTATCGTCATGCCGGAGTCGACTCCGCTGACGAAGATTAACGGGGTCAGCTATTACGGTGCGGAGGTTATTTTAGCGGGGAGCAATTACGATGAAGCCTATGCATACGCGGCTCGTTACGGGGAAGAGCACGGAATGGTGTTCGTTCATCCGTTCGCCGATGAAGCGGTTATGGCGGGGCAGGGGACCATTGCGATCGAAATGATCGAATCGATGAATGACATGGATGCGATTGTGATCCCTGTCGGCGGCGGCGGACTCATATCCGGTATGGCATCGGCGATCAAAGCACTTGCCCCTCATATCCGTGTAGTCGGTGTCGGTGCGGTAGGCGCACCGGCAATGCGCGAATCGTATGATGCTAAGCAGGCGATTGACAGTACCAGTGTCCGTACGATTGCGGACGGAATCGCTGTGAGGGATACGTCTCCGATAACCTTGTCTCATATTCTTGAAACGGTAGATGAGTTTGTCAGTGTCGATGATGAAGAGATCGCCAATGCGATTTTATTTCTTCTTGAGAAGCAAAAACTTGTGGTTGAAGGGGCCGGGGCCGTCGGTGTCGCCGCATTGCTGCATCATAAATTGGATCATTTCCGTAATAAAAAAGTGGGAGTCGTCCTCAGCGGCGGCAATATGGATGTGACGCTTCTCTCCGTTATTATCGAAAAGGGTCTGATCAAATCGGGTCGTAAGATGAAACTGACCGTAACGCTGATCGATAAGCCGGGTGCATTGATGCAGCTGACCCGTATGCTGCAAGATTTAAATGCCAATATCGTTCATATCGCATACGATAGAACTTCGACAACTTTGGCGTACGGTGATGCCAACGTTATGATCCATTTGGAAACAAAAGGCTCAGAACATCAGTCCCAAATTCGTGCTTTGCTCAAAGAACACCGTTATCTCAGCAGCGAAGAGCACTAAAAAGAAATGATATGGATGTTTTAAAATCATTAAATTTTAAAGATCCCATTCTTTTTATTAAAACGCTGAGCACCGGAAATTTGGGTATCGTCGACACCCAAAACACTCTCCGTATTATCGATACGTCGCTTTATGTCGTTATTGACGGCTTTAAAACCAATATTACCCATGGACGGCATCTCAGCAGTTATGTCGATATGACCCATGACGGGGAATATATGGTTTCGACCGATACGGATAAAAATCAAGCCGTCATTTTTAGTTTATCCAAGCGAAAACAAATTTATAAAGTCGGTTCTCATGACGGTGAAGTCGAAAGTGTCGGTATGGATCCGAACGGTCGGTATTTTGTCACATCCGGCCAAGACGGCAAGTCGTTTGCCTGGGTTCTTAAAACTTCCCGTCTGGCGTTTTCGCTTCCGCCTCATGCCGACTTTGTCAGTGCGGTCACCTTTAACGACGACGGACAATGGATCGCAACCGGAAGCTACGACAAATCAATAAATTTACTGAATATCGCGACGATGAATGAGGCCATGAGGCTGCGCGGACACGCCGATATGGTCAAAGAAATTGTATTTATGCCGGAAGCGAAACTTCTTTCGCTCGATCGCAGCGGCGGAATAATATTATGGGATATGAGCGACGGGAAGCTGATAAAACGGCTCCCGAAACTGGCGGATGAAGTCAGTTGTGTTTGTGTAAGTTCAAATAAGCATTTCCTTTTTGTCGGGACGAAGCAGGGGTATGTGGCGCTTTATGATTTGCATACGGCGGAGATGGTTTCAAAACGGTTTATTAAAATATCCGAGGAAATATCCTCCCTCGCTTTCATGAACAATCCTGAGCGTTTGGCTATCGGTACCCTAAAGGGGAATGTTTATGTCTATTCGCTGTTCGGTGATGAAGAGGGATATTTGCAGATGCTTTTAGATGGGCAATACAAAGCATTTTATGACGCTCTTGAAGATAATCCGATGCTGCTTTATTCCAAAGCATATGAATTGGCTGAAAAAAGCTGGATGTACGCCATCGAAAAAGGTCGTGCGTATCTGGAAGAAAATGAATCCGAAAATGCGAAAGAGCTATTTGCCCCTTTCATGGGAATTCCGAAAAAAACGGCCGTAATCAATCAGATGCTCAGTGCGTATGAAAAATTCGGAATGTTTCAAAACTACATTAAAATAGGACGTCTTCCTCTAGCCTATTCGTTAGCCAAGCAATATCCCGTGTTTCAGGAGTCGGAACACTATCGCAAGATGGAATTGCAATGGAAAAAGATTTTTTTCAAAGCGCAAGAGCTGATTTTAGCTCCGAACGGGGAGGAACAAGCACGAGCGTTACTGGCTCCCTATCGCGGTATTTCGGATAAAACGATGCTGATACAGCAGCTGTTTGAACAGCGTAAAATGTATTTGTACATGAAGAAGATCCTTTCTCAAAACGATTACGTCAAGTTTTTCGGACTCATAAAAATGTACCCGTTTTTGAAAGAATTTTCTGAGTATGCATCGACAATGGAATATGGGGATATTCTTTATATACAGACGCAAAAAGCATATGCGAAAGGTGACTTTGCGACGGTACGCAAAGCATGCAAAATTCTGATCTCTTTTCCGGATTATGCCAAAGAGGCTCAGGAAATGGACGATACGATCCGTATTAAACATCTCTTTTTCCAGGCGATTGCCGCAAATGATCTCTCCAATGCGTTTTCTTATCTCAGTTCCTATCCGCTCCTGTATGAGCTTCCGGAAGCTCAGTTGATCGAGCGCCAATGGAACGCTATTACCGATAATGCGCAACGATTCGCTTCGACAGGAAGCGTGCAGGAAACTTTGGCGGTTTTTGAACCTTATTTCGGAATACGTGATAAATTTAGAGCGATGGGAGGGGTAATGGCACAAGCGTATTGTGTACAGCTGGAGCAAAAAATACAGTTCAAAGCTCCTCAGGAAAATATCGAATACGGTATTCGTCAGTACATCTCCATATTCGGATTGGACGAAGGGATTCGAAGCGTAAATAATTATTTTAAATTGCTGTATGAATCGCCACTGGATATTGAGACATTCGAGCAAGCTCCATCCGTGTTGTGGACACCCGCCATGCGGATTGATGATATTACGGTAATAGCTTAATGGTAGCGATAGACCTAGGTTCCAATACAATCCGTTTTATCGAATTTGACGGAGAGAGATGGGGCAAAAGCTTTGAAAAGATCGTGCGTACCGCCGAGGGGCTTTATGAAACCGGAGTCATCGGCGAAAAGGCAATCAATAGGATTATCGATGCTATTAATGAGGCAGGAACACAAATAGATCTTTCGGAACAAAGCATTGCGGGGTATACCACGGCTGCGATGAGACTCGCCAACAACAGTACAGCCGTATTACAAAGGATAAAAGAGGAAACGGGTATCTCTTTTGCCATCATCGATGCGCAAAAAGAAGCCGCCCTTACCCTGAATGCCGTCCATATTCGCCTGAGCAAACTGGGGATTACACCTTCATCGTTTATTCTCGCCGATATCGGAGGCGGTTCTACCGAACTGATACGCTACGAGAATGGGGCGGTTCAATCGGAAAGTATCAATATGGGGATTGTTACCCTCTCGGAGAGTTCTATCGGTTCAAACCTATTGGAAGAAAAAATTTCTCAGTTTAAGTGCAAGGTAAGCGAGTCGCTCAGCACGAAAATAGCTGAGACGCTAGTCCTCACGGCCGGTACGCCGACTACCATCGCAGCTTATCTCAACGGGATGGATTATCAGAATTATGATCCGGACAAAATCAACGGAACCCTTTTGCGGTTAGAAGATTGTTTTCGCGTTTATGATGAACTCTTAGCGATGGATGAAGTAACTCGTACGCGCTATGTAGGCGTCGGGCGAGAAAATCTCATTATGGCCGGAATCTTAATGGTAACGGCGATTTATGAGGCTTCAGGGCATGAGGAAGCGCTAATCATTGATGACGGATTGCGTGAGGGCATCGCATTGGAATATTTCAAATTGCACTAAAATTTTGACCTGAACGGGAAGTTAGCTATAATAAAAAACAAAGAAAAAAGGGGCGAAATATTGAAATTAACTAATATTAAACGTGTCGGAATGCTTCTTCGCCCCTCGACTCCGGAACTCAAAGAGATGTTTTTTGAAGCGAAACGGATATTCGAATCGCGCGGGATCGAAGTCATCATCGATAACATCAGCGGCGGTATGATTGATGTCATGGGGCAGCCGTTTGAGATGTTGTGTCAAAACAGCGACTTTCTGGTTACCATCGGCGGTGACGGTACCCTTATCTCCGCCGTTCGCCGCTCATACCGCTATCAGCTTCCCGTATTAGGGATACATGCGGGTAAACTCGGCTTTTTAGCCGATCTTGATTTTGCCGAGCTTGAAATTTTTGTGGATAAGATGCTTGCAGGTGAATACCGCATCGATCAACGGGCTGTTTTGCAAGCTACCATTACATCCCCTAACGGCCAAAGCGAAATCTTTGCTTTCAACGATATCGTCCTTACCCGTCCCTCCATTGCGAAGATGATTCGTTTGGAAACTTTTGTCGACGGCCGAAGCTTTAACACCTACTACGGAGACGGTGTCGTAATCTCTACTCCTACCGGCTCTACGGCCTATAACCTTTCTGCCGGCGGACCGGTACTTTTTCCTCTGACACAGGTTTTTGCACTGACGCCTATCTGCCCCCATTCATTGACACAGCGTCCCGTTGTTCTGCCGGGACATTTTGAAATTGAGATGAAAACTCCCGATGCCAGTGCTTTGGTGATTGTTGACGGGCAGGATCTGGTTGAAATCAGTGACAGCGATACGGTTCATATCAAACTTGCATCGGGCGCGGCGCAGTTGATCCATCGAAAAGAGTTTAACTATTTTGAAGTTCTAAAAGAGAAATTAGGGTGGGGGAATTAATGACAAAATTACGCAAGCGTAATTGGGCACTCTGCCGAAGAGAACTAAGCGTTAGCGTAGCCAAAGGGGGCTTTGCTCCCTTGGCGTATAGGATGTAATTATGATAGAGCGATTCTATTTAAAAGAATTTTTAACCTTTAAAGAGGCGGATTTGGAGTTTCATCCCGGGCTTGTCGTTTTTACGGGACCGAGCGGGAGCGGTAAATCGATTTTAATGCGTTCTATTTTGGCTTCGGTCGGATTGGACAACGTCGACGCGCACATCTGCGAATCAAGCGTTGCCTGGGATATCGATGAAGAACTCTACGGCATTCAAAATGAATCAACGAATATTTTTCGCCATGTCAAAAAAGAGAAGACCCGCTATTTTATTAATAACCAGAGTACTTCAAAAAGTTCAATGGAGTCGATAAGCTCACTCTATCTGCGTCATTTAAGTCTCAAAGACTACAGTGACTTTGAACCCTCATCGCTGCTTAGTCTTATCGATGCACGTATCGGAATCAAATCTCCTGATCATCTAAGAATTCTGGACGAGCATAAAAACAATTACTCTGCGTACAAATCTCTCACGGATCAGCTAAAAGCGATAGAAGAACAAGAAAAAAACTTATCTGACCTCAAAGAGTTTGCCCAATTTGAGATCGGCAAGATCGATGCTATAAAACCTCGAATCGGTGAAGATGAAGAGCTGAATTTAATCAAAAAACAGCTCTCCAAAAAAGAGAAAATAGAATCGGCTATATCTGCGGCACAAGCAATTTTTTCTTATGAATCATCGGTAAGCTCCGCTTTGGGTCTGCTGGAAGCCGACAGTGCCTTTTTTGATGATGCGATGAATGAGCTGCGAAGCGTTTTTGAGAGTGCCTCTGAACGTCTCGATGAACTTGAAGAGGTTTCGATCGAGTCCGTACTTGATCGGATTGAACAGATTTCAGAACTTAAACGCCGTTACGGGGGAGTTGAAGAAGCATTGCTTTACAGAGATCAGAAGATGCGGGAACTTGAATCGTATGAGACGATTGAACACTCCAAAGATGATTTGGTCAAAAAGATTGAATCTCTTAAAGGTGCATTGGACAAATCTGCCAAAATACTCTCTTTAAACCGACAAGCTATTCTCAATGAAGCTGTTAATTCATTAAATTCGTATCTGGGTATGCTTTATTTACGCGAAGCAACGTTAGAGATTGAGGATTCCCCTTTAAGTGCGACAGGATGTGATAAAGCGATTTTGGGTTTAGAAGGGACAAAACTCGATAAATTGAGTTCGGGTGAGTTTAACCGTCTGCGCTTGGCATTATTGGCTATGGGCGTTGAAAGTATGAAAGGCAACGGCGGAGTATTGATGCTTGATGAGATCGACGCCAATTTGAGCGGGGAGGAATCGATGAGCGTTGCGAAGGTATTGCGTCATCTTTCATCTCGCTATCAGATTTTTGTCATTTCCCATCAGCCTCAGCTCACTTCGATGGGGCAGCAGCATTTTTTAATCTACAAAGAGGATGAGAGCCGTGTGCGGGAACTGAATGATAATGAGCGGATCGAGGAGATTGCCCGTATCATCAGCGGTGAAAGTGTCACTGCGGAAGCCCTGGGATTTGCCAGAGATTTATTTGAACGTTCCCGAGGAATAGCATGATTATAGATACCCATGTCCATTTGGATGATGAACGCTACAGAGAGGATTTCGATGCTATGATGGCACGTGCCCGCGAAGCGGGAGTGGAAGCGTTTATTATCCCCGGAGCACATCCGGGAACCTTGGAAAGAGCCGTAGAGATTTGCGAAAACTATAACGATGTCTATTTTGCGATAGGCGTTCACCCTTATGATATGGAGCATATCGAATCGGTTGATTTTGAAGAATATGCGGCCCACCCGAAATGTGTGGCGATCGGAGAATGCGGTTTGGATTATTTCAGACTTGAAGGCTCCGATGAAGAGAAACATGCGGAAAAGAGTCGGCAAGATGAAGTATTCCGTTTTCATATCCGATTTGCCAAAAAGGTCAAAAAGCCTCTCATCGTCCACATACGCGATGCCAGCCATGATGCCAAAATGATATTGCTGGAAGAGGGGGCAGGGGAAGTCGGCGGAGTGCTCCACTGCTATAACGCAGATGATGAGCTTTTGTCTCTTTCCAAAGAGGGGTTTTATTTCGGCATCGGCGGAGTCCTTACGTTTCAAAATGCCAAAAAGCTGGTCAATGTTCTTCCCCGCATCCCTCAGGAAAAACTGCTGATTGAAACGGACGGTCCCTACCTTACCCCGCACCCCCACCGCGGGAGCCGGAATGAACCTTCATACACCCGTTTGGTTGCGGACAAGATGGGTGATTTACTGGGTTTAAGCAGAGAAACGATCGAATCACTGACGACACGAAACGCAAAAACTTTATTCGGCATAGGATAGCGTTATGGAGGGGATATGAAGCATTTATTAGCATCGATACTGGTTATCCCCCTATGGCTTTTAGGGTCAGGATTTGACCCGACAGATCCTAAAAAAATAGAAGTTCTTAGCCACTTCGATATCCCCGCTTCCTATTTAAAAGACCCTTACCTGCACGATATGTACGATCAGAAAAAACGCGAATGTACCCTCCAAGGCTTTGCCGATACCTCTGAGAACAGCGATGTTTTTATTCCGATGCTCTCATCGCTCATAGCCCAATCGGATTTGCCGAGCGAATTTTTATTTGTGGTACTGGTTGAATCACAATTGGAAGGGAGCGCTACCTCCTCACGGGGTGCTGCAGGATTATGGCAGTTTATGGAGGGAACCGGAAAACTTCAGGGATTGCAGATTGACCAGTTTGTAGATGAGCGGCGCGATCATATCAAATCTACCCGTGCCGCTATCGCTTATCTGAGCGGCTTGAAAAAGCAGTTCGGTAAATGGTATTTGGCGCTTATCGCCTACAATTGCGGTGACGGGAGGCTCAGCCGTGCTATCGCCAAAGCCGGAACCAGCGATATCAGGGTATTAACCGATCCGAAGCGTGCCTATCTGCCGCCTGAGAGCCGAAAATATATCCGAAAAGTTATCGCTTTATCTTTGCTGGCGACGGATGACGTTTTTATATCGAAGATGCAATATGACACGTTTGCCAACACTCAGCAGGAGAGCCCGATCGCTACGGTCTATCTTCCGGAGGGGGAAAACCTCGATCGGATCGCAGCGGTGCTGGAGATGCCAAAAAAGAAACTGGTGGTACTGAATACCCATCTGAAAAAAGGGATTACACCGCCGAACGAGCAATCCTATCCCGTTTACATACCGCAAAATAAACTGGATGAATTTCGTAAAAAATACCGTACAAAAGAGCTAAAAGGGTATTTCGTTCTGGACCCTGCAAAATCAGGAGAGACACTGGAACAGCTCTCAAAACGGTACAACGTTCCTAAAACAGCCATTATGATGGAAAATATGATCGGAACCGATGACGGACGAAATCTTAACCGCCGTGTCAAAATACCGATCAATAAGCCGTTCTTGACAAATCCACGGCTTCACAAAGCAAAATCGGGTGAAACCCTCGCTTCAGTCGCAAAATTGTATAATATAAAACTTGAACAGTTAAAATTAAAAAACCCGTTTATTACAAGTATACTGTATGAGGGAGAGGAAGTAAAAATAGGTGATTAGAGTATTTTTAACATTTTTATTGGTTTTATTTAGCGGATGTACGATGAAAAGCGGTTCTTATTCGTACCACCCGGCCAAATCGTCTCAAAAATATCCTTCAGAAAAACTTGCAATGAGCTCATCCAATGTTTTCAAAAAAAACGGCGATCTTCAAGCCACCATGCGCCCCTATACCGTTATGGGAAAAAAGTATTATCCGACCGTTGTTCACGTCGGAGATACGTTTAACGGAAGAGCAAGCTGGTACGGACCGGATTTTCACGGTAAATCTACCTCCAACGGCGAAGCGTATGATATGTATGCTATGACGGCTGCACATAAAACACTGCCGATGAATACGGTGGTCAGAGTTACCAATACCGAAAATAACGCCCAAACGATTGTTCGGATCAATGACCGGGGGCCGTTCGTAGAGAGCCGGATTATTGATCTCTCCTATGCGGCAGCCGATCAGATCGGTCTTGCAAAAAAAGGGACGGCGTTTGTGACTTTGGAAGTACTTGGGTTTGAGCCGGGTTCTATGCGCACCATCAATATGGCTCAGCTCTCATCCGGTCCTCAACAATCGGTGCTCAATACTTTTTATGTTCAAATAGGTTCGTTCTCACGCTTTCAAGGGGCAAAATATACCAAAGAAAAATATGCCTCATTTCACGGGTACTCTGCAATTATTAAAGATACAGAGTATAATAACAAACGACTATTTCGTGTATGGCTGAGCGGATTTAAAAGTGAAGCCGAAGCTCGCGATTTCATTTCACGGGGCTACTTTCAGGGCTCTTTTATCATAGGGGAATAACATGATCCAAAAAAAACGTCAAACTAAAGAAACCGATATCGACTTGTCATTAAGAATTGCCGGAGAGGGCAAAAGTACGATATCGACCAAAGTAGGTTTTTTGGATCATATGCTGGAAAGTTTTGCCAAACATGCCCAAATCGATTTAACGGTCACCTGTGACGGGGATATTCATATTGACGATCACCATAGCGTAGAAGATATCGGTATCGTTTTAGGACAAGCACTCCGTGAGGCTATTTACCCGATTGAAAAAGTGGAACGTTTCGGAAGTGCCACCGTCGTTATGGATGAAGCTGCTGTGACCTGTGATTTGGATTTGAGTAATCGGCCGTTTCTCGTTTATGATGTCCCGGTGTCGGGAAAAATCGGCAGCTTCGATACTGAACTGGCCGAAGAGTTTTTTCGTGCCGTTGTCTTTAATGCCGGAATTACGGCACATATCGTCATGGTTCGCGGTAAAAACAAGCATCATATTATCGAAGCGGCGTTTAAATCGCTCGCCGTCGCGCTTCGCCGCGCTTTGGCACATAATGACAGAGCAGGTGTCCCGAGTACCAAAGGTGTTTTATGATCAAATTGTTGATTCTGGATGTCGACGGTTGTATGAGTGACGGCAAGATAATCTATACTGCCGATGGTCTGGAACTAAAAAATTTCAATGTAAAAGACGGTTTTGCGATCAAGGCATGGGTAAAGATGGGGCATCGTGCCGCAATCATTACCGGACGAGATTCAAGCATCGTTGAACATCGAGCAAAAGAGCTTGATATAGCCCATTTGTATCAGGGGGTCAAGGATAAACGTTCCGTCGCAATGAACATGTGTTCAGAGCTCGGCATCGAGCCGCATGAAGTAGCGGTGATCGGTGACGATTTGAACGACTATAATCTAATGCAATGGGCGGGGTTGGCTTATACTCCGAGAGACGGTTCTGATTATCTCAAGACATTTGCCGAAGTGCTGGACCGCTGCGGAGGCGATGCTTGCGTCCGGGAAATGATCGAAAAAGTGATCCGTCGCAACGGCGAAGAAGAAAAATTTTTGGCGCTTTGGATTTAAATGTCGATCAATCTGTTTTTTGTTTTTTTGTTGGGCCTGCTGATAGGGATGTACAGCTATTTTACCCCCGATTATAAAGCTTTGCAAGACAACCGTAATATCCCGAAAATTGAGTTAAGCGATTTTACCTTATATGAAATTTCCCATAAAAGGATTGAACATGTCCTGGAAGGGAAAGAGGGGAAAAAGTTTGACAACTATTATGTGATAACATCAGCAAAATTTGGCGATAATACGAAAAATCTATTTCAAACCATACGCTCTGATAACGCCGATTATCGAAATGACATTATCAAAGTTGACGGGAATGTCCATTATGCCCGCGAAGACGGGCTTGAATTTCGATCAAATGAGGGTATTTATAATACCGAAGAGTCTTTGATTCAGACAAAAGGTCCGTTTGTAATTACACAGAATGCGAATCGTATCGACGGTACGGCATTGAATTACAACACAGAAGAAGATACCGTATCCGCGAACAAAATCCGCGGCAGTTACCAAATAAAATAGGAATATACATTCATGATACCAAAACTGCTATTTATAGTTCCTCTCTTTTTCGCACTCTCATGGGGTGAAGAGCTTAAGGTTGTTTCTGACAATTTCAAAGGGGACCAACAAAAAGGGATTTCCGTATTTACCGGTGATGTGAAATTGACCAAAGGATCGGATGAATTGAACGCATCTAAAGTGACGATTTTCACGGACAAAGACAAAAAGCCGGTTAAATATGTTGCGGAAGGCGATGTCTCTTTTTACATCGTGACGGAAATGAAAGAGAGATACAAAGGAAAATCCCAAGTCGCAATCTATTTTCCGAATGAGAATGAATACCATTTTTCTAAAAAAGTCGATTTGATCCGAATTGATGATTACCGGCGTGTTAAAGGGGATAAAGTCATCGTTAACACGGTCTACGGACAAGCTTCTGCCGAGAGTGCCAATAATGAGCCGGTCGTTATGACGTTCACCCTTCAAGAGAAAAAATCAAAAGCCAAAAGTTCGACTAAATGATAGAGATTATTGATTCTTCTTTTGTAACGTCGGCACCGAATATCCGGTTGACGCCGGAGAATGAGTACCAAAACGAAGTCGCTTTTATGGCCAGGTCCAATACCGGGAAAAGTTCGTTGCTCAATACGTTGACCAAACGCAAATCACTCGCAAAGGTTTCGGCGACGCCGGGGAAAACGCGATTGATCAACTATTTTGACGTAGTGTTCGCCGATCGGGAGACCAATGAGCGCCTCAGTGCAAAATTTGTCGACTTGCCGGGTTTCGGATACGCTAAGGTAGCCAAATCGCTCAAAACCGATTGGGAGAGCAATCTTACAGGTTTTATCGCCGAACGCAAGCAGATCCGTATTTTTGTCCATCTTATCGATTGCCGTCATCCCGATTTGGAAATCGACCGTTCGGTAGACGCGTATTTGCATGAAATTTGTTCTCCGGATCAGGTTATCGTGACTATTTTTACCAAAATCGACAAGCTGAACCAAAAAGAGCTTTCTGAACTTAAAAAAAGGTTTCCCGGAGCCATTATG
The DNA here is from genome assembly GCF_000183725.1 of Sulfuricurvum kujiense DSM 16994. NCBI lineage: Bacteria > Pseudomonadati > Campylobacterota > Epsilonproteobacteria > Campylobacterales > Sulfurimonadaceae > Sulfuricurvum > Sulfuricurvum kujiense. The sequence continues at coordinate 1,437,945 of NC_014762.1, read as the reverse complement.
GTTTCGAATACAAAACGCCGCGGTGTCGATGCGATCGTCGAGCACCTTTACCGTCTGCTGAAAAGTGACGAGCAATGAATATCACCTATAAAAAACCAACATTGCTTGATATTCCCGCCATGCAGCAGCTGGTTGCTCCTGAAATCGAAAGCGGGGTTATTTTGCCACGCAGCAATGATGAAATCGCTACCAATATCCGATCGTATTTTTTGGCACTGGACGGTGAAAAGCTGGTAGGATTCGTAGCTTTGCATATACACTCTCCGGCATTGGCGGAACTGCGATCGATGATTATAGACACGGCGTACCGCGGTCGTAATATCGGTACTACCTTGGTTGAAAATGCGTGCGAAGAGGGGCGCCGTTTAGGTCTTAAAGAGGTTCTGGCTCTAACGTATCAGCAACGTTTTTTTGAAAGATTGGGGTTTGTCGAAATTCCCAAAGAGTCAATCCCGGAACACAAAATCTGGGCTGATTGTATTAAATGTAAACACTTTCCGGTATGCAACGAAGTTTCTCTTATCAAAACGTTATAAGCCGGCTGCTTTTAGTCGTTCTTTTCGTTTTTTATATCAGCCTAAGCAGCATGTACTTGCTGATGCCCCCTTTGCTGGCCGTCCTTTTTTTTCTTTATTATGACGCGCTAAGCAAACATGACCTTTTTTCTTTGGTCACCGTTGCGGTGATGCTGCTGATTTTTGAAGCTGAAAAAGGGTTTTGGTTCGGCAGTACACTTGTGTTTTTTACGGTTATAACGCAGTATATGCTGCCGAAAGTCGAACAGACTATCCGATGTAAAATTTGTCTTGCGGCAGTTTTGGTCGCTCTGGCCTATCCCGGATATTGGATGTTTATGTGGTTTGTAAATCAAGTATTGATGTTGAGCCCGCCGGTCATTGATTGGCATATGTGGCTTTATATGATTATAGAATTTTTGATCGTTTCGGTATTTATATGAAAATTAAAATATTATTGTCCATCTTTATCATCGTTTGGATCGGATTGATAGTAAGGGTATTTCACCTTGCCGTTCAGTTTAACGAATATTATGAAAACCTTTCTGAGAACAACAGTATCAAATCTGAGCTCTCCGCACCGGTACGGGGTGAAATCCTCGATCGTAACAAAGAGCCGGTGGCGATTAATGAACTGGGCTTTAAAATAGCATTTGCACCTCATTTGACAAAAGGAAAAGACAGCTCTCGGCTGGATGCTGAAATTTCCTATCTGGTATCGATGATTCCGACACTGGATGCGAAAAAAATAGCAAAAACCTATAAGATGCAAGATTCGTATTACAATCATGCTTATATCGATGTCGTCGATTTTGTTCCCCATGAGACAATCATCCCGATTTATGCATTGATGAATCTGCGTGATTCGATTAAAATTTCCCCATCACCGAAACGGCTTTATCCTTATGGTCTTATCGGAGCACATCTTATCGGATACGTCGCAAAAGCCAATCAAAAAGAGATTGATGCCGACCCGTCATTGCAGCTGTTGGGACATGTGGGGAAAAACGGTATTGAAAAATATTACAACAAATACTTGCAAGGTGTTGCAGGAGAACGACGTATTAAAGTCAATGCGCACAATGTCGAAATTGAAGAGTTGGGACGAAGTGCGACACAGGAAAACCATAATCTTGTATTGAATCTCGATATGAACCTTCAAAGCTTCATTACACAGGCATTTGAAACCAAAGTGGGAGCTATTATCGTTATGGATATCCACGGTGCGATTTATGCCGCCGGAAGCTATCCTGAATACGATATCAACCGGTTTGTCTCCGGAATCAGTTCGGAAGAGTGGAACGCACTGATGAGCAGTGTCGATTCACCTTTTACGAACAAATTGATCAACGGACTTTATCCTCCCGGATCGACGATTAAAAATAATATGGGGTTGATCTACATCAACTCCGGGGTATGGAACGAATATACGACGATCAACAGTACCGGATCGATGCGATTAGGGAATCGGACGTTTCGCGACTGGAAAAAGAACGGACACGGTCCTACGAACATTACTAAAGCTATCGTAGAGAGCTGTGATGATTATTTTTACCAAGGATCCTTGCAAGTCGGAATCGATCGGATGAGCAACGGATTGATGCGGATGGGATTGGGCAAAAAAACCGGCATCGATTTGCCGAATGAATTTATCGGGACCGTACCGAGCCGTACCTGGAAACGTGAAAAATTCCATAAACCGTGGTATCAGGGCGAAACGCTCAATACGTCCATCGGGCAGGGTGATATGCTGGTTACGCCGATGCAGATTGCACAGCAAACCGCATTAATGGCGACCGGAATGCTGCCGATTCCCCATATAGCCAAAATGATCGGCAATGCTCCGTATACTCCTGCCCCGTTGGATGTTTTGACCCCTGCGGAAAAACAAAAGCTCCCTATTATCCAACAGGCAATGCGCGGCGTATGTAATGATCCGGGAGGTACGGCAAAAGCGTATGTTTATACCCGCTTTCCGATTGCCGGAAAAACGGGTACTGCACAGACGACCGGGATTTCCCAAACGGTCAAAGAACGTCAAAAAGAGTATTCGATGGATTATTTTAAACGTTCGCATGCATGGTTTACAACCTACGGACCGGCCGATAATCCGCAGTTTGTTGTAACGGTCATGGTAGAGCACGGAGGACACGGAGGAGAAGCGACGGGGGGAATCGTATCATCCATCTATAATAAGCTTGATGATTTAGGCTATATCAAAAAGAACCTGCCGACGGAAGCGCCAACGACTCCGTTGAAGAATCCGTAAATTCTATTCTTCCAAAGTTCTGACAATCAAACTTTTTGGAAGCTTGAAGGTCTCAATGAGCTCTATCTCTTTTTGACGCATTTCGCCGTTATCGACTTCATGGTCGAATCCGAGTAAATGAAGCATCCCGTGGATAAAGAGAAGGGCGATTTCGTGATCTTCGCTGTGTTTGAGCTCATTAGCGACCGATGCGACTTTATCGACACTGATGACGATGCTCCCAAGGGGCGCTCCCGGGAACGGATCGCTGGGGAAACTGAGGACGTCGGTAGCTTTATCTATACCTCTGAATTCGCGGTTGATTTCAGCGATTTCAACATTATCGGTAAGAATTAATTCTATCTCACGGTCGCTCAGCAAATCGGCAATCTGCTCCAAAAGCTGAAAATTATAGGTTTTATCGGTTCGGTTATCTAGTTCAATCATAGCGGTATTGTAGCATATGTTCTGAATACTTATAAAAGTGCCAAAAATAGGGCTTTCAATCAACCTAAAATAGGCAAAAAGTCGGTCACTGACAAACCGAAAACGTACCAATATGGCAACGGTTGCCACGAAGGTTGCCACGGATGACACGCTTTTATATAAAAAACTACATAACCTAATATGGCTCAAGTAGGTTAGTCTTAATACCTAATCCTAACTCTTTTTTATTGATATTTTTAATTAGTAAAAACTTTTTATATCAATATTATTCGATATAATCTTTCAAAATATATTATCTACCTATTTGAAAGTAAAATCATATGATGCAAAACTTACTGCAAGAGGCAATATCAAATTTTAAAAATGCTAAAACACCAGATAGTAAACTAGCCAGTATTAATTTGATTCTTCAAATAGAAATTAGAGACCAAGAAAAATATTCATTTCTTTTATACAAACACCTCAAAATTTGGTTGAAATACTATTTACTATCAATTGAAAAAAAACAATTTTCATATGATGAAATCGTTTATGAGAAAATATATAAAACTATTTCTTATTTGCCAACTGAAGAACGTGTTAATGCATTAAATTATTTTATCCGTCTTTTGCATCAGCACCATAGAACTAATGAAATTGATAAATACAAGCAACTGAAAAAAAAATTTCAACTTGATATTTTATTAAAAGAACATAATTATTTTGGCTTTATTGTTAAATTAGCTCTTTATGATTTATATTCTTTAATTATGACTTTGTTATTTTCATTAATAATATTTACATGTATTTTTTATCATCTACAAGAAAATTTTAGATTACTTTCTATTTCTTTAATTGAATATGATAAAAATATTTTTTTAAATTATTTTGGTAATGTTGTAGCTTTTATTTTTAATATCAACAAAAAACTTCTTTTAAATACAATGCCTGAACTGCTTTTTATGAGTAGTATGAAAATATATTTTTATTTCTTGATTACTTATTTTGTAGTTAAAGAAATTTCTAATAAGGTGGAAAAAATTTGATAACTTTTAATAATAGTGACTTATCTATCAAAAGATTTATTTCTGTTTTATATCGTAATATCTTAGTTTTTTATTCGATTTTTCTTTTATTTGTTCAAAATTCAATACTTACATGGTATATGTATATATTTATCATTATTATATATATATTCATTTATTTTCAGCTTCTTAAGAACCAAAAACACTTCTTGCGTACACTAAATGATTATGTTTTTATAGCCCTAATCTTATTTGATAAAAATATTATAGAAATATACAATATCCTATTGCTTTTATTCCCATTATTTAATTCACCAAATCATCTTAATAATAAGCGCAATCCATTTCTACTTTTAGGGTTGTCATCGTTGATATTTTCAATTATTTTTATATATCAACATGGATTTGATCCCAAAATAATATATATATTAGTTGGATTGTTTTTTTTAACATTAATAAGTTATGCTGAAGTAGGTCGAACAAAAATAATAAATGACTTGTTCAATATCTTTGAAAGTATAGATAAAATTACTGGAGAGACCAGCAACTCATTACAATTGCCTAAAATATATAATAAAGTCATTGAAAGTTTGGAAAATATTCTTACAAAAGTAAACAGTGTCGAGATGATTGCATGCTTTGTCGAATCAGAAAAAACGCGTGAATTACAGATAAGAAGCACTTCGCAATTAATTTTAAAATATGATATAAAAAATTTAGAAGACGCAAGTAAATCAAATGAAAAAAGCATCAATATTCCAGTAATTATTGATGATAAAGTATATAAAAATACATTATATATAAGGATTAATAAATATATTTTTCTTCTTATTTTTTCAAGAGAAATTCAATCTATGAACTTACTTTATTTGATTATAACAGATGAATTAATCAAACCTATATTATTGAAAATTACAAAAATTCTTGATTTTGAAGATGCCTTAAACAAACGAAAATACACAAATTTGAAAAAACTAAATGCAGAGTTACATTATGTGAATCATGTTGTTCAATCTATACATTTTTTAAAGAATAAGTTTTCACCCATTAAAAGTTATTTTCAGTTATTACAAAAACTTGAGACAGTTGATATTGATAAAAAAGAGCAATTATTAGAAATTATTCAAGAGACAAAAGAACGTGCTCTAATTTCATTACACAATATCGAAACAAAAACATTGCAAGTATTAGATAAAACAAATAGCCCATTTGCATCCTATGAGATGGAAAAAATTAAGCTAAAACACATTTATATGTTAATTATGCCTTTATGGTTAGAAAACTTTTCTGAAACAGATGTAATCGTTAATTGTTCAAAAGAAGATATGGATAAAACTTCCTTTAAATTAAATAGAAATTTACTTGAATTCTTTTTTACTGATATCATTGAGAATATAAGAAAATACTCAAGTGGAAAACAATCTATAACGTATGAATATGGAAGTGAAGCTAGAATTATTTTTAAAAATACAGTTCATGAAGCCACTAAGAAAAAAACTGAATTGAAAGAATTAATAAATAATTTCAATAGAGCAGATAGGCTTGAAATTAACCGTAGAAATAGCTTTGGATTGGTACATATTTTAGAATTGTCTGATATATTACATATTCATTGTAAACTATCTTTGGAAGATGAAAAATACTTTACAACAACATTAACATTAGGAAGGGATACAGATGAAAAAAATACTTATCTTTGAAAATGAATATGCTGATCATGAGCCTGCTTTTAAAGCTATAAATTTGTTGTCTTTTGATAATCAACTACAAATTACACAATACAATACATCTCAAGAACTTACAAATATTTCAAATATTGATGCTTATGATGCCATAATAATTGATATTGATTTGTCTTTAAAAAGTCATAAAGATGGATTTGGGATTATTCAAGACATAGATACATTTAACAAAGATGTATTAAAAAAGGTTATGGTATTGACTGGTTCTTCTAAGGTCGAAGAAAAATTGATAGAACAAGGTTATGATATTAGGGTAGCCATTAAACCAATTGATATTGATCAAATAGCGGATATGTTAAAAGACATTCTGAAGTAATTTTTTTTTAAACAATACTGTTCAAGTTTTACGAGTATTTTTTATGTATGAATTAATCGATATCTCGCCTACCGTAATAACTTCGTATTTTGAAGCAATTGAAAAAGCTGATAAACATCCTAACGCAAATAAACTTTTTATTGTAGCAGTCAAAAATACCTTTCATACACTTGAACCTCGTTGCCCCAATGGTGTTGCACAAAACTTCTCAAGCCTTATTTTGATCGTAAGCGATTCGTTGGTACAATCACGCCCAAAGGTATAAATGATGAAAAAAGCACTTTGTATTATGAGCGGCGGAATGGATTCGACCCTTGTCGCCTATATCATGCGTTCGCGGGGATATGAGATCGTTGCACTCCATTTTAACTACGGACAGCGCACCGTTGCAAAAGAACTCTCCTGTTTCCGAGAAATATGCAAAGATCTAGGGGTGAATGAAAAATACGAAATCGACCTCGATTTTTTTAAAACCATCGGGGCATCGGCATTGACCGATCACAGCATCGATGTCCCAACCGGGGGAATAGAACCGGGAGTTCCTATCACCTATGTACCGTTTCGAAACGGAATCTTTCTTTCTATCGCTACCGCAATTGCCGAAAAAGAGGGATGTTCTGCTATCGCTATCGGAGTCGTCGAAGAGGATAGCAGCGGCTATCCCGATTGCCGCGAATCGTTTATCGATGCATTTACGAAAGCGGCAAATCTCGGTACGAAAGAGAGTACCAATCTGAGCATCGAAATGCCGCTTGTCCGCCTCCAAAAATCGCAGATTGTCCAAGAAGCGATACAGCTAGATGTTCCTTTGCACCTGACATGGAGCTGCTACTCAAGCGAAGATAAAGCGTGCGGTGTATGCGACAGCTGCCGTCTGCGTCTTAGAGGCTTTGAACGTGCCGGAGCGGTTGATCCTATAGACTATGTTTAACGCGCATACCTCTCCTGTCTCGATCGAATATCGTCCCCGTAATCGTAATACGTACATACGGATTACGCATAGTGGAGAAGTAATGGTACGGACCCCTCTTAAAACCGAATCCTCAGTCCGCCGTATCTTAAAACTTCGCGAGGAGTGGATAAAAGATAAGCTGAATGCATTGCAGGTCAGTTTAGAGGAGCGGCCCGTATTGGGAAAAGAGATCCGTTTTCGTGGGGAAAAACGCTCGATCGAGCAGCTTCCGAATCTTCAAAAAAAGATCGAAAAATGCAAAAATGAGCTTAATATTGAAAAATATTATCATCAATTTTACAAAGATGAAGCATTGTTGACCATTCCTTCCCGTGTCTCTTATTACGCTAGAAAGATGGAACTTCATCCGAGTGCTGTACGATTTAAACGTCTTCGAAGCCGCTGGGGAAGCTGTGATTCCAAAGGGGTGGTCACGTTTAACACGATGATGATGCAGCTCTCTTACGAGCAGATGGATTACATTATTGTCCATGAACTCGCCCATTTACGTCATATGAATCATTCCAGAGCGTTTCACGATTTGGTGAAGCGCTATCTGCCCGAGGCATCGAAGTTGCGTGCCGAATTAAAATCGATCCGGCCGGTACTTTAGCTAAAAAACGAGTTCGAGTTGTTTCATCGCCGAACGCGACGGATTCAAAATCCCTTTATCGACTCCGGCAACGAGGGCAAAATGAAAGACTTTGGATTGCAAGATAGAGAGTATCTCTTCGGGATAACGGTAGAAAAAGATATTTTCTATGCCGATGGTGAGGGCGGAACGCATCGAATCGGGAAGGATATAGATGATTTTAGCCCACGATGCCTGAACATCAAGAAAATCGATCTGTTCATCAATAAGTTCTAAGAGCGGCTCGAAAATCACTACCCGGTCACTGCTTCCGAACTCTTTGCTCTCCAGTCTTGAATTGGTAAAAACGGGGATAAAGTGACCCATTTTACTAAATCCTTTGATTTGGAAAGGGATTCGCAAAAAGGTGTAGAAAAAGAGGATATGTTCCAGATAGGGGATAAAAAACGGTGAGAGCATCTGCCGTTCGTAAAACGTATCGTTGTGTATGAACGAGGTCTCAAATAGGGTTTGCTCGATAATAGTGATCGTTTTTTCTTGAGCACGGATAAGCTGAGAATGTTCGACAAAAATATCGGGATCGGTCAACGTCGGGGAAAAAAGGACGATCGATTTTTTCTCCAGCGGCCATAGTTTTTCCCATATCTCGCGCATAGAACCTTCAATATTGCAAAAGTTTGCCGGTGTGGAAATCATGGTTGAGAGATGCAGGGTAATCGGATCGCACGCATACACTTGCAGCTCTTTTTCAAGAAGGTAAAATCGGAGAAGTTTTTTGAGGGCATTATCGATATTATCGACTTTGATCCATGCGATTTCGCTGTCACTGATCTGTGTCGGTTTATCGAACATAACGCCGTATGCGCCGTTTTGGAGCGCTTCAGGAATATCCTCGGGCGAATAGGCGACGAAAAACGATCCGCGCTTTACTTTGGAAGCGTCGAATACGACATTTTCAAAGACGCTGACTGCAGGGTCTCCTAAAAGAGAACCTTTGCTCAGTGCGAGGATATTTTCCAGTCTCATCCAACCGAACTTCCGCTAAGACGTGGTTTTTCCGGGCGGACTAGGCAGAGCCCTTCGGCATCTTTTGCCGCTAAGATCATCCCCTCAGAGAGCATTCCCATCAGTTTTGCCGGCTTTAGGTTGGCTACGACGCATACTTGGGTTCCTACCAGAGATTCGGCGCTGTAGTATTCACGGATACCCGCAACGATTTGGCGCGGCGACTCCTCACCCAAATCGACTTGCAGTTTGAGCAGTTTTGAGCTTTTAGGTACTTCTTTGGCTTCCAGAACGGTTCCGATTTTAATCGAGGTTTGGAAAAACTGATCGATGGTTATAAGGCCGTCAGGACTTACCGTACTCTCTTTTTTATTTTCCGTTTTAGGTTTGGTTTCCGCTTTAGGAGCCTCTTCGATCATCGCTTTCGGGGCTTCTTGCATCAAAGGCTCTTCAACGCGCGGGAAAAGCGGCGGGATTTTTTTGATGGTAAACGTCGCAAGCAGCGCTTTATTGGCTATAAGATTACGGTAGCTCTCAGTCGTAATCTCAAATCCGAGCGCATCGGCAATCGTTGCCGTCGTAGCCGGCATGATAGCGTTCAGCATAACCGATGCTTTTGCCAATAAATTCGCGACCAATGCTACGGTTGCGAGCGCTTCATCGGTTCGACCCTCTTTGATCTTAACCCACGGCGCATGCTCTTCGATAGCCTTATTGCCGATCGTAAACACTTTCCACAACTCTTCAAGATAGCGGTGAAGCTGCAATTCGTCCAGATACGTTTCAAGTGAATCCAAAATGCCATGAGCATCGTTTAGCTCTTTTGCATGATATTGTGCGACATTTCCGCTGTCAATGACAAAGTCGGAGTATTTTTCGCTCATTCCGATGATACGGTTCAGAAGGTTCCCCAAATCATTGGAGAGGTCGGAGTTCATGCGATCGATCAGGGCACGTTGTGAGAAATCGCCATCCTGTCCGAACGGAACTTCGCGCATCATAAAATAGCGGAAATTTTCAACTCCGTAGTGTTTGGATACTTCTCTGGGATCGACAACGTTCCCTTTGGATTTCGACATTTTTTCACCGTCGCGGGTCCACCAGCCGTGTGCCCCGATATGTTTTGGGAGCGGAAGGCCGAGACTCATCAAAAATGCCGGCCAGTAAATGGCATGGAATCGGAGGATATCCTTCCCGACAAGCTGAACGTTTGCCGGCCAAAAGAGCATTTTCGATTCATCGGAGCCGTATCCCAGAGCGGTGACGTAGTTCATCAGCGCATCAAGCCAAACGTACATAACGTGCTTCGGCTCGTTCAATGATTCGGGCAAATGCACTCCCCAGCTAAAGCTGGTGCGTGTGACCGAAAGATCGTTAAGGCCACCCTTGACGAAGCTGATTACTTCGTTGCGGCGAGATTTCGGGAGGATAAATTCCGGATGGGCTTCATAATAGTCCAATAGCGGTTTTTCGTATTTGGAGAGACGGAAAAAGTAGCTCTCTTCTTTGACGATGGTGGTCGCTCTTCCGCAGTCAGGACAGCATCCGCCGTCCATAAGCTGTGATTCCGGGAAAAAAGTTTCACAGCTGACGCAATAGTTCCCCTCATAAAAATCTTTATAGATGTCACCGTTTTCGAACATTTTCAAAAATGCGGCTTGAACCCCTTTTTTATGGGCATCATCCGTCGTTCGGATAAATTGATCGTAACTGATATTAAACTCATCCCACAGATTTCGGAACGTGGCGCTGATCTCATCGGCGAACTGTTGCGTCGGTTTATTTTGTTTTACTGCCGATTCTTCGATTTTTTGACCGTGTTCGTCGGTACCGGTCAGAAAATAGGTCTCATTTCCGATGAGGCGCGAATGGCGGGCTAACGTGTCGGCAATAAAGGTAGTGTAGGCATGACCGATATGAGCTTCACCGTTGACATAATAAATTGGGGTAGTAATATAGTTTTTCATTGGTATCCTTAGACAAATTGACCGTGCGTACAGTATTGATGGAATAATTATCGTAATTCTATCGGGTGTTACATTTGAAAGTATTAAATTGCAGGTTGATTTTCGGTAACTTTTAGAGCTTCTATGGCGCATAATCTGATATGAGGGAGTTTTTCGCGAATCACCATTTCTATAATCGGAAGATTGATCCCCTCATAATCGTGAGCGATAAAATTTCGTATATCATATGAGCCTTTGAGGTCTTCTCGATCAAAGTGAGTCAAGATAGTGAAAGCGGCATCGTTTTTGAGTTTTTCAAACTGTTCCGCCATCGCAACAAGGTGCATCAAAATGGCTGGACGTTTGAGTTTTGTATCCGATAACGCGGCAACTATCCCGTCGCTTTCATCGACAATTTCGAGAATAAGATTGATTTTTTCGATGATGGTTTGAACACGTTCTGCGTCACGAAGATCAGACATAAATCGCCTCTTTGAGCAATTTATCTCTTTTGACGTCATCTAATCCTGATAGATCACAAATATCGACACGTCTCCCGCCGAAACGATACGATATAGCACTTCGGAGTTCTTCGATTACACGCAATGCTTCCCATCCGGGATGTACTTGTAAAAAACGGGGAGTAGTATACATCACGATGTCGATATCGCTACCCCATACGGCACTTTCATGTGCATAACTACCAAATAATCCTAATTTTTCGATCCCTTCGCTTTCTAATTTCGGGCGGATGGATGAGAGATAGGCTAAGATTTCTTCTTTTTTTGTCATGAGTTAATTATAACAGAGTTTAGGGGGTTTTCTAGTTCTATTTTGTCATTCCGTACTTGATACGAAATGACGGGGAAAGTGGATTCCCGATCGAGTCGGGGATGACGAAGATAGGTTTAAAAATCAAATCCGCCGGTTTCACCCTTGGACATACTCTCATAAACACTTCGGATGTATTTCGTTCGAATTTCACATCCGATGCACTTTTCGCACACGTAGCAGCTGCTCACATTTTGGACTTGCTGACACTCTTGAAGATCATTCATAGCCGCATCAAGCCGTTCTTCATAAACGCTATTGCTGTCCTGCATAGACACTTATGACCTCATTTATTTCATCGCATGAACCAAAGAAGCACGGACTGGTATCGTGGACATGGCGCGGGTTTTTCTCTAAAACGCGTATAGTTCCGTCAACCGCTTTTCCTCCTGCTGTTTCAAAGATGAATGCGAAAGGAAATACTTCAAACAACATTCTAAGCTTCCCTTCGGGTTTATCGCTCGCACCGGGATAGCTGAACAATCCGCCCCCTTTGAGGAGGATCTGATGCAGATCGGGAACCATACCGCCGGAGTAGCGCAGGCGGTAACCGCGTGCGAAAAAGGAATCGATCATGGTTTTATGAAACGGAGCCCAGCATTGCTGCGTTCCGCCGGGAGCATTAATCTTCCCTTTTTCATTTAAATGGATCTCTTTGACGTATTCGAATTCACCGTTTTGGAGGAGATAAAGCTTTACTTTTCCCTCATAGGCAAACACAAGTTCAACTCGAGGCCCGTAGACTACGTAGCACGAAGCGACCATTTTCTCTGGGGTAAACGCTCCTTCGTAAATACCGAAGATCGATCCGACACTGAGATTCACATCGACAAGCGAAGACCCGTCTAACGGATCGAATGCGATGAAATAGTGGCCGTTTTCGTTTAGAATCATCGGCTCTTCTTTCTCTTCGCTTGCGATCGTATGGACACCCTCTATTTGGCTCAGCTCTTCTTCGATGATCAAGTCACTTTGGATATCAAGCTGCAGCTGCGTTTCCCCCGAGCTGTTTTGCTCTTGGGAATAGCCGATATCTTTTACATCAATCGCGTGCTTGATACGGATAGCGCTTTTTTGTATCGCCGTTAAAATTGGGTTCATTGCATTACCTTTGCGTGAGTTAAAATCCATTCGATTGTCTGGTCTGGGTTGTTCAGATCGAGAATATCGATTCCCTCAGGGATACTATAGTGCGAGGTATCGATACTCTCATCGATCGCCAAAGCGTTCATATATGGAAAATAATCGGTATCGATAGTACCTCTGAAAATACTGATTCTCGGAAGCGGAAGATTTTTTAACCCCTCTACGAGAAGGACGTCGAAATCACCGAATAGGGCCACCAGTTCATCGAGCTCTTTATGGCGCTGTGAGAAATAGGTGGTGCGGGTAGGGGAGGTGACGATGACCTCCGCTCCCGTGTCGCTGAATTTATAACTGTCTTTTCCGGGAACGTCAAATTGAGCTTTGTCTTTCGGATCATTTTTGATAATGGCGACGTCCAGAGCGTGCTCATGAATCAATTTACGTGCAACTTTCAGAATCAGCGTCGTTTTGCCGCTATTGGAGGGGCCGGTAAAGGCTACTGCTAAACGTTTTTTCAAAAAAAGCAACCTCAATGTAAAATAATGGCTATTATAGTCAACAATCATTGAAAGTTCGTTAAGGCGAGTTGACGTATAATAACGATTATTCGATGACAAAAGGATTATAATGCGGTTTTCATGGATAGCAATATCTGCTTTATTGGTCTTTGGCGGCTGTTCGCAAAAAGGGGCATTTGATCTTTTTAAGATGGATGAAGCGCATGAACGTGCGGTTGAACAGCTTCGCAGCGGGGCAATCGTCCTCTCATTAGAGACCAAAGCTATTTTTTCATCTTTGTATCTTAATAATACCGATCCGGCGCACTATAGCGATGGTGAAAACTTTATTGTTTCCGTTTATTTTGAAAATGACGATAAAGGCTATAAAACAAGAGAGTTGGAATCGAACGGCTATACGCTATCCCTAAACGGCAAAAAGGCGACGCTTATCGAGCCTCTTTCCGAAAAAGACCCTAAACGTCTCCTAATGCCGGTCCAAAACAATTGGAACCGTTATTATTATGTTAAATTCGACTCAGTGCCTGAACCTTCTTTAGCGCTTCGGCTCGAAAATAATCAGACTGGCTCGGTTGTATTAAATTATCAAAAATGGCCTTTAGTGACACCGGCTCCCCAAAAATCTTCTTATAAATAACATAGTTGGCAAGAACCTTCTTGCCGTACTCGCGATTTTCGTCATTTCCGATCAGTTCCATACTTAAAAACGGCTCAAATTCACCCGGTAAAAATCGGCCGCCATTCATCAAAAGACGTTTTGTCGACCCGATACCGCCGTTATATCCGTATGCGATCAAAATCGGGTTATGCAGGTAATCGATCAAGTGCTGCATATGGGCTATTGAATATGCGATGCTCATTTCAGGTTTGAGCATGTCAAAATAGGTAGTCGGCTTAAGCGGATGTGCTTTGCTGATAGTATCGATATTAAACGGCATTATCTGCATTAGTCCCAGTGCAAACGAGCGTGAAATAAGCCCGGGAACAAATCGGGTTTCCTGCCGCATAAGAGCATAAACAAGCGCTTTTTGATCGGTACTTAAATTGGTCATATATTGATCGTAAGCCATTGTGAAATTATGAATATACGGCTCATACGTCCGCTCCAGTACATATCCTTGAACTCCTACGGAGTCGTCCCCGTCGCATCGATCGATTAGATTGACGAGTGTATCGGGTGTCGAAGCTTTAATCTCCTCAGCAAATTCCCGCCATTGAAACGGATCGATACCGTTGATGCTGTCGCTGCGATGAACGGTCGGAAGGGAGGTGAAATAGTTTTCTGTCGGAAGCTGGAGCAACTCGCGTGCATACAGAACATACATATTGATATCAAGACTCTTGGAGAGTTCATCCAGATAGGTCTGATCTTTGGTGATCTGATAAATCCAGAATGTACTTTTGTCCCGATCAATAGGAGAATAGAAACGTCCTTTTGCCTCTTTTAAATGCTCGAGTGCAATGTCGAATTTTCCGTATTTTATATCGTTCATCGCAAGGAAAAAATGGGTTTGCGGATCGAAGTGGCCGCCTGTAACGGCGCAAAGCGACTGCTGCATTTGAACCATTTCGGGATCGGTAACGGTGAGAAAAACGATTTGGGAAAAATACGGATTTTGGGTCAGCGCGTTTACAACGTCATAGGAGAGGGGATGATTGAAATTCTCATGCCGATAGAGCGCTCCGGAGAGACGAAAAACGGTAGTCTCATTGGTAAGATTATCCGTCGACGTATAGAGGCTCTCCTGATTCATCGCCCGGAGCCATTCGGTATTTCCGAATCGGTTATTCAGCCGCGCAGCGATAGTTTCACGTTCTTCGGGTTTAAGGGCTATGGCTTTTGCCGGAGTAAGTGCGAGCATGAGGCAGTCGTCTTGTTCGATAACGGGAAGGTTGCATGCCAGCTCTTGCATGCATGTTGCCGTATATTTGATTTCCGGTTCATCCGTTTTTTTCGCATAGTCGAATAAAAACCGTTCGTTGACATTTTCGACCTGGTAGAACGCTTCAGCCGCTTCCGAAGCGCTGATATCCTGATGTAAAAACTGCCAGATCAAAAAATTCTTTTGACGGGACGCGGGTTTGTCATTGATATCCGAGAGGGTAATACTCCATGCTCCGGAAGTGAGGAGCAGGGCTAAAAAGGCAGAACGCATCATGAGGAATAAACCAATGCGTTGATAACGTTCACCAAAATAACGTCGATAACTTGAAGTAAAATCACCAAAATCAGCGGCGCAAGGTCAATCCCGTTGAAAACCGTCGGCATAAGGCGGCGGAGCGCGCGATACGCCGGTTCGGTAAGACGGTAGATAATCTGAACGATAGGATTATAAGGATCAGGGCGTACCCATGAAAGGAGGGCGCCGATAATCAGAACCCAGATATAAACGGTGATAAGCGAGTGGACGATTCCGCCCAAACCAGAAACGATTCCCCCCATCATTTGACCACCTCTTTCAGATAATTTTTAATGTGCATGTATAAATCTCCCATTTCAGGTCCGTGTTCAACTCCGCTTAGAAGAAGACGAAGCGGCTCCAAGAGATTTTTTCCTTTGAGACCGCTGTGCTCCATCAGATATGTTTTATATGCCTCGTAATCATCGAAATGCGGTGCTTTCAAGGTCAGCTCACGTAAGATTTCAAATTCCTCTTTGTACTCATCCGGAACAGTTTTAGCACCGAAAACAGCCCTGATTTTTGTGCGGAGCTCTTTGAGCGTACTCGCCTCTTCGAGGAAAAGTTTTGCGAGATTTCCTATCTCTTCGTCGGCAAACCCGACATAACGCGATAGCTCTTTCGGATCGAGCCCTTTGAGATGTTCACGGTTGATAAATTTAAGTTTGTCGATATCGAAACGGGCAGGGGCTTTTGAAATCGTTTTAAGATCGAACCACTTGATCGCCTCTTTTAGGCTAAAAATTTCAACGGGTGTTTTATTGCCCATTAATATGAGGTAATTGCTGATCGCCTCAGGCACGTATCCCTCTTCAAGGAGCCACTTTACACTCGAAGCGTCATCGCGTTTCGACATCTTTTTTCCATCATTTCCGAGGATGATCGGCAGATGGGCATATTCGACTTTTTTCGTATATCCGAGCGCTTCATGGATCGCTATTTGTTTAGGGGTATTACTCAGATGATCTTCGCCGCGAATGATCAATGATACATCGGCGAGCATGTCATCTACCGCACATGCGAAATTATAGGTAGGGTATTTGTCGGCACGCATCAAAATAAAGCTGTCAATGTCATCGGGGACGAACGTCGATTCCCCTTTAATGATGTCGGTGACGGTAATAGCGTGATCAGGTTTTTTAAGACGGATCGTGAAAGGAAGCGGATTGTCGATAACTTCTTCCGGGGGGAGATTTTCGCAAGCACCGTCATAACGGTAGGCAGTTTTCCCCTCTATTGCCGATTCTCGTTTAGCATCTAGTGTTTCGGGAGCACAAAAACAGTTAAATGCTTTTTTATCCTGAAGAAGCTGTAACGCCATTGCCCGATGAAAACGGAGATTATCGCTTTGAAGCTGCTGTTCTTGGTATTGGATCCCGAAAAGTGCCAAAATCTCAAATATCTCTTTATCTTTTCCGGGGATATTGCGCTCTTTATCGGTATCTTCAATACGGATCAGGAGAGGTTCTTCACGCTGTACAGAGGATATATAATTAAACAAAGCGACACGAAGATTGCCGATGTGCATATCGCCGGTCGGGCTTGGGGCAAAACGGAGCATGTAAAATTTCCTATATCTTTTTTACAATCTTAGCAGAAACTCCGTTTAAGGCAGCTTTGAGTGCTTTTTGAAAGTGTTAGAATCAGATTTGGTATAATATAGTCTATATTTAATAACCGATAAATTTTAAAACCTTAGGGATACAGGTGTCCATTCAAAAAATTGCCAAATATGCTAAGCACTTTGATCTTCTTATCGTTCATGAAGAGGGATTTGTTTTACCGTTCCAGGAATATGCGGAGGATGTTTTTCGAACTGTCAGCTTGAAATCTCCGGAAAAAATCATTTCCGAAACTTCTCCTACTTCATGCCACTTATTGATTGCATGCGGGTCATACGAATTTTTTAAAAAACCTTCGCTCAAAAATGCGGTTTCTTTGCTCAATCCTCTCGAAACCATCATTTTGACTCCCGATTATTCTAACATCAATCTTTATAAAATTGCGCTTTATTTCCGTGTTGCGAATGTAAGTTTCGTCCCCTCAAATGAAGAAGAATTTGTCAAAACGATGATGGCTGTTTTTTCAACTTTGGTGAAAAAACACAATGAGTCTATCGTGAACAACTATGAGCGGATGATTTCTGAATTTTCCACTAACCTTTTTTGGATTCATAAGCAAGCAAAAGCGGTATACGTCAATGAAGCTTTTAAACGAAAATTCGGAATTAAAAATTTAGATGAACTGAACCATTACTTTCATGACAAAGATATGGCGGATATGTTTAAATCTTCCGGCATTGCTCAAAAAATTATTTCTAAAGAAGATACCGAAGGCGAAATAAAAGAATATTTGGTGACAAACCAGCCTCTTAATGACGGGGAGTATCTCGTAAGTATGGCTCCTTTGCTTGTGCCGCTGAAAAATGAAAAACAGCTTCATAACCGAATGGGATTTATCGAACTTTTAAAAGATGCTTTTGTCATTCACAAAGGTGAAAATGAAGCTATCCCGATTATTATTATGCATATTGAGAATTCGGATAAAATCATTGAGATGCACGATGAAAATATATTCAACGATCTGTGTAAAGAGATGATTGAACTTGCACAAGTCCATTTTAAAGATGATATAGAGATCGCGCAATGGAATAAACATATTTATACCCTTATCGCATCCAGGGCTTCTTTGGATGAACTGAAAAAATCGTTGGAGAAGTTTCATCAAAATCTGAAGCTTGAAGCATCGGTTGACGGGGCATCGCTGGTCATAGATTCGTTTATCATCGATATGCACGGCGTCGAGCTCAACAAAGCAATCGGAATTATCGATCATATCAAACACAAGCAGCTCCTCTCTAGGGATTTGGCCCATTTAGTCCATTTTGAAATTTCCGCATCGCCGCAAGAATCAGTGGATGAGCAGGAACATGCGCTCCATTATCTTGAAAAAATGATTATGTCCAAGACCCCGGTAAAGGTTTTGAACTTTTATAAAGGAATTCGGATCAGTACGGCAGCACAGATTGTCAAAATTTCGAACGAGACGGTGTATCTTTCTATAGAAAAAATTCAGGGATATGCGATGAAACTTGAACAGCACGTCGTGATTCAAGGGACCAATATCCCTTTCGACATCCTTGCCAGTGTCAAGATCGTTGATGTAGCTAAAAAAATTGCCGTCCTGTCTAATTTTGAGCCGTTGGAAGCTTCCGGCAATAACCGTCAATATATCAGGATACAAAGCGACCATAGAATGCACGTTACGATTGCGACTGCCAAAAGCGTCATCTCCGGTACGATTTTAGATATTTCGATAAAATCGATTGCGTGTAAATTAAGCGTTTCAAAAGTTCCGTTAAAACTGGATTCCAAAGTCAATCTGCAATTCAATCTCCCCCTTGAGCGATTTGAGGGCGGTATGGTAACCATGGTTATCGCCGGGAAAATACAGTATATTCAAGAAGGGGACGAGTTTACCAAGGTAGTCGTGGAACTCATGCTTGCCGAGCCGTATGAGAGTTATCTGATCGAGTATATATATGCCCGTCAACAGGCACTCGTTAATGAGATTAAAACGATTGCCAATAAACTTTAAATCTTTTTACTGAGTGCTTCGATATGTCCGCTGTTGCCCAGTACAACCAAAATATCCCCTTTTTCGAGAATATCATCTTTTTCAAACGATGTGTACCAAATGCCCTGATGTTTATAGGCAATAGGCTTTACCTCGAACTCTGATTCGAATATAGGAGAGAGAATCGATGTTCCAACCCAAAACGATGGGACAGTCAACTTGGCGATCTTCATCGTAATAGAAAGATCGATGGTTTCATAGTGCATGTTTTTGACCATTTTTTTAACGATTTTTTTCGCCGATTCCATCTCGGGATAAATCACTTTGGCCGCACCGAGTTTTGAGAGGATCTGCCCGTGCACCGTTGTAATCGCTTTGGCAACGACCGTCTCCACCCCAAGCTCTTTAAGAGCCATAACGGTCAAAATACTCGCTTCGATGTTTTCACCGATACTCACAACGGCGACATCGACGCTACCGATCCCCGCTTCGCGTAATGCACGCATATCGGTAGAATCGAGGATTACAGCATCTTGTACAAATTCGTTAATTTCACGAACCTGTTCTTCATCCACATCAACGGCGATAACACTAAGTCCTTGTTGTGCCAGCCCTTTGGCGACATGAAATCCGAATTTTCCCAAACCAATTACAGCAAATGTTTCCATCTAAATTATAACCTTTCCTTCTGCATATTTTATACGGCTCTCCACCGCTTTTCCAACGATGATAATAGTAAAAGCAAATACGCCCACTCTTCCCATCAGCATTAATACTATAATATTGATTTTTCCCCAATCGCTAAAAAGGGCACTGTAGCTCAATACTCCGCCATCTCCCGTCGATACACCTACCGTCCCGAATGCCGAAGTCGTTTCAAACAATATACGTAAAAAAGGCAAATGCTCCACTTCGCTCAAGATAATAGTGGTCATTACGACATAAAAAGAGGCGACGAAAATCACCGCATAGGCTTTATTAATCTGATATTGGGCAATGGAACGGCGGAAGATATGCGCGTTTGTATCACCGCGAAGCGTATACCAGACACCGATAAGCGCCAAAGCAACCGCAGTCGTTTTAATCCCCCCGGCCGTACCGCCCGGACTCCCCCCGGTCATCATAAAGAAGGTAGAGAAGAAAAGATTGGAGTCGGTCAAAGTCGAAAAATCGATACTGTTGAATCCGGCAGTACGGTAATTAACGGATGCAAACCATGCAGCTAAAATCTTCTCATAAGTATCAAGTCCGCCAAATGATTTTGGATTGTTCCACTCTAAAGACAAAAGCAGTATCATCCCGATAAGAATCAAGATTCCGCTCATCCAAAGAACAATTTTCGTATGCGTAGAGATCCGAAGTAACCGATCGCGGCGAAAATTATATATTTCCAATAGAACTATGTATCCTAAACCGCCCAGAATAACCAACAACGGTATCGCCATATTGATAACAAAATCACCTCTAAAACTCATCATATTGTCGCTGAACAATGAAAATCCGGCATTATTAAAGGCGGATATCGAATGAAATGTTCCAAACCATACTGCTTTGCCAAACGGCATATCAACCCAAAATCGGAGTGTCAAAATCAACATTCCCACCGCTTCTATGATAATAATTGAAGCGAATACAATTTTCAAAAAACGGACCAACCCGTCCATTCCCGGATGGTTGAGGGACTCTTTTAGAATAAGCCGGTCGCGATGACCAATCTTTTGTTTACGCATTACCGCCATAAAGGTCACTGCAGTCATATAGCCAAGCCCGCCGATCTGGATAAGGGAGAGGATAACGACATGTCCAAACGGCGTAAAATCGACCGGAGTGTCTTTGACGATCAATCCCGTCACACAAACTGCCGAAGTTGCAGTAAAAACGGCATCAACAAATCTAAGTTCACCGTTATGGGCAAAGGGGAGCGACAGAAGCAACGCACCTCCGAATATGAGTGCTATAAAGCTAAAAAGAATAATTTTTATCTCTTGCGTATGTATTTTCTATCCTTTTACTAATACTACTTTTTTTGAAAAAAGAGGAAGAGAAAGTATATCACTGAACCCATATTGAATACTTAAAAAAGTGGTTGTGACACATTGCTGAAATGTTCTAGACATTTCGATATAATTCGTAAAAAAAGCCATATTGAAATTGAATAAAATAATTGAAGGCAGAGAAAAATGCTACCGGTGCTATCGCCCGATAACATCCTGCATGTGCCCGTATGTTAAGCCTATAGCGACACAAACTAAATTTGTTATCTTAATGCACCCCAAAGAGTTTAAAAAAACCAAAAACGGCACCGGAAGACTTACCCATCTCTCACTGCCGAATTCAGAACTCTATATTGATGTCGATTTCAGCGAGCATAGCGCCATTAATGCATTGATTGAGGACAGTAACAACCTCTGCTATGTTCTTTATCCCGGGAAAAAAAGCATCAATCTAAACACCCGGAAGATTGATGCGCAGGGCAAACAAATTGTCATCTTCATTATCGATTCAACCTGGGCATGCTCGGTAAAAATGCTCAGAGTCAGCCGCAATCTTCAAACATTGCCGCGCGTCAGTTTCACCCACTCTAAAACTTCCCAATTCCTTATTAAGGAACAGCCCGAAGCATACTGTCTTTCGACGATCGAATCGACATTGAGTGTATTGGAATTATTGCATCAGCAGGGTCTTGAAGCGATAGAAGAGGGGGCTTTTGAAGCTTTTTTAAATCCGTTCAAAGCTATGGTGGAATATCAAATCGGATGTGCTTCGCACTCTGAAGAGAGCGTCAGATTTAAGACAAGAAGAGAAGAGATTTAATTCTCTTTTTCATCTTCGAATTCTAAAAGCAAACCCGCTGCATCGACAATCTCTTTTTCCCGCTCTTTCAGCGCTTCTGCTTCTTCGACTTTTGCATGTTCGACTTCAACGTATTCTATAAATATTTCAATATCTTCGTCAGTGTTATAAAATTCTTTGTATCCCAAAGCGATTTCGACAAATTCGTTTCCGCATCCGAAATCAACTAATTTCTGTTTTAGATCCATTGCTTAATAAACTCCTGATGCTTTTTCTTTGTAGGAATCGAAAACTTCATCCTGAGCCGGGGCGAGCTGGAAATAGCCGTCAAGTTCTCGATGTTTTGACTGCAAAAGGGTTTCGAAGTCATTTTGCGTTACCGGAATATTATCCTGAAATTTATCGAGTAAAATGGTAGTGTTCCCCAATAATACCAGATAGCTCATCGTTCCGTAATCGAGCATTGCCACAGTATGGGAATTATCAAGCGGTTTTTGAAAACGGATATGAACTCCCCCGCTCTCATTTGACATAGGAAGAGATGCGGAGAGTGACGCTTTTGTTTCCGCAGCGGTCGTTTTATCAAATAACCATGGAGATTTCGGCTCATTTTTCATGGCTGTAGTGCGTTTGGCTATATTTTGTTTCAACCAGAATAAAATAGCAATCCCGATGATTAATATGCCGATAACAACATAATAGCTTTGCTCGAATTCATTTCCTTTTTTTGTCGGAAGCCCATCCACCGATGTTTCATCGACCGGTGTATTCTGCGTAGCGGAATTTACGGCTTCAGGATGCATAAATCGTAGACGCAGACCATATGAATCGGAGGTTTTAGAGGCTTGCATAATGACGTTATTCGAAAGTTCGGCAATAATTTTGATATTTTCGTTTTCAGGTGTAATGGTAAGTTTGTTGAGATATTTGGAAGTAACGTTTTTGACTACCGGAGAATCGATAAACGCCTCTTCAAGCTTTACGATGACGGTATCGTTCTGGCGATTTTGGCGCAATACCCCTTCATACGGAGTATCGAACGTCAACATCACATCGACGCGGTCATTCCGGTCATATACGTTGTAACTTAAAATTTTAGCTCCCCATAAAAAAGCGGGAAGAAGCAGCAGAGGAAGTAAATATCTCATAGTCTCTCTTTTGATAGGTAATACAATACGGCGCTCGAATCGAGTACCTCATTGATACGTATCGCTAAATTCTTCTCATAAACCATTACTTCCCCCTTACCGATAATACGTCTGTTGACATACGATTCCACGCTTTCCCCCGCCGGTTTGCCCAAGTCGATGACGGAACCTTTTTCCAGTTTGAGTATTTCGTCCAACGTGAGAGTCGTTTGTCCCAAATCCGAAACAAATTCCACTTCCATGTCAAGCAATCCGTCGTAATCCATCCATGAAAGTTCTTTTTCAGGATCGAAACCGTGTTCATGATGTAAAGAAGTTTCTGCCGCTACTGTTTCATCCATCTCTTAGAGCCTTTGCAAAGCAATTGTCATTTCTCCGCCATTAATACCGATACATTTTGAATTATCCAATTGAACCGCCGATACCTCTTCATCCGATAAAAGAAAAGGGGTCGCAATCGATAAAGATGTTTCATATAACTCACCGGCCAGTACTTTTGCACTTCCGACAATCATATTGGTTGTTTCCAACAGCATATCGATGAGTGTCTGTTCATCACTCTCATCTTCGCCCAAAAAAATCTCGGCTATGGTCTGAATCAACATCGGATCGCATCCGATATAAGCACGGTGAATCTCACCGTTCGTCGTTTCAATATCGATATAAGCAAAAAGCGTTCTCTTTTTAGTTGAGTCTATAAAATCATAAGGGAGGCGTATTTGATGAAGAAAAAAATTAGTGGCTGCTTCGACAATAATCGGTAACATTACATCCCTCACTCTTGTTAAATATCTATGAGAATCGATTATAGCGTAAAATCTAATGAACGAAAAGGGTATTAGTTGAAGCACTAAGGGGGTATAATCGCGCGCCATAATCTAAACAAAGATAAAATATGACTATTGAATTAGCACTTTTAGGGGTAGGGGTCGGTACACTGTCAGGATTTTTCGGAATCGGCGGCGGTACGGTGAGTGTTCCGATTCTGCTCTATCTCGGGTTTGGTATCAAAGAGGCAATCGGCATATCGGTTACCCAAATGGTTGCCGGTTCGTTGTTGGCGGCGTGGATCCATCATAAAAAACAAACGTATGCGATCGGCGATATCAAATATTTCGGTTACGGCGGAATTCTTGGTGCGATAGCGGGCGGGATATTGGTCAAAGCACTCCATTCGAGTATATTGGAATGGCTTTTTCTCTCAATTGTCGCCTTTACGCTGGGGCGACTGGCTCTTTCCAATCCCGAACCGACCCGTCCGGAAGTGGTCAATCGGCCGTTATATACGTTTGTCGGAAGCGTGATCGGCGTATTTTCCGGAATGCTTGGAGTTGGAGGTTCGATTTTGATGACGCCGGTACTGGTTAGTTTTATGGGATTTCCGCTGAAGAAAGCTTCAGCAGTAGGACATTTTTTTGTTACGTTTTCTTCCGTTTCGGCTTTGGCGACACTTTTGTGGCTCGGTCTTGTGAATCTTGAAGCGGGTCTGACGATGGCTTTGAGCTCATTATTCGGCATTATGGCGGGCATCGCGTTGCTGCATCGGGTCAAAGTGACTCATTACAAACAGGTATTGGTTATTTTTTACATCATTATTTTTGCCATTACGGCATACAAACTTATCGCGGGGTAACTTATGGACAAGATTAAAATTATCGGAGCACGGGAGCATAACCTCAAAAACATCTCTTTGGAGATCCCGAAAAACAAGCTGATTGTATGTACCGGAATCAGCGGAAGCGGTAAATCGACATTGGCCTTTGACACCCTTTATGCCGAGGGACAGCGCCGCTATATCGAGTCTCTCTCATCGTATGCCCGTCAATTTTTGGACCGTGTCGGAAAGCCCGATGTCGATAAAATCGAAGGCCTCACTCCGGCTATTGCGATCGATCAAAAAACGACCTCAAAAAATCCCCGTTCAACCGTAGGAACGATTACCGAGATCTATGACTATCTGAGACTTTTGTATGCCCGTATCGGAGTTCAACACTGTCATCTGTGCGGCAAGCCGATATCCAAAATGTCGGCTCAAGATATAATCACACAGGTTTTAAAGCTTCCCGAAGGTTCCAAAATCGTCATACTTGCACCGCTCGTACGGGAGAAAAAAGGCTCCTTTGCCGATATTCTCGAATCGCTCCGTCATAAAGGGTATGTACGTGCCATGATCGACGGCGTCATGGTGCGTCTGGATGAAGAGATTGATCTCTCCAAGACCAAAAAACATACTCTTAAAGTTGTGATTGACCGTCTCATCATAAAAGATGACAACCATGACCGTGTGGCCCAAGACGTCGAAAAAGCGCTCAAAGAGTCTTATGGAGAGGTAGAAATTGAGATTCAGAACCACGACGAAGTAGGGATGGCTGACAAGCTGATCCACTACAGTGAACACAGCGCCTGTTTTGACTGTAAAGTGAGTTTTGATCCGCTCGAACCGCTCTCGTTTTCGTTTAACTCTCCCAAAGGGGCATGTTCTGAATGCGACGGCCTCGGCATCCGCTATGCGCTCGATTACGACAAAATTATCGATTCCGAACTCCCCATAGAGAAAGGGGCGATAAAAATCGTTTACGGATTTAACAAAGGGTATTATTTTACCTTCCTAAAAGCGTTTTGCGCTGCGGAAGGGATCAGTATTACGGCTCCGTTTTATGCACTCGAAGAGTATCAGAAAAAAGCGATCCTCCACGGCAGCGTCGATGAAGTCGAATTCAAGTGGCAGGACCATCCTATCAAGCGTGTATGGCCGGGAATCGTACGCATCGCATACGATATTTTCAAAGATGAAAAAGATCTCGCCGATTACATGTCCGAAAAACCGTGCAACATCTGTAATTCTCACCGTCTCAAGCGCGAATCGCTTGCCGTTCGCGTTGCCCAAAAGGGGATCGGGGATGTGATATCGATGCCCCTTAAAGATTCGTATGCGTGGTTTGCCGATCCAAAGACATTTGATGGTCTGAGCGATCAAAATGCAATGATTGCCGCACCGATTTTAAATGAGATACGCGAACGTCTTTTCTTTTTGTTTGATGTCGGTTTAGGATACCTCTCCCTCAGCCGCGACGCCCGCACCATCAGCGGGGGGGAAGCCCAGCGTATCCGTATCGCTTCTCAGATCGGAAGCGGTTTGACAGGGGTAATGTATGTTCTGGATGAGCCGAGTATCGGATTGCATGAACGCGATACCCTCAAACTGATTCGAACGCTCCGTTCATTGCAGGAAAAAGGGAATACCGTTATCGTTGTCGAACATGACAAAGAGACGATTGAAAATGCCGACTACATTGTTGATATCGGCCCCGGTGCCGGAAAATTCGGCGGTAATGTCGTCTTTGCAGGTACGTTGGAGGAAATGAAACAATCCAATACCCTCACGGCCGACTACCTCTCTGGACGCAAACAAATCAAATATTTTTATCGACGCGAACAAAAAGAGTGGATGGCAATCAATAATGTTACATTAAATAATATTACCAATTTGAGCGTAAAAATTCCACTTCATAATTTTGTCTGTGTAACGGGAGTCAGCGGCAGCGGAAAAAGCTCTCTGATTCTGCAGACGTTGCTTCCCGTTACTCGCGAAATACTGAACCATGCACGTAAAATAAACCGTGTCGCCGGGGTCGAAGTAGAAGGTCTGGAAAAACTCGACAAAGTGATCTATCTCGATCAAAGCCCGATCGGACGTACGCCTCGTTCGAACCCTGCCACTTATACGGGTGTCATGGACGAAATTCGAAATCTATTCACGAAAACCAAAGAAGCACAGATCCGCGGCTATACGGCATCGCGCTTTAGCTTTAACGTCAAAGGGGGGCGATGTGAAAAATGTCAGGGAGAAGGGGAAATCAAGATCGAAATGCACTTCCTTCCCGACATTATGGTCAAGTGTGATTCGTGTCACGGAAGCCGATACAATCTCCAAACACTTCAGGTTGAGTATAAAGGGAAAACCATCTCCGATGTTCTGAATATGTCGGTCGGCGAAGCACTCGAATTTTTTGCACCGATCCCGAAAATCAAAGCGATTCTACAGACACTTAGCGATGTCGGGCTTGATTACATTACGCTGGGACAAAATGCCGTTACCCTCTCAGGAGGGGAAGCGCAGCGGATTAAACTGGCCAAAGAGCTTAGCCGACGCGATACGGGAAATACCCTCTATATCCTTGATGAACCGACGACGGGTCTGCATTTTGATGACGTCAACCGTTTGACAAAGGTACTTCATAATTTCGTCGAACTCGGTAACTCCGTACTGGTTATCGAGCACAATCTCGATATGATAAAAAATGCCGACTATATCATCGATATGGGGCCTGAGGGGGGCAGCGGCGGCGGATTATTGGTCGCGCAGGGGAACCCTGAAGAAGTTGCCGAGAGCTGGGAAAAAACGGGAAGTTTCACCGGAAAATATTTAGCTCTTGAGCTAAATAGGCTATAATAAGATTAACAGGATTTACAGAGGATTTTTATGAAAAGCTCGATTATAAACAGTATTAAATCTTTGCCGCCGCTTCCTAAAACGGTGATAGAGATGCAACGTATTTGTAATGATCCCGACAGTTCGATCAATGATCTGATTAAAACTGTCGAACAAGACCCGATGATCGTTGCCAACTTGCTTAAAGCCGCCAATTCGCCTCTGTACAGTTTCCGACGCGAGATACTCAATGTCTCTCAGGCGGTCTCTTTGTTCGGGATGAGTATGACGAGATCTATCGGTATCGGCAATTCGGTCCGCAAACTGCTCAATGTCGACATGGAACCCTATGGAATTACATCGGACCGTTTTGCGGAAATTTCATCGATGCAGGCTGCTTTGGTTCATGAATGGTACATGAAAATAGACCGCCTTAAAGCCGATAAGCTTTTTTTAGCCGCATTTTTGCAGGAGACGGGAAAAATTATTATCGCAAGCGACGTTATTCAAGAAGATTTAGCTGCCAATTTTAAATCCGATATTGAAGTGACGATTGACATTGCAAGAGTTGAGCGCTCTTACATTCATGAAACGACGGCTACCGTGACGGCGGAAATTTTTACCCACTGGAATTTTGATAAAGAATTTGTTGAGATGATTAAATTTTCCGATGCGCCTGCCAAAGCGCCGGATGATGTCAAAGAGTACTCTACCGCTCTGAACATCATTAAAACGATTATTCCGGTCAATAATCCGCTGGGGGAACACGGAATCTCATATGGCCTTAAAAAAGCGGAAGATGCGGGCTATGACGTCACTATGCTTCAAGCGGCAATTGATTCGATGCTCGCTCGAATCCGTGCCTGATAAAGACGATTGATGGCACAACCTACCGTTACTATAATCGATACTTTCGGATTTTTCTTTCGTTCGTTTTATGCACTTCCCCCTCTAAAGAATAGACACGGGTTTCCTACCGGACTTTTGACCGGATTCATTAACTTTATTGCATCACTGCACAAAGACCACAGCAGCGATTATTTGATATTCGCTCTCGATGCAAAAGGGCCGAGTTTCCGGGCCGAGATCGATCCAAATTATAAAGCCAACCGTTCACCCGCGCCCGAAGAGCTGATCCAGCAACTCCCCATCGCTATCGACTGGATCGATAAAATGGGTTATAAATCTCTATCCCAAAGCGGGTATGAGGCCGATGACATGATCGCATCGGTTGTTCGTCAAGCGCGCCAACACGGTTTTTTGGTTCGCGTCGTTTCCCATGATAAAGACCTCTATCAGCTGATCGATGATGATCGGGTCGTGTTGGTCGATGCGATCAGCAAAAAAGTGATGAATGAACGTCACTGCGATGAAAAATACGGTGTTCATCCGTGCCAGTTTATCGATTATCAATCCCTTATCGGCGATACTGCCGATAATGTCCCCGGTGTCAAAGGGATCGGTAAAGTGACGGCACAAAAACTTCTTTCTCAGTTCGGGACGCTGGATACACTGTATGAACGCATCGAAGAGGTTACCCCTCCGCGGATACGGGGTCTGCTTGAAACGTACCGTGACGATGCATTCCGCTCCCGCGAACTGGTACGTCTTAAAGATGATGTGTTTGATACGCTCGATTTTTCGGAGTTTGCAATGCATTTCGATAATCCGTTTTTGCCTATCTATGATGATCTGGTGCACTATGAGATGAACGCCGTATTGCGTACCCTTAAAGCCAAAGCATTGTTTGAAGAGTCACAGCCCTCAAATACGCCTCAGAGTGAAAAAACTGAAAAAGCGGAAGTTCCGCAGTGCGATAGTCTCGATGGATGCAGTGTTTTGATCGATAGCGATGCCGCTTTAATTGCCCTGATGGAAACGATAGCCGATGATGCACTTATCGCCTTTGATACCGAAACGACTGGGCTTGACCCGAGTAAAGATCATTTGGTAGGTTTTAGCTTCAGCACTGATGGCAAAACCGGATATTATGTTCCGATGATGCACAGTTATCTCGGAGTCGGGGATCAGGTCAGTACTGAAGCGGCGGCGAAAGCAATTCGATTGATATTTGAACATCGCGTTATCGGACATAATATTAAATTCGATCTTCATTTTGTCACCCGGTTTTTGGGTGTTGACCGCTTAAGTATCTATGCCGATACGATGGTTCTCGCTTGGCTGACCGACTCGTCGCGCTCACTGGCGATGGACAACTTGTCACAATCACTTTTGCATCACGAGATGATCCATTTCAAAGATACGGTAAAAAAAGGGGAGAACTTCGCTTCCGTCGCTATCGAAGATGCCTGTAAATATGCGGGAGAAGACGCTTACATAACCTACCGTCTGTACGAAGTGCTCAAAGAGCAGCTGCTGCTAAAAGGCGGACAAGAAGCATTAGACGAAGCGTTTGATGTCGAGTTTCCGTTTACATTGACATTGCTGGGAATGGAGAAAGAGGGGATAGCCGTCGATACGGCGGTTTTGGAACTCTTTAAAAAAGAGGTTGCCCATGAGATAGCGACACTGACCGAGCAGATACACAGTGCGTGCGGAACCGTCTTTAATCTCAATTCTCCCAAACAACTCGGTGTCATCTTGTTTGAGACGCTTGGGCTTCCTCACGGCAAGAAAACCAAAACGGGATACAGCACCGACGAGCAGGTTTTGGAGGGGCTTCAATTTGAACATCCGATGATTCCGATGCTGTTGCAGTATCGCGAGTACCACAAGCTCTATTCGACCTATATCGAACCGCTGATCGCTTTGGCGCAAAATGATCCCTCATCGCGCATTTATACGTCTTTTGTCCAGACGGGGACGGCGACGGGTCGGCTCAGCTCCAAAAATCCGAATCTCCAAAATATCCCCGTCAAAACGGCATTGGGAATGCGGATACGCGAAGCGTTCGTGGCACCTCGGGGCAAAAAACTGATCGGGATCGACTATTCTCAGATCGAGCTTCGTCTCCTCGCCCATTTCAGTGAAGACACTGTTTTGGTCAATGCCTTTAACGAGGGGCACGACATCCATATGCAAACGGCGATAGCACTGTTCGGTGCGGAGGATGCATCTAGGAAGCGTAATATCGCCAAGACGGTCAATTTCGGTCTATTGTACGGGATGGGGCAGAAAAAACTTTCCGATACTCTCGGGATTACGACGAAAGAGGCCAAAGAGATCATTGAACGCTATTTCGAGACGTTTCCGAGTGTCAAAGGATATTTCAACGGCATTGTTGAACAGGCCAAAGAGATAGGGTATGTCGAGACACTGCTGCACCGTCGCCGCTATTTTGATTTCGGTTCCGCTACCCCGATGCTGAAAGCTGCCTATGAGCGCGAGTCGGTCAATACAGTCTTTCAAGGAAGTGCGTCTGATCTTATCAAACTCTCGATGAATAAAATTGACACGATGATCCGAACCGAAGGTTTGCGAGCCCGAATGCTGCTGCAAATCCACGATGAACTGATTTTCGAAGTGGATGCGGATGTTGCCGAAGAATACGCCGTCCGTTTTGTCGATGCGATGGAACGTATTTTAGAACTACGGGTTCCGCTCAAAACTTCGATGCATATCGGAAACCACTGGGGCGAGTTAAAATAGTTTAGAGGAGATTTACATGGTCGAAAAAATCTTAGCCAATCTCGAAAAGTCCAATTGTTCAACCGACGACACTTTTTTACAGGCGGTAAGCGAAGTGCTCGCTTCATTGGAACCGATTATCAAGAGTGATTCACGTTACGAGCAGTTCGCTATTTTGGAACGTCTTGTCACACCGGATCGGATCATACAGTTTAAAATCCAATGGCTCGATGATAACAATAACGTCCAAATCAACAACGGATATCGAATCCAGTTCAATAATTCGCTAGGACCCTACAAAGGGGGACTTCGGTTTCATCCCAGCGTCAATATCAATATTCTGAAATTTCTTGCGTTCGAGCAGATTTTTAAAAACTCGTTGACAGGGCTTCCGGTCGGGGGAGCAAAGGGGGGGAGCGATTTCGATCCCAAAGGGAAAAGCGAATTTGAGATCATGCGGTTCTGCCATGCTTTTATGCGCGAACTTCACACCTATATCGGAGCGCGTATCGATGTACCCGCCGGAGATATCGGCGTAGGGAGCCGTGAGATCGGCTACCTTTTCGGCGAATATAAACACATTACCAAGAATTACGACGGTGTACTCAGCGGGAAACCGTATGCGTTCGGCGGATCGCTTCTTCGCCCTCAGGCTACGGGATACGGCGTCGTCTATTTCGCCCGGGAGATGCTCTCCCAGGAGCTGCAGGAATCTTTGGAGGGAAAAGTGTGTACGGTGAGCGGCGCCGGAAACGTTGCAATCCATACGATTGAGAAGCTTCAGCAGTTGGGGGCTCTCGTCGTGACCGCCAGTGACAGTGATGGAACAATCTATGATCCCAGAGGCATTGATCTTACCGTCGTCCGTGAGCTCAAAGAGAATGGCAGACGTTTGTCACTCTCAGGGTATGCGGATCGCATTCCTGGATCAGTCTATACCTCCAAAAATGATTATCCTGCGCAAGGGCATGCGGTATGGCAGTATCCCTGTTTTGCCGCTTTTCCGTGTGCTACTCAGAACGAACTCTCCCTTTTTGATGCGAAATCGCTGATAGAAAACGGATGCGTAGCCGTTATCGAAGGGGCCAATATGCCGACGGCCCCGGATGCGATCGAATTGTTTCAGCGTGAGGGGGTACTCTTCTCCCCCGGAAAAGCTTCCAATGCCGGGGGTGTCTCGGTCAGTGAATTTGAGATGTCTCAAAACGCATCTATGGAAAAATGGGATTTTGACAAAGTGGACCGTAAACTCGATGAGCTGATGCGCCAGATTTACAAACGGGTCTCACTGACGGCTAAGGAGTACGGAGTGGAGCGAAACTTCGTTGACGGCGCAAATATCGCCGCATTTAAACGGGTTGCCGAAGCGATGATTCTTGAAGGCGTTTGATTGTTAATAGTGAATTAACAAATATTTACCAATGTGCGACTACAATTGCACCATACTATACAGACAGGTCTATGAATGAATAAAATTCTCTCCCTTTTGAGCTCCATGAAAACCATGGCCGCTCTTATGCTTATTTTTGCCGTCTCGATCGGCTATGCTACGTTTATTGAAAACGATTACGGATCAATGACCGCCAAAGCGGATGTCTATAATGCCCGTTGGTTTGAAATTCTTCTTGCATTGCTCGCCGTTAATTTAACCCTCAATATCATCAATTTTAAAATGGCACGAAAGGGCAAACAACTCGTATTTATTTTTCATGCCGCCTTTTTGATTATCCTTGTCGGTGCGGCGGTTACCCGATATATCGGGTACGAGGGGACCATGCACATCCGCGAAGGAGAAAGCAATAACGCCATAATCAGCGCCGAGCCGTATGTCACATTCAATGTTGACAAGGGGGGCAAGCAATACGAATTCAAAGAGAATCTGTTTCTTTCCAAACGTACTGCAAACCATTTTGACCGGACTTTGTCCGTCGACGGTGAGCAGATCAATGTCCGACTTGAGCAATACATGGGGGATGCCCGCTATGAACCTGCCGCTGATCCAAAAGGGGAGCCTCTTTTTAACCTTATGGTTACCGGTGCGATGGGGGCGCAGCAAGTCGCTCTCAAACAAGGCGAGTTTGTCGAAGCGAACGATGTCGTCATCGATTTTGATTCTAACCAAACGTTCAAAAAGCCGGTTGTTTCACTAAGCGTCGAGGGAGATAAGCCTTATATCACTACCCCTTCTTCCCTTGCTACCCTCAGTATGGATACACAGCAAAACGGTATGCTTAATGGCGGAAAACACGAGATGACGAAACGGACATTGTTCCAAACGTCTCAGAGCGGCTTTGTATTGCGGAACTTCCTTCCTAAAGCCTCGATGCAGCTGGTTTCAGCCCCTAAAGGGAAAGGTCCCATGATGCAGGGTGGGCAGGATGCTTTAACCTTGACGTTTACAAGTAAAGAGAACAAAGTGACGGAAGTGATATTGGGGAGTCCGGGAGCTATAGGCGAAGCTAAAAAAGTAGTTTTGGGTGATACCGTAATCAATGTCGCTTACGGTTCTATCGAGCGCAAAATCCCGTTTTCGGTTGCTTTGCGCGATTTTGAGCTGGAACGTTATCCGGGATCCATGTCTCCGGCATCCTATGCCAGCGAAGTAAGCGTCATCGATCCTGCGAATCAGGAAAAATTCGATTTCCGTATCTACATGAACCATATTCTTGATTACCAAGGATTCCGATTTTTCCAATCTTCATTCGATCAGGATGAACTCGGTACCGTTTTATCGGTCAATCATGATCCGGGGACATTGATCACCTATATCGGCTATATTCTGCTTGCATTCGGAATGTTCGGAGTCCTTATCGTGAAAAACGGCCGTTTCAATGCTTTGGGTGAAAAACTCAAAGCGATCAAAGCTGAAAAAACGTTAGCGGCTTTAGCCGTTGTCACTCTTGTACTGTTCAGCTCGACGAACGCGATCGCCGCAGACGAAGAAAATCCCGTAATAAAAATTGCAAAAGGGTTTGATAAAGCACACGCCGATAAATTCGGGCATCTTATCGTACAAGATGCCAGCGGTCGCATGAAACCGATGGATACGCTGAGCCATGAGATTTTGGCTAAACTCAACCGCAACGATGCCTTTTTAGGTTTGAATTCGAACCAAGTCGTTCTGGGGATGATGCTTCGTCCCGACGCATGGCGTGAGATTGCTATCATCCGCACCGGAGATAAAGAGATCAATAAAATGATCGGCCTGCCGGAGAGTGCAAAAACCGCCGCATTCTCACAGTTTTTTGAAGCTCCCGATGAAATCAAAGGATACAAATTAGGACAGCTTGTTGACGAAGCCAACCGAAAAGCGCCGGGTCAACGGGATAAATTTGACAAAGCTCTTTTGCAGGTTGACGAACGTGTCAATGTCGCTTATATGGTCTATACCGGTTCACTCGTCCGTATGTGGCCTAAACCGGGCGATAAGAACCATAAATGGGACGCTACTATCGAAGCGTTACAGACACTTAGCCCGAAAGAGAGTGAAATTGTGCGCCTTCTCGCCATCAGCTATTTCGGTTCTATCGATCAGGCAATGAAAAGCGGTGATTGGACAAAAGCGGACGAAGCGCTTGACCGTATCGACAAATACCAGCGATTTGTCGGAGCGAGCGTTTATCCGAACGATTTGAAATCAAAAGTAGAGATTTTCTATAACAAAGCCAATATCTTTGAGCAATTATGGCCTTTATATTTCGTCGTCGGATTTACTCTGCTCATCTTGTCGTTTATCAAAATCATCAAACCGACGTTTAAAGAAGAGTGGCTCAGCAAAGTCTCTTTCGGCTTATTGGTTCTTTTCTTTGCCGCACATACTGCAGGATTAATTATGCGCTGGTATATTTCAGGACACGCACCGTGGTCAAACGGCTATGAATCGATGATCTATATCGGTTGGGCGAGTGTACTGGCAGGATTTATCTTCTCAAAGCGCTCTGTAATGACGATGGCGGCTACAGCCATCATGACAGGACTTATCCTCTTTGTCGCTCATCTAAACTGGATGGATCCGCAGGTGACCAACCTCGTACCGGTACTACAATCGTACTGGCTGGCAATCCATGTTGCCATGATTACGGCAAGTTACGGATTCTTGGGACTCGGCGCACTCCTTGGGATGATTGCTCTCATCCTTTTTATTCTCAAAAAACCGGAAAATTCTGCACGGTTGAATCAGGCCATTAAAGAGCTGAACGCTATTAACGAGATGAGTCTGTTGGTCGGTTTGATTCTCCTTACTGTCGGAAACTTCCTCGGAGGTGTTTGGGCAAATGAGAGCTGGGGACGTTATTGGGGATGGGATCCGAAAGAGACGTGGGCCTTGGTCACAATTCTCGTGTATGCCGTTGTCATCCACTTGCGAATGATCAAAGGGGCTTACAGCGACTATATTTTCAGCGTTGTGTCGCTTCTCGCATTTACATCGGTACTTATGACCTATTTCGGTGTAAACTACTACTTAGCAGGTATGCACTCGTATGCCAAAGGCGATCCCGTCCCGGTACCGGATTTCGTCCCATGGACGTATGCTGTGATTGCCATCGTTATTGCGATGGCTTATACAAAGAGATCTACAAAAATTTAATTTTTGTATTTTGCAACAAACTTGCAACACTAAACTGTAATAATGGATAGTTAAGATCCATAAAAGGATATTACAGTGGAGAATGCAATAAAAGGTCTCTTTTATGCATACAAGCATCTCCCTGTCGGGGTGATGCTGTTCAAGAAAAGAACCCTTTTTTTTATAAATGACCATCTTCAAAATGTTCTACTCTTATCTGCACTCTCAAAAGAGCGTATAATCGAAATCATCGGTAACCGCTTAGGAATACCGAACCCAACGCATAACACAGTTCATGACTTCTTTTTTAACAATAGCTATTTTTTAAATCAAAACAGTATCATTCAAATTGAACGCCGAAGCATTAGTGATGATATAACCATCTTCGTCTTAGTCAAGATATCTGAACAGTCGATAGAAGCTATAAAGAATAGCAGCCAATCTCTTCCAAATCTCCTTCAAAAAAAACATGAATATTCACCCCTTAATAACAGTGAGTGGAAATTGCTTACGAACGCATTGGGAACGAACTTTGAGGATAAAAAATTTATTTCGATAGTTCTTTATAAAGGGATCCCTCTCAAAGCCGAAAGTAAAATAATCAGTATCAGCAATGAAATGATTGAAATAAGTATTGAAAGAAATCAACTTATCGCAACGGAAACAGGCAAGGAATGGCTGATCGGCATCAAACAAGATTTGATGATTGCGGGGGATGTATCCAGTTATGATTTGAAAGGGGGAAGAATATGGCTGAAAAATCTTCGCCTTGTCTCAGAGGGGTTTCACCTGCGAAACAATATACGCTATGCGATAGAAAAAATCGGCCATTTAAATATATTTAGCAAAAATGAGAAAACTATTTCCTTGCCGTTACACGATTTATCGGAAAAAGGTGTTTCCGTGCAAACCGATGATCCAACAGTATTGGTAACTATATCATCCAAAATTGGTAAACCCTTAGATGCACAAATTATTGTCGACAATCTGAATGTATCCGTTGAAGCTATACCGCTTTATATTGAAACTATGGATATCCCCGGAATGATGAAAGTGGCATTCAGTATCGTATATGATTCGCATAACGAAACCCTACTGCATAATTGGATGAATAACGAGCAGCACAGCGTGATCAAAAAAGTCCGTCATTTTATCCAAATGATATCCGGGGAAAAACCGGATATCCCGAACGGATAGTTATTTAAACCATCCTTTGACTTTTTCAAAAGCCGATTCAAACAACGACTCGTGAGGTTTAGATTCGATACCGAAACTCTCCTGGAGCTTTTGCAACAACTCCTCTTGAGCCGAGTTTAGACGGTTAGGGTAGGTGAGGTGGATTTGGGCAATCAAATCCCCTTTGCCGCGACCGTGTACATCAGTAACCCCTTCATTTCGGAAACGGTACTGCTGACCGTCTTTGGTTCCCGTTTCGAGTTCCAATGTCAATTCACCGTTCAATGAAGGAATCGTGATATCTTCACCCAGGACCGCTTGGGTAAAAAATACGGGAACTTCGAGATAGATATCGTTGCCGTTTCGGATAAAGTGACTGTCTTCTTCGACTTCAAACGTCACATACAAATCGCCTCTTACGCCGCTTTTTCCGGTATTACCCCGTCCCGAGACACGTAAACGGTTCCCCGTATCGATTCCGGCAGGGACTTTGATAGTAACGGTCTCTTTTTCTTCCGTATAGCTCTTGCCTTTACAGTCGGGGCATTTTTCACTTGCCATGGTACCTTCGCCGTGACAGGCAGGGCAGGTTTGGGAGAAGGTCATAAAGCCTTGGCGTACATACACCTGTCCTTTGCCGCCGCACTGGCTGCACGAAGTGACTTTGCCGTCTTTGGCTCCGGTACCTTTACAGGGTTTACAGGAATTTTTGGCGGTAAATTTGACCTCTTTTTCGCATCCGAAAACCGCTTCTTTGAAGCTGACACGCATCTCTACGCCCAAATCGAGCGGGAATTTATCGCTTTGCGCGCGTGATTGGCGACGTCCGCCTCCCGCAAAACCGTTGAACATCTCTTCAAAAATACTTCCGAGATCGTCAAACCCGCCGCTGCTTCTACGACCGCCACCCCCTTGAAGACCTTCTTTCCCGTAACGGTCATAAATAGAGCGCTGCTGATCGTCACTCAGGACTTGATATGCTTCATTGCAGAGTTTGAATTTATGTTCTGCCGTCGGATCATCCGGATTACGGTCAGGATGGTAGAGTTTAGCCATTTTGCGGTACGCTTTTTTGATTTCGTCTCCGCTGGCATTTTTACTAATCTCTAAAATCTCATAATAACTCATTTCTTCCACGAAACAACTCCAAAAACATATTTTTTTGCAATTATACCATGTCAAAAAGAGTGTTAGCTTAATTGAGTCATTAAGACTAAACTATTTGTGGTACAACCTTTGCTACAATATCGATTATGAAACGTTCCCTTGAAAAATTTAACCGCCTTGTCGATGCCCTCCAAAATCTCCCGACCGTCGGGCAGAAATCGGCGACCCGTTTAGCCTATCATATGGTTATGAACGACAGCTTCGGGGCACTTAAACTCGCCCATGCGATCGAAAATGCTATTACCTCTTTGAAAAAATGCCGTTCCTGCGGTGGATTGAGCGAAGATGAACTGTGTTCGATTTGCAGTGATGAGCGGCGTAATCATGAAGTGCTTTGTATTGTCGAAAATGCCAAAGATATTTTGACCTTTGAAGAAAACGGCCTTTTTGACGGTCGTTATTTTGTTTTAGACTCTATAGAAGAGCTTGATATAGCCCATTTGCGCGGAGTGATCCAAAGCGGAATCAAAGAGGTGATTTTCGCATTGACCCCATCGATCGCCAATCAGGGAGTTATGCTCTATATCGAAGATAAACTGATCGATTGCGATGTCCGATTCAGCCGAATCGCGCAGGGGGTTCCGACGGGTGTGAGTTTGGAAAACGTCGATATACTATCGCTTACCAAAGCGATGGAAGACCGCGTCAGCATATAAATCACATATATTTTTTCGTTCTGCTCGTTGCTTCCGCATTGCGAGGATCATCCGGCCAGTAGTGTTTGGGGTATCTCCCTTTTAGCTCTTTTTTGACATCACCGTACGAGCCGTTCCAAAAGCCGACAAGATCGCGGGTCACTTGGATCGGGCGGCGTGCCGGCGAAAGCAGATGCACCAACAGCGCTATTTTCCCCTCCAAAACGCTCGGATGGCTCTCCAATCCGAAAACTTCCTGTATCCTCACAGCCAGAACGATCCCCTCGGGATCAGAGTAATCGAGTGGAATTGAACTTCCGGTCGGGGCCGTAAAATGCGTCGGTAATAATAGATCAAGACGCTGACTCTGTTCCCACGAAAGCTGTGATGCGAGGATGGCATGCAGATCAAGCGATTCACACTCGCGCAAAGAGCTCTGTGCCGTTAGATAGGGAAGCAGCCATATTTCCAACGACCCCAGCAGCGCCTCGTCACTAAAATCGCCGAAACTGCTTTCGGGAGCATGGTAGTGCAATGTTTGGAGGCGATGGCGAAGAGCAATCGACTGTACCGACCAGGGGAGGGCGTCAAGTCCCATTAAACGTATCCCCTCCAAAAGTTTTTCTTTCATTAAAACCGGATCAGGACTCTCAATCGGACGCGACTCAATGACGATAGCACCCAAACGACGAATCTCTCGGGCTTCGACCCGTCCCGTATTGCTATTCCATGTTATCGTCTCATCGGTAGTAAAAAGTTCGGGGGCATGATGCTCTAAAAGCTCATATTCAAGCGGAGCACATTGGTATATCTCTCCGGTCGTTGATTCGCCGTCGCTTTGAGTGACGACGAGCCATTCTGAGCCAAATAGATCATCCTCTCGCCGCAAACGTCCCTCTTTGCCGTTGCTGAGGAGATATTTCTCCCCTTTGGATGTACGAATACGTGCTATTCGATCAGGATAGGCGACGGAGAGTAAAATAGCGATCATTGCTGAGGGGAAATCGCGTGATAAACAAAGCGATGTATTCAGCCGTTTTGAAAGGTCACTCGCGTTCATGAGGATGACTTTAGCATTCTCTGCAATTACGGACGGGAGCGTTTTTTTGATCATCGCATCGCATAAGCTCCAAAACCGCTCCCGCATATCGGAAGTTCGGACAGAACTTCGGGTGTAGAGATCGCGTTCGCTTAGCAAAGAAGCAAGTAAAATCGCTTCACTCTGATACCCGAGTAAGCGCCCGATGAGGATCATGTGCGCCAAGCGGGGATGAATCCCCAACCCCAACATCTCTTTGCCGTGCGCCGTTATGACACCTTTATCATCGATCGCCCCCAATGAGCCAAGCAAAGACTCGCCGTGCATCAGTGCCTTGGACGGCGGCGGAGTAAGCCATGATAGATCCGAATCCCCCCATGCGCTGAGTTCTAAGGCTAGAGGAGTCAAGTCGCAAAGACGGATTTCCGGTTCTTTATGGGGAGAGAGACTGTGATGAGCCGCCGCACCCCACAGACGGTAACATTTTCCCGCTTCAAGCCGTCCTGCACGTCCTGAACGCTGTTGTGCAGAAGCTCGGGAAATTTTTTGGGTAACTAAACGCTCCATACCGCTTTTCGGATCGAACATAAGCACTTTTTCCAGTCCGGAGTCAACAACGATACTGATCCCCTCGATCGTCAAACTGGTTTCGGCGATATTGGTGGCCAAGACAATTTTACGTTTTTGTGACGGTGCTATGGCATGTTGCTGCGCTTCTTTTGTGAGTTCGCCGTACAGTGGAGCGATATCGATATCCATCGTGCGGCAATACTCTTTGAGAAAAGTATCAAGTTCTTTGATCTCACGGGTACCGGGCAAAAACACCAGAATACTTCCCTTATCCTGCTCGATGACTTTCGTGAGCAGGTTCATGATAGAGGGAACAATCTTTTTAGGCTCGACCGGCGATGAGTTTGGGGGCAAATGCTCAACGCTAATCGGATAACTGCGCCCCTCACTGGTGATAAGAGGAGGATGGTTCAATAGGGTTTGTAAAGAAGCAGTATCGAGGGTTGCAGACATAACGACAATTTTGAGATCATCGCGTAAAAACTCCTGTGACTGCAGAGAAAAGGCTAGAGATACGTCACTGTGCAGATGACGTTCATGGAACTCATCAAAGATAATAAGGGCGATATTTTCCAATGACGGATCACGCTGAAGCATACGGGTCAAAATCCCCTCGGTGACGACAACTATTTTCGTCTGATCAGAGAGTTTTTTTTCGGAACGGATTTGATATCCGACCCTCATTCCTACCTTTTCGCCCAGCATATCCGCCATACGCATTGCAGCACTCCGTGCGGCGATACGACGGGGTTCCAGCATGATGATCTGTTTACCGTTGAGCCAGGGTTCGTTAAGCAAGGCGAGGGGGACGGCAGTCGTCTTTCCCGCTCCCGGAGGGGCTTGAAGGATTAGACGGCTGTTATTCAATAAGGCTGATCGTATATCGTCGATAACGTCCAAAACGGGGAGATGCATAATAGGGTTCAATCAGCCGAATAATTTAAATCGTCGCGCTTCAACTCCGTGAATGACAAAATAGAGTTCATAATAATGGTTGACAATGGTTTGGAATCGATCCAGACTCGGACGGGTAGATGCGAATAAAATATGGTCATTCGGCTGCAGCAAGGTAGATTCATCCGGTAAAAGGATGAATTCTCCATTTGAACGCTCAAGCCCCAAAATGACTATCTCCAGATCTTCGCCGTCATGGTAAGGATTACGAATCAATTGTCCGATAGATACGGACGCTTCAGTTAAATAGCGGCTGAGCGCATACATATGGTGTTCATCGATCTCCATTTCGATCAGAGCAGGGCGCTTATTAACTTTTTTGGTAATCAGCAGCAATGTATCAACATACATTTCTTTATTGTATTTTGATACTTCATCGATAAATTTAAACGTCATCGGACGATCAATGTAGTTATAGCCGTCCAGTGCGGCGATTTGATCAAGAATAAATATTTTATCCACTCTGAGATTGCTAAAAAGACTTCTCTCTTCAAGCTCATTTTCCCGCACGATAACAAAAATTTTAGGATTCAGGCTACGCGCGGTCGCAACGATGGAGAGATTGATCGCATCATCATTGGTTCCGGCGATAATACAGGCGGCATCCATAATCCCGGCCTGAATGAAAAAATCCTGATCCGAAGAGACTTTTTCATGGGTATCTTTATTAATATCCAGATAGGTGTATTCAATACGGTTGTTATCAAGAGTCTTTTGAAGCGTGTTTCCGAACCGCCCTTTAGAACATACGATATATTTCCCGATAGGGAGGATATCGCTTTTGCTGACATGCAGATTTCCCCCCTGAACCCAACTCAAAAGATTAAACAGGTACGGGGAACGCAGAGCGAAATCGATCCGTTTGGAGATAATCGAGAAGGCGTCGATGACGTGATTGACACCGATATTAGAGAGATTTTCGCCCCCCTGTTTAATCCCGGACCGGGCTATAATACGAAGTCCCTGATTTAAAACACGGGCGCGGACACAGATTTTGAGGTTGAGCTGATCATCATCGAACAACGTAACCAAAAATTTACACTGAGGTGATTCAATTCCCGATGATTTAAGTACATTCGTCATCGAAGCATCGGCAACGATTGCGGGAATCGAGGGGAGATACATTTCACTTTGCAGTGCTTCGATTTTTTCGATACTTTTATCAATAACGATGATACGGTAAAGATTATCTTTATTGAGCCTATCGATCAACAGTTTCCCCGCATCGGTATAGCCGCATACGATGATAAAATCTTGCCTGAGGTGACGAACCTTGCGGCGGAATGTATTCATTTTGATCGCATTGGTAAACGTTTTCTCTTGAAGCAATGCGATAATAGAACCCAATGCGTAAATCCATGCCGGAACGCTCGAATAAATTGTAAGAAGAACAACCAACCGCTGAGGATAGGTAAAAGCATACGGGATCTCACCAAATCCGATCGTCGTCGCAGTGTATCCGACGATATACATCGCATCAAAAAAACTGAGATAAACCGTTTTCCCCTCTCCGTCAACACCCGGAACAGCGGTGAGAAGGATAACAGGGATGGCATGGGCTAGATTTAGG
The DNA here is from genome assembly GCF_000183725.1 of Sulfuricurvum kujiense DSM 16994. Taxonomy (NCBI): domain Bacteria; kingdom Pseudomonadati; phylum Campylobacterota; class Epsilonproteobacteria; order Campylobacterales; family Sulfurimonadaceae; genus Sulfuricurvum; species Sulfuricurvum kujiense. The sequence goes on along the minus strand of NC_014762.1, from coordinate 1,395,348 downwards.
ACAATGAGGGGAGTCCTCATTTTTCGCAAAAAAAGCCAAATGGTCGATTCGTTACTCATAGATCAGTAATCAGCGTTTGAGAAGAAGCGTTTCACCGACGAAAAGGGTGACAGAGATAATATTCGCAACCAATGCGCCGACAGCTAAAGAGACGACAATAGTAAAGAGTTCCGGGGTCATAACGCTGGTCATATTGACAATCCCCCAGAAAGACGCTGCGGCAAGAAGTTGCAAGTCCGCTACGAAACTAGTAGCCAGAAGAACCGATCCGGTTTGGGTTTTATCCCCCAGTTTCATGATCGTAGCAATAATATTAACGGTAATGGCTGCGACCAATTCATAAACACTGTGATAGGCAATCACATCGAAATCACCGTACACAAATCCAAAGTTCAGTGTAAGGGCCAGGATGATAAAAAAACCGGAAATCACTTTTTCGGAATTCATATATACCTCTTTTTCTTTTATTGTACATTATTCTTACTTTAGACAATGTCAAAAAGACGAATGAAGTGTTACACGAGCGGATTTGAGTGCACTTTGGGATGAAAACGGATCGTTTTTTACCGGAACCAGTGTATTAATCGGAGTTTCCGGATAGCCGAACGGGGCAAACAGATGATTCGGTGCCAGTTTCCCGAACCGTACCGGAAGCTCGAGCGAGCCTAAGTGGTTGGTGATGATTACAGGCTCCCCCTCGTATATCCCCAACGCTTCCCCCTCCTCGGCGTTCATCAAAAGATAGGGGTATTCTTCCTCTTTTAAAAGTTCGGCAACCTGCCCGGTACGGGTCATCGTATGCCACTGTTTTTTGGTTCGGCCGGTAATCAGGACAAACGTATCTTTATCCCGCTGAGGGGCCGAGGAGAGGATAGGATGAAACTGGGCTCTGCACGTCGGTGTGGCGAAATGTTCATCCGCATAGAGACGCTCCCCTCCCCATTGGAATGAGAGCGATTCATACGCTTGGTTACTTTGATCGCATAACCGCCCCTCGGTAAGTGCTTTATACTCGTTATAGATCGCTTCTGCCCCGTGATAGTCAAATCCCTCAAATCCCAGTTTCTGCGCTACGCTGCAAATAATGTCAATGTCGCTTTTGGCTCCCTCAGGGCCGGATTTAAACGGGCGCAAGCGTTTGATAAAACGTTCCGAGTTGGTCATGCTCCCCTCTTTTTCTCCCCATGATAGTGTCGGCAGGACGAGATTGGCAAGCGATGCCGTTTCGCTGAGGACGCAGTCTTGGACAACCAAAAAAAGGTTCGGATTTTTGAGGGCACTCTGTGTTTTTTTCACGTCGGGAAGGGTGAGGAGAGGATTGGTGCAGGCGACCCACAAAAATCGGATTTGATCGGCGGCTATGGCATCGATCGCATCGGTAATAGTGATACCGGGAGTAGGGGCAATCGTATGTAACGGAAGATTCCAGTACGCTTCGCATACGGCTCGATCATCGCCGTTGCGGACATCACGGTATCCCGGCAGGGCGTTGGAGAGATATCCGACTTCCCGTCCTCCCATCGCGTTGGGCTGACCGGTAAGGGAAAGGGGTAGCCCTTTTTGGGCATTTAAACGCCCCGTGGCTAAAAAGAGGTTGATGAAACCGAGATTTCGCATGACGCCATCATGTGCCTGATTAAGTCCCTGACACCATAACCCCAGTATCTTTTTATCGGATGCAAAGAGTTCGACCAGTGATTCGGCATCGTTCAAAGAGAGTCCGCAGGAGGCGACGGAATCGGCAAAAGAGATATCCATGGCTGCAGATACGGTTTGCTCGAACCCTTCGGTCGCGCGATCGATGAAAACGGTATCACATGCACCGCGTCGATAGAGCTCGGCTAAGAGGGCGTTATAAAGGGTCGTATCGCTTCCGCTAGAGAGACCGATCCACAGATCGCTTTTTTCGGCCGTCTCGGTATAGATCGGATCGATGACGATGATTTTTGTCTCGGGATGGGCTTTTTTACGTGATAGTATCCGACGGAAGATGACCGGATGCGCCCACGCGGGATTGGAGCCGCTGATGATAATGGCATCGGCATCGTCGATATCGGCGTAACTGCCTATCGGACCGTCGCTTCCGAACGCCATTTTGTGGGCGACGACGGCGGTTGCCATGCAAAGGCGGGAGTTCGCGTCGACGTTGTTGGTTCCCAAATGCCCTTTGATCAGTTTGGTAAAGAGATAGCTCTCCTCGCTCAGAAGCTGCCCTGAGAGATAAAAGTAGAGTGCCTCTTTGGGAAGATCGGAAATGTTTTGGGCGAGGAGGGCGGTTGCTTCATCCCACGATATTTCCTGAAAAGGTTTTGTCTTATCCGAGCGATAAAGCGGGGAAGTCAGGCGGTGAGCATCGAGGGCTTTCGCCATCTGAATCGGTTTGAAACACAGATCCCCTTGGGTCGAGGGGTTGGTTTTATCCCCTTTGACTTTGTATCCGTTCTCATTGCACTCGACAGAGAGTGCGCATCCCGTTCCGCAAAACGGGCAGCCCGTTAAGGTGATATTATCCGTTTTCATGGAGCTTTTTCTCGATGTCGCTGACGATTTCGGTAAAAACCTGATACCGAAGCATCGGGTTGGGATGGAGCATTTTTTCGATAATCTCTTTATAGGGGCGATAAGATACGTCCAACGATGCGGTATCAAATAGATACGGTTTTTTCCCCTCGGCAAACGGGTCTTCGACGTCATAGGCTTTGCTTTTGGTCATCGAATGGACCAGTGCCAAACCGAAATGGTAAATCTCATCGGGCTCTTTATGACTTCCGCCGTGCGTTTTAAGATTAAAACGGAGTTTTGCTTCGAGCGAATGTTGCTCCATGAGGCGATTCCATTGCATTACAAACCCGATCGCATAGTTGCTGTATCGATGCTGTAACCGTCGGATAAAACGTTCCAGATTCTCTTTGTCCGTTTTAAGATCGCGATACTCACGCATTAACTCGGCAACGTACTCTTTCGCCTCATCCAGGATAACCCCTTTGAGCAAAAGATGCCCCTCTCCCCCCTCGCCGCTGAGGGTTCCGCCGATAAAGATATCGACCCCCAGCATTGTTTTGCCCCCTTTAGCGACTTTGCATCCGACGAATCCCAAATCTCCCGCTCCGTGAACACCGCACCCTTTGATGCAGGCCGACCAATAGAGGCGGATTTTAGCATCTTCGATCGGCACGGTATAGGCGAGATATTCGCTCATAGTGATGGCATCAGGCTTGCCGGGTATAACACCGAAAGGACAATGCTCGCTTCCGGCGCACGCGATGAGGTTCGCCATATACGGTGAAGGGCGATTCGGATAGTTGACAAACAGCGGTGATTGCAAAGCGCTCTCTTCGTCATGGACACCGGCGACAATGAGATTTTGCTCGATCGTCAGACGGATTGAGCCGTTTTGTGATCGGGCGATTTCTGCCGCGTGATAGAGATCGCTTCCGCTGAACACACCGGACGGAACGGCCGAATACAGGGCGAACGATCCGTCTTTTAGGGCTATTTTTCCGTAATGATCGCCCCCCTCCAATGCCGTTAGAGACTCTCCCGCGTGCGCCATAGGGCGCCCGAGATACTCTTCGATCGCTGAACGAAACTCATCCATACCGACCGCTTCTATGAGAAATTTGAGACGGTTCTTGTTGCGGTTGTCCCGAAAGCCGTAGGTTTTAAAGAGGGTTGCTACCGCTTCGAACACTTCGGGTGCTTCGCTCGGCAATACAAACATATCGGCAGTGTGGGCCAACGATCCGACACGTCCCCCCAGATAGAGATTAAAACCGTAAACTCCCTCTTTCTGGGCAAGCGAGAGGGCGAAGTCCTGACCGAAGATGTTGCATCGGTTGGAGAGGGATCCGTTGATGCCGATGTTGAATTTTCTAGGGAGGGTGGTGATCCAGTCGGGATTTTTTAAAAAGAGCGATTGAATATCTTCCAAAATACTACGACAGGCAATAATATTGTCCATGGCCAACCCATCAAGCGGATCGATGAGAATGTTACGGAAATTATCGACTCCGGTTTGATATCCCGTGAGGCCGACATCTTCGAGCCGTTTGTACAGTTCGGGGATATCTTCGATCCGCAGGTATCGCAGTTCGATCTGCTGTCGGGTTGTTAGATCGATGTAGTCTTGACCGAACGTTTTGGCGACATACGCGAGTGCCGTAGCCTGCTCGACATTTAAAGCGCCTCCGGCAATCCGTACACGGAGCATAAAACGCTCCGGAGTGGCGGGACGGTCGAAAATACCGAAACTTTTGAGGACAAAATCTTTATCGTCATCACTGATCGATGCGTAGCCGTTTTTCGAATAGCCTATCAGCCGTTCCCACGCTTCGGTTGCGTTAAAGGCATCTTTGATCGATTCGGTTTTGTGGCGTTTGGCGCTGCGCGCTTCATTAGCCTGCATGAGCGATGTCATACGATACCTCCTTCGGTTCATAACGGTATTTCGGGAGAATCTGAGATAGATTGACTACTTCTCCGAACACTAAGATCGCCGGTTTAGGCGCCCCTTTGGCCGTTGCGACAAGCTCACTGAGGGTCGTGACGATAGAGCTTTGGATCGCGGTTGTGGCATTGGAGACGATGGCGACGGGAAGATGAGGATCGATTCCCTGATCCAGCGCCTCTTTGACGATTTGGCGTATGCGGCTGAGCCCCATCAGCACGACCGTCGTATGGTCGCTTACCCCGAGCATCGGAATCCATGAGAGATTGACCCGGTCACCGGACAGATGTGCCGATACGACCGAGACCCCGGTACTGACACCGCGGGCAGTCGGAGCAATCCCGACCGAGAGCGGGCCTGAGAGCGCCGAGGAGATACCGGGGATGACTTCCGTCTCTATACCGTTTGATGAGGCATAGATCGCCTCTTCGGTACCCCGGCCGAAGATATAGGGATCGCCGCATTTGAGACGGCCTACCGTGTAGCCTTGACGGGCATATTCGGTAATCATTGCGTTGATCGTCTCTTGCGGGAAACTGTGTTTTCCTTTCTCTTTTCCGACAAATACCACTTTGGTGTGCGGCAAGATCAGATCGATGATCTCCTGGGTGAGGAGATGGTCGATCAGGGCAATATCAAGTTTATGAATTGTTTTAAGTGCTTTGAGGGTTAATAGATCGGCATCACCGGGACCACATCCGATCAAATAGAGTTTTCCGTGCATCTTATTTTCCTTGGAGTCTTTATTCAGACTTTTTTATCTTTAAAAATAATAGTCAAAAATATCGAGAAGTAAATCAAATTTATGATTATTTTTTAATCACCCGATTTTCTTTATGTAGAAGGGTAAAATAGGGGGCGGCTGAATACGCAAAGGTATTCAGCCGTATGAAGCAAGAAGGCTAGAACTTATAATCGAGTTGGAGCCAGATTTTATCGGTATCAGCGTATGTTGTTGTCGGATTGACGTCACCGGCATTATAAAAAGCGGCTTTCACAAGAGCGTTTAGCCCTTTTACACCGGGAATCGCATTGGTGTAGAGCAGATCCCATTCATTCCCTAAGTCGCTTTTGCCGCCCATTTCCACGTCCGTTGCGAAATCATGATACACGACCATCGCTTTTCCCAGACCTGCCGCACTGTAGCCGAGGGTCACGCTTGTATCTTTGAGGCCGCCTGTCGGGGTAGCCAAAAATTTATCGGCCCATCCGTTGAAGGCATGAAGCGTGGCCAGAGGGGTCTGAAATTTGGTTTTGCCATCAGTCGTTGTCGTTCCGCTTAAAAACTCGTATCCTGCACCCGCAAAAAAGCCGTTCATATCGGCTTTTAGATCCAGGTTGTAGTAGTAGGCATCGGCTTGAACATTTTGATTTGCCGGAAGATTGTCGGTGTCACGCGACGCATCCCCCTGTGAAGCGTATTCGGCACGGTAGGCGACTTTTGCATTCGCGAAAGGAAGCGTCCCCGTCAATGCGATTCCGACGGTATCGCTGGCAGACGAGATCATATAGTCATAGGCGGTAATTTTGAGCATATCACTCACTTTGTACGATCCGTTGAGGATTATGGAGTTTGTCTTCGACGTCGGATTATTATTGATCGCCAGATCTCTTCCCCAGACATACGCACCGGTCAGCGTCAACGCGTCAATGGTGTTATCGCTGATGAGTGCCGCATCAAAAACTTGCGGCATCTGACGCCAGTCAACCGATCCTACGAAACGCTGATTGTCGATGTTGATGATCTGACGTCCGACTTTGGCCGTTGTTTTGTTCAGTTTGTAGTGCAGATAGGCTTGAGTAATACGTGACTGCTGAGGATCGGCGATCGTATCGTAAGCGGTACTTGAACGGCTGTTTGTGACACTGTAATAGTGCTCTCCGCCGATCGATTGAACAGTTGTCCCTTCTACTTTTCCTGAGAGGCCTTCGATGCCGAGCAGTTGCGCCTCCAAACCGAGCACCGCGCGCACGGTCATAGCATTGGCGGCACTGCCCGATGCGGTAGATTCGTCGTCTACGGTTTCATAACGGGGGCGGATTTCGCCGTTGAACTTAGCATTGCCCAATAGGCTAAAGCCCTCATCGGCGCTCAAAGAGACTGTAACCGGACTGGCCATCGTCAAGATGGCAATGGCTGATAATGTGATTTTTATCATGTGTGAATCCTTGTCGTGTTATAGGGTATTTATTCATCTTCTTTTGCGAATTTCGAATAGAGAAACTCGATGATCGCACCACGGCATCGAAGATACTCTTCGTTATGCTGTAATTCCAGACGATTGCGGGGACGCGGAAGATTGACCTCCAATACCTCACCGATCGTCGCTTCCGGTCCGTTAGTCATCATAATGACCCGATCCGATAGCAGTACCGCTTCGTCGACATCGTGGGTGATGATGATGACGGTATTTCCTGTTTGCATCTGAATCCGCATTAAATGATCTTGCAGGTTGGCCCTGGTCAATGAGTCGAGTGCTCCGAACGGTTCATCCATCAGCAGTACTTTTGGCTCGATGGCGAGTGCACGGGCGATTCCGACACGTTGTTTCATCCCCCCGCTGATCTCACCGGGAAATTTATCTTTCGCATGGTCGAGATTGACCATATGGATGTATTTCATCACATGATCGCGGATCTCGCCGGGGCTCAGATCGTCTCCCAATACTTTTCGAACGGCCATCTCGATGTTTTGATACACACTGAGCCATGGTAGGAGTGAATGGTTTTGAAAGACTACCGCCCGTTCCGGTCCGGGTGCCGTGATATGTTTGTCTTCCAACAGTATGGTTCCGTTACTGATCGTATCCAAGCCGGCTATCAGATTGAGAATCGTCGATTTTCCGCAGCCGGAGTGTCCGATAATCGAAACGATTTCATTTTCTCTAATCTCGAGTTTGACATCCCGAAGGGCGACATACTCTTTTCCTCCGCCCAAAGGGAAGATTTTATCGACATGATCGATTTTTAAAAATGGTTTTACACTCATGCTCGTCCTCGCTTTCGATAATCAAAGAAATCGGCAATCAACCCCATAATAGCATCCAAAATAAGCCCTATTACACCGACAATCGCAATCCCGATAATGATCGAGTGGTAATTGAGATTGTTATATTCATCCCAGATCCAAAAGCCGATACCGATACCGCCGGTGAGCATTTCTGCCGCGACGATAACGAGCCATGCTATCCCCAGCGACAGACGCATTCCCGTAAAAATAAACGGAACCGCTACAGGGAGAATGATCTGAAACACTTTTTCAAACGGCGTGAGCTGCAACACTTTCGCGACGTTGAGATAATCCTCGCTTACACTTCTCACACCCAGAGCCGTATTGATGATGATCGGCCAGATCGAGGTGATAAAAATGGTTGTAATCGCAGTTAAATTAATATCTTTAAAGACAAACAACAGCAGAGGCAGCCATGCCAGCGGTGAAACCGGTTTGAGTATCTGGATAAACGGGTTGAGAGCGATAAACGCATTTTTACTCATCCCGATCAACAGTCCTAGCGGCACTCCGACAAGAATGGCCAGAGCGAATCCGCCGAATACCCTCTCTAGAGAGTTGAGTATCTGCCATCCGATCCCTTTGTCATCCTCATTGTTGATATAAAACGGATCGGCGAACACCTCTTTGGCGACATCGTACGTTTCACTCGGAGTAGGAAACTGTTCCACATGACTCGATAGTGCCGACCATCCGGCGATTATGAGTACGAGTACGAGCAGAGGAAGAACAATCCTCTTGCCCAATTCAAACACATTGGAATTCATAACTCAACCCTTATTTGATAAATTTCGGATTAGCACAGCCTGCAGGACCGTAAGGACATACATACGCCGGCTGAAGTGTTTTAACTTTCCACGTATTTGCTTTGGCCAAAGCTGCTTTGGAAACTTTGGCATGATTGACTTTGGTATCATAGATATAATCTACGGCATGATTGGGGTCAAACACTTTGCCGTCGATAAATTTGTTATATTGGTCTTTACCGTCTATTTTCCACGGTGAAGCAGGGAGGCTGTACCCTACGCTTTTCGCTGCTTTGGCAAACAAATCGGGACGGTAAACCGCTTCGACCGTTTTTTTCATGTCGATCGCTTTATTGATTTGACCCCAGCGGATCATCTGAGTCAGATACCACATCCCGTGGCTGTAGAACGGATATGCGGCATAATTGTTTGCAAAGACGTTAAACATCGGATTAGGTTCACTCGGTTTTCCTTTTAGGAATTGAAATGTACCTGTCATCGAATTGTCGATAATATCTTTAGGGGCATTGACATACTCTTTTTTAGAGAGGATGGCGGAAGCCTCTTTCCGGTTATCCCAAGAAGCATCAAGCCATTTTTGCGCCTCAATGATCGATTGCATGACGGCTTGGGTAGTCTCCGGATTTTTATCGGCAAATGATTTGGTCGACATCAATACTTTTTCGGGTTTATTGTTCCAAATGTCATAGTTGGTAACCAAAGACGAACCTAGATTTGCCATTACCGCCCGTTCATTCCACGGTTCACCGACACAATATCCGTCAATATTACCGGCTTGAAGATTCGCGACCATCTGAGGCGGCGGAACAACCTTAAGCGTCGTATCGGCATCCGGATCAATTCCGCTCATTGCCATCCAATAACGAATTTCATAGTTATGGGTAGAGACAGGAAATACCATACCGAATTCAAGAGGCTTATATTTTGATCCTTCAGCGGCACGTTTGGCATCGATCAATTTTTTGAGTGAGGCAGACGTAACCGGTCGTTTGACCGAATCCAATCCGTATTTTTCCATTTGATCGATTACGTCGTTACTGAAGGTAATTGCATTACCGTTGTAATCGAGGGAGAGGAGGGCATACATCGGTGTATTTCCGCTGATACCGAGTGTCGCGGCTAACGGCATCACGGCAAGAGCGTGGGAATAGTCGTATTCTCCACTGATCACTTTTTGCTGTATTCCGGCCCATCCGCCCCCTTCTTTTACGACATCAACGTTTAATCCGTGTTTGGCAAAGAAACCTTTTTCTTTCGCAATGACGATCGGAGCACAATCGGTAAGGGCGATAAACCCTATTTTCAAATTTGCTTTTTCCGGTGCGGCCATGGCTATAGAGGCGGCAATAGAGAGCACTAATGCACCTTTTCCTAAAATACTCAAGCTTTTCATAATGAAACTCCTTATTAAGACTATTTTGTCTGAAATAATTGTAGAGTAAAAATTAGAAATACTATGCAGTATGTTGATTAAAAAATAATCACTTTTATGTATGGTGTGAGAATTGTGAAAATAAGAGGTCTAAATCCGTTTTACTTTTCGCAAGATGACGTCATCGGTGATCTCGCTCAGGCGCATGGCGGAGTACATCTCCAGCATCTCTTGGCGCCATACATCCCATTGCGCATGCAAAGCGCACGGTTTTTCCGCTTCGCAATCTCCGATACCTAAAACGCAGGTATCAAAAAAGACGCTTCCGTCTACGGCATCGATAATCGAGAGCAGGGTGATTTCCGATGCGGGTTTTGAAAGGCTCACCCCTCCCGAGGCACCCCGCAAAGAGACCAATATCCCCGCATGAACCAGTTTTTGGAGCGATTTTGAGAGAAAGTGATACGGCAGTTCCAGCGATTCGCTGATCTCTTGTATACGATAAAACTTTCCGATTTCTTTGGTGGAGAGCCATACGGCGGCGCGGATAGTATCTTGACAAGCAGAAGAGAGCATAGAGGGACCTTCTAAGGAAACTGATAGCTGCATTATACAAAACTTCCAGTAATAAGAGATGGATGCCTTAAAAGAAAGAGCACTCAAAATATGAAGTATCAAATGCTAAAATATTCTCGACAAAGGGTGAAAGTGCAAAAAATTATAATTAATCAAAAATATTTCGGTTCGATAGAATTAGAAAATACCGACGAGGCGAAACGTCTCTTTGCCAAAGTCAAAAGGGCTTTCGGTGAGGGGAAAGCGATGAATATCGGGATTATTTTCCCCCCCTATAAACTCAAAGCACTGGAGAGTTATCAAAAGGGTGGGGCGAGAGAGGAACTCGCCGATATCGAGCTGTACATCGAACTGGGAAAGGTGCTGAAATTTGATACGACCGATGCGCAAAAACTCAAAAACAAGATCGAACTAATCAATGATATTGCCCATAACCACTACAACATTTCCAAACGTCTGACCCTGATAAACAAGTCCAAAGCGACGCAAAACCGCGGAGATTATCTGTTTTGGGATATTGAAAACTTTTCCAACATCGGATCGTTGTTCAACGACGTTATCGAGAAATTCGACATTCCCGATAATCGTATTTATGTCGCGGCCAACCCTGATTCTCTGTATCTATACAAAAGCCAATGGGAAGCCGATCTGTACGATTATAAAAAGACGCTTCAGTCGTTTAATTTCACCAAATGCGATCACGGCAAGAATGTCGCCGATGATATTTTACTGGGGCACTTTCAAACGCTTTCGCTCAAAAATGCAAATGTTTATCTGATGACGTTTGACCGGGAGCTCAAAGAGCGGTTTATCGCTGAATGCCATCCGAGCAACAATCTGTTTATACTTGAAAAGTAGTTGTTTTCAGGCTACTTCGAAACATAGAGGACAAAGGTTACAATCTCGGCAGCGAGGGCAAGAAAAAATCCGATCTTGTAAAACATGACGGGCGAACGCTCGATCAGGGGTGTCTCATCGCTGAAGAAAGGTTTGACTTTCTCGGGCGCTTTAAGCTCATAAAAAAATTCGGAGTAGTGAGTGTAGCGACGCTCCGGCGAAACGGCAATGGCACGCATGATGATCGAATCAAGCCAGAGGGGGATATTGCTGTTGAGCTTGACCGGACGTTTGGGAGTTTTGAACGTCGGAGTCTGGAACGGTTCGATCTCGCCGTAAGGGAGTTTGCCGCTCAAAGCCCAGTAGAGGGTGACTCCGATTGAGAAGATTTCGGTCGATTCGTTGATAACGCCTCCGATGAACCGTTCGGGCGCAAGGTATGAGGGGGTCCCCGCTCGGGAGTCGGTCGAAAAAATTTCGACAATCGAGCCGAAATCGACCATTTTAAAATTGACCCCCGCTTCCCCTTCCTTTTTGTAGACGATGATATTTTCGGGTTTAATGTCGCCGTGCACCAATCCCAGATGCAGCAGATGGGCTTCGGCTCGGTGGAGAAATTTTCCGAGTTCGATTGCATTGTCGATGGAGAGAGGGCGGTTTTTGACGTAATCTTTTAAATTGATTCCCTCAACGAGGTCCATCATATAATAGCGGACACTGCGCCCTTCGGGAATCCATGCGTGACCGAAGGCTTTGTGGGTGATCTGTTTTGCGGTCCATGCTTCGCGGACGAATTCGTCCAAGGCTTGTTCATCATACGCGCGCATCGGGAATTTCATGACATAGAATTGCCCCTGCTTGCTCACTTTCCAGATCCGCCGGTGTTCCATCATCGGTGATATGAGGGTATATCCGTCGATAATGTCACCTTCATACAGCGATTTAGGGATAGGAAGATCGTTGTTTTTGAGTGCGTGCAGCGGATCGAGTGATTCGATACGAAAGATCTGCAGACTCATATCATCACGATCGTGCAGTTGGCCGTCTTGAGCGGCGTGGTTGATGATCGTTGCAGATCCTAATCCCTGATGTACCAGATCCATAAAACTTTTTTCATCGATCAGATTGTAGACGCCGTCGCTGCATAAAACCAGAGTGTCTCCGACGGCGATCGGGGTAGAGACGATATTCGGATCGATGTTTTCACTCATGCCGCAGGCTTGGGTCAGGACGTGCGACATGTATTCATCATCCATCGTATGATCGGTACTGAGGCGCTTGAACTCTCCGTTTTGTTTCAAAAGATAGATGCGGGAATCTCCGAGATTGAGGGTATAGAGGCTCTCGCCTTCGATGATTGCCAGACAGAGTGTTGTCAGCAGTTCGATTTGCCCGTACTGGGAAATCGACTCTTTAAAGAGGAGCCCGTTGATATGGCGGGTAAAGACTTCCATCGTTTTGGAAATCCCCCATGCTTTTGGACGGGATTTGAACTGATTGATAAAAAATTTGACACTCTGACGGGCGGCGGTTCCGCCGCGTTTGGCGCTCCCCACGCCGTCGCACAATACCGATACGAAAAGCGAATTATCGATAATGGCATAGGCGCATGCGTCATCTCCTGTGGAACCGGGTTTGGGAAGAATATATTCGCTGGATTGCAGTTGCAGCATGCTAAAAGTCCAAGTTATATAGGATTTTGTCAATTTCATATTTACGGTGCGATGCACCGTATAATACAGGATTTAAATCCGTCCGCCTGCAGTCGCACCCCACGTCGTTCTCCATCGGGTTTTTACCAGAGAGATACCCGATATCGCCACTAAAACGAATCCGGCAAAGATTAAGAACCCGGCGGCATAACCGTCAAATGCCCCCTGAGACCAACCGAATGTTTTGATTAAAGCCGATCCGCCCAATCCTCCGGCCGCACCGATAAGTCCGGTCATAATCCCGATATCTTTACCAAAGCGCTGCGGTACGAGCTGGAACACCGAACCGTTTGCCATTCCGAGATTCGCCATGATCAAAAACATCACCGTAATCGCTGCCCAAAACGGCAGGTCGATCAAGGCCGTGATCAGAGACAACACTACAATGCTACCATAAAATACATAGAGGGATTTTACCCCGCCCATTTTATCGGCGATAGCCCCTCCGACCGGACGCAAAACAGCCCCGGCGAAGATACAGAGAGCTCCGAAATATCCTGCCATGACTTTGACATTGTCTTCATTCAGAATATCCAGACCGATAGCGGACATATCGCTTTGATAGGTGTTCATCAAATAGACTTTCATATAGTTGGCAAATCCGACAAACCCACCGAATGAGACTGCATAAAAGAGGTTGAACCACCAGGTGTCTTTATCCCCTAGAAGTTTCATGTAGTCTTTGAATCTCTTCGGGTTCGGCTTATAAATGCTTAGCGGGGCATCTTTTGCCAAAAACATATAGGCGATGAAAATGATTGTTGATAGGACTCCGCCCACGAGAAAAACCGATGGCCATCCCCACAGTTGAGCGATCTTAGGAGCAAACAAAAAGTCGATCACGACCCCGATGTTTCCCGCACCCGCAATACCCAAAACAACCCCCTGAAGACGCGGCGGATACCATTGTCCCGCTTGCGGAAGGGCAACGGCGAACGACGCACCGCCGAATCCGAGACCGAGCGCAACCAGCAGCAGCTGATTATAGGTAATCGCATCCGATTGGATGAATGCGAAGAAGAGGGTGAAAATAACGATCAATTGTGATCCCAACGCGGTCTTTTTCGGTCCGAATTTATCGACGAAGAAACCGAGAAGAATCCGTAAAAGGGCTCCGGACATAATCGGAAGCGCCAGCAAGGTCGCGATCTGCGAATCATTGAGGGCATTGCCTGCCGCACTTAGCGTCTCATTGATCTCAGTCGCCAACGGTCCGAGCATCGTCCACATCATAAAACTAAAGTCGAAATACAAGAAGGCGGCCAGCAGTGACGGCCAGTGCCCCTCTTTTTTCAATTCACCCAATTTCATATCCACTCCTAATTAGGATTTTTTTATCTGAAATAATTGTAACGCGAAAATTTCACTGTTAATACTATATTATGATTAAAAATTAATCATATTGATGTTTAAAATAAAAATCATGCTATAAAGTCAATAATTGAAGATAAATCGATAGTGCATGTATAATACGCTAGGATAAATCCCACGGAAAATTTATATATAAATCTGCGTTTAAAAATTGAAAAATAGAGGCCTGATATGCAAATACGCGTATATTACGAAGACACTGATGTCGGGGGAGTCGTCTACCACTCCAACTATCTTAACTTCTGCGAACGGGCCCGCAGTCAGCTTTTTTTTGATGCCGGACGTTCACCGATATTGGAAAACGGACATTTCGTAGCCAAACATATCGATGCGGAGTATCTGAAAAGTGCCAAATTCGCTGACATTTTAGAGGTAAAAACAACACTCTTAGAGATTAAAAATGCCTCATTTACGTTATTGCAGGAAGTATTCAGAGCCGATGAGAAACTTTTTTCGATGAAGATTGTTCTGGTTCATATCGATTTTTCGGGAAAAATGACAAAAATCCCCGATCGCGAAAAACAATTTCTCTCAGCTTTATAAGAGAGGCTTGAGTTTCGGTGCCGCTTTTTCAATCGCTTCTGCGATCTCTTTGTTTTCTTTCATCAATGCAATATCCAAGGGTGTCATCCCGTCTTTACTCATCGAACTTCCTGAAGCGCCGTTTTCAAGTAGATACAAAGCAATAGTGTTGTGCCCTTTCCAAGCAGCCAGATGCAATGCAGTCGCACCGCCGGAGTCTTGAGCGTTTACGTCCGCACCTTTGGAGACAAGATACTTGACCGCTTCCAAATTCCCGACCCAGCAAGCATACATTAAAACTGTTTTATTGTTATCCTCTCTGGCGGCATTCGCATCATTCAGATTTTGAACCTGCATTTCAAGCGCCTCGGTATCATTAAGGTCAAGCAAACTTACCAGTTTCAATATCTCTGCACCATACAGGAGATTAGAGAGTAGGACTGCTAATAAAAGAATTTTTTTCATACGTTAGTTTTTAAACTCGGCAATAAAATCATGGATGTCATCGTACAGTGCCTGTAGATCCTCTTCATGCTCGACTTCATCTGCCAAAATTTGTGAGACCATGTCATAGGTAATAATGTCTTTTTCCCGAGTAATGTCGAGGATATTGGAATAGACACTGATAGCACATTGTTCGCCCTTGATAGCTTGTTCAAGAACTTTGCGTACATCAGGATCAGTCGGGGCCTCATATCCGCAATTGGAATTGCTTACCCACTCGGAAGGATGAAGTACCGGAGTACCACCGAGCTGAATAATCCGATCGGCTACCATCGTAGCATGACGCAGCTCATCCGCCGCATGTTGGGTAAGCTCTGCGATTGCAGCATCTTTCATTAACCCTTTGACCACTTTGGATTCGATGAAATACTGGTAATACGCTAACCATTCATCACAATATGCTTTGTTAAGAAGTTCGTAAACCGTTTGCGCTTCGATTCCTCGAAGGAGTGAAATACCTCTTTTGCCCATCGTAAACTCCTTATCTTTTTTTATAGATTGTTTAACTCTATCACTGCTTCTCTTAAAGGAAAATAATTATCCGCAACACCGATTTAATTTATCCGAGGACAAAAGGTTTAAACCGTTTTTTTTCGAGAATTCTATTATCCCTTCGGATTTTAATTTTTTAATCATTCTTGATAGTGTTTCGGGCGTAATCCCAAGCAAATGTGCAATTTCGATCCCTTTAAGGCGCTGAAAAATACCGATATCATCTCGAATCAATCGCGCTACTTTTGCCATGGCGTTTGGGGCACTGTGTCGTTGCAGCGAGAGCTCTAATGCGGATATTTTTTGGGTCAGTGAGGAGATAAGGGCGATGCTCAATGAGGGATCATTCTGCAAAAGTTTAAGAAAAGGATCACGAGCAATTTTTAAAATAATTGAGCTATCTATCGCTTCACACGAAGCCGGGTAGGGGACTTGTTTCAATGTTGCGACCTCGGCGACCAATGAAGGTGCCCGGAATCGGTGTATCAACATCGTCTCGGTTGAGGCGGTTGATTTGAAAATGGAAACTTCCCCTTCAATCAGAAAATGAAAATAATCGCTTTGGTTCCCTTCATAAAAAATGATTTCACCTTTATTATAATGGCGGATAATTCCGATCTGTTCGATCTGATTGCACTGTAGTGGGGTTAAATGGGAGAAAATTCCGATTCGTTCCAGAGAAAGCGAATTATTTTGAGGTAACTGATTCAAAACCGTACTCTTTCGCATGCAACAGCTCAACAGGATAAATAACTTGAGAATTAATTAGACGCATTGTATAGGCTCGTGGCGTATTATCTAACATCGAGACAAGATAATCGATTCCGACACTGCTGGAGTATTGAATCCAATCATAGGCAAGATCGTTATTCATCAATTCATTAGCCTCATAAATCGAAGGAGGGAATTCAACGAGAGAATTGGCGATGATCATATTTTTTCGATCTCGGTATTGGGTTAACACTAAAAGATTCGGGTCCATATTGATTTGTGTGGAGAGAATATTACGTTCTTTGATCCCTATAAAAGTGAGTTGGGAGGCCAAAATAGCGCTTTTTACAACAGGAATATGAAGGATTACACTGTTTTTGTTAAATAGGGAAGGTTTTGAAAGATGGGAAATAATATTGTCACCGTTAAAGTCTACGGCGTAGCTTCTGACTTTTTTCTTTTCGCGTTCATGAGCCAGAAAAACCTCTTCGGTAGATGACTTTAGTTGCGAACCCACCGGTGAAGTGTCGTAAAAGATTGAAATTGAATCTGCCATATACGGGAGCAGCGCTTCAATCTGTGCCAGATAATCGATTCCTCCGAAAGTGATATTATCAGGAGCTGATGGGATATCACGCTTATGCACGGTCGGAATAAATATCGGGAGATGTGTCTCGATATGGACAAGATTCTTGGCACCTTCACCGGTAAGGGGAGCCAGTACGGCATCCATTTTGTCTTCACGCAGTTTTGCAAACGTTTCTGCCAACGTTATTGACGATTCATCCTGCATAGTATATTGTTGTATTGAAAAACGGCCGCTTCGACGGGTTGAGAGTGTTGCCAGTGCGACGTTATAAACCGACTGTGCATATTTTCCGATTATCTTCGGAGAAGAGACTACGGCAATTTTAATCGATTCATCAGGTTTGATGGATGTTTGAATCGGGTGGATTGCATCGGATGATTTTCGAATAACCATCGTTTTTCCCTGAGAAAAAACGAACATAAGCGAAAGGATAAAAGCTAAACGCAAAAAGATCATAATAACTGGCTCTTGATAGTTTGCAAATCCCTCATCGCCTCTTTTTTACAAGAGGGATTGCGTACAAGATAGAGGGGATGATGCATCGGAATCAATTGAGAATCTCCATAAGGGATAATCTCTCCCCGGACACGTTCAAAATCTCCGTGGTCTCCGCTGAGTATCCGATAGGCATCCGCTCCCAGAGGAATGATAATGCGGGGTTTAATCAGTTCAATCTGTTTGGATAAAAACGGAGCGCAGCTGCTGCATTCGCTGGGGGAAGGATTTTGAAAACCGAACGGCTTGCATTTAACGGCATGGGTAAAGAAAACCTCTTCAATTTTTAGATTCAACACTTTTTCAATCATATCCCGCAGCATCACGCCCGATCTTCCGACATAATACTCTGAACTCTCATCTTCAGCGGCTGAAACGTAGGCATCCACAAACATCAGTTGAGCCTTAATGTTGCCGTATCCGCTCATACTTTGACGGCGGGACTTACTCAAATCGCAGAGAAAACATTGAGCAATGTTTTGATTAATTTCCCCAAGAGAATCGGGTAATGAGTTCAAAGGGGTTTGAAGATTCGGCGTAATCGGATCAACAAAAGAATACCCTAATGATTTTAACCGATAAAGATTTTCGAGAAGAGCAAGATTTTGAAAAGAGTCCACGGCATTCACTTACGTTTATGTATTTAATGGAGTATAGATAAGAAGGGGTTAAAAGGAGATAAAAAGTCTAATCTGATTTTCTTAGCGGTGAAGGATATCTTCCGTTTCAATGCGGACATGGGAATCTTTGTGGATCTCTTTCATAATCTGTTTTAGACGGTTTAAAATAAGTTTCGGCGACATGGTTACATCCAACGAATCCAATGCGACTGAGCTGCTGTGGTTATTAAAATGTCCGTCTAACTTATGGATAATGTTTTGAGATGCTTTGTAAGCGTTTTCTTCAGACGTAAATGCAAAAATTATAAAATAGTGATGTTCATCCAACTGTATCAAATGATCTGAAAGCCTCACAAATTGTGATAAATCCACTACACTTAATGGTGTTTCATGGTACAACAGGGCAAACGTTGCGTCAACCTCAAATCGCTCATATGTATAGTACGTTTTTTTGACGAGTACATTGACCCGATTTAAGATGTTCTCATCCATAAGTACATAATCTTTAAAAATAGTTTTAATATGATATCCAAAAAGTGTTGTAATTAACTTCTCGTTTGATTACAAATCTATTACTATTTATTATTCAGGTATCTGTTTTTTATACATTGCAATGATGCGAGATGAGAAAAAAGTTGAAGAAATTTTGTAAAGAGGGGGATAAAGCCCGCTTTGGGCTTTATTTAGAATTTACGAGCAGTGTCCGCCGCCGCAGCAAGAACTGGCTTCTTCGACTTCAACTTCAACCGGAGTTGATTCCCATACGCCGTGTTTAGTACAGTAGCCGTGAGCTACAAGGGTCAATTTTTTCCCTGTCGGAACGATGTTGAAAGTGACTTCCGCATGGTTCTTTTCATTTCCGAGTGTACCGGGTACGAAATCTGCGCGTGCAAGTAATGTCTCACCGTTATAAAGTGCGATATTGGCGATAAAGTGATCGAAATCATCAGGATGAGAATATTCGTTCCCCATTTTTACCGTAACGGCAAATTTTTCGCCTTTTTTAGCATTTGCTGCACAGTGGATAAACGGTGAGTGACGATCGATATAATCTTTTTTCGCTTCACGGTCTACTGTGCTGATATCTACGTAACGATTGATTGTTGGCATGATGTTTCCTTAATTGAATAATTATGATGTGGGTATTGTACTCCTCAAAACTTTTAACAACACCTAAATAAGATATTTTATCTCTGAATTAATTTTTTCCAAAGCAACGGTCATTCAACAGCATTTTTTAACCATCTAAGCGGTAAAATCGGACTTTAAAAATGATTAACGGATAAATGATTATGTTAAAACCACTTTTGATTGAGATCGGTGTCGAAGAACTGCCGGCTGTTCCTCTGCTCAAAGAACTTGCGGATATAGAAAAAAAATGGGTCGCGGTACTCGAAAAAAACGCACTTCTCGGAGAGTTTGAGTTTTACTATACGCCGCGTCGTTTGGTATTGTGGCACCGTGAATTTAAAACGCGTCAGGACGACCGTATAGAAGAGTTTTACGGGGCACCGGTCGATATTGCCATTAAAGACGGTACTCCTACACCTGCCGCATTAGGGTTTGCCAAAAAATGCGGCGTGGAGTTCAATCAGCTCTCCCGTGCCGAAAAGGGCGGTAAAGAGGTACTTTATTTCAGCCAAAATATTCCGGGACGCTCAAGTATTGAAATCTTGGGTGAAATGATTGACCAATGGATTAAAAGCTTGAGCTTTGGAAAATCGATGCGTTGGGGTTCGAACCATGAGAGTTTTATCCGTCCGATCCGCTGGGTAAACGTTACGCTAGGGGAAGAACTGGTCGATATGGAGCTTTTCGG
Organism: Sulfuricurvum kujiense DSM 16994; assembly: GCF_000183725.1. Classification (NCBI taxonomy): domain Bacteria; kingdom Pseudomonadati; phylum Campylobacterota; class Epsilonproteobacteria; order Campylobacterales; family Sulfurimonadaceae; genus Sulfuricurvum; species Sulfuricurvum kujiense. Next base: position 1,375,504 of record NC_014762.1, on the reverse strand, counting down.
CGTCCGCTCCGCTTCTGAGACGTACGTTCACCGTATCAGCCATTTCGAAGCGAAGAAAGTAAACTCTATCCATCACTATTTCGATCTTCTCAAAGAGGGTTCCGTCGATCTGTATCCGCAAAGCCGCCGCGAGTCGATTTTAGCCAATTTTGCACAACTAGAAAAAGAAAACGGTATTAGTATCGAAGTCGATGAAGATCTTTTGAATGAAGTCGTTGCGATTACCGAACATCCGACACCGCTTTTAGGTAGTTTTGATGAGAGTTTCCTTGAGCTTCCACCGGAAGTTATCATTACATCTATGAAAGAGCATCAGCGCTACTTTCCCGTATTCAAAGAGGGGAAACTGATCAATGCGTTTGTTGTTGTTTCCAATGCACTCACCGATGATTTCTCCAAAGTAATCGAAGGGAATGAACGGGTTCTGCGTCCGCGTCTTTCCGATGCACTTTTCTTCTATCGAAACGATCTAAAAAAAGGGCTCAGTACCGCGGGACTCGAAAAAGTCGTCTTTATGAACGGCTTGGGAACATTGGCGGAAAAAATCAAGCGTGAAAAAGTGGTTGCATCCACTATCGCCAATCTCATATATGATAATATTAATCCTGCACATTTGGATCGTGCAATGGATCTGGCAAAAGCCGATCTGATGAGCGAGATGGTGTATGAGTTTACCGAGCTTCAGGGGCTTATGGGGTATTATTATGCATTGGCGCTCGGTGAAAATGCGGATGTCGCAACAGCTATCAAAGAGCAATATCTCCCTACTGGGGAAGAGAGCGCATTGCCGAGTACGATGCTCAGTGCGATCGTTGCTATGTCTATGAAAGTCGATACGCTGATCGGTATGTTCAGTATCGGTGAGATTCCGACCGGTTCACGCGATCCGTTTGCACTTCGCCGTGCCGTCAACGGGATTATCAAAATTGCCGTAACGCACCAAATTCCGCTTAATTTTTCAACATTGATTGATCAGCTTGTATCTATCTATCCGCAAGGGAAAGAGTATAAAAAGAACGTTGAGACATTTGTCATCGAACGTCTTGCGGGAGCTTATGTCGGTGTCAATCCGTCGATCATCCAAGCGGTTGTTGCCAAAGATGCGAATGTAGAACTCGATATTCTCGAAATCGATCGTAAAATCCGGGCAGTCAACACTATCGCTTCATCCGATTCGTTCGTCGAAGCGTTCTCTACCTTTAAGCGGGTCAGCAATATCCTTAAAGACGAAGCGATGGATAAAGGGTTCAAGGTTAACGGAACATTGTTTGAAAACGATGCGGAGCGTAATCTATACTCCGCCGCAGTTTCGGCTATCTCTAAAAGCTACGAAACACTGGAAGAGCGTTTGGATGCATTGTTCGCACTTAAAGCGCCTTTGGATACCTTCTTCGACAATGTCATGGTCAATGCCGAAGATTTAAGTGTCCGTGCCAACCGCAAAGCGTTGGTCGGTATGATCTACGCAGAGATTTATTCGATTGCCGACATCAAAAATATCACCTTATGATGTCATCATCATCGGTGCGGGGATAAATGGCTGCTGTAGTGCTTATTCCCTTGCACAAGCAGGGCTGAACGTCGCTCTGATCGATCAGGGCGGTATCGCTTCCGGCGGCAGCGGTGCGGCAGGGGCGTTTATTTCTCCGAAAATCTCCAAAGCCGGAGAGCTCAAAGAGATAATGTCCGAGGCTCATGTTGAAGCATTGGCCTTTTATACGTCCCATTTTCCGCAGTTTACCCTCGTAAAACCGCTTCTTCATATCGCCAATAGCCCGAAAGAGGGTGAAAAAGTCGAATCCTTCAAACGAGAATCCCATTTAAAACACTCCAACATCCCCCATAAAATACAAACCCTTTTAAGCGATGAAGCATTACATTCGGCGTCGATTTATTTTGACATGGGCGCCGTCGTTGACGCACAGGGAGTATGTCACGCCATGGCGGAGGGAGTCGATTTTTATCCGATGAGAGTTGAACAACTTACCCATGCAGACGGATTATGGGAGGTAGGTAAACTAAGATCAAAGCACCTTGTCCTCGCAATCGGAGCCTATCCGAAGCTGTTACCGATCGATTATGTCGGTTTACGCGGCATCTGGGGTCATCGTATCGATATAGAAACATCAACGCATATTCCGTGTATCCTGCACCATCATGTCTCGATCTCTCCTACGACCAAAGAGGGGATTGTCGCAATCGGAGCAACCCATGATGTCCATTATTCTCCGTTTTTGCTAGAGCCTTACGATGTAGAGCAGGGGAGAGCTCTACTTTTGGAAAAAGCTTCTAAAACATTAAAATTAAATAATATAAATATTCTCAATGACTACATGGGATTGCGTTCAGGATCAAATGATTATCTCCCAATGTTGGGAAATCTTGTAGATGCCGAGGCAACACTGGAAAAGTTTCCTCATCTGCGCCACGGCGAAAAAATTAATCCGCGTGAATTCGTCTACTATCCGAATTTAACGATGGTCAACGGATCGGGGGGATACGGTTTCGTACTCGCCCCGTATTTATCAAAAAGGCTTCAAGAGCATCTAACTACGGATTCTTCCCTAAATCCTTTACTTTCGCCTTCACGTTTTTTCCAAAGATGGGCTAAAAGAAAATAATTTAGTCTTATTTATATAAAATAATGTTTAATAATATTTATTTATAATATAATATTTTATGTTTGTTTGCATTATTTATTGACATTTTTGTGAGATTTTATTAGTATAATATTCCTTTATTTTTATAATAAGGGCGGTAGATTATGAATAATTTACCTTCAATTGATTATTTTGAGCCGATGGAAGCCATTGTAAACAATACGGGAGCTTTGGTCTATGTTATCGATTTGAGTAGCTATGAAATTTTGTATGCGAATAAGCAATGCAAAAGTTTATTCGGTGATATAGAGGGGAAAGCATGCTATAGCGTATTACAGAACGGACAAAATGTCCCTTGTGATTTTTGTCCGATGCAACAGCAGCCTATAGATCCTCTTTCGCTTCCGGTGGGAACCTATTTTGAGTGGGAAAATCAAAATACGCGCAACGGCCGTTATTACCTCTACAATGACCGGATAATACGATGGAAAAACGGACAATTGGCAAAAGTTCAAATCGGTATCGATATTACGGATCAAAAAAAACTGGAATTAGATTTGAAAAATCTAACACACTACGATACCTTGACGAATTTGCCGAATCGTTTATTATTTACGGTCCATTTAAGCAATATGATTCATCATACTTACAGAAGCAAACATTATGCAGCCATCTTATTTATTGATTTGGATCATTTCAAAACGATCAATAATACAAAAGGCCATAGTGTCGGTGACCAAATATTGGTGGAAACGGCAAAACGCATATTTAATATTGTTCGGCAATGCGATACCGTTGCCCGATTCGGAGGCGATGAATTTGTTGTATTGATCAATACCAACAAGGACGACAAAATTCAGGCAACAGCCGATGCGCAATTTGTAGCCGAAAAAATCCTTGCCGAATTGGAAAAGCCTTTCTATATTGATGATTTCGACTTTAGAACATCGGCCAGTATCGGTATTGCAATGTTTACGGATTTAGAGCACTCCATTGATGATTTATTGAAATATGCTGACAGTGCTATGCACAATGCAAAAACAAGCGGACGAAATACGTTTCGTTTTTTTGATCCGCTTCTTCAAAAGATGATGGAAGATAGAGCCTGTATGCTCGATCGGCTGCGAAAAGCAATTGAAAACAATTTTATGGCACTGCATTATCAAAATCAAATTTTGGTCAATCGCCATCAGCATGTAGTCGGTGTAGAAGCGCTGCTGCGCTGGAATGACCCTGAACACGGGATGATTTCCCCGGGAGAATTTATCCCCCTGGCAGAAGAGAGCGGTTTGATTATCCCCTTGGGTGAATGGATCATGCGAGAAGCGGTAAAACAGTTAAAAATTTGGGAAGATGATCCGGTCAAAAAAGATTGGCGTATCTCGGTCAATGTCAGCTACAAACAATTTGAAAAAGATGACTTTGTATCGCTTATGGAATCTATTTTACAGGAATATCCTACTGCTGCTAATAGACTTAGACTTGAATTGACAGAGAGTCTATTGATAAAAAATACAGAGGAAGCTTTACATAAAATCCGTCAACTAAAAGTTTTAGGGATTTCTCTTTCTATAGATGATTTCGGAACAGGGTATTCATCCTTATCTTATCTAAAACAACTTCCTATCGATGAGCTTAAAATCGATCAATCCTTTATTAGGGAATTAACCACGAATCGTAATGATGTCATCATCGTCGAAACCATAATTTCAATCGGGCAAAAGTTTGGCTTTGAAGTAATCGCCGAGGGGGTTGAAACAGAAGAACAGTATCAAAAGCTTGTATTGATGGGATGCGAGTATTTTCAAGGCTATCTGTTTGGAAAGCCGATCCTTCCGTCACTTTTATAATTTAGTCGTAGACAACCACTCCGTAATTGTCGTCAATTCGGTAAAAGCGTGAGTTGGCTGTAATGATAAGCTCATCCAGGCGTGCCAGATGGATATAACTTTTTTTACCGATTTTAATTCCGTTCTCTAGAAAAAACCGTTTTAGATTGACAAATTTAATATCATTGACAAATTTATACTCGAATTGACTATACAGACGCATTTTTTTGTAGGCGAAAATATGGCTGTCGATCCCTAGCTGTGTTGCGGCATATTGGGTGGGTAAATAGCCGGAGAGATCTGTCAAATCTTCTTCGATATGGGCATATTTGATGGGAAGTGTATGTTTTTCGAGAAATATATAACGGTTAAGTTTAATGTGACGTGTATTATTCCAGTATTGATAGGCAGGCGAAGAGATATCGAGTTTTGTGTATATCTCTTTCCAAAGCCAGTGTTTGTCCAATGTAGAATAAATAGTCGACATAATTACTCATCATGATCAGGGTCGTTCAAGGCAATACGTCTGGCATACATAAAACGGTCTTTATAGTACCCTTTTTCTATTGAATCGTATTGCACTTTACGTGCGGTATAGGAGGCATGAATAATTTGGCCGTTACCGGCATAGATAGCGACATGAGACGGATCAGACTTATACGTCCTATAAAAAAGAAGATCACCGATTTGCAAGTCATCAGGATTGACATTTTCTCCAAATTGTGCCTGTTCCATTGCACTGTGCGGCAATGAAATTCCAAACTGCTGGTAAACTTGCTGCGTAAATCCTGAACAATCGGTACGTCCGCTGTCTTTGTCTCCGAAACCATAAGGTGTTCCTAAAAAACCTTTGGCACGCGAGAGCAATTTTTCTTTAGCATTTTTTAAATTTTTGATGATTTTCTGAGGTGTAGTTTTAGGTGTTTCCGCAGGTTTGGAGACATCGCAAAGGGTTGATGAGACAATAGGTGCCGGTTTTGGTACGACTAAAAAAGGATTAGCCTCTTTGCCTATTGTGTCGGGATCGATTTTGGTATTTTTTAAAACAGTAGTTTCAGCCATAGCGATAGACTTTACAGCCGGATCAGGCTGCGGAGCAGCTTTTGTTTTGGAGAATGTAGAAGATGACTGATTAAAGGAGGTGTCATCATCTTTTAAAATATCATTAATTTTTTTCAATTCGCGCTCGTATTCTAAGAAGAGAGACGGCTCACGCCTTGATGAATCCGCTTGTACGACAATACTCAGTAAAACCAGTGATAACACTGTACTTCTTATCGGCATTAACCCTCCTTCTTTTCTGCACTATAGTCATTATAGATCAAAAAGCTTTAGTTTTTTTTATAATATTTAGATTTAACACTATGTTATGGTACACTTTCTCCAAAAACGAACGGATAATAAGCATTAATGAGAGAAGCGATTGTATTATTGAATATGGGCGGCCCCAATAATTTGGATGAAGTTGAGATGTTTTTGCATAACATGTTCAATGACCCCTACATCATACGTACGAAGAGCCCTCTTTTGCGCCGTTTTATCGCGGGAATGATCACCCTGACACGTACAGAGAAATCGCAAGAAATATATCGGCAAATCGGAGGAAAATCTCCTCTGGTAACTCTTACGATAGCTTTAGCTAAACGTTTTCAGGAGGCTGTCGGAAATGAGGTTATTGTTGATTTTGTGATGCGATATACTCCGCCTATGGCCAATGAGGTATGTATCCGTCTAAAAGAACAGGGGATTGAAAAAGTTTATCTCATTCCGTTATATCCGCAATATTCCTCTACGACAACCCAATCTTCATTGGATGATTTCGAAGCATCTGCACACGCAATAGGATGGAATGTCATAACACATGAAATTAAACACTTCTTTTCATCCCAAACTTACAACCGATGTCTAATTGAACGAATCATCGAGGCGTTGGGTGATGATAATGCCGAATCGTTTGATGTCATATTCTCGGCACACGGCTTGCCGCAAAAAATCGTCGATCAGGGTGACCCGTATCAGCGTCATGTCATTGCTCATGTGGATATTATGGAAAATATGATGAAAGAGGCCGGTCTTTGCTTTAACGCTGTCCATTTGGCCTATCAGTCCAAAGTTGGGCCGATGAAATGGCTGGAACCTTCTCTCGAGACTACTTTACATGAACTATCCAATAAACGGGTCATTATTGTCCCGATCGCATTTACGATCGACAACTCTGAAACCGATTTCGAGCTCTCCGTCGAATATGCGGAAGTTGCCCATGATTTAGGGTATGAGTCGTATCGCGTATGTCGATGCCCGAACGATCATCCGCTGTTTGTCCAGACTCTCAAAGAAATCTACGAGAAAATGAGATAAATGAAACAGATTGTTCTCTTCGATATGGATGGAACGCTGATCGATTCTGGATTGGATATTACACTCTCAATAAATCATGTCCGAGCTGAGTGTTATCAGCTAGAACCCCTCAGTGTACAGAATGTCATTGATGCAATCAATGCCCCCGTTCGAAATTTGTCTGAAATTTTTTATTCTCAGAGTGTTTACGAGCAAAAAGCGCGCGATCTTTTTGAAGAACACTATTATGATCAATGCATACAAAATGTTGCTCCCTATGAAGGAATTTGTGATCTTTTATCTACTTTGCATAAAAGTAATATCATTCTGGGAGTTGCCACCAATGCCCCGAGTCAATTTGCAAAACGGATGCTGAATCATTTAAAAATGGATGATTTCTTTCAGCTGATACTCGGTGCCAATGATGTTGAAGAACCCAAACCTCATCCGCAAATGCTCAACCACCATTTAAAACACTATAATTATCGTTCAGGTACGGATAGTGCTTGGATGATCGGTGATAACTCCAAAGACATGGAAGCGGCCGCTCGGGCAGGAGTCAAAGGGATTTTCGCGGGATGGGGGTTCAGTTCTCATGGGGCAGGGGATTACTATGCCTCTACACCTGAATCACTTTTGGATATTATCAATAAAAAGGGTTAGTATGATCAGTCTGGATTTGTTACTCGTAATTTTAGCCATGTCACTTTTATTTTTGCGTCATACCGCCGTTTACAAAGACCCGAGTAAAATCAATTATACCCCTATGGTATTGGCTTTAGGCTTTATCGGAGGATTATTGCATTTTATCCTCAGCGGTTCTATTGAAATAACCATAATCAAAGAATCACTCTTATCCGTAAGCGTCGGAATCCTACTCTCAGCTATTATGAGTGTTATGAATCAAACGGTTTCGGTCATCAACTCCCATGAAGATCGATTGCGGATCAGTCAAATCAGTGAAGAAGTCGCTTTATTGACATCACTGAAAGAACGTCTTGATCTCATCACTCAAATGGAGGGGTCGACACACGATCAGATACGGCATGTGTTTAAAGAGGAATTTGACGCACTTAATGTTATTCAAGAGAATCAAAAGCTTTTTATCAAAAAAATCGAATCCCTTTTAGCGCAACAGCAAAATGCCATGGGGAAATTTGAAGAGTTTACGTTTACGGAACTTCCGAGTCTGGATAATGTCGTGCACCGCCACATCGATATGCTTCGAGTTGCGGAACAAGATCACTTTTTGCAGCTGAAAAATGTGGCCCGGTCCAGCAGTGATGAGCAAAAAGAGGTACATACTCAGTTAAATGAGATTCGTGAACTTCTGATACATATGAGCCATCATCAGCTTCCGGACCATACCATTGCGGTATTGCATAAAGAGCTGGACCGCATCGTTCAGGATTTTTCCCATCATCTTCAGTCACTCGGGGCGAAAAGTGAATCCATCGTTACCTCATTGCTTGAAAATGATGCCTTGCTTCAGGGTTCACGGGAACAAAGCGAACTGATTATGCAGCAAATGGTTCTATCCTCCAAACAGATGAAAGAGATGACCCTTCATGCCAAAGAGCTCTCCGATTCACTCAAACCGCTTTCACACCTTTTTGATTCTGCCGAAACGCTCCATAAAGAATTTGTCCATGCCAAAGGTAAACTGAGTGAACTTATCGTAACGCTTGAATCGTATGAACATCAAGAATACCGTGCAGTCCGCCAAAGTTTGGAACAAGTAGCCGCTGAAGCGACCGCACAAATCCAGCTTTTGACGCAAACACTCCAAAAACAGGGTTCGCATGAGAGGGATAGTTCTCCAATGATAGAAGCCAGAAGTGTCCAAGAATTAGCAAGTAAAGTCAAACTTCACAGAAGCTATTTGGGAGAAAACCAAGAATAAAGACTTTATAATGGCAAAAAAATAAGGTCTTTACTCCATGATAGAATTTTATGAACTGCTCGATGACGAAAATATTCCCTATCGCTGTGATGTGGAATTGGATCTTCTCGAAGAGTCTCCCCAAGAAGAACGTCCCTGGCTGTTATGGCTTTTTGTCAAAGCCGACACCCTCACTGATGCTTTGGAAGCGTTCACGACAGATCTTATCAGTACCTTAAGCGGCTCATTGGACGCCGTATTCGCGGGCAGAGTAATGAAAGAGGGATGGGCGGAATTTTATTTCTACGCTCCGCACGCCAAACGGTTTGAAAACATCAGTTCTGATGTGATGAACCGTCACGGCGGATATGTGTATGAGCGCGGATCATCCAGAGATTCGAAGTGGGAGATGTACAATGACAATCTCTATCCTGATGCATACGGCTTGCTCAGTATCCAAAACCGTCATACCATTGCCGCACTTGTTGAAGCGGGAGATGATTTGACTATCCCCAGAGAAGTAGAACACTATCTCTTTTTCCAAACCAAAAGCTCAATGGAGCGTACCGTATCGCAGCTTTCGTCACACGGTTTTGAGGTAAAAGAATATGTCAATGACGATGAGAGTGATTACGCTTACGGGGTCGTTCTGATCAAAACAGAAGCGATAATGCCTGCAATCATTGAAGAGACAACCACATCCCTGTATGAATCGGCAATGCAGGAACACGGCTATTATGAGGGATGGAGCACGGTGCTGGGATAATGAGCATCACCAAAATTAAGGGGGTAATCCCCTATGCTCTGGCACTTTTTCTTAATGCCTTTACCGACCTCGGGCATAAAATCATTATTCAAAATACCGTTTTCAAAATTTATGACGATCAGACCCAAATCATCTATACCGCTGTTCTAAACGCCCTTATACTGCTCCCGTTTGTTTTTCTCTTTACCCCCTCAGGATATATATCTCACCGGTTTTCAAAAGTGAATGTCATGCGATACGGCGCATTGTCGGCCGTATTCATTACCTTGCTGATCACCTACAGCTATTATCAGGGATGGTTTTGGACGTCATTTGCCCTGACATTGATGTTAGCGGTGCAGGCGGCCATCTATTCTCCTGCCAAATACGGCTATATCAAAGAAATCGCGGATGAAAAAGAGTTTAGCGCACTGAACGCTTTAGTTCAATCGGTCACAACGGTAGCCATACTCTCCGGTATTATCGGGTACACCGTAATGTTTGAAAATTCTCTGACCGGCCGATACAACAACGAATCGGAAATCTTGCATCAAATTGCACCGCTTGGGTGGCTGCTGGTTATCGGAAGTATCATCGAGTTTTTATTAACACTGACGCTCCCGCAAAAAGGAAAAAACAGCTCGATTCCGTTTAATATTAAAAAATATCTAAGCGGTTATTCCCTGCGTAAAAACTGGATGCTGCTACGACGTAAAAGAGAGATTTTTGACGCCATACTTTTTCTCTCGTTATTTTGGTCGATCTCACAGGTCATTTTGGCGGCATTCGGCGCTTATGCGAAATCGACCTTAGGGGTTCAGAATACCATTGTCGTGCAGGGGCTTATGGCGCTAGCGGCATTCGGCATCATTACCGGCTCGATCATTGCCGCCCGACTGTCACGCCATTATCTTCACAAGGGGCTAATTGTTGCCGGAGCGTTTAAAATCACCGTAATGCTCATTCTTTTACCGCTGACCCATAATCTTGTTCTTATCGGACTTATCTTCTTCGGATTCGGGATCGGAGGCTCGATGATGATCGTCTCTCTCAATGCCCTGATTCTTTCTCAAACTCCCCGTGCCCATATCGCGTATATATTGGCGGGGAACAACTGGATACAAAATATTTTTATGACTCTCTTTTTGGTATTAACGACCCTTTTCGCATATGCGGGGTGGGATGGATTAATGCTCTTGTATGCGATGCTGGCCGTATCCGCACTCCTTACATTTTGGACGCTCGTACGTTACAAAGATTATTTTGTGTGGTTTATTTTTGAACGCCTTTTGGCGTTGCGCTATAACATTATTCCGATGCAAACCCATAATATTCCAAAAGATAAAGCGGTTTTATTGATGGGAAACCACATCAGCTGGCTCGATTGGATTTTAGTGCAGGTGGGTGTTGAGCGGCGTATCCGTTATCTGATGGAGCGATCCATATACGAAAAACCTCTGATACGTCCCATTATGGAACTCGGAGAAGTGATTCCCATTTCTGCAAAAGGGGCTAAAGAATCGTTTCGACATGCACGTAATCGACTTCAAAATGGTGAGATCATAGGCCTTTTTCCCGAAGGTACCATCAGTCGAAACGGTGAGATGGGGACATTTATGCCCGGGTATAAAAAGATTTCAAGCGATTTGAATGGGGTCATCATCCCCTTCTATATATGCGGTATTTACGGAAGCATTTTTTCACGTGCCCCAAGACGTCATACCCCTTTACGCTCTTTGTTTCGTAGAAACATCCGCGTTATTTACGGTGAACCGCTGAGTATGGATAGCGAGCCGCACATCGTGTATGAATCGATTATCCATTTGAAAGAACATTACGGCACTCACACGTCTGAATAAAGGCGGTCAACACGAGTTAATGTTCTGCAATCCGTATTGTTTGAGCAAATCCTCATATTCATTATCTTTTCCAAATTCGTTGATGTAAAAATCAGCTATTCTTTTAGCCGACTCAAAATAGTTTTCGGCAAGAAGAATGGAGAGCTTATTAAAAGTTGCCTGACGAACGCATTCTTTGATTTTAAGCTTGAATATTGGGATCTCTGCATAAGGGGACAAAATCTGTTTCACCCGTTTGATTTGCCCCTTGGCAACCGATAGCATCGCATTAGAGAGCACCTCGTCGAACATTTCATCATATACAATAAATTCAGGCATAGATTCAAGTATAGGATTGGATGCAACAATTTCATATACGGAATATCTATCGTCCTTTTTGATCACTTCCAATAGCTTTTGCCGGATATAAGTTTCTTTCGTCAATTCTATGAGTTGATCTTTATACGGAAGGAAAATCATAACTTGTTTGATGCCTACTATGGCATCATTATATTTCCCTTCATGAATCAGCTTTTTCAGCTTTTGGATAGAAGCTTCTGCAAGAGCGCATACCCCCTTTTATAAACCTCTTCGGATTTTAAAAACTCAAACTTGGATACAAGGGCAAAATATTCTCTGAATTGTTTATTTTTAATGAGGTTGTCTGCTCTAAGATAGATTTCATAGTTTTTTTGCAGCGAATGGATCATCTCTTTTTTCTCAGGGACGACGCAAAAAGGTTTAAGAATCTCTTGCACTTTTAAAAGGTTATGCATTGGATCGGCCGAAAGCAGTTTTTTGGCTTCCGTGAAACTTTTGGCAAAGTAGTGTTCCAGCTTACGTGCACTGTCCGTTTTTTGAAGATAGGGGGCTTGTTCCAGCATACTAAACGCATCAAAAAACTCTTTATTTTGAACCAAGATGGCAAATTTTTCAAAATCTTTCTGTTTTTGAAGTAAAAAATCAAATTCCTTCTTATTATTCTCATCCGATAAAAATGGGGTTGCAAATTCTAACGCCGAAGCGGCATTACCTGTCGAAAATTGATTGATAATCTCTTTAAGCATATATTCCCACGCTTCTTGGAACATTTCTGACATCGGATGAATTGCTAAAAACAGGTTACTATCCAAGTATTTTTTAGCGGTTTTAAAATTTTCAACGGTCAGCGCTTGAGAAAAATCATCTATGAATGCATACATATCTATTACATACATCCATCCGTTTTCAAATCCAATAAACAATAATGAATCTTCAACATGCAATGAACTGATCCCTTTTTGATCGAGCTTAAATGAAGAAAACAGTGAATTATCTGCAAGTTTTACAATATATATCATCCCGTTTCGCCCGCCTACAATGGCAAATCGCCCGCTCGAATCGGCTACACAGCAGTTAGGCCAGGAAGAGAAAAGTGATTTTTTCGATATTTCATTTGTTTTAAAATCATAAATATAGGAATTCCCCTCACGACCGATTGCATACAATGATTTGGAATCATTATAAAAAAATGAGTCTTCAATCGCATCATCTACGAAGGTGTTTAAACGCTCTTTTTGATGACGTATATTTAAAACTATTAATGATTTATCATAGGCGGAGTAGGCTAAATTCCCCCCTTTTTGATCTACTGTAATATGGGAAATATAGTCCGGTTTCGGTTTTAGAGACATGATAACTCTACCGGTTTTAGTACTGTACATATAGACCTTGCCATCCGTACCTCCGGTAAGAATATATTGCCCTTTTTCACCGCAAAAGGTCATAACTTCCGCACGCTGATCATGTCCGAATAATCTGATAATCGTCTCGTCATCCTTTTCATTCATATCGCAATAACCTACGTCTGAATCACCTTTAACGGGAAGCTTCATGCATATGGCACAATTCTTTTTATTTTCTTTTACACTGTAGGCGACATGGCCGTTTTGACTAAAACATGAGCCTTTTTGAAATCTGTGCAGGGGCGGAGATGAGTCAAAAATCAGCGGTTCTTCGGTTCGGCTCCATTGTGTTTTGCATATTGAATGAAGGTTACCGTTAACATCGGTAAAAAATATTGTGCTCTCATCGGAATGTATGGCGATAACACTTGCTTTTACGTGAAAAGACTGGGTTATTTTAATCATAATACACTTCTTAATTCAGAAGTTCTATTAAGCAAAGGAGATAAAACCGCGTATTATCGTCAGAAATTATTCGTTTGATTTTTACCGAATAGATAGTTTTTTCAATATTGAAATACGGGTCTAAGTCTATTAATACACACTCATCTTTCCAGTCACAAAAAGCTAAATCACTTTTGATGAGAGCATCGGTACTTAAAAGATCTTTGATATTGAGCTTTTTATCAATCAGTTTTTTATAATGCTCCGTACAGGCAAGAATAGTAAAAATTTCACTGTTACATGTGATGATATGATCATTCTGGTCAATAATCATGGAGGGGAGGGGAATATTATTGACCAGAGATTCAAGTGACTTGTTGTAAACATACCGTAATTGTTCACGCTGATAAAGCTTTTCTTGCTCTTTTTGCAAAGATTCATGTTCGATTTTAAGTGCGAGTGAATTCAAAATATTATCAAGCTGATCGAAAACAATCGGTTTAATGATGAAGTGCTCGATTCCGATTTCGATGGCACGAAGCAAATACTTTGTCTCAGAATGGGCAGTAATCATAATGCATTTTTGGGATGGATTATATGCTTTTATTTTTTCCAGCATATCAAGTCCCAGCATAACCGGCATAGTTTGATCCGCAATAACGATATCGACAGGACGAAGCGAATTCATATAAAAATCAAGCCCTTCTTGTCCGTTCGATGCGAGAGAAACGTGACCAACCGTATCACTGAGCATATCAGAAACCATTTCACGAATAAGCCACTCATCATCTACAAACAGAACATGAAGTTTTTTCATTAATGCGATATGATTTTCCATTGTCAGCCTTTGCTATTAGTATGTGTAGGGATAAGAATTGTGAAAAATGCACCTTTCTCATTGTTGCCTGCGGCTATACTTCCGCACAATCGTTCTTCTACGATCCGTTTGGACATATACAAACTGATTCCTGTCCCTTGGGATTTGTGTTTGGTCGTAAAGTAGGGCTCAAAGATTTTGTCTAAATACTGAGTATTTATTCCTCCTCCGTTATCATATATCCGGATCATGACTTCACTTTTATCAGCTGATGGGGTAATTTCAATAATGATCGTTCCGTTGGAGACGTTGTTGAAGATAATTGTTTCTTTGGCATTATTAATCAGATGCAGCAATACCTGTTTAAGGTCATCGGGGAAACCAAAAAGCTCTATATCTTTCTGTGCGGATATATCTAACGAGATATTTACAAATTTAAGACTTTCTTTTAGAAGAGCAATGATATTTTCAATGACACTGTACAAACTGTAGGATACTTTTTCTTTATTCGGCTCGAAATGTATACGAAAATCATCAATCGTCTTTGACATCTGGCTTATGGTAGCCATAGCCTGATTTAGAGCGTCGGACATGGTGTCATTATCAAGCAGACCGTTTTTATGAAGCCTGTAAACTTTTTGAAAGAGCATGGAAACGATATTAAGGGGTTGGCGCCATTGATGGGCAATATTTTCGATCATTTCTTCCATCGAAGCGAGTTTGGCTTGATGAAAGAGGAGATAGTCTTTTTGTCGATTTTTTTCAATTTCTTCTTCGATTTTTTCTATTAAATCGCTGTTAAGACTCTGTATGGATAGATTTTGTAAGCAGTTTTTCATATCCAATCCTTATCTAAAATTTAAAAATTCGATCTGATGCTTCATTATCACGATTTAGTGTTGCAAATGTGTTGCAAAATTTAAATATTTATATTTATATATGTGTAATTTATTTTTGAAAGATCTATTCGCGCTCTATGGATAGTGAACCGCACATCGTGTATAATGCGTTCATTCATTTGAAGGAGAGTTATGGCACTCAACAAGCCTGAATATACACTTTTTAAAAATACCCGTTATGCATTGACCGGTTTGCTTGAAGTAACAAAAAATGAAAAATCTTTTCGACTTCAGATAGTATTATTCGTATTCGGTATGATTGTCGCTTGGAGTCTTCCGATAGGATTCGTGTATAAGGCGATACTTTCTGTCTCTCTTTTTATTCCTCCGATTGCTGAGATTATCAACAGTGCCGTTGAACGTACGGTTGATTTAGTGACGTTTGATCATCATGAACTTGCAAAGAGGGCAAAAGACGCCGGTGCGGCATTGGTATTTCTCTCTTTAACCATGTTGGCGTTTATTTGGGGACTTACCCTTTATGCGGCTTTTTATCTGTAACGTTTTCGTAAGAGATTTTTGCGTATAATTTATATAATATTTTTAACAGGGGTTTTGCTATGGCAACAGCACTTATTATCGGCGCCGGCGGAGTAGGGCGTGTAGTGGCACATAAATGTGTCATGAATAACCACATTTTTGATCGTATCATTTTGGCAAGCCGTTCTATCGGACGCTGCGAAGAGATACAAAGTGAACTTCCTGCAGGTTCACTTGAAATTACAACGGTAGATGCCGACAATACGGAAGAAGTAATTGCGCTAATCAATAAATACAATCCGGCAATTCTCATTAACGTTGCTCTTCCATACCAAGACCTTGCTATCATGGATGCGTGTATCGCTACCAAAACCCCTTACCTCGACACGGCTAACTATGAGCATCCGGATGAAGCGAAGTTTGAGTATAAACTTCAATGGGAAAGAGATGCCGCATTTAAAGAAGCGGGGATTATGGGGCTGCTCGGAAGCGGATTCGATCCCGGGGCAACCAATGTTTTCTGTGCATATGCACAAAAACACTATTTCGACGAAATCCATACTATCGATATTCTTGACTGTAACGCAGGTGATCACGGCTATCCGTTTGCAACCAATTTCAATCCGGAGATCAACCTTCGCGAAGTAAGTGCCAAAGGGCGCTACTGGGAAGATGGAAAGTGGATCGAAACGGCACCGATGGAAATTATGCAAGTATGGGATTATCCCGAAGTAGGGCCGAAAGACAGTTATCTTTTGTATCATGAAGAGATGGAATCACTTGTCAAGCATATTAAAGGGCTTAAACGTATCCGCTTTTTCATGACGTTCGGACAAAGCTATCTGACCCATATGAAATGCCTTGAAAATGTCGGGATGCTTGGAATCGAACCGGTGGAACACCAAGGGATGAAAATCGTTCCGATCGAGTTTTTGAAAACCCTCCTTCCTGATCCGGCGTCACTTGGACCGCGTACAAAAGGGAAGACCAATATCGGTATCGTCGCCGAAGGTCTCAAAGACGGTAAGAAACGAAAAATTTATATTTATCAGGTAAAAGATCACGAAGAGTGCTATGCCGAGGTTAAATCGCAAGGTGTTTCATACACTACGGGTGTTCCTGCCGTCATCGGCGCAAAGCTGATGGTTCAGGGAATCTGGAATGGACAAGGGGTATTTAATATGGAGCAGCTCGATCCGGATCCGTTTATGGATGAGATGAATACCCAAGGTCTGCCTTGGAACGTAATCGAGATGGAGTGCTAAAAGCAACACTTCTCGGGGTTTCACTTTGAATTTAAATCAAAGTCAACAGCAGTATTTCGATGAAATGGGAATGGCTGAAAAAGTCTCTATTTTACTTTTACAGCTGGGTGAAGACGTCACTGCCACCATTTTTTCGCGTATGAATGTTGACGCGATTACCGAAATCTCCAAATACATTGCATCTAACCGTTCGGTTGAAAAAAGTATCGGTGCCGCGGTTTTGGAAGAGTTTTATGCCATTATCCAGTCAAACCAATACCTCAATACCGGAGGTTTGGATTACGCGCGTGAAATCCTTTACAAAGCGCTAGGGCCGGAGGAAGCCCGAAAAGTTCTGGAACGTCTGAGCAAAAGTATGCAGGGCGCTCAGAACTTTGCCTATCTCTCTAAAATCAAACCGCAGCAGCTTGCCGACTTTATTATGAACGAACATCCGCAGACGATTGCGTTGATTTTGGCACATATGGAGCCTTCCGGAGCCGCGGAGACCCTTTATATCTTCCCGGATGATTTACGGGCCGAAGTGGCGATGCGTATGGCAAAACTCGGAGATATTACACCGGCCATTATTAAGCGGGTCAGTGCCGTCCTGGAATCGAAACTCGAATCCCTTGCAAGCTACAAAGTCGAAGTGGGAGGACCTCGCGCCGTGGCGGATGTCTTCAACCGTTTGGGGGCGAAAGCGTCCAAAGCGACCCTCACACAAATCGAACAACTCGATCAGGAACTGGCCGCATCGATCAAAGAGATGATGTTTACGTTCGAAGACATGGTTAATTTGGATAATAACAGCATCCGAGAGATTCTTAAAGCGGTGGATAAAAACGATCTTATGCTGGCCCTTAAAAATGCCGCCGAAGAGCTCAAAGAGAAGTTTTACGCCAATATGTCCCAACGTGCGAAAGACGCTTTTATCGAGGAACTTCAGTTCCTGGGTGCCGTTAAGATGAAAGAGGTCGAAGCCGCGCAGCGTAAAATCGTCGATGCCGTTCAGTCCCTGGCCGATCAGGGTGTTATACAAATCGGCGAATCTGAAGAGATGCTTGAGTAATCACATATCCGAGTGACTTACTTCTTCTAAAAATCGGGTAAATAATTGAAGCTGCTTCGCTTTTTGTGTAGAAGATGATTTATTGACTTTGTCTCGATAATGTTCCAGCAAAGCAGTTTGAAGAAGAAAAAATTCAGCATGATCAAGATTTTGTTCGGAAATGATTTTGTCCATCGTATCATGCAGTTTTCTTTTTGTTGATCCGCTGAGTTCGTTATCCATATTTTGCACAACAGCGTCGCACGCATAAATGGCTTGTGTAAGAAGAATATCTTTTTGATCATTGTGGGATTCATTTGTATTGAATGATGTATTCCCCTTATCTGCTACATTTTTATAGAGATGCCGATAATCGGATATTAACTTATATTGATGGATAAGGCTGTCTGCGGCGGCATCCATACTTAAATAATAAATCGGTAGCTTGCCCGGAACATGAATAACAATTTTTTTATTCGGGGATTGTGACCATGAACTGATTTTTGCACCTTTGCGCCGTGCTTTATCAATAACTTCATCAAGCAAAGTTTCGTACGTTTTATCGGTCTTAGCGTCGCTGGAATATGTCATATATTATCACTAAATCTAAAAAGTATGCAGTAAATAATCACCGCAATATTATGTGACGAATAATAGCGGTTTAATCTTATAAATTCGTTGCAAAATTATATTGCATAGGATTAAGCAATGTAAGCTAATTAATTGATGATTTCTATTGAGTACATTAGGAGCCATAGGCTGTATCGGTGGCCTGATTTATCGGAATCGAAATGGAAAAAACAGATCCGTTTTCATTGCAGCTGGCACGGATGGAACCGTTCAAATGTTTTTCAATAACAACGGCAGAGATGTATAATCCGAGTCCTGTACCGTTTTTTTCCTTTTTAGTGGAAAAATAGGGATCAAAAATTTTATCGATAATATCTTTATCAATCCCTCCGGCATTGTCCTGGATAGTAAAGCAGATCATCTCACTATTATGAAAAGATTTGAAGCGTATAAACGGATTTGAAACGCGACGTTCTTCAAAAGCTTCTTTGGCATTGGCCAAAATATTTAAAAAAACCTCCATCAACTCATTTTTATAGGTGACAAAACAGATATTCTCATCACACTCAAAGGATAAATTAATACCGATATTTTTGTAGGTTATTCCAAGTACAGTGATTAAACCATTGGATATTTCATGTAATGTGACGGTTTGCGGAATTTTGGCAGGGCGAAAAAAATTATGAAAATCGTCGATAATGGAAGAGAGATCATGGATTTGTTGGTCGATAATGTTTAAATCGCGTAAGAGTTGCTGCTGATTTATCTCAGCAAATGTCATCATTGTTAGAATAGCATTATTCGCAATCATTCCGATAACGCTAATGGGTTGACGCCATTGGTGGGCTATCATTCCGATTATCTCTCCCATAATCGCCATTCTTGATTGGGTCATCAGCATTTGTTCAGTTGCTTCTTGTTTGCTTCCAGCCTCAAGTATTTGACGATTAGAAGCACTGTTAATCTCATGCAAGCGTGCGACACTCCGGCATGCTTCAATAGCAATGGCAAGTTTGGTCTTAAAAGATGCGAATATCGTTCCGTATGTATCGACATCGATACCTTTTTCAAAAGCAAAAAGAAAATGTTCGTCTCCAATCGGAATATCCAGAACGGATCGATTGGGCTCTACCGGATAAATCATATATTTTTCGGTTTCATGACTCAAATTATCGGGTATATCAAAATCATTTTCTATGCTGACAATACTCTTGGGAAGAGGGTGGGATAAAATGTATTTTCCGCCCAGTGCCTCAGTATGGGAAATGAATGTTGAAATAACATCGGTCAGCATATCCTCAAGAACCAGTGAATTTCCGATAGAATTCATACATGCATAGGCAATATTATCCTGTTCTGTCAAAACTATCATATTGCTACTATTTCCTTTCTTGGTTGCTATGTACTATCAAACATTCATTTAGTTAAATTGCATTTTATGATTTAAACTGATCCAGCTTTGTTTTTAAGTTATAGGTTAATCCGGACAAATGTTCGGCAGCACCTGCAATCTCTTCAACACTTCTTGCATTCTGTGTGGTCAAATCATTGATTCTGGAAACTGATTTCACTATTTTTTCTGAATCACTGGCAATTTGTAATGAATTATCAGCATTTTCAGCAACATTGGTAATGGATTGTTTCATTACATCTACCGTTTCAACAACAACTGTTTCTACTGTCTCGGATATTTTCACAAGCCGTTCGATGTTTTTGGCGTTCACACCCATCTGCTCAGAGGAATCGTTAATCGACTGTACGATAACGTTGATCGTAGCATTGATTTCCGTCAAACTTTTTTGAGTCCGCTCGGCAAGTTTGCGTACTTCGTCTGCAACGACCGCGAAACCGCGTCCATGTTCACCCGCACGTGCCGCTTCAATCGCTGCGTTGAGTGCCAATAGATTGGTTTGGTCAGCTATATCGCTGATGACAACCAAAATCATTTTGATTTGAGCGGCTTCGGTGCTCATTGCTTCCAGTTTTAGCGCCATTGCCGTTTCCGATTCGCTTGCCGAACTGACATCTTGTTTTAGCTGCTGTATATCGTTTAACATGTGATTCAATCTGCCGCCGGCTGCTTGGATACTCTCTTTGGTTGATTCGGATAAAGCTACCGTCGATTGGATAAAATCTTTAATATCGTTGATTTCATGAATTGTATTATCGACAATAGACATGCTGCTTTCTGCGTTTTTGCCGATTTGCAAACTCGTACTGCTCAGTTCGCTTGAAACCGTAGCATTTTCATCGGCCGCATATTTTGCCTCTTTGATCGTATATTCCAACGTTTCCAGAAGCGTATTGAAGTTGTTGATAATCACTTTGATTTCATCTTTTTTGTTGTATGTCAATCGGATAGTCAAATCTTTTGTATCGACGAAATTTTTGATATTGCTATCCAGCAGTTTGATCGAATCTTGTATTTGAACCAACACTATATAGCTAATTAAGATGACAACAATAAGTGCGATGATAAAACTTACCGCCAGATTGGTTCCGACCGATTCGAACTTGCTTTTACTCAGTGAGGAAGCACTGTCGGCAATATCTTCTAGCTTTGTTTGGAATTCTCCGCTTGTCGCGACCAGTGAACTTAAATCGACGTTATTGCGTTCATTGACATCCGCTTTCATCATTTGCGGTGCGATTTTGTCAAAATCATTACCGTATTTTTCAGCCAAAGCGATAGCTTCGTCGCATTTTATACGGTTAGCTCTTCCAACGAGAGCAGAGATTTTAGCTCTGTGATTTTCTTTTTATTATCTTCGATATTGGAGTGTACTTTATCCAATGTAGTGTTATCCGGTTTTCTAAGAAACTGGTAAATCGATATTCTTGTTTTCAAAAAATCGCTTTCAACTGCTTTTGCTTCGCTAGCGCGATTAAGTGCATTTTGTGCAGCAGTATTAGAGCTAGCGTAAAATAAATACGTTGCGCCAAACACACAAACGAGTAGAAGAGGGATGATAAGCAACTTTGCTTTAATGGAGAGATTGTTCATGTTAATCCTTTAATTTTATACCGAATACAAATTCGATATAAATGTGATGTACAAATAAAATCGTAACTCTCCCAGGTGATTTTACGGTTATTTTTTTTTCTAATAAAGCATTTTTTTTAAAAACATTATTTTTACACCATAGACATATTAGATATTTTAGTGATATATACGGGTTACTGTATAGCTGACATTTTAAATATAATATATATTGAGTTATCCAGAAGATTTGAGCTTGATACAATATCAAACATGAAAATTCAGAATTATAAATAAAGAAAAATTAAAAGAACTTTATAAATAGAATTAAATGTTAAGAAGAAAGAATTATGCTTAAGGGATGAAATTAATCATCCCAAACAACATTTTGAGGTTTTTTAGGGTCGATGTCAGCATGAATAAATGTATCATAAACGCCAATACGAACGAAACCTACTTTTAAAAGAGAAGATATAATAGCAAACTTCTGCTGAGAGGTCTTAGCAGAGATATCCGCCGCATAACCGTAAAGATGTGCGCTATCAGGTTCGCCTTTAACATTTGGATCAGAATTGTGTTTTTTACATCGAGTACCCGCATTAATTGAAAAAGGAACTCCCGAAATATCGCGAGCTTCGTCAAGTTTATCAAGAAGAGCATCGCTAATATTGTTAAGACCACAACCACACTTGCAAGTAAATTCATCTTTTTTAAAATATTTCCATTTACTCATTTATAAGACCTTTTGATTTTAGATACAAATATACAGCACCGCCAATGGCCGATGCAATAACGATAAAGTAATTTACAACGCCCTCACCTACACGGAGATAAAAACTCTGTTTTAGCTTTTGAGAAACAAGGGTTGCAATTTTTTCTAATTGCTCATCGCTTAGAGTGTAATTGCAGTTTTGGCATTTTTCATTTTCAGACATTTTTATTCTCTCTAATAAAACGTCTAGCTTCGATACGTTGTTGAGCAATTTCTAAAATATACTCATCTGATGATGGTTCATAATCAGGAAGTACTTTATGATCGGTTCGATTCAAAAAATCAAGTGCATTTGAAAGTTGTTCAGAAAGATTTACTTTATCCAATTCAGAAGAAGAAAATTGAATAGGGGATTGAGAAAAAGAGATTTCCATTTAGCCAACCTTTCTAATGATAATTCGGGAACCAACACCAAAAAGAGAAGCGTTAGAAGCCGTAAAAGTCAACTTAGTAATATTATCAACTGCAGCAAGCTTTTGCATTGATACAGAATGATATTGATTCGAAGCATACTGATTCATACCGAGATATGTCATTATTCCGCCAACCAAAGAAAGTTTCGCAAAACCAGAAATCTTAAGACCTGAAACATTATTAACAATCATAATAGTCGGAGTTCCCGCACCCTCGCTTGAGCCATAAAGAGATAATGTCGTTAAACCGTTCGCGAAAGCATAAATTTTTCCACCTAATGAATTTCCGCTAACAATTTGTAAATCAATTTCATAAATTCCACCGTCAGCATTCAAATCAATACCCGAAAAATCAATAGTAGATACCGCCGAATCTATAACAACAAAATCAACTATCACATTTGTGTCAGGTGTATAATCAATAGCCGCGAGAGTTGTGCTTATTTCATCGAGTCTAGTTGTTACGGGAGAAAGGTCAATAGTAGGGTTTTGAGTAGAAAGCTGATCAACAGAGGGGATAATTTCATCGGTAATAATAGCAGAAACAAAAGAAAGAGCAATTTGGAGACTAGTTTGCATAATGGGTCACCCCCGCCCTTAAGCGAAGGTAAGAGGTGAAAAGTCGACAAATACTACTTTGTCAACAAGTACACCATTGATTGTAAGGCCAGTAAGAGCCGTTCGAATATCGTCTGAACTCATAGTGCTTTTTGCGATCATTCGCAAATAAGTTTTATGACCTACAGAGTCAACAAGCTGAACGCCAACCTTATTGGCGTTAACAACAGCAGTATCACTACCCAAAGAAGAAGTTTCCTCAAAAACTTTCCAAGTCCCCGCGAAAATATCAGTTGCAAACGTTACAGCATTTACGCCAGTCATAGGGAGGTAATGACGTACAGTATCATCACCGAGTTGATTAACAACCAAAGATTTCATTAGATTTCTCCTCCGTAAATTTGACGAATACCAGTTGCAGACATAGAGTGCTTATAATCCGCATCGAAAAGAGCTTTATGAGCAAAAATATCGACCTCATTTTTACCCGGTTTAACATGTTTGAGAGTAACAGTACAGCCGAGACGATCAGCTTTACGATTAACTCCAAATTTCATTACACGTTTTTTCGAAGGAGTAGGAACATCTGTTCCGCCCAAACCAACTTCATCAAAAACAGAAACGACACCTTCCATAAGGTTAGTAATAACCAACAAGTCAGCAGGCGAGCAAACGATATCATTTGAAGCATAAGACTTTTTACAAGTGTTAACCAAAAGAGACATAACAATCCTTTTTAAAAATGTTTGAATACAGACAAAAGCAAAGCCAAAAGCGACAAAATAATGACCGCTAATAAAAACCGCTAATGAAAATTCAACAGGGAAAGTTTTGCAAGATTTTAAAATGAAGAACAATATTTGAATTTTATATTTATTAATATCGATAAATAGCGGGTTAAAAAGTGGTGTAGTTCAAATACCTTTGAATTTTTAAAAAATAAAATAGCCATAATTCGCATTTTAAAGCCGATAGGAGACAAAGAGAAGATAAAAGCAGGGCTTTTACCTCAGAACCATTAAAGACGTTTAGAGTTTCTTTTTTGTCATTGAGAACGAGGGGTTATTCATGAATTGCGTTAGTCAGAGATCGGCCCCACGAAATAGCTTTTAAGTGTCGAGCTAACTCAGGTCGGCCCCCTGCACGGGATTAACATATCGAAAGCACCAAAATGTTAAGAAGCATTACCAAAAAAGTTCAGGCCGAGTTCTGATAGTTGACTGCTCAGAGGGATTTATCTTATAGGGGAGGGGGAACGCGACCTTATGGCGCAATATGCGCCCGTCGGTCGCTTTTTTTGTGTGGGGGGAGGGGGAGGAGCGGCCTAATAGCCGCTTAGTTTGCTTTCCTTAAACACGGTTGCGATTGTCGCATCGATATTTAAGCCGTCGATCTCCATGCACTCCTTGATTTTTAGGGCTATATCGGTGCTATCTTTTGTCAACTTGACGTTACGGACAACCACCTGCATCGATTTTTGGCTTTCTTCATTTCGTGCAATGAGCTTAACCATAGGAAAATAAGCCATGTCATCCACTGGCGGAATCGTCGTGTCAGTATATGGGCTAGAAAACCCCCAAACTTCTGTTACCTGAGCAGTTGACAAAGAGTTGTAAAAATCAAGAACTGCGGCGAGGCTTTTAAACTCTCCACGCTCAACGTATGTGCGACCACCTTGTTTTAGTTGGATACGAACTTTAGCCACAGTAAACCTTTTTGAAATAGTATTTAAATTCCCTAATTCCATTTGCATAAACCCTACGTGTAAGACCATACATAAAAGGAGAAGAAAGATCATTAACAGCACTAAAATCATATTTAGTTAAATCAATAGATTGAACAACAGCCCAATCAGCATAATACCAATCAGAAAGGCGAAGCATATCGTCCAGACTCGAATAATACGAAAATTCTTCAATCCGAATCAAAGAACCAAGACTTACATTATAAGGGTCAGAGACACATAAACCATAAAATTTAAATGGTGAACAATCACAACAACACCAAAAAGGAAACATTATAATTTAAGCTCCAAGCCAATCATATCAATATTAATACCAAAAACAGTACAAAGAGCCTGAAGAAGTCTTTGAATATCCCTTTGTCTAACCGACGCTTCTTCACATGATGTCATTTTTCTACCCCTTTAATATTATTTAATAAAACCCATACCATTAGCCCAAGACATAAGAGCATTGGTAAGAGCAACCATTTTTCCGTTAGAATCTTTAACATAAAGGAATTCATGTACTTTATTGAATTCGTCAACATTTAACGGAACCGTAGAAAATTCTGTTCTACCAATCATTTTTTGAAGCATGACTTTATCCGCAACCGTAAAAGAGCCCGTCGCCGTTTTTATGAACAAAGAGGAAGAAAAGGATTTGTTGTGCAATTCAGCAAATTTGAGGTTATGAGCCTCACGGTTAATAGCCGTATCCTGAGAACTATTAGAAGCCGAAATAGTATTCGCTACATCATGCGAAGAATTACGACCCTGCATGATCGCCTGCATAGCTTGATAAACTTGTCCGACAAATGAATTCGTCTGATCTGTTTGTGAATTAAGGGTTTTCATTTTAGAAACAGCTTTAACACCTCTAAGCCCCATTATTTTAGATTTCATACCATCAAAGAACCCTTTATTACGAGCATAAAGAACATCTATCACAGCCTCACCAGCCACGAATAAGTATTCGATAAATTTCTCTTCACGTCGTATAACTTCCATCATTGACGACATAAAAAGAAAAGAAGCACCACCGCTCAGAACTTCTAATGCAATGTTTTGGACGGGTTTACCATTTTCGTCTAATTCAGGAGGGAAGAGATCGGATAATTTATCATGCAACCATTGATTAACAACAGAGTATCCAACCATCATGGTGAGGTCTTCACCCATATTAATGACGGTATTTTGTGCAACGCTCATCTAATCCCCAAAACGAAAATATTTTAGGAAATCGTAGAGAAAAAAAGAAATTAAGAACAATATTTGAATTTTATATTTTTTAATATCGATAAATAGAGGGTTTAAATAGGGTATCAATCAAATACGTTTGAATTTTCCAACCCAAAAGGGAAGGAATTAAGAGAATAAACCCGTAAACTTTGTTTTCATAATCTCTAAGAAAGAATTAGAAGTAGGGGCTTGATGTTTCGGATTATATATATCCGAGGAAGAAATAAATGGAATAGTCGGAATAACATCAAAAGGATTATTAAAATCATCGTCGTCAAATTCCTGACTATTAATATCGGTTTTTTCTCTTGCTATAGAAGCATCTTTAGTAATAGAAATACTCAAGGGAGAAACATTCTCAGCAATTACAGTACCATCCATATCCTTTATTGTAGTAGGAGTTTGAATAATTTTTTCACGCTCAATAGCCATATCAGCCCATCCAGCAATTTTCGAAAGAGAAACACCACTAACATCATTTGATAGATTCTCAGTAGCCGCTTTATAATAAGTAGAAGCTTCTTTAGTTGCTTCTTTTTCAGACTCAGTACCTTTAACAAGAGCAAAATCAATTAAAGCACGAACACCAGAAGGAACTTTAGACTTTCTATAAGATTCGACAGCATCACGAATTTCTTTCTTAGTACTTGTTTCTTCAAGCCTATCAATCAATGAAATTTCACCTTCCATATACATAACAGAAGGCAACAAATCAGAATTTGTGGTAATACCCAATCGTTCATCAAAAACATATTGTGCCAAATCAACCTTATGCCAATAAACAGAAGTAGACTCAAAAGCATAAAAATAATCGGCATCACCATAATCACCACTAGAAGCCATCTTTTTTTGATAATCAGTGATAACCTTATTATTCTGAACATCAAGAATTTGAACATTCAAAAATGAATCAAAGTAAGAAATGAAGACATCAGTAAGATTAGTAAAAATTAAATTTTGCTTCTCTAAAGAGATAGCAATAGAATCCAAAGTATCCTTTGTCATAGCCTGATGCATTAATAGAGGAGAATGAGAAACAGCATCGACGAGAGAAGTGTTTGCAGTTGAAAATGAATCAACAGCAGAATTAATCTTATTTTCAATATTTTGAAAATTAGTATTAGCAATTCGTGTATTTTCATTCATTTTTTCTTTAAGCTCATCAATAGGTGCTTTAACAGATGGATTCGGGACAACTGGACTCGTTTTAGTAGGAGTCGGAGCAGGCGAAGGAGGGAGAGGCAAAGTTGGAATATCAGGAAATTTATCAAGTCCGTCAGGCAAATAAGGGTCTAAAAGACCTTTATTATATGCCTCATAACCTAGATAAGCAGCAGTTCCAGCAGCAACAGCACCACGAACCCAAGGGTTAAACTGAGCACCAGCCCAAAGAACTTTTAAAGCAGAAGAACGAGGAACAAATTCAACGGCCATCAGTAACCCTTTATTGGGCTACAAGAGCCATGAAAATTAAAATTGAAAAAGCGCAAAAAATGATTAAAACCAATAAAGGCTGTTTTCGCATAATATAAAATATTGGAATACGACGAAGAAAAAACTTTTTCATAATAGAATCCTATATAATTTTCAACCATTTTACACCCCCAAAACTTAAGGAGTGGTAACTGGCGGAACATACGCAGTTAGAAGAGACTCAGGAACAGAAAGTTTATGACCATCAACACTAGAAAGATCATAAACAACCTGATAAGCATTGTCAGCATAAATCTGAAAAGAAGAACGAACAACAGAGTAAACAACGTTAGGACGTCCAACAGAAACAACCATTGCACCATCAATATATTCACAACCGTTACCGTTTAAAGAGGGGAGAGAACCCAGCAAAGGAGGAACGGGAAGACCGGCATATTTGTAAACACCCTCAATGTCAAAATAAACGACGGTTTCAGGAAAGATGTATGATGAATCATTTAAAACACTCAACATCAAACCATCATTTTGGACAAGCTGAATTTCAAAAGCATAACAACCGACAAGAGTAGAAAAGAAAAGATCACAATTGACGGAAGGAACCAAATCAACAACAGAAAAATAAGAGGGATAATTACCCAAAGGATATTCAGTGATAGAGTCACTAGAATCTAAGAAAGATCGACGCTCAGTTAGAACATCATTTACAAAAGAAAAATTAACATAATAGTTACGAGCCATTTTAAACCGCCTCAATCATTTTATGAGAATCAACGACGCTAACAGTACCAAAATTTACAGTATTGTTACCTCGAGGAGCAAGATAAGCGCATCCGGTCTGAACGACTTCTAAGACTTTATCATCCTTAGAAGAATCAGTCGTTTTTACATAAGCTTTAATAAGCTCAACAGCAAGAGGGACAAAATACGAGATTAATGCGATTGGCATTTTTCAATCCTTAAAATATAGTTTTATGTAGAGCATTTTCTACAGTATGGGAAGCCAACGGAGCAATGTAATACTCTATGTTTTCTTTTACGGCATCATCTACATCTATGATGTCCAACCCATTCGATTTTTGATAATCAACTTTTGCGAAATAATCCACAGTTTTTAAAATTGCTTTATCCAATACACCCATGTCATTATTCTTCTCGCAACGAGTTTCCGCCTCGACAATAGTTTTTTTAACGAGTTCTTCATCAAACCTCCCGTAATGTTTAGTAATCGTTGAAACAAGAGCGCAGTAGGCGTTCATAGCGTAAATGGGTGACGTAGCCTTGACCTGGTTGAATCGAAAGTAATAAGATGGTTTTGTAGCCTCATAAGAGCTAATCAATTTCCATAAAGGATGAAGCTCTGATTTTTTATAAATGTTTCTTTCAGCTTCTTTTGTAAGGATTTTAAAAGAGCCATCTTTCTTTTGCCAATGGCCCTCGATGATGTTCAATGTTTTATCACGGTCTAAATCACGGTAAGAAAAATAGTTAATAAAAAAATCCCATAGACCCGAAATATTTTCAAGAAGAACAGAGGTGTAATCATACGGCTCTTTATGAGCATTAAATAGTTGTTTTAGAATAGGCCGTCTGATCTGAAATTCAATTCTCCAAACGTCCTTTTGTTCGTTATAAAGCGGATTAAGTCTCCATAGTCTTTCAATATGCCCCGAGTCAGGATGGCCCTTAATTTCCTTTGTTTTGTCATAGATGCGTAATTTGTTATTAGAACCTCCAAAATACATTGTCTCCATCCGGCGAGAAGAAAACACCATTTGTCTTCCGATAAATTCATCATCTCCATCATGAACCGAGATAAAGCGGCTTCTAGTCTTAAATCGTACAATATCAAGGAGAGAAAAACGGTGACCCTGCGTATCCGCCGAGATATGAATCTCTTGGACTTTAGAAATAAAATCAGCATGAATAAATACTTTAAAATAATCATGCATAGTTTTAACACATGAATTAAGGCCATAATTAACAAGAAAAGAAGCACGATATTCGATTTTTACAGAAGGGTTTTTATCGGTTTTTAAATCACCTTTTTTCTTCAAAGCGATTGATACATCACCATTTTTCAAGACAACAGAATAGCCGCGAATTGAAGTGGCCATGATATGCCATTTCATACCGCCCATAGTAAAAACAATAAAACGGTTATCATTGTTTATGTCATGTATGTCTTGTGCTTGTTCTTTTAACTCGATCATGTCATTTACAAATTTATTGTATTTTTCATAATCACCACTAAGATAAAGGGCTTCTTTAAATGTGTCAGTATGCTGAGAGATAAGAGTCATTTATTTAAAACCTTTAAAATAAAATACTCTCTAAAACAAACCTCTAAATATTCTTTGAAATCTTTGTAAATAGACTTTTCAGATAAAGGTAAATTCTGCCAATCTGATTGTGCTTTGTGATAAATCAATAAACCATTCATTAAATCTATTGCAGATTCCATAGCTTCATCAATATATTTTGTATTATTCATTTAAAACAACCTTTAATCAAATTCAGTTCAGATAGTTTGACTTTTTTAGAGTAGGGTGAAAAAGAAACAAATGCATAATCGCCGTCAATACAAAAAATTTTCCCTCTAACAAAAACAGAATGTAAACAAAAATTTCAGTATGTAGATATTTTTTTCTAGAAAGACTCATTTAACACCATCCTTATATTTGTCCTGTATTACTTCTAATTTAGTTTTTTGGGTTTCTGCACGGTCAGAAAAAGACCGCTTAGACCCCCTTGTTAATCCAGCTTGGGGAACGTCATATTTCGCCAAATTGAATTTTTTGTAGAACTCGTTTTCATGCAATTTGACATGATTGATATCATCAAGAGTTAAAAATGATTTAGCTAAGAAATATCGTTCAGGTGTGCAGACCTCAATTATCGGTGATTGCTTTCGCTTCATGAAAAGACCAAAATGAGTTTTAATATAATCAATCTTATCAATCGTGAAAGTATGAATTATTCTATCTCCCCAAGGAATAGGGGAGGGAGAAGGGGGAAGCTCATCATCATTAATCTTTAAACCAAGAAAAGCGATAGTGTTTATATCGAATTTGTAAACCTTTAAAGGCTCACCTTTATTTTGTTTTTGCTTTTCATGTATGTGCAATAAATCGTTAATACGGCTCATAAGTCAAATTCCAATTGTGTATATTTTAAAAGCCCTTTGGCTTGTGATTGATTGATTTTAGTTTTATAGGCCGAATGTTCAAACTCGAATGTACTTCGAGAAATCTTTTTCCATAGACGACCATGTACGGGACGCATTAACCACTTAGTCGGAGTACGACAATATGAAAAACCGTTATGTACAAATAAATCACAAATCAAAGAACTATAAGGAGTAGGGAGGGTATACTGCTCCCCCATCAAGCGGAGAACAACGGAGGAGAGCGCAGTCATGGTTAAATCTCTTCGATAGTGTCGTAAACAACGCCGACAGACTCAGAACCGAAAGACTTAATCAGCCCTTGACGACCAGTAAAGAGATACATTTCACCAATTTTTACTTTTTTGTACTGCTCAGAGTTAAGTGGGATTTCCGCCTCACCACCGACAAAAGCAACTTTACAAGACATACGAGGTGCATAAAATTGCTGTACACCATCGATAAAAACGGGTTCACCATCTTTGAGCTTAGCTTTAGGTTCACTAATGTAATTAGATACAACAGTACCCGCCAATTTTACGATGTTAGTTTGAGTGAGCTTGATATACTCGCGAGCTTGATTTTTTGCGTCTTCAACAGATGCCATAAGTTATCCTTCTGAATATTTTTTGATAATGATATAAACCGTCGAGCGGTCAACAGATGAAACCATATTCGCCACTTTGTAACGGGTAATATTTTTCTCACCCTTTTGTAATAACTGAGCTATCGCATAGAACACCTTTTCTTGATTGGATTTTTGACTCATAATTTGCCGCCTTTGAAAGCATTATTACAGTCAGTCAAATAGAGCTTAGACATGAGAGCCATTAAGTCAGGATTGTCGAAATTAAGCGACAATACTCTAAAATATTCTGTTTGATTGTATGAAACGCCGTTAGCTGAAAAAAAATTATTAACATTTTTCTCTTTATGCGTAAAAACTTTTTTTTCACTGGGGGTAAAGTTTATTTTAAGATAGTCAGTTCTTGCAGAAAGAGTGTTACCATCATTTCGTTGTAGTGAACCGATCATAGAAGTCATATAAATCCTTTTTTCAATATAATATATATTATGTTAATCAAAAAGAAGTTTCAGTTGATGTAAGTTAAACTTTCCAAATGGAATCAACTAAAGAACAGCTAATAGCAGACATTGAAAACCTTCTAAACCGCTATGGGGAAATCAAACCTACCCACATTAATCCTGAGCTACTGCAATTCATGGATCGTCAAACTCTTCTCAGTATTATAGAGTCGATTTTGCGACAGCAAGAGAAAACCAATGAATCCAATATTGAATGGCTAGAACAATTCAAACAGTATTAAATGCCTCACTCTAACTAAAGTTGTTTTTTTAAGGTAATGCTAAAAATTATTATCTATAATTGCAACAAATAACCACAGCGACATTTTTTAACATGTTGCTGAAATACTATTAAGGATCTATCATGTCATCAAACGTCGATCTAATCCAACTTACAGAACAAACAAAGAAATTGACAGCAATGGTCGTTGAAGATGAAGTTGTCGCCAACGATCTTTTAAGCTCAACGTTCAAAAACTTTTTTGCTGAAGTTACATCGGCTTACAACGGTGCTGATGCACTTCGCATGTATGAAAAAATCAACCCGGACATTATTTTTGTCGATATTATCATGCCTGAAATCGACGGTATTGAGCTTGCCCGCCGCATCCGATCAATCAATCCGTCACAAATCATTATTGTTATTTCTGCAAGTAACGATATTCAAAAGATCTCTGAATCGATCGAAGTCGGTGTCAACAGCTTTATTCAAAAACCGATTGATACCAAAAAAATTCTTGAGATGCTTCAAAACATTACAAGTCTGGTTGCTAAACGTAAAAAAATTGAAACCAAAACATTTTCAATCTCTTTGCCGTTAGATGTTTATGAATTGGTAGATGACAATGCAAAAGCTGAAAGCATCTCTAAAAATGCAGTTATAATCCGTGCTCTTCGCTCTTTTTATAACAATTAATCTCCCCTCTTCCCGTTTTTCGGGAAAATAAAGTTGTGATTTAGCTTTTTTTCAGCATACAAATCGTATAATTTCGGCTCAGGTTCGCCTGATTCTTTTCTTTTTTAAAGTGGCCCCATCATCTAATGGTTAGGATTCCAGATTTTCATTCTGGCCATAGGGGTTCGAATCCCCTTGGGGTCACCACTTTAAACTTCTTATTTTTTACTCATCCTACTCAATTTATCTTATTTGCCATTATTTGTAGCTCATAATACGACTTTATGTATTTTCAGGAACTTTATGTACAATAAATAAAATGTAGATATAAATATTTTGCAACAACCGAATCAAAAAGGGTGAAGAGGTTGGATTAGCTGAAAATAGGGTAAATGAGTAATATACACAATAAATTGCCGAATGAATTTGTTCAAAAGGTAAAAGATGTCATTGCCGCAAAAAAAACTCTTGTAGGAGAGTTGAAATATATAACCAAAGAGGGAAAAGTACGTTGGTATCAAAACAGGATAATGCCTATTTATGATGAAGAGTATTTTCCACTAGGTGAAGTCCTTGTAAGATATGACATAACTGAAAAAAAGAATTTTGAAAAATTATCAATTACTGATTCACTGACAGAACTTTATAACAGAAGATATTTTAACGATATTTTAACACGAGAGATTTATCGTGCTACAAGAGAAAAATCTACGCTTTCATTTATAATTCTTGATATAGACTATTTTAAAAAATATAATGATACGTATGGCCATTATGCCGGAGATAAAGCATTGACGATTGTTGCTTCTACTATTAAAAATTCATTACATAGAGGCGGCGATTTTGCATTTAGACTCGGTGGCGAAGAGTTCGGTATAATATTTTCAGGATTAAATAAAGAGCAGTCATTAGAATTTGCAGAGCAGATAAAAGCAAATATCGAAGATTTAAATATTCCCCATTCCAATTCGGCGGTATCATCTCATATAACGATATCTCTAGGTTTGGTGGTTATTGATTTTGTTAATGAATATGTGGATGAAAACGGTTTCTATACTATGGCAGACTCAGCACTGTACAGGGCAAAAGAGACCGGAAGAAACAAAGTCATAATGCATGAAAACGAAGAATTAGATTTTTTTTAAGTTCTAGCAGAATCCGCCGCTTTTAGGAATAACTATCTTATTTACTGCCGTTCCAAATGAAATCTTTTTTATAAACTATATAATCGCTTGACTCTTTAAAAATGGCCATTTTATTGAAAATTTGATCAATCGGTACATTTTGAAGATTGCTGATTTCCAGGCACATTGACATCTCATAGTGTGTCATTTTTGCCTTGTATGCAATTTGTAGATGTTGATGTGCAATTTTGGTTATTCTATTGACTACATCATCTTGAACCTGTTGATTTACAAGTGAATTTTGTATCATGGTTAGCCTTATTAGGAATTAACAAATTATGGAATGAAAAAATTACTTGTTTATTACAGTGTATTCGGCTAAAAGCGCTCTTTCAATGTGACGAGTAAAGAAAGAGCTTATCTTAAGGAGGATGAGAAAGAAGTCCTTCAGGCCATGTAGACCATCGGGCAAAAGCAGTATGAACCAAAAAGGTAAACGAATAAGAAATTTTAATTATTAAAGTATGCATGTGTTACGATAATATTACACGAACGATATAGGCCTACTCGCTTGTACAATGGAATTCCGACGATATAAATAAATATCTTGCCATAATAAGGAAATATTAATGAATTTAAAAAATAAAATACTCTTATCGACTGCTTTATTAATAACCGTATTTATGATAATCCTTGTATTTTTTTGGCGCTACAACACTCAAAAACTGGAAACGGTACAAAAAATAAGAGTTAGTGAATTTCAATCAACATTTAATGAAGTATTAGCGTTAAAAAGCAATCCATTTAAAGTTCTAAATTATGATTATTCCTATTGGGACGATCTCGTAACATTTACAAAAAATCAAGATAAAAATTGGGCTCAAATAAATCTTGAAGAGCCTATGTCCATAAATAAATTAGACTAATGCCGAATCTTCATATTTTTCAAATTATTTTTTATTTGAAAATGGAAAAGTGATTCAAATATTTACCGCCCCTATTCAACCTTCGATAGATTACAGCAGAAAAACTCCGCCTCAAGGCTATTACATAATCGGAAAAATTTGGGATAAAAAATATATTTCCGATTTGGCGAATGTCACAAAACAAAGTATTGAATTTGCCGATAAGGATAAAGACTATGATATCCTTTTTCCTCTCTTCTCAAGCGACAAAAAACCTATTGCCCATCTTGGCATTAGACTAAATTCAAAAACAACAGAAATTGTAAATTATATTTTTATAAACCAATTGTATCTGATCTTTTTTATGGGACTTGTTTTTATATTTTTATTAGGAAATATTTTATTCAGAACTATTATCCAGCCGCTTAATGAAATTACAAATACAATCAACTGCAACGAGAGTAATAGACTTTCGAAATTTCTACTTCAAAAAGACGAAATAGGCAAGATAGCGAGAGCCGTTAACGATTACTTTAAACAAATGGAACGTATCGTAAAACAGACTACGGATCATTTAACTGGTATTCCGAACCGTCAACAACTCACGGAAGACCTCGAAGTAACGGGTGCAAAATCCTTGATGTTAATCAATATAAAGCATTTTAGAAATATCAATGAATCTTACGGATATGATATCGGGGATGCTATTTTACAGCTATTTGCATCAAGACTCGCTACAGTATTGGAAAGTCAGGAAAGAATCTATCGAGTTTCCGCAGATGAATTTGCGATACTGACTAAAGAAATTTATGGAAACGAAATCCTGATAAAACAAGATAATATTGTTCGATGTATAGAAAATGAACCCTTTCGCATCGGTGAAATACGATTAAAGATAAATGTTTTTATCGCATTTGCTCGTGGTGAAAGCAATCTTAGAAGAATGTGCGATATCGCTTTGAGTTATGCTAAAGAAAACAATATGTCCTTTATCGATTTTAATAAAAACACCCATATTATAGATGAATTGCACAAATCAAAATTGTTGACTGCAATGATCCAAAACGCTATTAATAAAAAATATATAAAACCGTTTGGACAAAAAATCATTAATGTATTCGATAATAGCTATCATATTGAAACTTTAATGCGCATTATTGATGACAAGGGGCAGATCACAATGCCGTCTTTCTTTCTGGAGCAGTCTAAAACTGCCGGTATATATACGAATCTTACCTTGCTGATGCTCGAAAACGTATTTGATTATTTTCGACATAATACATATCACTTCTCTATTAATATTACGCATGAAGATATGATAAACAAGGAAGTTTCATTCTTGTTTTTCAATTTGATAGATCAATATAATATGCATGGACGGGTTATTATAGAATTGGTTGAAAGCGAGCATATTGATTCATCGAATAAAAATGTAAGCGAATTCATAGACAAAGCAAAAGCTGCAGGATGTCGAATATCAATCGATGATTTCGGCAGCGGATATTCAAATTTTAACTATATCGTAAATATGAGTCCCAATTTTTTAAAAATTGACGGCAGTTTGATCAAAAACATTGATACGGACGAGAGTGCATATCTCACTGTTAAATCAATCGTTTCGCTTGCGAAAGAGTTAAAGATAGATATTATAGCCGAGTACGTCCATTCTGAAACTATTTTCAACATCGTTCGGTCGCTTGATATTGAATTTTTGCAAGGATATTATCTTCATCAGCCGGAGCCTATAGAGAATATCACTTAAAGATTATGCCGTTTCATTTCCGCCTGTTACTTTGATATGCCACGGTTCGTATCGTACGCCGTAGGGATTTCCGTTTGTATAGCGGATGGTGATATATCCGCCGTTATACAGTTTTTTAAATACATCGGTCTCTTGAAATTTCTCGCTAAAATTGCCATACCCGAGACCGATTTTGCCGATATCGAAATCTCCGACACTGTGAAATGTAAATCCGGGAGGAGCGATAGAGGTTGAAGCCAAACGAAGATTTCCCCCCTCGCTGGCTATTTTTTTCAAAAAAAGATAAAGCTGTTTGACCGGAGCGCGTACACCCGAAGTCAATATGGCATCTTTTCCGACAAGCGATTTGATAGTAGTGTATTTTTCGGTAGCAGCACCTTTAAGAAGAAAATGGCCTGTCTTTTTGATGTATACAAGATCTTTTTCTGAAATTTTTGCGGTTAAGAGCGGTACGGTTCTCTCACCGAAAAAGCCGTATCGGCGCGGGTCTCCGTAAAAAATAGTTTCGATAAATCCTATTTCGCCTGAAGTAAGCGGTTTATTGCATAGAGACGCAACTTTTAACATCTCGTCAAAGCTGATAATATTGAATCGAACGTAGCCGACATGTTTTTGCACCGCATTCAATTTATCTAATAATATACTGATCGTAGGAGAGACATTTTTCAGGGATGCGGATGATGGGACGAATTCTTCATTGGCGCCAAACGCAAGTGTCGTACTATAAGCAACGGTTAATGATAAAAACGCTCTTCTATCCATATTTTTTCTTTGATTAACAAATCTCATTCATCTACATTGGTATTATCTTACCTGATTTTGAAACAATTGTAATCAGAAAATGGTGTAAAATAGTCCGTAATATCAAATTTTATTCAAAAAGAATGGAGAGAGGGAAACATGGATTCTTCGGTTTACATCCAAATTGCAAAAAATGCCATACAAGCTCATTTTGACGGTGTCGGAGTGGATAAAGACCGCTACGTATCTATGCATCCGGAATTATCCGAAAAAAAGGCATGTTTTGTGACTCTGACACTGCATGGCCACTTGCGCGGATGTATCGGATCAATTATCGCTCATCAAAGTCTCATAGATGATTTAACTTCCAATGC
The DNA here is from genome assembly GCF_000183725.1 of Sulfuricurvum kujiense DSM 16994. Taxonomy (NCBI): domain Bacteria; kingdom Pseudomonadati; phylum Campylobacterota; class Epsilonproteobacteria; order Campylobacterales; family Sulfurimonadaceae; genus Sulfuricurvum; species Sulfuricurvum kujiense. Next base: position 1,337,935 of record NC_014762.1, on the reverse strand, counting down.
TGTTTCTGCTGCATTTCGCGACCCACGATTCTCACCTTTGAGCAGAACGGAATATTCTGAAATTTCGCTAGAGGTGTCTCTTTTAACCCATCCCAAGGAAGTGGTATATCAAGATCAAAATGAACTTAAGCAAATCATACGCCCCCATATTGACGGCGTCATATTGCGTCTAAATAATCATCAAGCAACTTTTTTACCCCAAGTTTGGGACGAGCTCAGTGATTTTGATTCTTTTTTTGCCCATTTAGGACTTAAAGCCGGTATCGGAAGCGATCCCCTACCCTACCATCCAGAAATATATACCTATCAAGTTGATAAGTATGAGGAGAAGAATGATGAGTACTAGAACTATGAGCGTAGCCGGGAGTTTTTATCCGGCAAGTGCCGCTGAAATCAATGATATGATTTTCCATTTCAATTCTGTTATAGAAGCCCATTCAGATATTATAAAGTCATTTTCTACCTTGTACGGGAATGCCATCATTGTTCCCCATGCGGGTTGGGTGTATTCAGGTTTTACGGCCAATGTCGCCTACCGAATTTTAAACAATAGCGAACCCAAAACCGTGGTTGTCATCGGACCGTCACATCGTGTCGGTTTTGATGGAGTAAGTATTTGTGATTTGACGCACTATCAAACACCACTCGGAGATTTGACCATTGACCCGCAGTTGACAAAAGAGTTAAGAGAGAGATTCGCCCTCCCCTACTTTTCCGAGGCGCATCATGAACACAGTACTGAAGTTCAAATGCCTTTTATCAAGCACTATCTGCCCGATGTACAGGTTGTCGAACTTGTCTATGCCTATGCGGAACCCTTTATGCTTGAACCGGTTATAGAGTATTGTCTTGCACGACAGAATACGGCTGTCGTCATCAGCACGGATCTAAGCCATTACTATAATTTATCGCAGGCACAGCAGCTTGATTCCATTTGTTTGGAAGCGATTCGGGAAGAAGACAGTGATAAGCTGCATCAAGGGTGTGAAGCATGCGGAATGATCGGAGTTGAAGCGATGCTCAATATTGCGAAAAAAAGAGATTTAAAAAATATTATCCTTGATTACCGAACCAGTGCCGATGCAAGCCAGGACACATCACGTGTCGTCGGCTATGCAAGCGTATTGTTTTACTGAATTTAGAGAGCTTTTAGCGGAAGCTTATTTTGATTTTTGATCAATGTTCTAAAAATAGCATCGATATCGAGAATCGAGAGCATTTCACCCTTGCTTGTCCCCTCATCGGGAATGACAACCGCTTTGGTAAGCGGCGATACGCCTGCGAGCGATCCTGAATACGATTTGATGCTTCGTACCGGGATTTCAGGACTGTCTTTAATATGGCTGATGACAATTGCAAACTTCGTGTCTTTTTCCTGTGAAGATTTTAGAACAATCAGTTCATCCCTCTGAGGATCGTATGTGCTATTGATATCGAGCAATTCATTCAAAGAGATAACACCGATGGTTTCTCCCTCTTTGCTGCCGACTACACCCAGGAAAACGGCATCGCTTCCGATAATCCGCGTAACATTTTGTTGACTGAGAGAATTGACGATATTGTAAGACTCTACTCCGAAAAACTTGTTTCCGATATAAAAAGTAGAGATATCGACAGTCTCTTCAAGGCCTTGTACTTTAGGATAGCTGCATACCATCTGGCTCTTATCGATTGTACAAACATTTGGCAGTTCGTCACCTCTGACGATTTGTACAAAAATAAAGGCAATGACATCGTTTTTATAAAAATCGTGTTTTTTGTACTCTCGATATCCGTTTGAAGTATGAAGCCCCATGATATAATAGTCACCGTCAAGCTCAACAATCCCCGAACTTCCGTTTCCGTTTTCCAATAAAAAATAGGAATCATCAATGTCCAAACGCGATCCCACACGATAATCGCTGCTTGTGGAGGCTATAATATTTTTATCCCGGTCGGTAAAGAGGGCAAAACTCCCCTCAATCATCTCACCGTTTTTATCACTAGGAAGCGCATCTTCGAGCATCGCTTCAAATTGCGGCTGGGAATCAAAAACAATGCCGATTCCGCCGACACACTCTTCATTCGACGGATCTGTGATCCCGGCACCGTAAATATAGGTATGGCGATTGTCATACAAAGGCGTTTTGGCAAAATGACTGACGCTATAGCGCTGTGTATCGGTAACTTTTAACGAATCACGAACCCACTGATCTTCAATTTTACTTCCGACAAACCGCTGGTCACTGCTGTTCGAAACGGCAATGATTGTGCCGGTGCGGTCATATAAAAACAGATTGGTATAGACAGTATAGAGGTTGTTGATATACGTCAAAATCGATTCGAGCATAAATACATCGTCTCTTTGAAGTTCGGATTGGGAAAGTTTCTCTTTGAATGCGGAGGTTAATGCCCACCAGCGGCAGTCGTTTGCCCTCTCATATAGATTTCGGTCCATAATGTCGATGGCTAAAGAGGCATTAAACTGCGCATCATCGAGATAGGCCGAAAGAACGGTATGATTAAGGTTGCTGATAGAATCTTCAAATACTTTTTTCGTTTGGAATCCCGTATTTGAAATCTCATTCAAAAGCGATTTGGAAAAAGAGTTTTCGTTTGTTTTTGAATTGGCAATGTGAACATTACCGTTCCATACGGTGACGTCTAACTCTTTTTGAATCTGATCCGCTTTTTTAGGGATCATTTTAAGATCTCCCGAAAATAGAGGGGAGTGCTTCAGTACCGTTTCGAGTATTTCCGAAGCAATACTTTTATATGCGTGAGGTGCCTTTTCGAATGCATGATCGACCGGAATCATGACATGTCCGTACCATCCCAAACCGAAAAATCCCTGGTATCCTTTGGTGGCACAGGTTCTAGCCAGATATTCCCGGCCGGCAAAACGGATAATTTTATACCCGTTATCCAGAACCTTTTCCATCTTGATCCCTAATGGAATATGGGTTGTATCGCTGCAGCTGATGACACACCCCTCTGCATCGAGGAGCATGATTTCCATCCAGTCATTTTCGGTTCGTAGATTTTTAAATATACCCTCCATCTCATCTTCAAAACGGAAGATTAAACTCAATACACCGATATTCTCAGCGTCGTCGCTGCTTGAACTCTTGACCCTGTAACTGTAAATCAACGCCTTGTCCGCATTCGGAACCAAATCCGTTTTACGAAATACTTCGACATACTCTGCTGAGGTACTTAAAGACTCTTTAATCAACGGATCGCTGCTGCTGGTAATGGGATTATGATCATCCAACTGAGCGACAATGTTACCGCGTGTATCCATAAGGATAATATTGCTGTAAACACTGTATTTGGCTACATACTCTTTAAAACGGTTTTTAAGTGCCATTCGACGATCACGGAGCGATTGCCGCGATGCATCATCCGTTGTTCCGGCCAGATATTGTCGGAGAAACAAACGGATATCGTCATCCGTCGCCAAAAAACCGATATCGGCCGTACGCTCGAACAAATTCCGGATAACGATATCAACCGCAACCTGCGCTTTGGCTTCCATCTCCGAAGTCGTCTTTTTCAGAATTTCCAATCCGAGCTTGTCCAAAAGCTCCGCAGTCAAAGCTTCAAAAGCGGCACGGGTATCGATCATATCCATTCCCGTATTACTCATTTTCCCCAACATTGTCAGAAGATTCCATTTCTCCGACAAGGTATCCAGTGCTTTTTCATATTCCTGCACCGATTGCATGTACTTTAGTAGGCGGTGATCCATCTGTTTTTCCCCAGTCATAAAAAAGCTGATTTGTGACGGGTATGCAATTAATATTCTATATTATTAATATTTATTTATATTTGATTAAAATTTGATATTTATTTAACTTATACTCCAATTGTAAATTTCTAAAGGGTTATTTCAATCATTTTCCCCATGGCAATTTCAGATACTTCACGGCCGTATTCAATGCATGACTTTAGTTCTTCTTCGGTAGGAATCAATTTTATTTTTAAGGGTGCCAGCGGAAGTCGGAACTTTAGCCCTTTTAGACGTTCATGCAGCATTTCAGGCGCTTCACCCGTCCAGCCGTAAGAGCCGAATGTCGCACCGATTTTCCCCGTTCGTTCCAGATACGCCATACACGATAGCAGATCCCATGCCGGCTTGACCGCATCGCCGTTAATCGTCGGAGAACCTATCAGTATCGCATCCGATTCCTCAAGCAGCGTGATCATATTAGACTCATCCAGTGAGGCAAGGTCGTACATACTGGCACGTATCCCCTCTACTTCATCCGCTCCCTGAGTAATTTTTTCAGCCATTTTATGGGTATTTTCATAACTGGAAATATAAAAAACAGAGAGCATTTTTGTACCGAACTCATTTTTTCTAAACCTTGCTTCAGAGCTCCAGCGTGCATATTTATCAATATAGCCTTGTGGATTACTGCGTAGGATCGGTCCGTGCAACGGCGCTATAAGGTCAATCTCAAACTTTTCATAGAGCTTGAGGGCTTGAAGGACATATTGTTTAAACGGACGCATAATATGGTCGTAATAGTAATGAAACGCATAGGAAAAATCGCCGACGAGATCGTCGAAAAGACGTTCGTCATAATAATGGCTTCCGAAAACGTCTCCGCTAAAGAGCAGCTTTTCTTCATGCAAATAACTGCTCATAGTATCGGGCCAATGGAGAAACGGTGTCATAATAAACTCTATCGTCTTGTTTCCTAAAGAGATTACCGTACCGGTCGTAGCCAGTTCATACTCAATATCGGTTTTTATGATCCCTTTAAGCATCATGACCGCACGACCGGAAATTATGAGCTTAGCAGCGGGAGCACGTTTCATCAGTTCAATCAACGCACCGGAATGATCGGGTTCGAGATGGTGTAAAACGATATAACGAATTTCATCGTACTCGCACACCCGTTCAAGCCGGGCAAAAAAATCATCACTAAACTCTTTTTTGACGGTATCCATTACGGCTACGCCTTCGCTGCCGCGTACAACATAGCTGTTGTAGGAACTGCCGTTAGCGGTTTTCATAATAATATCAAATGTACGGATTTTCGGATCAAAAGCACCTGTAAAATAAACGTCCGGCTTTATTTCGACGATGGGGGGAAGCATATGCATCCTTCTGGAATCTTTATTGATTAGGAATGCATAAGGTGTTCTAATTGACCCTCAATTGTGTCCGTCCCGTAAACAATTTCAAGAAATCGTAAATATCGCTAAGGAAAAAAGCACGGGTATCCTGATGAGCGAAACGTTGCAGCCAGGCACGGTCTTGTTGCAGTATTCCCCGACACGGAATAACAAATTCTGCTTGCGGGAGCAGCGGCTTAAGGATGCCGCTATCATCGATCGCATGAACAACAGCGTCAAATAATTCATCAAGCCGATTATCTTCATCGTAATTGTAAAGTTTACCGTCCATTTTATAGAAACGGTATATGGCCAATATTTCCTGAGCTTTGTCTATTTCGTTCATGTAAGAGCCTTGTATGTCATAGAGTGTGCCTCTGCTACTGCCTGGTTGGTCACGTCTCCGTTATAGACGTTAAGTGCACCTTTGTACGCTTCATCTTTGAGGAGTATTTCCAGCGGTGTCGAAGCAATTTTAATCGCATACGGAAGTGTTGCGTTGGTAAGGGCTATTGTCGATGTACGCGGATACATACCGGGCATATTGGCGACACAATAATGGACGATCCCCTCTATCTCATACGTCGGATGCGAATGGGTTGTAGGATGCGATGTCTCAAAGCATCCCCCCTGATCGATAGAGACATCGACAAGAACAGTCCCTTTTTTCAAAAGCGATAACATCTCCAGAGTGACCAACTTCGGCGCTTTTGCACCGGGAAGCAGTACCGTACCGATAATCAAATCGGCATCTTTGATAGTATTTAATATTGAATCGTGTGTGGAATAGATCATCGTCACATTGGAAGGCATCACATCCCGAAGATAGGTCAAGCGCTCGATATTGATATCGAGCATACTCACTTGGGCACCCAAACCGGCTGCCGCATCAGCTGCCGATTTACCTGCTACCCCCGCTCCCAATACGACAACATGATTTCTCTCGACCCCGACCGCGCCGCCGAGCAATCGTCCGCTTCCGCCGTTATAACGCCCCAGATGAACCGCTCCGAACAACGTCGCCATACGACCTGCAATCTCGCTCATAGGCTCCAGCAGCGGAAGCCGTCTGCCTACACGAAGCGTTTCATAGGCCAAAGCGGTAATTTTCTTTTCGCATAATACTTCGGTTAGCCGTTTGTCAGCGGCAAGATGAAGGTAGGTAAAGAGGATTTGCCCCTCTTTGAGCCTGTCATATTCGATCTCTATCGGTTCTTTTACCTTGATAATCATCTGCGCTTTGCTGTAAAGTTCATCAACACTTTGGAGTATGACGGCACCCGCATCGGCATAATGGGCATCTTCGAATCCGCTTCCACTTCCGGCCCCCGATTCTATAATGATACTGTGCCCGTATTTCGTCAATTCACGCACACCCGAAGGGGTCATTCCGACCCGAAACTCATCCGTTTTAATCTCTTTTGGTACACCGATAATCATTTTTTCCACCTATAGCTACCGCATAAAGCAGTGATTTGTCCGACCAGCGGGAAGCTTCGTGGTCATAAAAAGCTCCGATTCCGCTGCATCCGATACCGTGATATTCACACGCCGCATAAAGCTCTTGCGCATAAACTCCCGCTTCGATATGAGAGGCTGCATTAAAATGCTCTGCGTAGATTAATACTACCATATTTGCCCCGGCAATAAAACGCTGATCCAAAAGTAAATGGACTATTTCAGAGAGAAAATTTCCGTCAACATCGCATTTTCCGTTTCGATATATCCCTTGTTGCATAGAGTGTGCCTGCAACACAACAAAGAGGACCTCCAGTGAAAATGGGACGGGTAATTGCATCAACTCCCTAAGTGCAGAGTCGTCTATCGTATCCGTATTAAACTCTCTCGCACTCCGTCGAATAGTATTTAAGGCTATAAAATTTTCCCTTTTTGCCGTTAGGGGGACATCGGTGTATGGCAATTGTGCTTGTATTTCTGAATATAATTGCTCGATTGGAAGCGTATAATCGGTCGGTTGGACATGCATTAACGGTTTGCTCAGAGGCTTGACCGGACGCGTTGAAGGCTCACCGATTCCATATACGGCGGCTATGGTCTCATCATACCCCATTCCCATAATTTGACTTAATCCGTTATGAACAGACATTTTTGTCAATGATAACCCAAAATGTCGTACAGATGCGACAAATGTCGCTATTTGATGCCCAAGATCCAGATAGAGATATCGCCAGGCGCGCAATCCGTATTTCCAGCCCGAACGAAACGGTACCAATGAAAGCATTACGATAGCACCGTTGAAACGGGTATTCAATCCCAAATATGGTTCAATACCCTCCCCTGCGATTTCGGCAATCATAACCAGCTCTTCATGCAGAACATCAAAATGATAGATTCCGCTGAGCAGGCCGGTAACATTTCGAATTTGGACATACATCTCAATCGGGTGAAGATTGCCGGCAGAAGGGACGTTTAAGCGTCGATAAGGCTTATTGACAACGGTTCGTTCATCGGTTATTTTTCGAGTCTCTTTAAGCCACAATAATGAAGGAAAATCAGCGATCGGTACACGATAGCAAAACTGAGGATAGTGTTTAAACATCTCAGGTTGCGTGTCCCAGTCCAAAAATGACTGATTATCGGCAATCTTTTTTGGCGTTAATAGTGTTGATTCACGCACTGCGAAGCTGTAAAAAAATATCGCGATTGCTGGTCAATTCTATCGCACTGAATCCGTCTTCATTATGAAGCTTCGGATCGGCACCGAGGCTGAGGAGCATTTTAACACACTCCGCACGCGAAGCGGAAGCAGCGTACATCAGTGCAGTTGTCCCCTCTTCATTTGTGTCATTGATATCTGCTCCCGCTTCTACCAACAATCGGATCACTTCAGGCGACGCTGCATAGCAGGCATTAAATAGGACGCCGTTATAATCATTATTTACCGCATAAATATCGCTTCCCGCTTCGATAAGACGCGAAACCATCATGGCGTTCCCTTCCAAAGAAGCAAGCAATAAGGGGGTATTGCCGTTAAACCCCCGATCTTCTAAATTATCAGGATGAAAGCCGTGCATCTGGAGCCATGTAATGTATTGTTCGACCATAATAAAGTCCTTTTAAACACCCATCCAGTTTTCGTGGTCGTGCCCTTTTTTCTTGAAGTTTGCCGCTTTGTCGACTGCTTCGATACATTTATCATAGTCTACTTCGTCCGTAATCTCGGCAACAAGTTCTTTATAGCTGATCATCCCCTCTTGATCGATGACAAAGACGGCACGGGCGAGACGGTCCTTGAGCTTCCCTTCGCTGATCAGCAAACCGTATTTTTTGGCAAAGTCACGTGCGCTGTCAATCACGATTTCCGCACTGTCAATCCCTTCTCTTGCAACAAAATCGTTTACAAATGAAGCATCGTCAGTGGTAATCATCACTGTTTTCAATTTTTTGAACTGCTTGATGAGATCATTGAATTTTTTAGCACCTAACGAACACACTTCGGTTTTTAGCGATGGAATAGCAATCAACAACTGCGCGGTAGGAGCAATCATACCGATAACATTTTGACTTCCGTCAAGATTGGTTACGCGAGCGGCCGGTGCTTCTCGCCAAATAGTCATCTCTTTTCCCTCTAACAGTGTCGGTGTTCCATGAACAGTAATCTGCATAATTTCTCCTTTAGGGCATTTTGTCAATAAGTGCAAAATCAGTTCTATAAATTGCCTATTTTTTATCCATATGAATAAGGGTTCATTGTTGGGTTTTGTACTACAATTACTAAATAACTTAAGAGATAAAGATTAGCAAATGATGACCTATGAAGCAAACATCCCCAATCGTGAAGAGTGCCAGACCTGCCCTCTAACTTTTGCGTACAAAGAGATCAACCTTCTGTATGATATCGCCGTCATGCTGACCAGCACAACCGAGATTCTTGATAGTGTCGAAAAAGCGATGCGTAAATTGAAACAACACGGATATTTGGAACGATGTGCATTGTTTCGTAAAAAAGACGACGCCGATGAACTTGAACTTCTTAATTCCATTGACTTGGAACCCTATCAAAAAAAGATGGCGACCTACCGTTTCGGTGAAGGGGCTACAGGCCTTGCGGCCAAAAGCCGCGAACCGATTGTTATCGAAAATATCCATAACAATATTAATTATCTGAACAAAATGGGGAATATTTCGACACAAATGGTCTCCTATGTCGCTGTGCCGCTCCTCCAAGAGGACGAAGTGATCGGTGTTATTTCCGCCAATATCGGAAAAAACAGTCCGCTTAATTTTGATGAAATCGTCCGTATGCTCACCATCGTAGGGTCTCTCTTCGTTGGGGCTTTAAAAGCACAGCAAACGATGACGAAAGAAAAAGAGTCCCTCAGTGAGCTCAAAACCTACTACAAAGAGGAGCTTCAAAAAGATTATAAATTTGAAAACATCGTCGGACGATCTACTCGAATGCAGCAAGTTTTCGGGATGATCAATACCGTTGCACCGACCGATGCGACTATTTTAATCCGAGGGGAAACAGGAACCGGTAAAGAGCTGATTGCTACGGCGGTACATAATCTCAGCCGTCGCCAAAACGGTCCGTTTATCAAACTTAACTGTGCCGCAATCAGCGAAACTTTGCTGGAGAGCGAACTGTTCGGTCATGAGAAGGGAGCCTTTACCGATGCGCGTGAGATGCGTAAAGGGCGGTTTGAATTGGCAGACGGCGGAACTTTGTTTCTCGATGAAATCGGCGATATTACCCCGGCACTGCAGGTGAAGCTTCTCCGTATTTTGCAAGAGCAGGAGTTCGAACGGGTCGGCGGGAACAAAACGATTAAAACCAATGTCCGTCTCGTAGCGGCAACCAACCGCAATTTGGAAGAGATGGTGCGCAAAGGGGAATTTCGTGAAGACCTTTTTTACCGTCTAAACGTCATTCCGATTAACTTGCCGCCGTTGCGTGAGCGGTACGAAGACGTTAAATTGCTTATTGAGCATTATCTCCACCGATTTATGAAAGAGCACCGTAAAACGATGCACTTTACAAAAGAGGCGATGGAATTGCTGCTTGATTATCCATGGCCTGGAAATATTCGTGAGCTTCAAAATACGATGGAGCGTATCGTACTCATCTGCCCAGACGGCGAAATTCAACCGGAGATGCTGGCGCATGTATTGCCGTTTAATTATCAAAAACTTTATATGCAAAGCGAACCGGCTCCGACGCCGCAGCCGGCATATATAAGTCAGCCTGCACCGACGCCGCACGCTGAAGTGCATTCCGGCGGACCGATGACCAAAAAAAGTCTCCAGGAGCTCGAACGTGAATCGATTCTTCAAGCGCTCATCGATTCTCACGGTATTCAAACCAAAGCGGCGAGACTGCTCGGAATGACTGCTCGACAAATCGGGTATAAAATCAAACAGTACGGCATAGAGATCTAAGGCATCTCTATACGTACGCAGTTTTTTCCGTCTTTTTTCGCACGATAAAGCGCCTTGTCCGCACGTTCAAATGCCTGTTCGAGAGTTTCAGCAGGCTGAATAGAGGTCAGACCGAAACTGCAGGTTACATGGACGATCGTTTCAAAACTGTTTTTATCGATGAGCTGACGGATTTGTTCGGCGATTTTAACGACGGTTGAGGGGTCCGAATAGCGAAGCAAGATGGCGAATTCTTCTCCCCCCCAGCGGACGAATATATCCGATTTTCGAATCGATCTGCTTACCAAAGCAGAGAGCTCTTTTAATACCGAATCCCCGACATTATGGCCGAATGTATCGTTGATACCTTTAAAATTATCGATATCAAAGAGGAGCAGAAACAGCTTGTCTGTATATTGTTCGCCGAGCGCTTGATGCGCTTGGAAAATTTCTTCGAACAACCGTCTATTCCCGATTTCGGTTAATGTATCGGTCGTAGCCATTTTTAACAATCCCCTCTCCCCTTCGCCGACCATTCCCATTAACGAATGGACCATATTATATTCGTGTTTTATAATCGGGGTTAATTGTGCGTAGCATATAGAGAGTAAATGATGCTTGTCGATAATGCCGACAATCGTGTTGTTTTTTGCTACCACAATTTTTTTAAAAGAACATTCCTGCATCTGATCAAGAACTTCAGATATCTTTAAAGACGCATCAAAAAGAGTGACGGGAGCTGTCATAAATTCTTTAACCGGCAAACCGGTGTTATCGCAGTTATGAAGCGCACGGACGAGGTCTTTTAAAGTCAATATTCCGGCCGGAACAGAGTCTCGTGTAAGTACAACCGCGTCTGCACTGGAAATAGAGAAAAATTCCAATATTTTATAAATGATCACATCGCTTTCAAATACACCGCACACATGAGTTTCGTCAAAAAGCGTTCCGATTGCAGTTGAATGCGATATGACTGATATTTCTTGAATCATTCTTCCTCTTACGCTATTGTTTAAACACCAAGACATTCGAATTAGATAAATTTTGCTTTTAATATATTAAAAAAAATATTATAGCACAAAAAAATACAATATTAAAAATATTACATACTTTGCTGATTCAACCGCTTCTTAATATCAACAGTGCTAAAACTGAAAGTGAAAATTTCTCTCAGGAGTATTTTCATGAAACGGATCATTAACATCTATACCGAACACAAAAACAGCGTTCAATTTTATCTTCGTACAACCATGGACAACTTCCATCCTCTCTCAAATGATTCTGGGGATATGCGCCGATTTTTTGAAACTGAAAAGTCTGCTGAAGTTATCTATGCGGTTAACGACTCATTTGTCCAATTCACACCCAGCTACGGAAGAGAATATAGTGACGAAGATCGAAAAGGGACCGACAAATCTTTTTATTTTAAGTGGGTAAGTTTTGTCGAGGAACCGATCCATATCAGCAACCCGTATCTCCACCATGTAACAGGATTACCTACATTAACGGGCGTTAAAAGAGAAAACGGCCGTTTTGTCGTCGTCGACTTTGATATGCTAAAACTTCTCGAAGAACTTCGACTTATCGAACATAACAGCGTATATGAACAGATAAATCGATTTGTATTGGGAAGCGGCGGGCTGTTACTTGGATTTGTTTCTGTTTTTTTAATCTTTTACGGAGCCTATATCTTTTATGAGATGCTCCTTTCGCCTTATACCGGAGAAGCGGTAATGCATCAAATATTTACCTCTATTATCTCTATTACGATCGGTTTGGCTATCTATGATTTGGCCAAAACGCTTATTGAAAATGAGGTTTTATTTAAAACGTACGATTATGGAAACGATCTGCAGAACAAAGCATTATCAAAGTTTTTGACTTCTATCATAATTGCCCTTTCTATTGAGTCACTCATGGCGGTGTTTAAAATTGTATTGGATGATTACAGTAAGCTGATTAACGCCTTTTATCTCATACTAGGGGTAACGTTGCTCATTGTGGGAAGCGGGATACACAATCGTCTTTCCCGTCGGCCGCGTAAACGAAATAGTTAGATTTCCATCTGATATAATCAGATCCGTATAAACAATAAGAAACAAAAAAGGTTTAAGGCAATTTAATGAAAACTCTAAAAAGTTCATTTAGCGAATACTTTGCCAATAAAAGAATAGAGCAAACCCCTTATTACCTTATTGCCCTCTTGACCTTTAATATGATAGTGGTCGTTACGATCGCGATAGTGCTTTTGTATAACCTCGGGTTTGAACGTCAAAAAAATCGTTTGGTCGAACTTGTAGAGACGCAAGCCGTGATGATAAATATCGTAGCGCAGCAAGAATTTTTACTCTACGACGGCATTTCAGTCGAGACGAAAAAAAAGCTGGCTGTAAATGTCATTCAAAAAATAGCCGAAGCCCACTATCGATACGGAGGATTTGGACAGACGGGGGAATTTACTCTCGGAAGACGTGATGGGGATAAAATCCAGTTTCTGATTAAACAACGCCATTATAAAATGAGCAAACCGACGGCAATCCCATGGAAATCGGAGCTTGGCGAGCCTATGCGCCAAGCGCTGAAAGGGGAAAAAGGGACGATAATAGCATTCGACTACAGAGGCGAAACCGTTTTGGCAGCGTATGAACCGATCAAAGATTTAGGATGGGGGATCGTTGCTAAAATAGACATATCCGAAATCCGTGCCCCCTATATCAAAGCGGCGGAATACGCATTTGGATTAACGATCTTATTAGCATTGATCGGCAGTCTTATTTTTTGGTATTTTCTCCATACGCTGGTACAGGATATCGAAGATTCGCGCCATTTTAACCGGATGTTGATCGCCAATTCATCCGCCGGGTTGGCACTTTGTTCTTTAGACGGAAAAATTCTCGATGCGAACAAAAGTTTTTTAAAAATAATCGCCCTTTCCAGTAAACGGATTCGGGGACTAAGTTACTTTGATTGCATATCGGAGGATGCCGTCGTATTTGAAAAAGAGCAGTTTCGTGCATTGATACAAAACAAACATATTGATCCGTATGAAAGTACCTATATCGGTAAAAGCGGTGAAGCCGTACCGGTCAAAATCTCAGGCAAACTTATTATGATCAAGGCTCAGCCCTATGTATGGCTGAGTGTAGACAATATAAAAGAGTATAAAAGACGCGAAGCGGAACTCTTATTGTCCGATGCCGTTTTTCACAATACGAGCGAAGTGATTTTTGTCACCGATACTTCCAAAAAAATTATCAAAATCAACGAAGCGTTTACAGCCGTAACGGGATTTAGCGAAGAAGAAGTCTTAGGAAAAGATCCCCGTATTCTAAAATCGGGCAAACACGATCGCCATTTTTATGACGAAATGTTTCATACGATTAACAGTACAGGAAAATGGCGCGGCGAAATATGGAATAAACGGAAAAACGGTGAACTCTTCCCCTCATTGCAAAGTATCTCGGCTATTCGGGATGAAACAGGAAAACTGATACGCTATGTAGCGGTCTTAAGCGATATCACCCTTCAAAAAGCGTATGAGGAGAAACTGCTTATAGACTCCCATCATGACGTTTTGACGGGTTTGCCGAATCGTCTTTTTTTTAATCAGGTATTTACTCAGGTACTTGCCAGATCCGAACGGAATCATCAGATATTCGCCCTCTTTTTTATCGACCTCAATCAGTTTAAAGAGGTTAATGACACTTACGGACATGAGTGCGGGGATATCCTTTTAAAAACAGTCGCTAAACGGCTGAAAGAAACTATCCGTTCCGATGATTTTGTCGCCCGTTTAGGAGGCGATGAATTTACCATTATCCTCGAAACCATCAAGACTAAAGAGGAAGCGGTATCAGTTGCAAAAACACTTCTGGATAAAACCGAACAGCCTATCGTACTTGAGAATTGCGACATCATTCCCTCCATCAGCATCGGTATCGCCTTTTATCCTCAGGACGGTGCGGATGCATCGACATTGCTCAAATCTGCCGATAAAGCAATGTATCATGCAAAACATGAGACCATAGTGCATTTTACACTGTGCAGTGAATTGTGAGGATCACAGCTCACCGCCCCCTCGTACAATATCCATCCCGTATTTGTCCCTGATAGTGGTTAACGCATCGCTAAGACTGCGCATTTTCATATCATTTTCATATTCTAAAATATTAAATGTTTTCGGGTCATGATGGATAAATTTTGTAGCACTCATGGCGATGTAACGGACACGTATATGAGGATAAACATCAAGCTCTCTGAATTTCTCTATCGTAAAAGATTGGAGAAACGTCTCATTAAAGAGACGATACAGGGTGTATTGTTTTTTGGAGCTTCCCCAGTTTTCATATCCCAATGAAAAAGAGTACGTCGTAGGATTCACCCCCAGCTTCATGATGGTATGGCTCCAATGGCGTACCAAAATGTGAATACGGCGGAAAAGCTCATCCCTCTCCTGTACCGGATGATCCATCGATCTGGATATCCCTATCCCTTTTCTAGATCGGCTTGGCTGTACCCTCTCATTGTCCTCGCCTCTGAGCCGCGCATAAAGATCGCGTCCGTGTGTTCCCCAAGATCGGATAAGAGCATCCGATTTCCAGGCATTACCGATACTCTTGATCCCGTAACGCTCCATTTTCTGAGAAAATGCTTTGCCCACACCGGGAAAGTCACCGATGGGAATATCTTTGACAAACGATTCGATCTCCTCTGCGTGGACGACGCGCACACCGTAAGGCTTGGCGGAAGATGTTGCGAGCTTCGCAATCCATTTGGAACGGCTTGCACCGATAGAGACGGGCAATTTAAACTCTACGCTGATTTGATTTTGGAGGTGCCGGACAAACTCATACGTATCGACATCATCGATCCATCCGCCAAGATCACCAAACATCTCATCGATGCTGTACTGCTCCATCACGGGGATAAGCGTCGAGAGATACTCCATCAGTTCATGACTCATCGTATGATACAGCAGATGATTCGGCGGCAGGAGGATGAGATGGGGACAAAGACGGAGAGCTTCATGCACGCTCATAGCGGTTTTTATCCCGTATGCACGTGCTTCATAGCTCGCGGTCGTGATAATCCCCCGCATTTTATCCCCGTCTTTAAAATAGTGTCGGCTGTCGTGCTCCGCATGAAAGAGTGAGGGGACGAAAGCTCCCGAATTCACCGTCATCAGTTTTTTGGCATGGGAGGGTTTCTTGTCAAAGATAAACGGATCGCCCCGCCCTCCGACGGCCACGCATTTCCCCTCTAATGAGGGATTTCGAACCCGTTCGCAGGAGGCAAAAAAACAGTCAAGGTCTAAATGAATAATCATAGAGAGGATAATAGAGCGATTTTAGCAAAAAGCTCTATTCCCTGTCAGATTGACATGCTTTAAAGCCTAAAGGAGTTCGAGCTTGTACAAAAACAACCGCTCTTTATAGGATGGGATATCGAGTTCCTGACGGTATTTGGCGATGACGCGGCGCACCATCTTGACCCCGAAACGCTCTTCAATCATCTCATGAAGCGTTTTATCGCTGAAAGGGTCGTCTTTATTCTCGCTCGTGACAAGACGTTTGAGAAAATGTTTGATCTCCGAGGTTGAGACTTCGCCGATCGAATTGGAGAAAAAGTCTTTAAACGCGTACAAGCCCCGTTCCGTCTGAATGTATTTGTCGGCAATCGCCCGTGAGATCGTCGATTCGTTAAAGCCTAACTCATCGGCAACATCCTGAAGACGCAGCGGTTTAAGCTCCCCACCCATAAAAAAGCCGTACTGTTTCTCAAGCAGAACCAATGCGACGTTATAAAGGGTCGCTTTGCGCAGGTCAAGCAGTTTGACCAGTTCGCGCGCCTCTTTGAATTTTTGACGGGCAAAATTATCGTATTTATCGATCATATTGACCTGCAAGTCCGGATAAAACGCATGGTTGATACGGATATTGAGTTCCGAACCCGAAAATTCGACAAAAAGATCGGGAGTGATCTGCGTCTCCGGTTCCATATACTCCAATGCAGGCGGGTTGCGAAGATGCTGTAAAACATGTTTGGCATCGTGAAGCCGCGGATGGTTGATAAATTTTTCCATTTTGTCAAACTGCAAAATCATCGCACTGAGCAAAATGCTCAGTTCATCATCCAGATCATGATCGCTGAGCTGGAATAAAAACGACTCTTTGTAATCCACCGCACCGACACCGGAAGGCTCGAGATGGGCAAAACGCTGACGGACCCGTTCTACGGTATGGGCATCGGTATCGCACTGCTGTGCCACCTCTTCGACGCTTCCCTCAAAATATCCCTCATCGCTGATGTAATAGACGATCTGACGTGCGATCTTTTGCGAAATCGGTGTCGGAAAAAGCGGTGCTACGATCTGCTCGTCGAGTTTTTCGTAGAGAGAGGTAGAGGAGATACTCAACCATTCGATCTGATCGCTGGAAGCGTTGGATACATAGTTTTGAAATGCTCCGTAGGCTGCGCCTCCCCCTGCGGAAGTATTAGACTCTTCAAAGCCCGATTTTACTTCCAGGCAAGGGTTCTCATTCGTAATTACCTGAAGGTGTTTTTCTAGGTCATTGAGCGAGCATTGAAGTAGCGGAAGCCACGTCTGCATCGATAATCTTGGTAATTGTTTTTGTTTATATGAAAGTGTTGTTTGCATGATAATCCGCCTAAAATAATACACACTTACATAACAAGTGCATAAATTGTTCTTTTAAAAGTATAGACTCTTTTTAAGCAGATGAGTGATTAAAAAACATACAGTTCTATCTGCCTCAAAAGAGGCAGTAGATTCAATCGGAATAAATACCGATGGGATTTATGTAAGGTAGGGCTTAATATTTAATACGTACCAATCCGTTTGGTGCGATGACTTTCATTTGACAAGCAAGACGAGCTTTCGGATTGCTTTCGTTAAGCGTTTTAAGTACCGCTTTCTCTTTATCAGTAACAGGACTCATATATTCCATTCCTGATTCGATCATTACGACACAGGTACCGCATTCACCGTCACGGCATCCGAAAGGAAGCGCACTTCCTGAAGCTTCAACGATATCTTGGATCGTTTTGCCCGGAATAACGTTGATCGCCAAAAAGTCATTCATAATTTCTACACGTGTTGTCATCCCAACTCCTTTAATGATTATGATGTTCGCTAAACGAATTGTTTCCGTTTAGATGTTAGCCCGAGGGCACTTAGAAATATTTAGTACGGTTTGACCAGTATCGCGTCTTTTATTACGCATTGACAAGCCAAACGTACCGGAGTCGGACGATTGAACTGTTGAGCGATTTCAGCCTCTTTTTTGGTGATAGCGCCCATTGAAACTAATGTTTCAAGCTCTTTATCTTCCATATAGACTGCTTTGCCTTTTGATGCGTATTCTTCAGCATTTGAGTCCATTGATTCATCAGTAGCAATGTCTTCAATACGTACAACACAGCTTCCGCACATACCGTCTGTACAATCTGTCGGGATTACAATACCGTTGCTTTGGGCAACACGCAGTAATACATCACCGGATTTTGCGTAAACACGTTTATTTTGACCTTCAGCGAAGCCGCAAAAAATGACACTGACCATCTTAACCTCCTCATATTTCCCGCATCACATGATAACAACCATGTTTCTGCAGTATGCACAAATCTCAAAAAGTGTAGATTACTCCCCCTCTTCTTGAGATTGCGCCGCTTTTTCAGCAGCTTTTTTAGCGCGATGTTCTTTTATCCATCGGAGTTCTTCGGCCACTTCATCGTATCCGTCATCTTCCAGAGCACTCTCTAATTCCGCTTCGCGGCACCCGAAGATCAGCCCCTCTTCGATAAAATTGACTTCATATACCCGGATGGTCTGAAGAAAATCACCTATGGCACGGACATACCCTTCCGCTCCCGCTTCTACAAGAATGTCTCCGACTGCCGCATGGGGGTAGGTCCCGTCATTTCGGATCGATTTGGTTAATCGTACTCTCTGCCCGATTCTGTAAAGAGAAAGAATCTCGTCTTTAGTGGACATTTTATAGAGATTGGTTTTACGGGCTGCCTCATCAATCGGCATATCCTCTTCAGAAACTAACGGTGTTTTGGCTGACGCAGGCGTGGACTCCATGACTGACCTCCTCTACGCTACTGCAGCTGCTTGATGTGGAACAGGTACCGCAAGCACTCGGCTTATCGAACATCTCCCAGACATCGGCTGCTGACGGGCTGTACCCGTTTTCAAAATTCTTATAAACGGTAATCAAAGCGAACTTGTAATATTCAAGCAATTTTTCATCGCTTCCCATATCGTGCCCTTTAGCTTTATCCACCAATTCTCCAAATTTTTTCATCATATGAAAACGTTTTACCTGAACCAAACGCTCATCGTATGCAAGATCGAAAAAATCAAAAAAATCTTCGGTATCGGTGATTTTTTGAAATTCAGCTAACGTTCCCATAATATTCTCCTTATAATCCCATCTCACTTTTGAGCTGGTTTGCCCAACCGATAACTCTCTCTTCGGTCAAATCTTCCTGATTGACATCGTCAATCCCTAATCCGCAGAATTTTCCGTCACGTTCCGCGAGGGAAAACTCATAGTCGTATCCGCTTGTCGGAATGAAACCGTATGCACTTGCACCGAGTGAGGTGAAAAGATCGTGCATTTTCCCCAAAGCGCTTATAAAGTGTTCGCCGTGGGTTTTTTGGTCACCCGCACCGAAGAAAGCTACTTTTTTCCCTTCCAAATCGGGACGATCGTTATCGAGTTCATATAGCGGATCAACCCAGTCACGCTGAGGATCGCCCTGCCCCCATGTGGATGAGCCCAGAAGCAATACATCGAAATCCTCGAATTGATCGATCCCGTCAAAATCTTCTTCCATATCGATCAATTCAGCACCTTTGAACTGATCCGCAAGAAGTTCTGCCGCACCTCGTGTGACACCGCTACTGCTACCGAAAAAAATTCCTACTTTTGCCATTATTTACCCCTTTATCCTTGTTGTATACACGGTTTATATTGTTCATAAATCTCAATCGCGCTTGAGAGTGTTTTATCTCCGTCTTCAAAGAGTGCATCAAGCGTTCGATAACTGAAGCGGTGCGCATCTTTGAAATATTTATTGACGATACAGATACGATCGGCAATAACGGCACATCGTCCGAACCCTTCATGGCTCATCTCCATAATAACGTTACAGACGACCCCTGTTTTACGTTCAAACGACAATGCAACCGCTTTATAGATCATCTTGATGTCATTGATCATCATCTCATCAATGTCTGCAATCAACGGAACCAATTTGAGTTCCTCTTTGGTTTTGACATACTTTTTGATCAGCAACTCTTCATCGCCGATCTTTGCCCAGTTTCCGAATTGATCGAGTGCACGGATCTGACGAACGATTTCTAGTCCGAAATCACTTAATTTTTTTTCTGCTTCCATCGTACTATCCCTTTATTTTTGATACGCCAAAGGAGCCAAGCCCCTTCCGGCTATGTTCACACTGGTTCGCTTCGGCAGCGGACCCACGCACAGTAAACCGTGCTTATATTTTATTACTCGCCTTCTGCCCATCGGTCTTGACGTACGTCGTGTTCGGTCTGCATTTGCATAATGTTTTTGATCCACGGCGGAGGATTGCCGTTGATCATTTTTACCAGCTCTTTTAGAACCTCTTCGATTCGTGTCGAGTTATTCGCTTTCATCGGATGTATGCCGGCTCGGATAACTTTTGCCGCAGCCGTTCCGCCGATACTTTCCGAATACATGATGTTGACCCCTTTAAGGGCTCGGACACGATAATCGGTTTTATCATCATCTTCTAATTCGGCATTGTCCGTTTTTATGACTTCGGAGACTTCATATCCGTCTTTGGATACGTTGTATACAACAAACTCTTTGGCCCCGCCGAAATGAGCATTGATCTCTTCCATATCTTTCGTCGCAAAAGCAACTTTTAAAGCGCTATTCATAGTCCCATTCCCCTCTACCGTGATTTTAGTGTTCATGTTTGACCTTTCTCAATTCGTTTGCGATCTCGAATAAAAAATATGTGCTTCCTTCATACAGTTGATCGTTTTTGAGCTGGTTCCCTAACTCTTCGTAATTAGGGAATCCTCGGATAACGAGAGCCGTATGTTCTACACTATGCAAGATTCGTTCTGCATGGAAATTACTGATAACCATGTCCGCCTCATCAAAGAAACGGCGCGCATCTTCCAAATCACCGACAAATACATTATCCGCTTCTATCAAGTGAAGAGCGTCGCTAAACGTCGTAGATACCGCTGCAACGACGGTTCCGCCGACACTTCGGAGCAGCGCACAGATACCGACGAGCATATCCGGCTCACCCGTAACGACGAAATGGGAACTTCCGATCAGAAAATGAGAATCGAGCATCGCATCCTGCAGACGTGATCGCCACCGCTTGACCAACGGTTTTGGCTCCGTGTGTCGTATTTTCATCAGAGCAGCGACAAAATTGTCACACCCGTCCAATCCCATCATATGGTCAAAATGGAGATGCTCGATTGAGGGATTTTTCTTTAACAGAGCCTGCGCCGATTTTTTCATCGACGTACCGATGGAGACGACCACCGAAGAGGTTGCTAGTTCACGGATCTGATCAACCGTAATCCCGCCGTTGGCAAGTTTTCCCTGCCCCTCTTCCCAATATCCGTCGAGCGAAGTGGAGAGATCGGGAAGCGCATAGGTCTCAAACCCGAAGTCCTCGCAAAAGCATTTGATTTTTTCGACTTCGATAGGCTGCATGCTCAGGTGAGGCAGCAGTACGAGTTTATTCGCTCTGACCTCGGTTGATTCTGCGGTGATCTGTTCGATCATTGCCGCTACCGTGAGCGCCCAGCCGCTCTCCATCCCCCCTTCGTAATCGGGAGTATTGACGAAGACATAGGGGATCTCGATGTGCATTCCGACACCGCGGACATCATCCCCTTTGGTCTCGGTCAGTCCCGTCGTGTGCAGACCGATCATGCTGGGTTTGAGATTTTTCTCTTTAGACTGGATATTTTCTATCGCCATCAGGATCGAGTAATCCCCGCCGTCGAGTACGGCGGTGATATCGCTCACCGAAGTGTTGCGTACGGCGATGGGTTCGTTGAAATGGCGGGTGAAGAAAACTTTGGTGTACGAGGCGCATCCCTGTGCTCCGTGCATCAGAGCCATACAGTCTTTGACCCCCAAAAATGCCAGGGTTGCACCCATCGGCTGGGAGTGTTTGATAGGATTAACCTGCAGAGGTTTGCGTTCATGATGTGAGAGGGAGAATTCCATGACAACTCCTTGTTAAAAGGAGTATTGCAAGAAGTGTGCGAGAAGAGCTTATTGTTAAGATACTAAATACAGCTTGACACTAAAGTAATATTGTATATAATATCACCATGAAAATTGTTTTAGATA
The DNA here is from genome assembly GCF_000183725.1 of Sulfuricurvum kujiense DSM 16994. Lineage (NCBI taxonomy): Bacteria > Pseudomonadati > Campylobacterota > Epsilonproteobacteria > Campylobacterales > Sulfurimonadaceae > Sulfuricurvum > Sulfuricurvum kujiense. The sequence goes on along the minus strand of NC_014762.1, from coordinate 1,316,042 downwards.
CCAATATCATCGTAGCAGCACTTATGAGTCGAAACGGCATAGCCAATGCACTTCTCATTCGACTCTTTGAGATGGATCAAAAAATCAATGTCGTTTCGAATCCTTTAATCTTAGAGATGGAAGCAGTCTTGAAACGAAATGAAAACAAAGTGTCTTGCGGTAATTTGGATGACGGAACAATAGACCTATTTATCGATGATTTGTGTCTGATTTCACATCATCAGAAGATAAACTTTTTGTGGCGGCCGTTTTTGCATGATCCGCAGGATGATATGGTTTTAGAAACGGCTTTTAATTCCCAAGCTGAGATTATAGTCACTTACAATCTCAAAGACTTTACCGAAGTTGAAAAATATTTCGGTATTAAGATTATGACTCCCAAAGAGTTATATCCCTTATTAGGAGAAACAAAATGAACTTTGCCCTACGGATTCCCGATTACTACCGACAAGAGATAGAAGCGCTCAAAGGTGACATTTCGATTAATCAGTTTATTATTACGGCATTGAGTGAAAAAATTGCATCGCTTAGAACCGAAGAGTATCTACAAGAGAGAGCGAATCGCGGATCACGCGAACACGCCCTTTCATTGCTCAAAAATGCACCCGATGTTCAGCCGAAAGCAGAAGATACGTTTTAAACATCGGCTGGGAGTGTTTGATCAGGTTTCGAGAGGGAGAATTTTCCATGACAACTCCTTAGTTGCCATAGATAATGTAAGAAGTGGGCGAGGAGAGGTACTTAGTATAAATTATTTACCTTAATCAAGACTCTCCTAATAATAGTTGTTTTACATAACTCGATAATTCAGTTAATCCTTGAGATACCGTAACAATATTTGCAACATCACTTAATCTCTCAAATAGTGTTTTTGTTATTGGTGTTTTATTCATCTCATTACGAAATTCATCATTTACAACCATATGTCCAAAAACCATGTCAATAGAATCCATTATAGGTATAGAACCAGAAATATTATATTCATCAACACTAACTAATATTTTTTGCATTGCTCTTAGCAAAAATTCTTTTACTTTTTCATCTAAATCAGTTTCTATAATTTCTTTGTAAAGGTTATCGATCTTTTCTCTTATTTCATTTAACTTTTCTTTTTCAATAAGAGATATTATTGATTTTGATTGCAATAAATTTGCAGAAAGCTGAAGATATGCAATTGAATGATTATCGATGTGTTTAATAAATGTGTCCCATTTATCATTAATATTTTGTAATAAAAACGCATGACTTAGTTGTTTACTCCAATGTTCATATGTATTAGATTGATTAGGAAATTTTTCTTTTAATTCTGAAATGATTTGATTGGGTAACTCCATCACTTTGCCCATTCGAGACATCATTAGTGCATGATCAGTAATCTCTACATTTAATAGTCTTGCCCATACAGCTCGACATGGTGCATTCACATTTTCATTTTTCCCATCCTGTAAAATTTTTAGCAATCTTTCAGCTGGATTATCGTGTATCATCATACCCTCACTTATTTATTTCATTGCATTTTATCAGTTTTCTTTACCACTTTGCCGATATCTTGTCATTCTTAACTGTATAATAACCCCCTTTTCCGCTTCCGTGACTCTCAAAAATATGTCTATGATATGTTTATATCCTCTAATCGCATCAATATTTGATACGATTATCGTTAAATTTGATTAAGACTCTTTACACTCATAAACATGAACATCCCTCTGCGGATACGGAATTGTTACGTTTGCGGAGTTAAGTGCTTTATAGACCGCCATATTGACCTCATACTGCGTTTTGAAATAGCTTCTCGTCGGAACCCAGTAGCGCATCCCGATCTCGACGGCACTATCTCCGAAATTCTGTATCCCCACAACCGCTTTGTTCTCACCCGATAGGTTCTCGAAAGCATCTATCACATTTTTGATCAGTTCAACCGCTTTTTCGGCGTCGTCGTTGTACGAAATGCCGACACTCGATTCAACGATGCGGTAATCAAACGAGTTGACGATCACCTCTCCGATCATGTTTTTATTGGGGATCGTAATGAGCTCTTCATCCTCGGTGCGTAGCGTCGTGTATCCCAGTTTAATCTCTTCGACGACGCCGTAGACGTTATTGACCGAAATCGTGTCCCCGAGTTTAAAGGGGCGGGTAATGACCAGTGATATCCCCGCCGCGAAGTTGGCAACCGTCCCCTGCAACGCCAAACCTGCAGTCAGGAATACGGCACCGACCGCTGCGACAAACGGAGCGATTGAGATGCCTAGTTTGCCGATTGCGACGATAAACATCGCACCGAATATCAAAATACGGACAATATTGGCCGCAAACTTGCCCAGTGTGACATCAAAATCGTGAGTATTGAAAAATCGGATCAAAACATTATAAATGTATTTTGAAAGAAACCATCCGATGGTGATGATAATTACGGCACCGATAATTTGAAAGCTGTAATTTGTAAAAAATTCTATCGTCAGCTCATAGAATTTTTGAACATAATGTAACTCTTGATTCATAGTGTCTCCTTGAAATTCAAAAGGAACATTATGCCCAATTACCTCCGCCAATACTGTATTTCTTTAAGCCTAATTAATTTTATACGATCTATAATGACAGCTTCCGCCTAATGGAACTAGACACAAAAGGTGTGCATGATGATACGGATGGGCATGATCACAGTGTTTCTAATATTACCGCTATGGGGTGTCGAGAACACACTCGGAACGACGGGATATGCACGCTTGCAAACCTCTTTGCAAGACGACAAAGCCGATGTCTGTTTCAAAGCCCCCGGTGCCGGGAGCAAATACCGCCTCGGCAATGAATGCGATACATGGATAGAGCTAGGGCTGTATGATCGGATCCATTTTGATAACGGTATTACGATGCACAATCAGATTCGCCCTATCTTCTCGGGCGCGAACAATCGGCAGATCGACTATCTCCGTCTCGATGAGATATACAGTGAAATCAGCGGTATCTTCGATAATAACAGCGTCTCATTCTGGGCGGGGCGCCGCTTTTACGAACGATACGACAGCCACATTAATGATTATTTCTTTTTCAACATGAGCGGTGACGGAGCTGGATTCCGCAATCTTAATATTAACGGATATAAACTCTCCTACAGCTACATCTTCGACCGTCTCAATCCTTCAAATATCAGCGGAGATGAAAAAGTCCGTTTTGACAGCCATGATCTTCGGCTAATCAAAACCGTACCGCGGGGGGAATGGACTGTTTTCGCCAACCGGATGGAAGTCCATTCCAAAACTTTCAGCGACTCTCAGCACATCAGCGCATCCCCCGGCTATGCGGCGGGTTTTCTTTATAAAGATACGCAGATATGTAAAGAGCTTTTCGGGATGGAGGGAGAGAATATCAGCGGTATTTTTTACGGAAAAGGGGTGGCGAAAAGTGCCGGAAGCGGTTCTCCCTATTTACAGGAAGGCTTGATCGACAATATTATCTCAGCACCCGATACGATTGAAGAAGCACGGACATGGCGGTTTATCAACTACAATGCATTCGAAAATGAAACGTGGGGATTGATGAGTAATTTCGTCTATGAAAAACGCAAAGAGACCGCCTTTTCGGGAACCGATCAAACCTGGATTTCGGCGGGGGTACGCCCTTACTGGTTTTTTCATAAAAACGGCAGGCTGGTACTTGAAGAGGGTATTGATCGTGTAGAAGACGGCACTTCCCATAATATCTATACCCTTACCAAAACGACGGTCGCTCTTGAAGCGGCACTTGATAAAGGGGTATGGAAACGTCCGGTCCTCCGACTCTATTATACCTATGCTAATTGGTCTGAAAGCGCTTTGGGTTTAATAGGAACCGACTACTACACAAAGCAGACACACGGCGACAATCTCGGCATTCAGCTTGAGTATTGGTGGTAAAAACAATTTTCGTTATAATAAACAATAAGAGAGAAAGTAATGCTCAACATAACTAAAAAAATTTTAGAGTCGCTATTTGTCGTGTCACTGACCAGCGCATCCTTAAGCGCCGATGTCAAAACCATCGCATTTGCTCAAGATACTCTCGGCAACGATTTTCGCAAAGCGCAAGTCTATGAAGTTCGTGATGAAACCGCTAAATATCCGAATATAAAATTCATCTATTCGGATGCCAAAGGGCAGACATCGCTGCTGATACGTCAGATCAAAGGGTTCATAGACTCCAAAGCCGATTTGATTGTTGTCGGAACGAATGATGAAAAAGCGGTTGTACCGATCATTTCCAAAGCCTACAAAAGCGGAATTCCTGTCATTATTCTCGACCGTGGAATCCAAGGAAATGATTACACGACGTTCATCAACTCCGATAACATAAAAATCGGCTCAATCGGAGCACAATACATTGCCAAGCGGCTGAACGGCAAAGGGAAAGTTCTTCTGTTTGAGGGGATACAGACAGCGGACGTAACGAAGCTTCGAAGCAAAGGCTTCCTCGATGAGATTAAAAAACACAAAGGGATCAGCGTCATTAAACGGACCGGAAATTATCTGCGTAAAGATGCCATTATCGAAATGGAAAAACTGATCGCTTCAGGTGAAAAAATAGATGCTGTTTTTTCTGAAAGCGACAGTATGATAAGCGGTGCCCGTTCCGCAATGGAACACCACGGGTTGGATCCGTCTAAAATCGTTATGGTCGGATGCGACTATACTTCAGAAGCGCGCGATGCAATTCGTAAAGGAACGCAGACCGGTTCCGTTCTCTTTCCGCTTGGGGGTAAAAAAAGTGTAGAGACGGCCGTAAAAATCTTTAACGGCGAACGCGTCCCCAAACACATCGTCATTCCGGTCAAGCTGATCACTAAAGCAAACGTCGAGCTGGAAGAACCGATTTTCTAATGATAGGGAAACTGTACCGATCTCTCAAATTGAGAGGAAAACTCGCATTCATCCTGATAGCGGCAATAATCATACTATCCGTTATCCTCGGTCTGTATTTTGATTATTTTCTCCGAGACAATTTTGCCAAAACAACTCAAGAACGGATAGACTATGCCTTTCATAGGTTCAATATTCATCTGCGTGAAACCGAAACCGAATTAAGAGATGGGATTGCTTTTATCAAAGACGACGAAGCCCTCCTCGCCTCTATCGAACTGATTAACGCCTATCAGGACAAAACCGATTACAACGCTGTTTTGTTGGACGAGGAGAAAAAAAGGCTGGTTGAAGAGCTTTTAAACCGTGTCAAACTCTCTATGAACAACGACATTGCGCTGTACGATTCTCATGATGAACTGGTTGCCTTCGTTACCAAAACATCTCAGGGATATTATCTGGCTTATGTTTCGTTTGAAAAGGGGATACCGATCTTTTTCAGTCGCTATGAAAATGATTCTGAATATACCCGTCATCCATTTAAACCTCATTGGCTGCTACCCTACAAGCATGTTTCCTATTATTCGCAAAAAGAACTCTTGCAAAATAACGGTGCAATTACCTATCACCGTTTCAGAAACGATTTAGTCATAAAATCGCATCAAAGTCTCTTTGATGGAGAGGGGAAAGAGTGTATTGCCCATATCGAAATGTCCCATTACGTCTCCAAGCCCTATTTTCTTTCCCTCTCAAAGGACTTAGGGATAGACGTATCGTCTCAAGCGGCAATTCCTGAGGGGATCAATCCCTCTTCATCCGATAAAAATACTATACTCTATGATAAAGAAGATCATTTCAACGGTATAACTTCGATCAAAACGGTCGATGGAAAGGTCTATGTCATTGCGGCTCTTGATAAATCTACCCTTCAAAAATTGCTTAATGAAAACCGTATAAGCTTTGTTATTTTGATTTTGGCGATCACCTTTCTGACTCTATGGATCTTAAAAATATTGTTTAATCGGGGGGTCGCCCAACCGCTTCAAGCACTCATGAATCAGATCGAAAAAATCGAACGGCATGATTATTCTCATTCGTCTATCATACACACGGGAGATGAACTAGAGGCAATTTCGCGAAGTGTCCGTCGTCTCGCGTCAACGGTTAATGAACGTGAAGGGGCCTTGATCGCTTCGCAGAAACAACTCAAATACCTCTCCGATACCGATCCGCTAACCGATCTCCCTAATAGAAGGCTTTTTTATGTACTTCTTGAAAACTGTATCGAAAAAGCAAAACACTTAAACCGCCGTTTTGGTGTTATTTTTCTTGATTTGGATCAATTCAAACAAGTAAACGATACTTTTGGGCATGAAATAGGGGATATTCTCCTGCAGGAAGTTGCACTTCGACTACGACAAACCCTTCGGGATTCAGAGATTCTCGCACGGATCGGCGGAGACGAATTTAATATTTTGATCGAAGGATTTGATGGCTATGAGGAGATTGAATCAATCGTAAAAGGGATTTTAAATAGTTTTGATCTGCCGTTTCTATGTCAAGATCATGAAATCCGTACAACTGCGAGTATCGGAATAGCCATTTATCCTGAAGATGGACAAAGCATTCATAACCTGATCAAAAATGCCGACATGGCAATGTATCGATCAAAAGACAAAGGAAGAAACGGCTACAGCTTTTTCACAAATGACCTTGCCGTTGATATCGAAGAAAAAACGATGATGATTCATGCTCTTAAGGCGTCAATAGATAAAAAGGATGAGTTTTTTCTTCTCTATCAGCCAAAAACTTCAACCTTGACCGGGAAAATAACAGCTGTTGAAGCATTGCTTCGATGGAATAGCAGCGAAGTGGGGAAAATCACTCCCGATACATTTATCCCTCTTGCTGAAGAGACCGGAATGATCCTCACACTCGGTGCATGGGTTCTTAATCAGGCGTGCAGTGATTTTATGCTCCTACGTAACGAAGGATACCTGTTGGAACACATAGGGGTCAATGTCTCTTCTTTGCAGTTGCAGCGTGATGATTTTATTAAAACCCTCAATGATGTTCTCGATCAAACCAAAATTGATCCGAAATGGCTTGAGATTGAATTGACGGAGAGCTATCTAGCTACCGATGCCGATCATGCGCTATCAATTTTACGTACCCTTCGTGATCTTAATATCAATATCGCCATCGATGATTTTGGAACCGGCTATTCATCGATGGCGTATTTGCAAAAACTCTCTGTTACCCGACTGAAAATCGATAAGTCGTTTATCGATGATCTTCCTCTCTCCTCCGAAAGCATTGCTATTACCCGTGCGATCATCGCACTGGCGAATACGTTCGGTCTCTCCATTACCGCCGAGGGGGTAGAGAATCATGATCAGCTCTGTTTCTTACAGGATGAAGGGTGTCATGAAATTCAAGGGTATTACTATTCAAAACCGCTCACCCTTAATGAATTAAAAGATTATATTACCAATCAGTAATTCATCTCTTCCCACGGCGCAGGCTTTCCGACATTGGCAAATACGGGATTACGAAAGGCGTATTTTAAATCTTCAGCCAAATTCAGCAGTCCGTTATATCCGCCGTAGCTCGTTTTCTTCTCCTGATTGACATCGATAAAAGAGATTTTTTTCTTGATCGCCGTATAGAGGCTCCGACCTCCGGCGAGGAGGATATGAGCTCCCGTCGAATCGATTACTTTGGCCTGTTCTGCCGCCGGTTTGGTCATCAAAACGCCGTTTTCTCCCAGATATTCGCGTGCTTTATCGATGTCATCCTGTGTCGATTTTGCAACACTCGTCGCGACCACTTCGATACCCAAATCCTGCAATCCCGATGCTATCGACCACGCCTTGTTTCCCCCCGTATTCAAAACCGCTTTTTTCCCTGCGAATAGCGCTTTGTACGGAGCCAGTTTGGCTTCCAATCCCGCCTCTTCCTCGGCGATCACCTCTTCGGCACGTGCGATAAGTTCAGGGCATCCCAGCGCATTCACAATTTCACGTATGGCAAAACTGGTGTCGCGTTTGCCGTAAAATGAAACCGAAATCCACGGAATACCGTACTGCTCTTGCATCTTGCGTGTCAACGTGATAAGCGATTTGGCGCAGACGATGACGTTGAGTTTTGCACGATGGGCACACCGAATATCCCCTACCCGTCCGTCTCCGCTCATTGAACTGAGTACCCGGATTCCGATCTTCTCAAAAATGGGAAGATACTGCCACATATCTCCGGTGACATTGTAATCTCCGATAAGATTAATATCATAAGGAGTTGTTTTTTCAGGCTCTTTTGTCCCGATCAGATGCTCCAGCACCGCTTCACCAGCAAGACGAGATCCGAGGTTTTTGCTTCCGACAAATCCTGCCGCATGAACGGGAACGACGGGAACTCCGTGTTTTTTGCTTGCGAGATGGCAGGTCATATCAATATCGTCTCCGACCAATGCCGTCACACAGGTCGAATAGACAAAAATGGCTTCAGGACGGTAATGTTCCATGATGTAGTCGATCGACGCATCAAGCCGTTTGTCTCCGCCGAAGATGACGTCATTCGTCGTGATCCCCGTCGTGAATCCCATTTGGGTATGGTCACGTCCGGTATACGACGTTTTTGTCTCACGTGTCTCCCATGAAGCCCCCAAACAGGTTTGAGGTCCATGGACAAGATGTACCGCATCGGCATAGGGGAAAAGAGAGATTTGTGCGCCGTCAAACGCGCATCCACCCGCGGCAAGCCCCGGTTTTGGCTTATCACACCCCTCTCCGGGTTTTTTATCTTTGCTGTGTGAACAGGCGCTCTCATTCATAAGCTCTTTTATTTTTGCGCGGCTGACCATAGGTTACTCCTAAAGCTGAAGTAACGTTAATAATGCAAGAAGTGTGCGAGATGAGCGTTTAACGACAAAAAGCGACGCAATTACGCCCCTGATTTTTAGCCATATACAAGGCTTTGTCGGCACGTTGCTGGAACGAGGCTTCATCGTCGTTCGGCTCCATTACGGCGACACCGAAACTGATGGTAATATGCCCTACCGCCTCGAACACTTCATTCTCAATACAGCTTCTCAAATCTTCCGCCAATTTCATGGCATCGTCATAACCGCTTTTAGGGAGAAGTATCATAAATTCTTCCCCTCCCCACCGTGCAAAAATATCGGACGATCGAAGACGCTTCGCTATTGTTTTTGCCGTATGCCGCAGGGTAATATCACCGATATTATGACCGAAATTATCGTTCACATTTTTAAAGAAATCGATATCAAACATGATCAGCGAAAGTGGCTCGCGATCGCGTTTGGCACTGTTAAGGGTATGGGCGCACAAGATATCGAATTGAAACCGGTTAATCAGTCCGGTCAATTTATCGGTAATGGCCAGTTTTTCGAAGCTCTTTTTTTGAGTTTCGACTTCTGTTATATCTGAAAGCTCTACTAAAACTTTATTTTCAGATCCTTCCAAACGGCGCGCTTTGATCGAAAAAAACAAGGTTTGGCTATCGATCGTCATTTGCACCTTGTGTCTAATATCGGAATGATCAAGTAGGTAAAACGGCCATAACTGGCCATCAATTTTTTTGTCATGAAGATATTCCAGTTCATCGACTTTATCGAAAAAATCACAGATACACTCGTGTTCTTGTTTGAACGCCTCTAATGTTTCATATCGGAAAAAAGAGAAAAAACTCCCGTTGGCACTGAGCAGATGTTCTCCGTCCGTAATAATGATAATATCGGGACTACTGTCCAAAACAGCCTGTAGATAGTTGTTCTGTTCGTCAAGTTCACGTGTCCGTTCATCTACTTTTTCTTCCAATGTTTCATTTAAATGTTTTAATTTTCGATTGTGCCGAAGCAATAAACGGTACATTCTGTAGATAAAAGCAAGCATCCCGACAAATATTACCCCGACGATTAGTGATTGAATCAGAAGCATTTGGCGTTGCGTATACAAAAAACCGGTATCATGAACGATGGTAATCCCTCCGCGATTTTCACCGGGCTTTTCATAATAATGACACTGTATACATTTATCGGTTGCTTTGAGCGGTTCGAGAAAATAGAGTTTTCTTTCCTGATCGTTAAATTCATAATAGTAATTTAATTTCGGATTTTGTTCGAGATAGTGCAAAGCTCTTGCTTCAAACCTCTTCGCTTTGTTGACCGGATTTTTGGGATGAAGACTGCTGATCGTAAAATTGTACATTTTACTGTGGATACGTTCCGAGAGCTGACGGAGCATCCACGCATGATTGATGCGGATAAGCGATTCATTGGTATCCGTAACGATTACGTCATTGTCAATATAGCTGTTTTCAACGATATTGGGACGCTTCTTAACATAAACGCCGTCGTAAAAATCGTTCCATGTTTTGAGGTTCATAAGACCTAAAATATGGACATGGGCATTTTCTAAAACGGCTTTTTTATATTCGAGCATTTGGTTTTTATACTGCATTGTCATGAAGCCCAATCCAAAAAAACCGAATATTATTAATAATAAAGCGAATGCTTTTTCATTGACAAGGAGCTTTTTAGGAATTTGCATTATTCTGTCCTCGTGTCGATTATTTATACATTCGCACAAATCGACTAGATTATGTTAAACTGTTTCGTTTGTGGGCGGTTACAAGAAAGACAGGATAGCCTCGTCCCTCTTTTTCAACGGTGTAAGCATGATGAAAACGGACATTCTCAAACCCCTCATTTTCTATCGTTTCACGCAAAGCATTCCTCTCAAATCCGAAATGGTACACCCCATCGTTTCCATGAGAATGGAAAGTGCCGTCTTCGGCTTCCAAGTCGGCAATTGCTATAAATCCGTCTTGTTGGAGATGGCTATGAAACGTTCTGAATAAATCGGCGGTATCTTCCACATGGTGCATCGCCATCGAGCTGACGATACCGTGAAATTTTTTATCCAACGGTACTTCGCAAATATTTTGGCAGATACCGTCAACACATATTTTATCGCTGTTTTTACTTGCCAACTGCTCGAGCATCTTTTCGGATAGATCTACCCCTGTGACATTTTTGACCATCGGAGCGATTTTAAAACTGAGCAGCCCCGTTCCCGCACCGAAATCCATAATACTCATATGATTTAATAAAGCTATTCGGCTCGTAATGGTTTGAAATACGGCGTGTGCAATGTTTTGCCGCATGTCCCCTTTGTCCCACTCTTTGGCAACCTGATTGAAACGTTCCGTCATTTGTACTCTTTATTCATTTATTTCTCATTGCACATTATAAAGTAAATTTATCCACTTGGATATTGTAATCTTTTCTTTATATTTCCGAGAGTATCATATAAAATAATCATTTATAATCTTCAAGAATACAAGGAGGATCAGATGGAATATAACGGCAAATATCTTATCGTCGCCGATATGGGTGAACTTAAGTGTTATCAGGTGAAGTGGATTGAAGAGACAGACCGATATCATTTGGAGCTTCAGTACGATTTAGACTATATTGAAGGGCGACAGACTCCAGGGGAAACCCTTAGTGACGGCCGGGGCCGCTTCAGACACGAGAGCGGAGACGATCACGGTGTCGAACATGAAAGCCAACAGCGGTTGATTCATCACATAGCAAACGATATCTCTGTATTTTTAGCCGATATTCCGGAAAAGTCTTGTTATCTTGCATTCCCTGCAAAGCACCATAATGAACTAATATCCGCCCTATCGAAAAGCGCACAGAATGCGTTGGCAAAAAATATCGCCGCCGATCTTGTCAAATGTCCGGTAGAAGATCTGATTTCGCATTTTTAAATCCATTTTCCGGCATTTTCCGGATATTTAATTAAAAGAACGGAGACACCATGAGTAGTCGACATGATCTGGATATCAAATCATTCGAAGCGATCCTAAAAACGGAAAAAGCAAAAATCGGAAAAAACATCTCTTTGTTAAAAGCAGAACTGAGCAGTATCGTTGATGAAGATGAAATCGACGATATAGAAGGTATAGCGGGGCTTGAAATCGACAATACGAACGACCAGGCACTTTTGCAAAAGCTGGAAGCAGAGATGTCGGATATCAATGCGGCGCTCAATAAGATCGCATTAGGTACCTACGGAATTTGTGAAAGAACCGGCAAGCCTATCCCCGTAGCTCGATTAAGTGCCAACCCTACCGCGCGAACGATCGTCGGCGAATAAAAGAGCAGCAATGTCATATCCGGATCATTTGCATAATCATATAGGGGAAATCTCCGAAAAAATGGGAATCGATCCTTCTGATATAACGGTCGTGAAAATGTCTTCCGGATCAGATGAACGGCATCGTTCCCTCGAACTGATACAGGGGAGTTGGAATAAAGATCAGCCGTGGATCATTGTGGATGAAGAAGAACAAATCTATGCGCTCACATCTTTCGAATCCATTGTAAAACTCATTGGTTTGCTAACCGTTACTCAAAGCGAAAATTTCCAGCATAAACTTGAAAAAGCGATTTGGCAGCGCTTGCCGATCGATTTTGAAGATGTCTGGGCAGTGGCGATGGAGCGTATCCGCACAATGGCACGGACGCAATCCGACAGCACCGTCGTCAACATCGATTTGGACTGGCTGATAAGTGAAATCAAGAAAAAATATCCGAATCTTTTTTACCATCTTGACCAAATTATGGGAAAAAAAGAGTAGGAAAGAGGGAATGCAGAGTAATGAACAGCTCGTTAATTATCTGATTTCTTCAGGCGTTCTCCGTTCCCCGTTGCTTATCAATGCATTCGAGAAATGTGATCGCATCCTTTTTGTCCCCGATGAATTCTATCCGTATGCATACGAAGACCGCCCTTTGCCTATCGGACGAGCGCAAACAATATCACAACCTTACACCGTTGCGATTATGCTTGAACTTCTCCAACCGAACGTTGGAAACAAAATATTGGATATCGGTTCAGGTTCAGGGTGGACGACGGCACTTCTGACTACGGCTGTCGGAGCGTCAGGATTTGTTGAAGGGATCGAAATCGTCCCCTCATTGGTTGAGTACGGTAAACAAAGCTTGCAAAAAATGGGAATAGACAACGCATCTATCACACAAGGCACTTCTTCGGTTCTCGGAAAGCCAGGAGAAGTATATGATCGCATCCTCGTTTCTGCAAGCGCACCAAAAATACCGGATACCCTGTTCGAGCAGCTTAAAACGGAAGGAAGACTTGTTGTCCCCGTCCAAAACAGTATTTGGTGCCTTACAAAAAAAGAGGATGGAACCGTTGATGGCTATGAACTCCCCGGATTTCAATTCGTCCCGCTGATTGTATGAGTACATGAAAGCTGAAACGCTGTTAATCGGATTAAATTCCAAAGAGGTTCAATCCAATAAAATTCGATACGGTTTAAACGCATTGCCGGAGAGTGAACCCAAAAAGCTCTCCTCTATTTTACTGAACGTCATTGAAGAACCGATGTTTCTAATGTTGCTGGCAGCCGGAAGTATCTATCTGATTCTGGGGGATCGTGCCGAAGCGATTTTTTTACTCACCTTTGTCTTTGTCGTTATAGCTATCACGCTGTTTCAAGAACACAAAACGCAGCGTGCGCTGGAATCGTTGCGAGATCTTTCCGCCCCACGTGCGTTAGTGATTCGAGACGGAGCAGAGATCCGCATACCGGGACGTGATGTGGTTCACGGCGATCTGATGATCTTGCATGAAGGTGACCGTATTGCAGCGGACGCACACTTGTTGGAAGGACAGTTATCGGTAGACGAATCCCTTTTGAGCGGCGAATCGGTCCCCGTTGAAAAAGTGCCCGAAGCGATGTTGTATGCCAGTACGGTAGTAACCAAAGGGGTCGGATACGCCAGAGTTCATAGCGTAGGGGTTGATACGGCCGTCGGACATATCGGCCAATCGCTAAGCGGCACCGAAGAAACGATATCCGGTTTACAAAAAGCTTCCCGTTCGCTTATCCGCGCGTTAAGCCTTATCGCATTAGCTTTGGCATCTGCGCTTATCCTCATCAATTGGGGATTGAATGATCTCTCGCTGTTGGAAAGTATCCTCTCTGGGATTACACTGGCGATGGCAACCCTTCCCGAAGAGATACCCGTCATTCTCACCGTCTTTTTGGCATTGGGCGCGTGGCGTATTACGAAAATCAAAGTGTTGACACGTCGTGTATCCGCTGTGGAAGCATTAGGAGCGATTACCGTCCTCGCCGTCGACAAAACAGGAACGTTAACGCAAAACCGTATGAAAATCACCGAATTATCGGTAGATAACGATATGTTCAATGCTTCAAATGAGAATGAACTTGCAGAAATATTTCATCCTCTGGTGGAATTCGCCATGCTGGCAACTCCGGCCGACCCTTTTGATCCAATGGAAAAAGCGATTCAGTCTTTCGGACATGAACATTTAGTAGGTACCGAACATATGCACGATGAGTGCAGTCCTGAATTTCATTATGAACTTTCCGCCGAAATAATGGCGATGACCCGCATATTTTCAGATATAGACCCATCATTGCATCTGCTTGCTACCAAAGGCTCCCCAGAAGCCGTTGCCGATTTGTGCCATCTTTCGGAGACAAAACGGAGTGCCATTCAAGCTCAGGTTGAAGAAATGGCTGAACGCGGTTTACGGGTATTGGGCGTTGCGAGAGGTGAGTTGCAGGTGACGGATTCCACGCCCATCTGGCCTAAAAGCCAACACGACTTTGATTTCATTTTTCTGGGTCTTATCGGCTTTATGGATCCTCCGCGTCCCGAAGTCTCTGATGCACTCGCTGAATGCAAAAATGCCGGTATACGTGTCCTTATGCTCACGGGAGATCATCCGGCTACGGCATATGCCATTGCAAAGGAAGTCGGATTATCCGAGCGTTCTAACGTCATTACCGGCGACGAAATCTCCCGATTAAAGGATGACGAGCTGCTTTTGCGGCTGAAAGAGAGCGATATCTGTGCACGTATGCAGCCCGAGCAAAAGCTTCGCCTGGTTCAGTTATTACAAAAAAGCGGCAATGTTGTAGGGATGACCGGGGACGGCGTGAACGACGCGCCTGCTCTGAAGGCGGCCGATGTAGGAATTGCCATGGGCGAACGCGGTACCGATGTAGCACGTGAAGCCGCAGCTATCGTCTTACTGGATGACAGCTTCGGCAGTATTGTCGCCGCAATTCGCCAAGGCAGATCCATCTATGACAACATCACCAAAGCCACCCGATTCATTTTTGCCGTACATCTCCCTATCATTGCATTGACGCTTGTGCCCGCTTTGCTGCACTGGCCCGTCATGCTCCAGCCAGTCCATATCGTCTTGCTTCAACTGCTGATAGATCCGGCCTGCGCGATTGTCTTTGAAGCCGATACGGCAGAGGCCCATATCATGCGGCGTCCGCCGCGACCTTTGAACAGCAGCCCTTTTACCGCGAAGAATATCGGATTCGCTTTGGCTCAGGGTGCGGGTATTGCCCTTGTTTTCTTATTCGGATATCTTCTATTGCTGCAGATGGGATGGCATATCCATTCCATACAAAGCACTTTGTTTGCGGCACTGGTCTTTACCTTATTTCTTTTGGTTTTGGCGAACAGCGATTTTAACGATTCTCTGCGTTCGGGTTACAACCGCGGAAATCCGATGCTGATCTATATGTTCGGAGGGGTTGTCGTGCTACTTTCGGCCGTATTATTTATCCCTTTTTTAAGAGACATGTTGGGCTTTGCGCAATTTTCTATCACTTCT
The DNA here is from genome assembly GCF_000183725.1 of Sulfuricurvum kujiense DSM 16994. NCBI lineage: Bacteria > Pseudomonadati > Campylobacterota > Epsilonproteobacteria > Campylobacterales > Sulfurimonadaceae > Sulfuricurvum > Sulfuricurvum kujiense. Next base: position 1,300,489 of record NC_014762.1, on the reverse strand, counting down.
GTTTTTGCTGCCATAGCGGTTTTTGCAGTAGGCGGAATATGGCTTCTACTACTTCAAAAGATACGTCATAATCTGTAGAATGTCTAATGCCAGACACCTTCAACCGACGTACTGCAGTAAGGACAGACATTTAAATTAACAAGATGATTGGTAACAAATTGTCCGACGTGGCCGTGCCGTTCAATAAGCGGCTTATGACAGGAAGAACAATAGGTCGATTCACGCGACTCATCATCGATATTTCCGACATAAACGTATTTTAATCCCGCTTCCTTGCCTATTTCATAGGCACGCCGAAGGGTTGAAGAGGGTGTCCGAGGAATATCCGTCATTTTATACATCGGCTGAAATGCACTGATATGCCACGGCATCGAAGGATCGAGCGCCGCTTGAAACGATGCGATTTTGCGAAGTTCTTCATCCGAGTCGTTCAGTCCCGGAATCAGCAGTGTCGTCGTTTCGATCCAGATCCCTTTTTTATGGGCATATTCGACAGTCTCCAACACAGGTTTGAGCGAACCTCCGCAGATATCTTTATAAAACGACTGGCTATATCCTTTAATATCAATATTCATCCCGTCTAAAAATGGGGCTATCGTGTCGATCGCTTTATGGGTTTCATAGCCGCTGGTGACATAGATGTTTTTCAGCCCCGCTTCGTGGGCCAGTTTGGCCGTATCATAGGTGTATTCGAAAAAAACGACCGGTTCATTGTAGGTATAGGCGATGCTTTGGCATCCGTACTCAAGGGCCAATTCAACCGCTTTATGGGGTGAGAGCGAACTTCCGAATATATCGTGATTGTGTTCTTTCGGGTATTGCGAAATATCGGCGTTTTGGCAAAATTTGCACGAAAAATTACACCCCACCGTCCCGAACGAAAAGACCTGTGAGCCCGGTAAAAAATGAAACATCGGTTTTTTTTCGATCGGATCAACATTCACCGCGGCCGCTAGGCCGTATGTCAGAAGCTGCAACTCCCCGTTTTCTACTTTGCGTATACCGCAGATCCCGTATTCACCTTCATGAAGCTTACAATGCTGATTGCACGCTTCACACGCAATTCTCCCATCTTCGAGTTTGTTCGAAAGCCACGCTAATGCTGACACGGTAACTCCTTTAACGGATTTATCAGAAAACGGCTATTTCACCTTAATCTGTTTTGCAGATTCCCCTTTGCCCTCTTTTTTCGGCAAAGTAATCTCCAACACACCGTCTTTGTTTTCGGCATGGATGTTTTCGGCATCGACATTTGAGGGCAAGGTAAAACTGCGGGTGAAACTCCCGAAACTGCTTTCACACTGGTAGTATTCCTCTTTTTTAACCTCTTTTTTCTCTTTTCTCTCCCCTTTGAGAGTCAGAACACCGTTTTCGACTTTTACACTGATGTCCTCTTTTTTGACACCGGGAAGATCGACATCGATATGGTAGGCAAACTCCCCTTCCCTCGTATTGACGGAGGGTTTAAAGCTTGAAAACATATCTTTGGTTACATCAGGCGAAAACGCCCCTCTCATACGCTCTTCTAACGTACGCAACTCTTTAAACGGATCGAATCGTGTTAATAACATAATGTATCCTTTAGAATAAATTGCAGAGAAGAAACTGCACTTTTCAGTCAACCTCTGCTTGGTATTATTCTAGTTTTTAATACATTAAAATATACATTAAAAAACAAATTAGATTACTATATCCTTCAAACTCAACCCCACTTTTCCTTTGACACCGTCGACTTCGATAACACGAATACGGCTCAACTGCTGATTGACGCTGAGGACCTCAAGGGGATGCGATATCCGCTTATCGGACATCTGCGAAATATGGATCAATCCGTCATTTTTAAGTCCGATATCGACAAACGCACCGAAGTCGGCAATGTTTCGGACGACACCTGAAACGATAGACCCCTCACGCAGCTCTTTGATATCGGTTAAATCCGAACGGAACATAATCGGAGGCAGCGTCTCACGCGGGTCAAATCCCGGTTTTCGAAGCTCAGCGACTATGTCTGCGAGCGTCGCTTCCCCTATTCCTAACTCCTGCGAGATTTTTGGAAGCTGATCTTTCGTGATGGCGGAGAGTTCATACCGCTTCATCAGCTCATTCGCCGCCTCATAACTCTCAGGGTGGACGCCGGTGTTATCCAGTACGCTTCTCCCCTCCCGTATCCGAAAGAACCCGGCACACTGTTCATACGCTTTGGCACCGAGCCCTTTGACCTTGAGAAGTTCCTGTTTGGCTTTAAACGCTCCGCTTTGCTCGCGGTACTCTACGATTGCCCTGGCAACCTTTGTCCCGACCCCAGCCACGTAGGAGAGAAGCGATACCGATGCGCTGTTTGGGTCTACACCGATACGATTAACCAAATCTTCGGTGACACTGCCGAGTTTTTTTTCCAAGAGTTTTTGATCGACATCGTGCTGATACTGCCCTACGCCGAGCGATTTCGGATCGATCTTGACCAGCGCCGCCATCGGGTCGCGCAGTCTCTGTGCAATCGATATCGCGCCCCGAATTGTGACATCAAGCTGCGGATATTCCTCCTGAGCGATTTTCGAGGCGGAATAGACTGATGCACCCGCTTCGGAAACGACCGTATAGGTGAGGTTCATCCCCTCGTCACGGTTCAGCTTTGCAAAAAATTCCTGCGTCTCCCGTGAACCCGTTCCGTTTCCTATGGCAACGGCATTGAATCCGTAACGCTGAGAGAGCTTTTTAATGACCTGGGCGCTCTTCTCAAAATCGCTTTGCGGCGGTGTCGGAAAAATCACCGCGTGGTCCATATAGGTACCGTTCTCATCCACTACGGCGAGTTTACACCCTGTCCGATACGCCGGATCGACACCCAAAATTACACGTTTGGTTACGGGAGGGGAACCTAAAAGCTGGGTGAGGTTTTTACCGAAAGTATTGATCGCTTGTGTATCCGCTTTCTCTTTTACCATCGTATGGATTTCCCGTTCCAAAGATGGGAAAAGGAGCCGCTTAAAACCGTCAAGATAAGCGGACAACAGAAGACTTTGAGAGCTTTTAGCGTGTTTTGGTATGCGATAGCGCGCGATCGTATTCTCCACACGATCTGTATCCATTGAAATTTTAACACTCAGCTCTTTTTCGGCTACCCCGCGCATAATCGCCAGATAACGGTGAGAGGGGATGGAGGAAATTTTCTCCGTTTTTCCGGCAAGTTTGGCGAAAAGCCCCTCCTCTTTCATCCCTTTTGCCGCCTTGATCTCAAATGAGGAATATTCCTGTATCTGACGACGCCAGTAATCGCGCTCACGCGCATCGTCGCTGTAGCGCTCCGCCACAATATCCTGAGCCCCTTTGATCGCATCCTCGCGTGTGGAAACGGAGCCTTTTACAAAACTATCGGCTCTTTTGGTAAATTCGTCCAATTCCAACCGTCCGCTCTCCAGCAGATCGGCCAACGGTTCCAGTCCTGAGGCAATGGCGACACTTGCTCGGGTGTTTTTCTTCTCTTTGAATGGACGGTAGATATCCTCAACCTCCTGGAGAGTGGAAGCGCCGTTCAATAATGTGCGCAATTCATTGCTGAATTCGGCACGCTCCGAAATAAGCCGTCCCACCTCTTCTTTACGTTCCAGAAGTTTTTTCGAATAGCCGTAGATGTTCTCAAACTCCCGCAGCTGCTCGTCCGTAGCGCCCCCCGTCATTTCTTTGCGATAGCGGGCGATAAAAGGGATGGTTGATCCCTCTTCGAGAAGCTTGAGAATGTTACTGACGGTTTTGGATGTAAGAGCTGTTTTTTGAGAAAGAAGATCGATGAGGCTGTTCATTGGTTTCCTGAGTCTTTAGTATTTTTGGCGGCAAGCTCACGGGCTTTGTCTTTTTTACTTTTCCCTTTTCCTTTGACCGGTTCGGGACCTTTTTTCTTCGGCGGAGGGGTTCCGATGAGTTCGAATCCCTCGATCTGTTCGCGCGGCAGCTTGATCTTGGAGCGTTTCTCGATCAATGCGAAATGATCTCTTTCGGCAAACCCGATAAACGAGATCGCAAGCCCGGATTTACCCGCCCGTCCCGTACGTCCGATACGGTGGATATAATCGGCGGGAGAACGGGGGAGATCGAAATTGACCACACAGGTGATATCATCGATATCCAATCCCCTCGCAGCGATATCGGTCGCAAAGAGAATGCGGATTTTTTTCTTTTTGAACTGCTCTAGCACATAGTTCCGATCCTCTTGGAGAAGATCGCCGTTAAACGAATCCGCCGAAAATCCGTATTTGCGGAACTTTGCGGCGATATTGTCGGAGGCTCTTTTGTTCGCCATGAACACCAATACCTGCTCCCATTTTTCGGTATTGAGCAGGTGACGGAGCAAAGGGCCCCGATTTTCGGGATTTACTTCGATAACACGCTGATGGATATTCTGTACCGTCGGCATCTCCGCTTCTAACGTGACATGAATCGGGTTTGGGGTGATTTTGGAGGCGATTGACTCCATCTTCGGCGGATACGTCGCTGAAAAGAGGAGATTTTGGCGTTTTTGGGGGATAGCATCCAAAATCAGTTCCAGCTCTTCGGCAAATCCGAGGTCGAGCATTTTGTCCGCTTCATCCAGGACAAAAAACTCCAGATGCGACAAATTCATCTGCTTTTTCTTCAATACGTCCAGAAATCGTCCCGATGTTGCAACGAGAATATCACAACCCTGCTGAATGGCGTAGAGCTGATCGCCGATGCTTTCCCCGCCGATGATGCTGAGCACTTTCGGTTTTATCGGAAGATGTTTCCCCATGCTTTCAAACGCCTGTGCCACCTGCAGTGTCAATTCGCGTGTCGGCGTCAGGATGAGGGCTTTGATCTTCCCTTTTCCCTCGCTGCGGCTTAACGACCAAAGATGTAATATCGGCAGTACAAAGCTCGCACTTTTTCCGCTTCCCGTCTGAGCGCGCGCAAGAATATCGTTCTTCTCCAAGACAAGGGGAATCACTTTTTCCTGAATAGGCGTAGGATGAGTGTAGCCGCTCTCTTTCACCGCTTGAACGATCGGGGATAAAAGAGAGAAGTGTAAAAATGGCATTGTAGGTCCTCGTAAATGGTGAGAGGAAGTATAGGTCTATTTTGGTGTTAAGCGCATTAAAGATGTATAATATAGATCAATGATAAAATGTTCGTATATATGATCAAGGAGTGCCGCCGTGAGTGTTAAAAATCTCTACATCGCTTCGTTAGAGCCAAATTCGGGATCGCTGATCATCTCAATGGGGATTATGGAACTCCTAAAAAGCCGTGTTCATAAACTGGCATTTTTTAAACCTATTATTAAAAACATTTCATTGCCCGACAGTGATATAGAGTTTATGATAAAACACTTTAATTTGGAGCAAACTCCCGAAAGCTGCCGATGTTTCGGTCTGGATGAAGTAGAAACACTCCTCTCAGAGGGGAAAGAATCGATTATTTTGGAACGCCTCTTTGAACAGTACCATCGGTTAGAGTCGGAATTCGATTTCGTCATGATTCAGGGGCTGGATCAAGCCTCCTTTTCAAAAACTCTCTCTCAAAACTTTAACCATATTATCGCCAAAAATCTCCAAGCACCTTACATCAGCGTTATAAACGGAAAACACAAAACGCATGAACAGCTCATTCATGAAATCGATTTGGAACGGGTATCGCTCAAAAATGAGCATGTGGAACAGATCGCCCTTTTTGTAAATCGGCTGGATGAAGCGATATATCGTAGATTCACCGAAGAGGTCATCGACCAAAGCACCCTTACCTTTTTTATGGAAGAAATTGACGAACTCGATCGCTTAAGCGTTGCCGAAGTCAAACATGCACTGGAATGTTCTTTACTTGTCGGCGAGAAAAAAGATCTCGATCGGATGATACGACATCCTAAAATCGCGGCGATGCATTTGGAGCACTTGCTGGATCGCCTCGAGGATAACGATCTTATCATCGTTCCGGGTGACCGTCTAGATATCATTTTAACCGTACTGTATGCCAATTATTCCAAAGATTTCCCTACCATCTCCGCTATTTTACTGACCGGAGGTATCATCCCGCCGGACAATTTTTTAAAACTCATCGGCGGTATCAATTTTCTGAACATCCCCATTTTAAGTGTCAAGAGCGATACCTATCAAAGTGCCCTGAAAGTAGACAGTATCTCGGCATCGCTCCATCCGGAACAAAATCGTAAAATTGCTCTTGCAATCGGGGCATTTATGAATGCTGTAAATGTTGATCTGCTCCAAGAGCGTCTTCGTACGGCTCACAGCGATATTATTACCCCCGCCATGTTTGAATACACACTCTATCAGCGCGCCAGATCCGAACGAAAACGTATCGTCCTGCCTGAAAGCAACGATGAACGTATTTTGCGTGCCGCCGAAATTTTATTGCGTCGGGATGCCGTCGATTTGATTTTACTGGGAGAACGGACAAGTGTTTTACATCAGGCCAATACATTAGGGCTTGATATTTCCAAAGCTACGATTATCGACCCTTTGACTTCTCCGCTTATGCAGCAGTACATCGACAGTTTCTATGCCTTGCGTGCGCATAAAGGTCTCAGTATGAATACGGCGATAGACGCAATGAGCCACCGAACCTATTTTGCCACCATGATGGTATATAGCGGCGACGCGGACGGAATGGTTTCGGGTGCCGTACATACGACGCAGGATACGGTTCTTCCCGCATTGCAGATCATCAAAACACTTCCCGAAATCTCGCTGGTATCGAGTTTGTTCTTCATGTGTCTGGATACCAAAGTACTCGTATATGCGGACTGTGCCATCAATCAAGACCCAAGTGCACCCGAACTTGCCGAAATTGCGATTGCTTCGGCATTCAGCGCCAAAGCGTTCGGCATAGAGCCGAGAATTGCTATGCTTTCCTACTCTACCGGTAATTCAGGACATGGCGATGATGTCGAAAAAGTACGTGAAGCTACCCATATAGTCAAAGAGCGCTATCCTGATCTTCTCATCGAAGGACCGATCCAATATGACGCCGCAATAGACCCGGAGGTCGCCCTGATAAAACTTCCGAATTCTCCGGTTGCGGGACAAGCGACAATCTTTATTTTTCCTGATCTTAACACCGGAAACAATACCTATAAGGCGGTTCAGCGCTCATCAGGTGCCGTTGCGATCGGGCCCGTACTTCAAGGGCTCAAAAAACCGGTTAACGATCTCAGCCGAGGATGCGAAATCGCCGATATCGTCAATACAGTACTGATTACCGCCATTCAGGCTCAACAAAGTGAGAAACTATGAGTATTTTGGTCATCAATGCGGGAAGTTCTTCCATCAAATACAGCATTTACAATACAAAAACACTGCAGTTGATCGATCACGGACTAATCGAGGAGATTCGCGATCACCACGAGGGTTTTGAAGTAATGCGTACCCAATTGCAACTGCACAATATCGATATTACCAAAATCGATGCTATCGGCCATCGTGTCGTACACGGCGGAGAACGTTTTCATGAACCCGCACGCGTCGATGATGCGCTCATCCGTGAAATCACTGCCCTCATCCCTCTCGCACCGCTCCATAACCCGGCAAATATCGAGGGGATTCAAGCCGCCCGAGCCATTGCTCCGAGTGTCCCGAATTTTGCGGTATTCGATACGGCTTTCCATCAGACCATGCCCCCTTATGCGTACCGCTATCCCCTCGCACATGATTTGTACGAATCGTTTCATGTCCGCCGGTACGGCTTTCACGGTACCTCCCACCATTATGTAAGCATTCAGGCGTCCGATCTGCTGCAAAAGCCTATCGAGTCTTTGAATTTAATTACCTTTCATATCGGCAACGGTGTAAGCGCCTGTGCTATTCAAAAAGGGCGCAGTATCGATACTTCCATGGGGATGACGCCTCTGGAGGGGCTGATGATGGGGACGCGATGCGGAAGCATCGATCCCTCAATCATAGGGTATCTTATGCATGAAAAAGGGATGAGTATCGAAGAAGTGGATACGCTCTTGAATAAAAAAAGCGGCTTGCTGGCTATTGCCGGTACCAATGACCTCAGATCGATCATTGAAGCGCGAAAGAGTGGTGATGCCAATGCGGCTTTGGCCATTGATATGTTTGCCTACAGACTTAGAAAACAGCTCGGAGCATACATGAGCGTCTTACGCGGTGTCGATGCCGTCATCTTTACCGGCGGGATCGGCGAACACTCACCGCTGATCCATGAAATGGTATGCGAAGGACTGGAACATATGGGCATCTGTTTGGACAGAGCTAAAAACAGTGCGTTTGAAACCCGGATTCACGATGAAGCAAGCACCGTAGCACTGCTCGTTATTCCGACGGATGAGGAGCGGCAGATCGCTCTGTACGTTCAATCACTGTTAAGCGCTTAATTACAGCCATCCCCGATTTCGAAAATAAAGAAGGGGTATCAATCCGGCGATAATCATCAGCCCAAGTGAAAACGGATACCCCAAATGCCAGCCGAGTTCCGGCATAAAACGAAAGTTCATACCGTAAATACTGGCGACGAGTGTCGGAGGCATCAACACCACACTGGCGACGGTAAAGAGTTTGATGATCTTGTTTTGTTCGATATTGGTCTGGGCCAAAAAAAGGTTTTGAAGGTTGTCGAGCGTATTGCCGTCTATCGTAATAAACTCTACCAACGAATTCAGGTCTTTCATCATAATCGTAATGTCTTGTTTGATTTCTTGAGAAAGTTTAGGGGATTTGACCATCGCCGTCAATATTCTCCGTTTGTCAAAGACCGATTGACGTACCTTTTGGGTAAATTCCTGCAACGTGGAAATTTTTCTCAATAACTCAACCGAATGGGCATCCGCTTCCCACAATAGTTTTTTGCGGATCTCATCCGATTCTCTGGAAGCGTATTCGAGCAGATCGGCATCTCTGTCGATCCGGATATCAAAGATATGCATGAAAATCTCATACCCTGAAAAAAACTCTTTCGGGTTCGACATCAGCATTTTGCTCATGATCTCGAATGTTTGAAGCTCGCTGTCACGCACGGTAAAGAGGATATTGTCCTGGAGTACGAAACTGACGCTTTCGTTGTAGTGCGATTTACTGTTCTCGACAAAAAAGAAAGAGACAAAGAAGTATGAATTGATGTTGATGCTTCGGCTGTCTTCCCAATAACGCGAGCTAAGTTCTATCTCTTCCCTTTCATGCTTTGTCGGCATTTTAATATTAAACAATATTTCTACTTGTTTTATCTCTTCTTCATTTGCTTTAAAGATATCGATCCAGACAATCTTTTCATGTTCTGCAGGATCTTGTATCTCGTTTAGCGAAACGGCATCTATCGAGCCGTTATTATGACGGTAGACGACTATCATGATTCTTTTCGGTCAAGCTTCTCAAAGCCGGGGAGAATTTTTCCTTCCAATAGCTCCAAGCTTGCGCCACCTCCGGTCGATATAAAGCTGAACTTCTCTTTTTCACCGGCTTTTTCTACCGCATCGGCGGTGTCCCCTCCTCCGACGATACTGTATGCATAGCTGTCGGCGATGAAAGAAGCGAGTTTGAATGTCCCTTTTGAGAACTGGCTGATTTCATAAATCCCCATAGGCCCGTTCCAAATGATCGTATTGGAGAGTTCAATCGCCTCCGAAAAAAGTTTAAGTGTCGCGGGACCGATATCAACGGCATGGAACCCTTCAAGTACGTCTTGGGCCGGTGTAACCTTAATATCGACAGGTGATTCGATCGAGTCAGTTATAACGACATCGACGGGGAGATAAACTTTTACCCCATGTGCTTTGGCTTCATTCAACACCTCTTTTGCCACTTCGATAAAATCATCTTCAACCAGCGAAGCTTTCATGTCATGATCCAACGCTTTTAAAAATGTATTGCTCATCGCACCGCCGATAATCAGTTTGTCGATTTTCGGCATAACCGACGTTAACAGGGTGATTTTAGAAGATATTTTGGAACCGCCGACAACAAGTGCGATCGGCCGAATCGGATTTTCCAGTGCTTTGGTAAACGCCTCAATCTCCCGCATCATTAAAAAACCGGCCACTTTGATTTTCGCAAAATCGGCAATCCCATAGGTCGAAGCGTCTTTGCGATGCGAGGTTCCGAATGCATCGTTGACATAAATGTCGCACAGGTCTGCCAATTGTTTACAAAATGCAGGGTCATTTTTTTTCTCTCCCTGAAAAAAACGGATGTTTTCAAGCAAAAAAATACGCTCCGCCGAACAATGGGAATTTTGGGCTTTTAACGTGTCGAGATCGTCAATAAACTCCACTTTTTTTTCAAGCAGTCTCTCTAAACGTTTTTGGATATGCACAAGAGAATAGCGATCTTCATACCCGTTTTTCGGCTGTCCCAAATGGCTTATAAGGGTAATAGAGCAGGCATTATGATCGATACAGTAGTTAATGGTCGGAAGAGCCGCCCGTATACGGCTGTCATCGGATATGTTGTAATGCGCGTCCATCGGGACATTAAAATCGACACGGATCAAAACTCTTTTTCCGGCCAAATCGACATCTTTCAAACTCTTAACTCCGCTCATCATGAGAATGTTACTTATCATCGCTTCACCTTTATTTGGGATTAATTTGCTGTTGAGAATCCTCAACATAATTGAAAACATAGTACACTAGAATAGCTTATTATTGTTACGATTTGTATATAAAATATTATTTTGTAATCTTTTTAGCGTACTATATTAATGCGAAAACCATTGAAAAAAAGAGGGAATGATGAAGAAAGATATTTTATCCGAGTTATTTGATAACTTGTTGGATCTGAAAGAAAAAATGTCGTCCGGAGTAGACAAAAATATGCCAAATGTCTCTTTACTCAACATGAAATACTACCTCAATGTCCGGAAACACGATTTTTCCCATTTACAAGACGATCTTACCAAAGTCGGATTATCGTCGTTCGGACGTTCGCAAGCTCATATGGAGGCCAGTATCAATGTTGCGCTCGAGATGCTTTCTCATGCCCTTAAAAAAGAGCTGCATCTGCCTAAAGCACTATTAAGTTATGAAGAGTCGCATGCGATAATGGATAAGAACAGTGAAATTTTTTCCACATCCGAAGACAAAACAAAAATCATGATTACCGTCCCTTCGAACTATGCGGATGAAAAAGAGTGGTTCAAAAATCTGTCTCAGGAAGGGGTCCACCTTTTTCGGATTAATACAGCCCATGACAATCCGAGTGCATGGAAAGAGATGTCCGGAGAAATTAAAAATGCATGTTCCGACGAAAAAGAGCTGAAAATATACGTCGATCTTGCAGGCCCTAAGATCAGAACATCCCTAAAAAAATCAAAAAAATCGGACAAGCCGAAAAAATATAAACTTTTCTGCGGAGACAGTGTCCTAATACACCCGGACGGGCAGCCTCCGCTGAAAAAAGCCGCTAAACAATACGATGCCGTTGTCGGATGCACCCTAGAACATTTGGGCGGATTGGTCAAAGTCGGAGACAAGGTTTTTGTGGATGACGGAAAGATCGAAATGGTGATTGATGAGATACTCGGCGACGATATCGTCTGCAAAGTCGTATCGCGCAATGAAAAAGGGATATCGCTCAAAGATGAGAAAGGGATCAATTTCCCCAACAGCGATATCGCCGTACGAGCGATCTGCGATCATGATAAAGAGGTATTGCCCCATATTTGCGAATATGCCGATATTATAGGGATATCCTTTGCCCAAACATCCGAAGACATACACGATCTTATCGATGAGTTGGACCGCCTGGGCAAAAAAGGGAAAATTGCGATTGTCGCTAAAATCGAAACCCAAAAAGGGGTCGAAAATCTGCCCGAAATTCTCGAAGCATTGATTGAATACGGGCATTCAGGGATTATGATCGCACGGGGAGATTTGGCAATCGAAATAGGATTTGAAAATCTCGCCTATATGCAAGAAGAGATTTTAGACCTCTGCACCGCGGCACATATGCCGGTCATTTTGGCCACACAGGTTTTGGAAAGCAAAATGAAAACCAATATCCCGAGCCGTGCCGAGATATCGGATGTCGTTTTTGCCCATAAAGCAGAATGCGTTATGCTCAATAAAGGGGATTATGCACTGGAAACCATCAAAATTCTGACCACGATCCTTAAACAGATGGATCTTGTTTTCCGCAAAAATAAACTGCTTTATAATCCCAGCTTCCAGTGGAAGTAACGAGCCTCTCAGTGCTCGTACATTTTGACATAATATTCATGTGCCATACGTCCTGAGTCAAAGGCGGGAATAACGTCGCTCATCGCACTTTTCATCATTTGCACCCAGTGATCAGGCTTATCGTAATACATAGGGATGATCTCGTTTTCGAGCATATCCATCATGTTTTTGTTGTCTTCGGCATCCTGAAGCTCAACCGGCTGATCATGATCGATCGGAGGGATCGTAAAACAATTGATCGTATGTTTTGCAAATTCGGGGTGCCATCCGTCATCGGTTGAGAAGTGGATAGAACCGTTCATACTCGCTGTCATACCGCTCGTTCCGCTTGCTTCGCGTGAAACACGAGGAGTATTCAGCCAGATATCCGACCCTTTTTTCAGCATTCGGGAGAGATCAAGCTCATATCCGACCAAGACAGCCATGTTCGGATAATCATGACTGATATGGATAAGTTCGTTGAAAACGTTGATCGCATTCGTATCAAAAGGGTACGGTTTTCCGGCCCAAATAATCTGAACAGGTTTATCGGTACGCTGAAGCAGCTTTTTAAAACGTGCGAAATCGTGTTTGATGAGTCCCGGACGTTTGTACTCCGCAAAACGGCGTGCCCAGACAATCGTCAAAATATCGGGATTAAACATTTTACCGGTTTGGTCGGCAACGATAGCAAACAAACCGCGTTTAAGATGTTTTTTTCGACTGATAATCTGATAATCTTCATGATCGTCCAATGCCGCCAATAACTCTTTATCGGTCCAAAAACGGCGGTTTTGCGCATTGGTAACGTGAATGATTTCTGATTTTCCTTCGCAATCCTTCCACATCCGGTTCGCCACTTCCCCATGGAATTTGGAGACGCCGTTAGTAATTTTCGATGCACGCAGCGCACCGACCGTGAGATTGAAATTGTTTTCGTT